>JAEUUT010000043.1 GCA_016787415.1 Saprospiraceae bacterium | reverse complement strand
CTGAAAATAATGCCCAGGTTTTTCAGGCCGCCTTTTGTCACCCAGTTTTCCTTGATGGCCGAAAAGTCATCGAGGGTGTACTGGTGCCCCAGCGTATTGGCGTACAGGATAAAACCCAGTGCCGCCGCGAGCAGACCCACCCACATCGCGCCGGAAATGGCAGGTGTGGCAGGCGCCGTAGCCCTGGGCTCGGCAGGTTTTTTCGGTGTTTGTTTCTGGTAAACGGGCTGCTGTTTTGCCGGTTTTTGCTTTGCCATAAGTGAATCCTTCGTAAAAAAACACGGACGAAGGTATGGAAAAGTCCTGAGTCGTAAGTCCTAAGTCCTAAGTCCGTAGCGTACACCTGATTACTCCTGGATTTTCCTTTTAACAAAAGCCAAGGGTGATCAGGTGTACGCTACGGACTTAGGACTTAGGACTTACGACTCAGGACTTCATCCATACAACTCATAATGCACCTGTGTGCGCTCATACCCCAACTTCAGCATCAGGTTGGCGACGGCTTCGTCGATCATGCTGCTCCAGCCGCAGATGAAAAAATCAACATCGGGGCGTTTTTGGGCGTAGGCTTCGAGGTAAATCTGGTGTACATAACCCTGGTGGCCGGGCCAGTCGGGCTGGCGCGAGAGGGCTGCGTCGTAGCGGAAACGTGGCATTTCACGGGCCAGTTGCTCCATTTCGGCACGGTACAGCAGCCCGCTTTCGGTGCGGGTGCCGAATATGAGGTGGATATTTCGGTACGATTTTCCGGTATTCTGAATATCGAGAATCATGCTGCGAAATGGCGCAATGCCGGTGCCGGTGCAGATAAAAACCAGGTCTTTTTCGATGACTTCCGGCAGTACGAAGCCGCCTTCCGGGCCTTTGAACCGGACTTCGGAACCTTCGTCGATGGATTCGAACAAGTATTTGGTGCCTGCGCCTTCCGTGGAGCGGGCGATGCAGAGTTCGAGCACATTGTCGCCTTCCGGGGCGCTGGCGATGGAATAACTGCGCCAGCGTTGCAGGCGTTTGTCGCCGATGGGAAGATCCATGGTAATAAACTGACCTGCCTGAAAATCAAGCGATTGCAGCGCAGGCACTTCTACTTCAAAATGGCGGACATTGGGTGCAAGGGAATGTATTTTCCGAACCCGTCCTTCGTGCCAGGTAACAGGCATGGCTGAGTATCAATTAAAACTTCCTTGAATGAGGCCGCCGCCCACCACATCGTCGCCTTCATAAAAAACGGCGCTTTGGCCCGGCGCGATCCCTTTGACATTGGCATGAAACGACACCTCCACATCTGCGCCGATCTGGTGCAGCATGCTCATGGTACCGGCGTCGCGGTAGCGCACTTTGGTAAGCGTTTCGAGGCCTTCTGCGGGTATTTGGGCGTATTTCATGAGGTTGACCTTGCCGACGAGCATGCCGTTGCGCACCAGTTCGTCTTCACGGCCGAGTACGACGGTGTTGGAATCGGGGCGGATTTCGGTGACAAACATTGGCTCGCCGAGGGCAATGCCCAGGCCTTTGCGCTGCCCAACAGTATAGAAAGGATAACCTTCGTGCTGACCGAGTATTTTCCCGGAAGTGTCTACAAAATGACCGCCTGCTACTTTGGCATCGAGCCCTTCCACGTTGCGGCGCAAAAAACCACGGTAGTCGTTGTCGGGCACGAAGCAGATTTCATAACTCTCGGCTTTTTTGCTGAGTTCGTCCCAGCCACGCTCTGCGGCCATTTGCCGTACCTCCGGTTTGGTAAATACGCCCAGCGGCATGCGCGTGCGGTGCAGGCACTCCTGGCTCAATCCCCACAGCACATACGACTGGTCTTTCTGCACGTCTTTGGCGCGGGTAATGTATTTGCGGCCTTCGCGCTCGTTGATAATGCCGTAGTGGCCGGTCGCGATAAATTCGCAGCCCAGCATATCGGCACGGCGCAGGAGGCTGTTCCACTTGATATGGGTATTGCACAACACGCAGGGGTTGGGAGTGCGGCCCGCCATGTATTCGTCGATAAAATTGTCGATCACGTAATCGCCGAACTCATCGCGGATGTCGACGATAAAATGGTGGAAACCGAGTTTTACCGCTACCGCACGCGCATCGTTGATGCTGTCGAGCGAGCAACACCCGGTTTCCTTTTTCGATCCGCCGGAAGTGGCATAGTCCCAGGTTTTCATGGTGATGCCTACCACTTCCCAGCCTTCTTCATGCAGAAGAACGGCGGTCATGGTGCTATCGATACCGCCGGACATGGCGACCAATGCTTTTCCGTGTTTGGACACTATTGAAAATTGTAATTAAGAAAAATACTGCAAAAGGGATTTGCTTAGACGGTGTCTAAACAGCATATCCCCCGAAATGGTTCTGCAAAAGTAAGAAGTTGTTTGAATTGGCTTATGGATGCACCACAAACCGCCCCCTTTGCACCTCTTTACCGTCAATTCTGAACGTAAAAAAGTAAATGCCTTGCGCCAGCGAAGCACTGTAAGGCAGCGAGTGTGTGCCATTGAGATACACATCCTCCTGATAATAATCGGTTTGACGGCCTGCTGCGTCAAAAACTTCCAGTTGAATCAGTCCTCCGTGCCGCGCATAGTAATCGAAGGTCATTTGCCCCTTGTTGGGGTTGGGATACACCTTGGGAGCAAAGTACTCGGCCGTGTCGTATATGCCTACATAAATACCCGGCATGGCGCCATCGAGCCAGGCGATACGGTCGTGCAGCCAGGTTTCCATGTAGTTGGCCTGCTGTTGCCAGGCGCCGCAGCAGTACGCATTGGGCCAAACCCAGAAATCGAGGATAGGCCAACGTTCGAAATTGCGCACCTGGGCGTCTTCCACCACCAGAAACATGGAGTCGACCATGCCATTGATGGCCTCGTCTGAAAATGTACTTGCCCGCAGTTCGTACCAGCGCGCCTGCACTTTTTGTCTGAAAACAGGCGAATCCCATAATCGCTCCCACCAGAAAGAAATCTGCCAGAAATCTCCCGGGCATGCGTCATTGAAGTCGATAGCCCAGCCATAGGTGGCATCGCCATTGCAGTAGTTGGCATTGCCGAGCGCAATATTGAAATCCCATACCGGCCCTGCATGCAATTTTGTACTCTCGCTGTCTTTGTCCTTGTAGAAATAGGTACTCAGCCGGTAGCCGTCCACATTTCTGGCTATTTCATTGATAATCACAAAATCCACAAAGGAATTGAGGTCCAGGTATTGATCGAAGCCGTGACCGGGTTCATCAAAATCGTCTTCCAGCATAGCCAGTTCGAAATCGGTGATCCAGTTGCGGATGTAGTCTTTCTGGACTTGCTGTAGGTCTTCCAGTTTGGGGTATTCGATTTGATAATAGGTGTTGTACGGATAATTGAACGGGGAGGTCCAGCCTTCCGAAGGCGCGCCGCTGGATTTGTCAAGTTTGAGGATATAGCCGCCTGTCAGGTCGTCGCCGACTATTTCATCCGGATCGAGTTTGCTGATGTCTACGCGGTTTTTGTCGCGTTTTATTTTTTCTGCTACGAGGTAAATGCCCTGATAATCGCCGTTGAGCACGAGTTCGACAAAACGTGTACGAGAAGCCCAGGGCATAATGCGCCGCGCCATTTCAAGGATAAGGGCATCTCTGACAAGGCTTTTATCGGAAAAAGGGGCGATCAAAGCCCAGTCCGACTCTTCGGGCATGCCGAGCAGTGGAAAATCCATATCCTCTCCTTCTGTATTGCGGGTTTCGACGGCGTATGGTTTTTTGTCCGACAAATCGAGCGAAGAACTACCGCGCAGTTCTATGCCAATAAGGCCGTCGTAGCCGTTGGCGGGGTCGTCGATGTGGTTGACCTGCCCGGAGCCGTTGTCGATAATCCGCATGGTAGCGGTTATTTTCGGCTCATTGGGAATAGCCTGGCCATTGGTTTCGATGAAAATGATCGGCAGGTTGGAGGACTGAAAATCCACCACCTGGGCGTGCGCAATGAAAGGGAAAAAAAGGAGGGCGAGTAGGATACGTTGCATGCAGGAGAAATTTTGCATAAAGATCGGATTCCGGATTCAGAAACCTGACTTTTTAAGAAAGTTGGTTTATAGTTGGCAAAAAAGACAGGAAATATTTAGGGATGCACTATTACTTGTTTAATCAATTCAACTTCTGTGATTATGAAAAAACTTGTTACAATTCCCGTTTTCCTGTATTCAGTCTTATTGCTCCAGGCACAAATAGAATACAATTACACCTGGCCACTTGGCTACGGCAGTACGTACGACATCAGTCCGGAGTACGATGGTATGCTCCTGGGTTTTGGACAAAGCCCTCCGTCCCTCATTCATCAAACCATGCTGGCCAAACCCATTGCATTTATTTGTGATGCGACGGGAAACCTGCGTTTGTATTTCAACGGTTGTATGCTGGCAAATGGGCAGCATGAGATCATTGAAAACAGTGATTCTGTAAATATCGGGGCCGATTTTAGCAATCCGCCTGCCTGCGAAGGTATTGCCTCTTCGGGAGGTTATCAAAACGCGCTGTTTCTTCAGGCGCCTGGTTCTGCCGACCTTTACTACCTGTTTTATATTCAGAAGGAGGCGGTTCCGGGGTACCATTTTACGTTGAAATATGCCCTCATCGATATGGCTCAAAATGACGGGCACGGGAAAGTACTGCTGAAAAACCAGTCGGCTCAATTGCTGGGCGCGCCCCTGGATATGAATACTTATATCTCGGCAGTTCGGCACGGAAATGGCCGCGACTGGTGGATTGTGTGCCCTACACAAAACCTGCAAACCCGGCGGCTGGTACTGTTGCTGTCACCTGCCGGTATCCAACAAATTTACTCCACCGGTTTCCAAGGCTTTCCCTACACATTTACCCAGGAGGGCAAATACGGGCAAACCGGCTTTTCAGCGGATGGAACCAAATACTACAGAACCATTCCGTATTTCGGCGTGGAAATAACGGATTTCAATCGCTGCACCGGCGAGTTTTCCAACAAGCAGTTTATCTCAGCCGTTTTGATCAACAACAACAATGGTGGTCCGCTTGAATCGATTGGGGCAGTCAGTTCGCCCAATGGGCACTATTTGTATGTTGCTTCGGCACTTCGGTTGTTTCAATTCGATTTGTGGTCTGACAGCATCCCGGCTACGCGGCAGGTAATTGCCGATTTCGATCCTGTCGACAGTGGGCCGAACCCGTCTATGTTTTATCAGGGGGTGCGTGCGCCGGATGGAAAGATATACTTCGGAAGCACCCAACGCGAGAAATTTCTGCACGTTATCCATCAGCCAGACCTTCCGGGGCCCGCCTGTCAATTCGAAGCATTTGGTTTTGCGCTGCCAGCCTATCAGAATCAGATTTTACCCAATTTTGCTGATTATAGCCTGCTGGATTTGCCGGGAAGCACCTGCGACAGCCTTGGGATCGATGCCGTGACGGCTGTCAACCAGGCCCTGGATGCATTCAGCGCCCTGAAAATTGCGCCAAATCCTTCTTCCGGACGGATACAGGTATCCTTGCCCGCCTCTTTTTCAGGCGGCACGATATGTATCCTGGATGCGCAGGGAAGGCTTGTGCTTTCTGAAAAAACAGGTGAAAGTGAGGTTTGTGCGGCTAATCTGGAGGCGAGCCCAAATGGCTTGTACTACGTATTACTGCGCGACCGGCTTGGCCGCCCGGCGGGTTCCGCCAAATGGATATTGCAAAAATAATTCAGGCCATCCGCCCCTTCCAGTTCCCCGTTTTTCGCCATCCATACCACATCAAATACACCCACCCTGCAAAACTCATGGCTGCTGCAAATTCAAAAATGGCAGGCATGCGCTCAAAATGATCCGCAAAATACCAGCCCGCCAGCAAGGCGCCGCCGCCAATGGCTATTTCCAGTGCAATAAACATGGTAGCCAGGGCGCGGCCTTTGCGGCTCGGATCACCCAGGTCGACCGTCCAGGCATTGATGGCCGGTGAAAAAATGCCATTGCCGAGCCCGAACAGGGCCGAAGCGAGGTACAGCATTGCCGGGCGGTCTGCGTAAGCAAAAACCAGCATCGAAAACCCGATCATCAGTGCCGAGGCTTTCAGAACGGGCTCGCGGCCCAGGCGATCGGAAATTTTACCAGCAAAAAAGCGGGTAGAAATACTTGCCAGCGTAAAAATGCTGAAAAATACCCCCCGGTTGGCCAGTCCCAGGTGGTCGCTCAGGTCGGGCACCAACGTGAGCAATACGCCATAAGCAAAGTAGCAGAAAATCATGGTGTATGCTGCGGGCATGGCCAGTGGGTCAAAAATATCATCGCGGTTTACTTTCAGCAGCCGCCACTCGAAGCGCTGTTTTTCGCGCAGCGTTTCCGGCAGGTTGAACAAAATAGCCATAGACAAAACCGCCAGTACTGCCGACGCATAAAACATCACTTGGATACCATACGCTTGCACCAGCCAACTCCCAAACGGCGGGGCGCTGCTCGAACCCAGGCTCAGGCAAATTCCCAGCAATCCCATTGCTTCCCCCCGGCGGTCTTCAGGCACCACATCGGCTACATACGCAGCCGTGCCGGTCGGTTTAAAACCCGTGGAAAATCCGTGAAAAAAACGCAGCGCCAGAAAGCCGCCCACAAAAGCCAGGGCTGGATACAA
>JAEUUT010000274.1 GCA_016787415.1 Saprospiraceae bacterium | reverse complement strand
GCCGAGTTTTTCGTAAGAAATGGCGAGGCCGTTTTTGAAATTCACATTGGTCGGATAGTCGTTGTAGAGTTTTTCAAACAATTGTGTTTCATCCTCAAAGTACTTCAAAGCCTGCTGCAAATTGCCCAATTTTGTGTGCGTAGAGCCGAGTCTTTCGTACGAAATGGCTGAGTTGCTTTTGAAGTTCACATTGTTCGGAAAGTCGTTGTAAAGTTCTTTTTCTAATTTGTTGTACTCTTCAAAAAACTTCAAAGCCTGCTGCAAATTGCCCAATGCGGTGTGCGTAGAGCCGAGTTTTTCGTACGAAATGGCTGAGTTGCTTTTGAAGTTCACATTGTTCGGAAAGTCGTTGTAAAGTTCTTTTTCTAATTTATTGTACTCTTTAAAGAACTTCAAAGCCTGCTGCAAATTGCCCAATGCGGTGTGCGTAGAGCCGAGTCTTTCATACGAAATGGCGAGGCCATTTTTGAAGTTCACATTGTTCGGATAGTCGTTGTAGAGTTCTTGCGACATTTTATTCCTTTCTTCGAAGAACTTCAAAGCCTCCTGCAAATTGCCCAAGGCGGTGTGCGTAGAGCCAAGTTTTTCATACGAAATGGCGAGGCCATTTTTGAAGTTCACATTATTCGGATAGTCGTTGTAGAGTTCTTGCGACATTTTATTCCTTTCTTCGAAGAACTTCAAAGCCTCCTGCAAATTGCCCAAGGCGGAGTGCGTAGAGCCAAGTTTTTCATACGAAATGGCTAGGCCATTTTTGAAGTTCATATTGTTCGGATAGTCGTTGTAGAGTTCTTGCGACATTTTATTCCTTTCTTCAAAGAACTTCAAAGCCTGCTGCAAATTGCCCAATTTGGTGTATGTAGAGCCAAGTTTTTCATACGAAATGGCAAGCCCCCTTTTGAAGACTTCATTATTAGGGTAGGCAGCACATTGTTTTGTCCTAATATCAGACATTTTCTGATAAGCAGACATTGCCATATTCAAATTCCCTGTATCAATATGAAAATTGCCAATATTTTGGCAAAGAACACCTAAATTATGAACAGGATTATGGATAGCCTGAATAACCACCTCCCCCATCCGCGCATACACCTCCGCTTGTCGGTAATTGTCTGTATGCCGATTATCATCATTAAGCCCTCTCAGCAAAATTTTTACCATTACTCTGCAATTCTCCAGCAGCCGTTCCGCATTTTTTTCTCTCGTTACACCTTGCACTACCGGGCTGATTTTGAATGAATTATCCTCTTTCTGGTATTCCAGCCAGCCTTTTTCTTCCAGGCTGCCGAGCGGGGTTTCGAGGCGATCGTCGTCCACACCCAGCAGGGTGTTCAGCAGGGTGTAGGGGATGTTTTCGGCGGGTAGTACTGACAGGTTGCTGAGCAGGTAGCGCTCCTGCTCGTCCAGTTGGGCCAGGTCGTACATGGCGCCGATGATCTCGGTAGGTGTGGCTTCGCGCAGGGTATCGCTGCCGTACATCACCTGCACTGTTTTGTTTTTGAGGGCCAGCAGGCCTTTTCCCTGCAAGTCGCGGAGTAGATCGTCTAAGGTGTAGCGCTGTGCGTAGCGGTTGGTCACAGCCATGTTTTTTGCCAGCACTTCCAGCACGAGGGTGTTGTAGCCCAGGGCTTTAAGGATGTCGCGCAGGAGCGGCAGTTCTTCGTCGCGGATGCCTTCGTAGTAGTACCGGAACAACTCGATGGCCTGCGCTTCCGTCAGCGGTTTCACAGCATGTACGTGCATGCCGGCCACCTTTGGCACGCGGGAGGTGAGCAGAATGTGG
Organism: Saprospiraceae bacterium; assembly: GCA_016787415.1. Taxonomy (GTDB): domain Bacteria; phylum Bacteroidota; class Bacteroidia; order Chitinophagales; family Saprospiraceae; genus M3007. The sequence goes on along the minus strand of JAEUUT010000274.1, from coordinate 28,183 downwards.
ATATTGCACTGGCCGAGTTGGTTCAGCAAGGCGTAGTATTGTTTCAGGTCGGCGGCGTTGTTGGCGTTGTCGAAAACGAGCAGGCAGGGCTTTTCGAGTTGAATAAGCGCCCCGGCCATGCGCTGCACCTGCTGCTCCAGGGTATCGTGCGGGTCGAATTGTACGCCCAGCACTTCCCGCAGCGTCACCAAGGCCGCACCGATACCCGTATCGGAATACACCCAGGCGAGGTGGCGGTAGCGGGCTTCGTGGGCGTACCAGTATTTGGCGGCGAGGGTGGTTTTCCCGATGCCGCCTTCGCCATTGACGAGTACAAGCAGTCGATTCTGCTGCTGGTAATCGGCTTCTATGGCATCCAGGTCGGGCTGGCGGCCGATGAAAACCTCGGTATTGAAGGGTGGGGTGGTGAGGAGGCGAGGGGCTTCTGCATCTTTATTGATGATAAAAGTAGGATTATCATTATAGGTGCTGCCGCCGCCCATAATAGTTTGTTTCCCAATCTTATCTCGCGCCACATTATCTCCGTGGGTGTTTTCTTGTGGCATGATCTATTTATTAATTTGCACATTATTATCACCTACTCCATTATGAACAATATTTACAGTCCATCCTTTTGCCGGACTGTTTTTTGTGGCAGGCTTTGGCCTTTCTGCGTATAAATCGGGAAGCCGGACAGTTTGGGTTTCTTGGTCCATTTCATCCACTATGAGTTCCTGAGTAGGAATGGTCTTGCCGTCGAAAAAAGTAATATCTACCAATAAGCGCTTGTTTGCCGGTATTTTTACTCCTGAAAATGTGAACCTACCCGTACCATCAAAACTTGCCGGATTGGCATCAATATTCCGCAGTGTCATTCGTTTGATTTCATTTGGTTTAGGTTCGCCATTGTCGATGTGAATTATGCCACTTACATATACCTTCTCGGTCTGTGTCTGTTTTTCTGTATTCTCGGATTTTTTCGGTTCCTCTTTGGCAGGCATGTAATATTGATAAGCAAAAAAGGCTGCCAGCCCTAAAATAACAACGGCTGCAATTGGTCTGTATGGAGGAGGTATCCAGCCTAAGACTATGCCTAAAAGTCCGCTGGGTGTTTCAGGTAGTTTTTGTTGCTCGTTGGGTTCTTCCTTTGGCGGGACAGGTGCCTTTGTTTCAGGGCTTTCGTTTTTTGCTTCACTTCTATTATATTCATTGAAGACACTTCCGGCGCCCATAATTATTTGTTTTCCTATTTTATCACCTCCTACGTTATCTCCCGAACCTGAATGATGTTGGTGAATGGTGTTTTGTGCCTGGTTTTTAGGGATGACAATATCATTCGGCAGTTTTTGCACCATATCCAGCAGGGATGCATTGATATTATTTCTGATAATATTGGCATCGGAAGTAGAGATCGTTCCAGCGCGTATTTGGCGCTCTAATTCAGCAAATCTCCCGGCTGTTCCGATGATTTCATTAGCAAGATATTTATCGGGCACCTGAAGGGCAAGCAGTTCCTGGATCAATGCTCCTGTTTTCCCTTCAGCAATTAGTGTCTGGAATTTATTTTTCATTGGCATTAAGTAGATTGAGTATGTAATTTTTTGTGGTAAAGATAATGTTTTTGATGTTTTTTTGAAAAGCCGGCAACTTTCAAAAAGAATGCCTTGCCATCTCTCCCCCCCAACCCGCACATTCCCCCTCCCAACCCGCTATTCCCACCTCCGAACAGGGAATTGCCTCGTTTTTGCCTCGAAAACACCCCTTTTCTCACCTTTTCCCATTCAGTCGCCCTTTCCACCCGCTGAGTCACCCAAACTTTTGCTTCAGGTTGTTTGAGTTGCAATGCCTTTTTCCGCACACCCATCTTGCAGCCAATTCATCGATCATTTCCCATTGTCGAACAAAAACAATCTGATATGAAATTCCTTGTCACTTTTATCTGTATGCTGCTTGCAGGGCTTCCGGCGCTGCGTGCGCAAGACCTCGGGCAGGCACGTCAACTCGCCACTTCCGGGCGGTACTCCGAGGCCGAAAAAATGTACGGGCAACTGCTCCAGCAAGACCCCGATAACCCCGAGGTGATATTGGCTGCTGCGTACAACTACGCCTGGAGCGGCCGGTACGACAACGCCCAAAAAGCCTTCGACCGGGTGCTTGCCCTGTCGCCCAACCACCCCGATGCACTCATCGGAAAAGGATATGCACTGGCCTGGGCGGGCAATTACGGCGCTGCCAAAACGCCTTTCCAAATCCTCAACAAAGTATCGCCCGGCAATTGGGAAGCGAAAAAAGGACTCGGCTATGTGTACCTCTGGCAGGGAAATAGCCCCGTCGCCATTCGCTACTTCGAAGAACTGGTGCTGGCATTTCCCAAAGAAATCGAATACTACAACGCCCTCGGACAGGCCTATATCCAGGACGGGCAAATGAAAATGGCGCGCATCACCCTGGAAAGCGGCCTGGCCCTGGAGCCTGGCAACCAGGTGGCACAAGAACTCCTCAACAGCACGTACCAGCAGGCCGCTCCGCTCGAACTCGATATCGTAACCGGCTACAGCATGACCGATGGCGAAAACAATTTCGGCCTGCGCACCCTGCAAATCAACCGCACGGCAAACAAATCCCTGCGCCTGTTTCTGCGTTACGACAACTCCCTGACGCTCGATTTGTCCTCCCTGGTGCGCCAAAACAAACAAGGCATGTCCTTCACCGGAGGCGGTGTGGTGAAATGGGATCACCGGCTCACCACGCGCTTCGACTACGGCATGCGCCTCCTGCCCGGAAGCCAGCGCCAGCAGGTGCTGAGTGGCGAACAGGTGCTGTTTTTGCCCAACAACATGGCGCTGAAAGCAGGCGGCTTTCTGGGCCTCAGCAAACAGGTCAATGACGAATGGATGACCTACCTCGGCGTTCGGGTGCCGGTCAGCAAAAACTACTCCATCGAGCCGTACTACTTCTATGCACACGTGGAAAACAGCCCCCTGCCTGAAAACCGGATCATGCTGAACAACCAGTTTCGGCTGGGCCGAGGCTACGAACTCAACCTCGGCGCGCTGTACGGCAAAGCAGGTTATCGGCCCGAAGGAGGCGGCAGCAACGACGTGCGCGGAGCATTCTGCTCGGCTATCCTGCCCTTCAACAAGTACATCTGGGGACTGGCGTCGCTGCGCTGGGAAAAAGGGCCGTCGAGCCAACTGACGGCTTTTACCGCAGGTATCAAATGCCGGATGGAGAAATAAGCGGCTCCGGTACAATTCACTTTTTTTAACTAACAAACTGGCAACCCATCTCTTTGGGGCTTAGTGACTGTTTTTTTCTTGTAAAGAACGGAACCGGCCTTGCCATGCCTTCCATCTTCCTTCCCATGAACATTCAACCTACCAACCTCGATCGTTTCACACACGCTCCAGCCCTGCCCAAACCCCTTATTCCAACAAAAATATCCAATAAACGCAGCCATGCGACACAGGCAGCAAAAACTGCACAGTCGCCCAGCCCGGCCATGTACATCGTCGTTTTTGGTGTATGGATAGCCGCGTTGGTCTGGTTTCAGCCGCGCTTGTTTCAACTGCTCGATATGGCGTACAACTGGCCGAGCCGAATGGCATTGCTGACCTTTATATTCTTCATCGACTTCGCCTGGTTGTATGGCGTGTACAACCTCACGGTGATCGGATTTGCGGCCTGGTATCGTGCTTTTTCCCGGAAAGGCACCGAGCAACTGGCTGCTACACCGCTGCTGTACCATCCGCCCACCGCCATACTGTACACCACCTGCAATGATTTTGTGGAAAAAAGCGTGTTGTCCTGTGTGCAGCAGGACTACCCAAACTACCGCGTGTACATCCTCGACGATTCCAGTGATGCAGGTTGTAAAATGCAGGTAGACCAGTTTGCGGCGCGTTTTCCCGGGCTGGTGCAGGTGGTGCGCCGCCCCGACCGCAAGGCGTTTAAAGCCGGGAACATGAACCACGGGTTGGCCAATGCGGCCATCACAGAACCCTATTTTGCCATTGCCGATGCCGATGAAATACTGCCGCCCGATTTTCTGCGCAAAACAGTGGCGGTGATGGAGAACGATCCATCTTGCGGCTTTGTGCAGGCCAACCACCGCGCCAATCCGGAATCCGAATCCGCGCTTTCCCATTCCGTCGGCGTGGGCATCGACATCCACTGGAAATGGTGCCAGCCGCTGCGCAACGACTACGGTTTTGTGATGTTTCTGGGTCACGGCGCCTTGCTGCGCCGCAAGTGCTGGGAGGAAATGGGCGGTTTCCCCGACATCGTGAGCGAAGACCTCGGCTTTGCCATCCATGCCCGGGAGAGCGGCTACCGCGGCCGTTTTCTGGAAAATGTGGTGTGCTACGAAGATTTTCCCGATTCCGTGCGCGCTTTTCGCATCCGCCACATGAAATGGACGCGTGGCACTTCCGAATTCCTGTCGAAAAAAATGGGCTGGCTGCTGCGCGCCAAAAACATCACCTGGACGGAAAAATTCGACATCCTGTTCCCGACGCTCAACCTGCCGCTCACGCTCCTGTATTTTGTGTTTATGTTGAATGCCAATCTGCTGCTGCCCCTGTTTTTCGGTTTTTCGCAGGACGTGACGTTTGTGTTGGGCGGCCGGGAACTACGTATGCCGATCATGACCCTCGACCCGGGTTTTCAGGTGATTTACGACTGGGATTTTTACCTGATTACATTGATGACGTTTTTTGCACCAGTGCTGTCGTTTATCATTGCCATGGCAAATAGACCCTGGAAATTGTTCCGGTTTTTGAGTCACAGCACAGTGTTGTATGCAGCGCTCACACCTTTGTCGAGCATTGGCGTGCTGGCCTATTTTATTTCCGGAAAAGCCACTTTTCTGGTGACAGGCGATGCCCGACAAACCGAACATAAGTCCGAAACCGCAGGCGCTGGCTGGTGGGCGCAAGTGCGTTATGGCTGGCAACAACTGATTGGGAAAAGCCACCCGGACACGCGCATCGTGCAGGGTTTTGAAATAGCAACGGGTTTGTTGTTCGGCATTGCGGCATTGGTCATGTTTCAGATTTCTTTTCTGGGGCTCTGCCTGGCATTTTTAATGCTTCCCATGCTGCACCATGTGGATTGGGACAATCGGTTGGTCAGAAAATTGGTGTACCTGCCGTTTCTGTTGATCCTGCTGGGTGTTATGCTGTCCGGTTTGAGTGTGTTTGGAATGAAGGCCGTGTTTTTTGGGTACGGGTTTCATTTTTGAAGTTTCTTTTTCCTCGAAGAGTTTCAAAGCCAGGATTCGGGATCGTTTTTTTGCATGATATGTGTAGAGTAATTTCCCGCAGAACTCGCAGATTTACCCGCAGAATTCGCAGAACGTAGAGTACACAGTTAACATCAGTGAATAACAATGTGTACTCTACGTTCTGCGAATTCTGCGGATAAATCTGCGAGTTCTGCGGGAAATTACTCTACGCTCCGATAAAACAAAACTACCTCACCACCAAAACCTTTGCACCTGTACGCCCACCTGCCGTCACCTGCACCACGTACGCGCCTGCCGGAAGTCCGCGCAGTTGCACTTGTCTACTGTCCTTTGCCAATGCCTGTTGTATCAGGCTTTTTCCAGAACTGCCAAAAATATGAACCGACACAAGTGATTCATTGGCAGGCAATTGCACCACAACCGGGCTTTGCGCCGAAACCGGATTCGGGCTCAAACTGAAATCCAGTGCGTCTGGCATATCATGCGTGCCGGATGCATCGTACACAATCGTCACGGCCGTGTTGGTCACCACTGGCGCGTTGTAATCGAAGTAAATAGAAGCCGTATTCGTCAGGCTGTCGCCGCCCATCATATCGGGCCTTGCTGCAATGGAATATCGCACAAAACCGTGGCTACCCGCTTCATCAGAAATACTGTCGGGCAGGTGTATCTGATCGAAAAAGAACTCCAGCACGCGCGGCTGCACAAAACGCACCTGCACAGCGTGGCTCGTCGCTTCGAGCTGGAAAGTGAGCGGATTGAAATCTGTTTCGAGTGTGTCCAGGATGCGCACGAAAGTAGCCGGGTAATTGCCTGTATTCTGAAAACGAATCTGGTAATCGAGCCGTTTTTCTGCCTGAATATCGGCAATCGGCACGGTGTGGCCCTGCAACGCCGTTTTATCATTGGGATCGAAAGAGCCGACGACTGTTTGCAGCAGGGTGTCGATGTTGTTTTCGGGCAGGTTGTCTGGCCAGTTGTTCGATTCCACCCAGGCGATATTTTGCAAATTCGTACCAATCGGCACAGATTCCGAGAGGCGAAGCGTAGCGCTCACCACCGTATTGCCCAGGGGTGACAGGGAAATATTGCTCCACACGATCGTATCGTTTTGCAACACGGCCGGCGGTTCTGCATGCAGGAATTCATAGCCGGGCGCAGGCGCCAGTTTCACCGTGGCGTCGGCTGTCTGCAAACTCGCATTTTGTACGTACCCGACCAGCGACAGCGAAAACCCCGGCCGCGGCGCCGAATTGTCGGTCAATAGAATACGCACATCGTTGGTGTCGGAATACAGTGCGAAATCCAGGCTGTCGGCAGGCTGATCTACCGCATATTGCACCGGAGTTGCAGTCAGAAAATCGTACGGAATGGTAAGTTTCAGGAGGTCGGGCGACTCGTACAACACGGCATAATGACCCTCCGCATTGCTCAGTCCGTATTGCTGGCTGTTTTGGGTAAATACCAGTACATGCGGCACGCCATGTTCTCCCGCATCCATTTGCTGGTTGTTGTTGCTGTCGGCAAAAATGCGGCCTTGCAGTTTTGACAACACCAATTCCGATATTTTCCTCCGAAACATAATGGTAGTGGCAGTACTAAGACTGGAGTAATACACGGTTACAGCCATGTACACCTCGTCGCCGAAGGTTTTCAAAAATGGTACGCCCGCTACATAAAAATCGGAGAAGATGCCCACAGGTGGCACATTGGACAAAAACCACGGATCGCCGCCACTATCGCTGTAAAAGGTGCGCGCACTATTGGTTGCAAAAACACGGTCGCCCACTCCTGTCATCAAGGTGGGTACAAAAAACGGTTCCTCCGGAGGGCCGGGTAAGTAAGTCCAACTGCTTCCTAAATTATCGGACATATACAGGGCGTCCTGAAAGGATGTTGCAAATAATCGCTCGCCTACCAAAAACAGGTCCTGGCATATAAACCCGGGTGGTAACCCGTTACTCGCGGGCACAAAGGTTTGGCCTGTGTCGAGCGATACCTGTATGCCTAAATTAATCGGATCATTGGTAAAAATCAGGCCATCGAGCACTTCCAGGTGATAAACGTTCTCGACATTTCCCGGTAATGCCTGGAATTCCTGCGTTTCAAGGTCATATAAATACAGGGCAAACCCAAAAGCGTGTACCAGAACTTTTTGGCCACCCAGGTGCCTGAATTTCATAACCAGCGGCATATCGGGTGTGCCATAAGACCAGGTTTCGCCGCCATCGTCAGAGCGGATAAATCCCGGTTGACCGTCGTAATTGATCAGAATCACACCATTGATCTCCTGTATTGCTCCTGCAAATCCGCTTTGGTAATTCCGGATGAGCCGATAGGTTTCCCCTCCATTTGAAGTGGTGTACAGACGATAGTTGTCGATGATAACCCATGATTCCGGGCCTGATTTATGTGCATCTGCAAAAGAAAAGGCAGGCAGGCCGTTCTGTCGCGTTTCCCACTGTGTTTCATCGGCAGAAATGGCATAGCAGTTCGATTCGGTCAACAGGCGTTTGCCGCCGGGGGTGAGGTAACTTTTGTATAAGATTTCAAACGTATTGAGTTGCGGGTACACCGCCGCCCATGTCACGCCGTTGTCGGTACTGCGCCATTGGCTGATGACTCCTATGTCGTCGCGGCGGGTAGCCAGTAGCGCATCGCCTTCTTCCAGCATATTGGTAATAAAGGAACCATTAAAAAACGGCAACGGATTCCAGGTTTCGCCGCTGTCGTCCGAGCGCATGAGTACCCCTACCTGATTGTTGTAAAAAATACTGCTTCCATGTACCAGCAGGCGGTCGTATCCGATGCCCTGGTTGTTGATTGGAATGTTGGAAATCGATTTCTGCCAGGTGGCGCCGTTGTTGTCCGACCAGCGAATACCGTCGGTGCTAAGTAGCAACAGGCGCTGGCCAAACTCGATGATGCGCAGGTTGTATGTAAAGCCGGGGACGGTAAAAATGGCTTCGTTCGAATCGCTGCCACGCAACTGCCGCACCACATTTTCATATCTAACAAATAGCATGGTATCCTCCCGGATAACTTTGGAAACAGGACTTCCCGCACTTAACACGCCCCAAAACTGAAACGACAAACCGCCGTCGTCGCTGATCCAGGTGGAGTCCTTGCCGTTTCGAACAGATGAAGCGTATACCTTGTCCTGGCGAGTCCATATAGTGTATGTGTTTCTGGGGCCGTTTTGGGCGCGTTGCCAGTGCGCGCCGTAGTTGTCGGAATAACTCAGTCCGAAGCCATGTCCGGCCAGCAAGCGGTCATTGTACCGGCCTGCCGATGTGAGTGTTGTGGAGGGCGTTTGAAACTGAAGGGTGTCCCATTGCGCATAGGCATTCTGATAGAAAAAGAGGAATAGCAGCAGGGTGGGTAGGTGGCGTAGAGGCATAGGTGTGTTCGGGTCGTTAAGTATTGGTGTAGCGTATCGATGTTTGTAAAAGTATAAGATTTTTTTCAAAAACGGATTTTTCGACCATTTCGTGTTGTGTTACCTTGAAAATGGTGTACTCTACGTTCTGCGAATTCTGCGGGAAATTCTGCGAGTTCTGCGGGAAATTAATCTACGGGAAATAGCCACAGAAAAAATCCCGAATCCTGGCCTTGACTTCAGAGTCACCCCGTCATTGCGCTACTCCTCTATCTCACCAACATGACCTAAATCGCCATGAGAGGTATCGCAAGTCATTCTTTCCGCCTGCCATGTGCGTGAAACTTGCCCCATTGTTTGACTTCAATAGCATGCCATGGCATTTTCACACACAGACCTGACCCTGAAACCCGACCTGGGTGGGCATGGCGCAGGCACCGGCTCCACCCGCACCAGGCGGCCAGAGTACGTCGATTTTCTCCCTCCCTGCAATCAGGCTTGTCCCGCAGGTGAAAACATCCAGGCCTGGCTGGCCCTGGCGCAGGCCGGTGAATACCGCGCCGCCTGGGAAAAACTGACCGAAGAAAACCCCATGGCTGCCATTCATGGGCGCGTATGCTACCACCCCTGCCAAAGCGCCTGCAACCGCAATTCACTCGACTCCACGGTGAGCATTCATGCGGTGGAACGTTTTCTAGGCGACCGCGCGATAGAAGAAGGCTGGCAATTCCCGAAACCCCAACAAAAAACAGGCAAGCGCATCCTCGTCATCGGAGCTGGCCCCAGCGGTTTGTCTGCCGCCTACCACCTCGCGCGGCTGGGCCATGAAGTGAGCATTTTCGAGGCAGGCCCTGTTGCCGGTGGTATGATGCATTTCGGTATTCCGGCGTATCGCCTGCCCCGCAACATCCTGCAACAGGAAGTGCAGCGCATCGCCAACATGGGCGTCGACATCCGGCTCAACTATAAAGTCGCCGATGTGCTGGATGAAAAAACGCGTGGCAACTTCGACGCCGTTTTTATCGCCATCGGGGCACATATTGGCAAAAAGACCGACATCCCGGCGCGTGAAGCAGGTAAAATCCTCGACGCAGTTAGTTTCCTGAAAGAAGTGGAACTCGGCGGCACACCCCGCATCGGACGCCGCGTAGCCATATACGGTGGCGGCAACACCGCTATGGATGCAGCCCGCGTAGCCAAACGCCTCGGCGCTGAAGAAGCGCTGATTATCTATCGCCGCGACCGAGAACACATGCCGGCCCACGATTTTGAAGCCGACGAAGCCCTGAGCGAAGGTGTGAAAATCCACTGGCTGCGCACTATCAAAAACCTCGATGAAACGAGCATTACCGTCGAGCGCATGGACATCGTGGATGGTAGACCTGTGCCAACTGGCGAACTGGAAACGCTCGAAGCAGATTCGCTTATTCTGGCGCTCGGGCAGGATACCGAAACGGATTTCCTGAAAGGCATCGACGGTATTCAATTCCAGTCTGATGGCACTGTTGTAGTCGACGAACAGATGATGACCGGCCACGCAGGCATTTTTGCCGGGGGTGACATGGTGCCCAGCCAGCGCAGCGTCACCATCGCTACCGGGCACGGCAAAAAAGCCGCGCGCAACATCGACGCCTGGCTCCGTGGAGCGGCGTACAGCAAACAGCCCAACAATGCAATAGTACACATCGAGCAATTGCAGGTGTGGTTTCGCACCCATGCGCCCTTGCAACAGCAAGTCCACCTGGAACCCGAAAAAGCCGTTGTCAATTTTGATGAAATCGTCGGCGGACTCAGCGAATCCGAAGCCCGCTACGAAGCCCAGCGCTGCCTTTCCTGCGGCAACTGCTTCGAATGCGACGGCTGCTACGGCGCTTGTCCGGAAGGTGCTATCATCAAATTAGGCAAAGGGAACCGCTACGAATTCAATTATGCGCTTTGCACTGGCTGCGAAGTGTGCTACGAGCAATGCCCCTGCCATGCCATCGATATGGTTCACGAGTCACAACGCTTGTCATGAAATCAGAAAAAAAACATACCGTCATCACCCTCGATGGCAATGAAGCGGCCGTGTACGTTGCCTACCGCATCAACGAGGTGTGCGCCATTTATCCCATCACGCCATCATCGACGATGGCCGAACTGGCCGACGAATGGGCTTCCAAAAACTATAAAAACATCTGGGGCAATATTCCCGAAGTAATTGAAATGCAGAGTGAAGGCGGCGCTGCGGGCACCGTGCATGGCGCTTTGCAAACCGGCGCGCTCACCACTACTTTCACCGCTTCGCAGGGGCTGATGCTCATGCTGCCGAATATGTATAAAATTGCCGGGGAACTGACTTCTACGGTTTTCCATGTGGCTGCGCGCGCGCTTTCGGCACAGGGCTTGTCCATTTTCGGCGACCACCAGGATGTGATGGCGGCACGCACCACCGGCTTTGCCATGCTGGCGGCCGCAGGTGTGCAGGAAGCGCACGACATGGCGCTGATTGCCCAGGCCACGACCCTGAAAGCGCGGATTCCTTTTATCCATTTTTTCGACGGCTTCCGTACCTCGCACGAACTGAACAAGATCACGCTGTTGTCCGACAACGAGATCAGGGCTATGATCGACGATGAGTACGTTTTTCAGCACCGGCGAAGAGCCCTGAATCCCGACCAGCCCTTTATTCGTGGTACGGCCCAAAACCCCGACGTGTATTTCCAGGGCCGCGAAACGGTGAATCCGTTTTATGCCGCCGTCCCGGATATTTTGAAAGCGGAAATGGAAAAATTCCGCGCACTCACGGGCCGCAGTTACGCTCCGGTGTCGTATTCCGGTGCACCCGATGCCGAACGCGTGCTGGTCATCATGGGCTCGGGTAGCGAAACGGCCATTGAAACTGTGCAGTTTTTACAACAATTCGGCGAAAAAGCAGGCGTTGTAAAAATCAGCCTGTACCGCCCCTTCCCGGCCGAAGATTTCATCGCAGCATTTCCTAAAACCGTTCAGAAAATTGCTGTACTCGACCGCACGAAAGAACCCGGCGCTTCCGGCGAACCGCTGTACCAGGATGTGCTGGTGAGTTTTGCAGAAGCATTTGCAAAAGGAAAAATGGCCGTTATGCCGCGCATCGTGGGCGGCCGTTACGGCCTGTCGTCGAAAGAATTTACGCCCGCGATGGTGAAAGCCGTGCTGGATGAACTGCAAAAAGACGCGCCAAAGAACCATTTCACGGTGGGTATCCACGACGACGTGAGTTTCACCAGCCTGGATGTCGACACAACGTTCACGCTCGATGAAGGCGGCTGGACGCAGGCGCTCTTTTTCGGCCTCGGCGCAGATGGCACTGTGGGGGCCAACAAAAACAGCATCAAGATCATCGGCGAAAATACCGAGTTGTTTGCGCAGGGCTATTTCGTGTACGACTCCAAAAAGTCGGGCGCCAAAACCGTATCGCACCTGCGCTTCGGCAAAGAACCGATTCACGCGCCGTACCTGATTTCTGCGGCCGACTTCCTTGCCTGCCACCAGTTTAATTTCCTGGAAAAAGAGGAAATGTTGAAATGGGCTAAACCCGGCGCTACATTCCTGCTCAACAGTCCGCACGCCGCCTCCGAGGTGTGGAACTACCTGCCCCTGGCCGTGCAGCGCAGCATCCTCGACAAAAATATCCGGGTGTTTGTCATCGACGCTTCGGAAGTGGCGCGTGCTACTGGCATGACCGGGCGTATCAACACCATCATGCAGACCTGTTTCTTTGCCTTGTCGGGTGTGTTGCCGCCAGATCGTGCTATTGCTGAAATCAAAAAAGCCATTGAAAAAACCTACTCTAAAAAAGGGAAGGCGGTGATTCAGAAAAACTTCGAAGCGGTCGACCAGACCCTGGAAAACCTGTTTGAAGTAAACATTCCGGCGCAGACCAGTGCGCCAGCGCCCAAAGGCCAGCGCATTCCGGATCACGCCGGCGAATTTGTCCGCAGTGTCACAGAAAAAATGATGGCTGGCCTCGGCGACGATATTCCCGTCAGCGCCCTGCCCATCGACGGCACTTACCCGAGTGGTACCACCAAATGGGAAAAACGCAACATTTCCGACCGCATCGCCGTGTGGGAGCCCGACATTTGTATACAATGTGGCAATTGCAGTTTTGTGTGCCCGCACAGCGTCATTCGTTCGAAATTTTTCAACAACGCCCACCTGAAAGATGCGCCCGACGGATTCAAATCTGCGCCAATCAATGCGCGTGGTTTTCCGGAAACGCATTTCAGTTTGCAAGTTTACCTCGAAGACTGCACCGGCTGCAACCTGTGCCACGAAGTGTGCCCGGTGAAAGATGCGGCACAACCCGGCTTCCGCGCCATCAACCTGGGAGAAAAAGAACCGATTCTCGAGGCTGAACGCGACAATATCCATTTCTTCGAAAACCTGCCAAAAAACGAGCGCCCCGGCGTCAATTTCTCCACCGTTCACGGCGTGCAGTTCCTCGAACCACTGTTCGAATTCTCCGGCGCTTGCTCGGGTTGCGGCGAAACGCCTTACATCAAGGTGCTGACACAATTGTTCGGCGACCGACTGCTGGTGGCCAATGCAACGGGATGCTCCTCGATTTTTGGCGGCAACCTGCCTACCACACCCTGGACCAAAAACAGCGAAGGACAAGGCCCGGCCTGGTCGAACTCCCTGTTTGAAGACAATGCGGAATTTGGCCTGGGCATGCGCCTGACAGCCGACAAACAACTGTCGATCGCCCACCAATTGCTGGAAAACCTGCGCCCCGAACTGGGCGACGAACTGGTAAACGGCATCAAAAATGCGCCGCAGTTGCTGGAAAGCGAAATCGCCGAACAACGCAGCCGCGTGGCCTTGATGAAGTCGAAATTGCAGCAAATCAACACTTCGGAAGCCAAACACCTGCTTTCTGTGGCCGACCAGCTCGTGCACCGCAGCGTGTGGCTCATCGGCGGCGACGGCTGGGCGTACGATATCGGCTCCGGCGGTCTCGACCATGCTCTCGCCAGCGGCCGCAACATCAATGTGCTGGTGCTCGATACAGAGGTGTACTCCAACACGGGCGGGCAGATGTCGAAAGCCACGCCTACGGCGGCCTCTGCCAAATTTGCGGCAGCAGGCAAACGCGTCGGCAAAAAAGACCTGGCCATGCAGGCTGTTTCTTATGGAAATGTGTACGTGGCACAGGTGGCTATGGGCGCTAATCCGCAGCAAACCCTGCTGGCACTGCGCGAAGCCGAAGCCTACAATGGCCCTTCGCTCATTCTGGCCTACAGCCACTGCATTGCACATGGTATCGACATGGAAAAAGGGCTGAATCAGCAAAAAATGGCCGTCGCTAGTGGCTATTGGCCGCTGATCCGCTACAATCCGATGCTCCGCAAAAACAACCAGAATCCGTTCGTGCTGGACTCTCCCAGACCGAGTATGCCTTTCCGCGATTACGCCTACAATGAGGCGCGCTACAAAGTGCTGACTCAGACCAATCCGGAAGAGGCCGAAAAACTCATGGTACTCGCACAGGAAATCGTCGATTTGCGCTGGAGATCGTACGAGGAAATGGCAGGGTTCGGGGCGCACGAGTTTCAGCCGGTGTTTTGAGGGAGGGGTTTGAATCAGGATTTAGGGGATTTTTAAGGGATTAGAAGGATTCCCGTTGGGGTGTCAAAATTGAATAAAATGAATTGAATTAACCTAAGGATGCCTGTAATCAATACATATTAAATCCATTTGACCAATTTGTAACATCATATCGGGAATCCTTCTAATCCCTTAAAAATCCCCTAAATCCTGATTCAAACCCCTCATCAACTCTCATCAACCCTCATCAACCCTCATCAACCCTTTTATCAACCCTCATCAACCCCAGAAAGCCCCCACCTACTCACCAACACCTAACCATCATGGCACAACAAATTAAATACGTGTATGCTTTTGGCGCCACCCGAACCGACGGTGATGCCTCCATGAAAAACCTGCTAGGCGGCAAAGGCGCCAACCTGGCCGAAATGTGCCGTTTAGGCATTGTCGTGCCGCCCGGATTTACCATTACCACCGAAGCCTGTACTGAATACACCCGACAAGGGAAGGAGTACGTCCTGAACCTCATCAAAGACGAGGTGCTGCAAGGCGTAGCCACCCTTGAAGCCGAAATGGGCAAAACCTTTGGTAATTCCGCCGACCCGCTCCTGCTGTCGGTGCGCTCTGGCGCCCGCGCTTCCATGCCGGGTATGATGGACACCATCCTCAACCTGGGCCTCAACGACGAAGCCGTGGAAGGGCTGGCCAAAAAAGCCGGCAACGATCGCTTCGCCTGGGACTCCTACCGCCGTTTTATTCAAATGTACGGCGACGTAGTGATGGGCCTCAAACCCGTTTCCAAAGAAGACCACGACCCCTTTGAAGTGGTCATCGATATGGTGAAAGAAGCCAAAGGGGTAAAACTCGATACCGACCTCGACGCCGACGACCTGCGCGAACTCGTGCAGCGCTTCAAAGCGCTGATCCGCGCCAGACTCGGCCGCGAGTTCCCCACCGAACCCTGGGAACAACTCTGGGGCGCTGTAGTGGCCGTTTTTGAAAGTTGGAACAACGACCGTGCAAAAGTGTACCGTGAACTGAACGACATCCCCGAATCGTGGGGCACTGCCGTCAACGTGCAGGCCATGGTATTTGGCAACCTGGGCGACACCAGCGCCACCGGCGTAGCCTTCACCCGCGATGCCGGTACAGGCGAAGACCTGTTCAATGGCGAATTCCTCGTCAATGCACAGGGCGAAGACGTAGTGGCCGGTATCCGCACACCTCAACAAATCACCCTGGAAGGCTCGCGCCGCTGGGCCAAACTCGCCTGCATTTCCGAAGAAGAACGCCGCGCGAATTTTCCTTCACTGGAGGAAATCATGCCCGAAGTGTTTAAACAACTCCTGCACGCCGAAACCACCCTGGAAAACCACTACAAAGACATGCAGGATGTAGAGTTTACCATTCAGGAAGGCAAACTCTGGATGCTGCAAACGCGTAACGGCAAACGCACCGGAACGGCTATGGTACGTATTGCTATGGAAATGCTCCGACAAGGTATGATCGATGAAAAAACGGCCCTGATGCGCGTTTCGCCCGACCGCCTGAACGACCTGTTGCACCCTGTTTTCGACAACAAGGCCAAACAAAATGCGCGTGTACTGGCGCGTGGCCTGCCCGCATCGCCGGGCGCTGCCAGCGGCCAGATCGTATTCTTTGCTGACGAAGCCGAAACCTGGACTAATAAAGGCCATGCCGTTATTCTGGTGCGGGTGGAAACTTCGCCAGAAGACCTGCGCGGTATGCACGCCGCCAAAGGCATCCTGACGGCCCGCGGTGGTATGACTTCTCACGCCGCCGTGGTGGCCCGCGGTATGGGCAAATGCTGCGTATCCGGCGCAGGCGCTGTGCATGTCGACTACAAAACGCGCATCATGACCATCGACGGACAAACCTGGAACGAAGGCGACTGGATCTCGCTCAACGGCTCCACCGGCGAGGTGTATGAAGGCAAAATCGATACGATGGATGCCGAACTCAGCGGCGATTTCGGCGCCTTGATGGATTTGTCGGACAAATACCGCACCATGGAAGTTCGCGCCAACGCCGATACACCTGCCGATGCACAAATTGCCAGAAGATTCGGCGCAACGGGTATCGGACTCTGCCGCACCGAACACATGTTCTTTGAAGGAGAACGCATCCAGTTGGTGCGCGAAATGATCCTTTCCGACGACGAAGCAGGCCGCCGCAAGGCGCTTGCCAAACTACTGCCCATCCAGCGTAGCGACTTCGAAGGGCTCTTCCGCGAAATGAACGGGCTGCCTGTGACGATCCGCCTCCTCGACCCGCCGCTGCACGAGTTTGTTCCGCACGACGAAACCAACCAACAGCAGATGGCGAAGGAAATGAAAGTGTCGGTCGGTAAAATCAAAATGCGCGTGGAAGAACTCCACGAATTCAACCCGATGATGGGACACCGCGGCTGCCGCCTGGGTATCACTTTCCCGGAGATCACCGAAATGCAGGCCCGCGCCATCCTGGAAGCAGGATTGAATATGAAAAGACATGGAATCGAAGCCAAAGTGGAAATTATGATTCCATTGGTAGGTACTGTACGCGAATTCAATTCACAGGCAGATGTGATTCGGCGTGTGGCCGACAACCTGTTTGCGGAGCGCGGCGAGGAAATTAAATACCAAATCGGTACCATGATTGAAACACCTCGTGCAGCCTTGATTGCCGACAGTATCGGAACACAAGCCGAATTTTTCTCCTTCGGTACCAACGACCTGACGCAAATGACCCTCGGATTCTCCCGCGACGATGCAGGTAAATTCCTGAATTTTTACCTGAAAAAAGGCATGTACGAACACGACCCGTTCCAGTCGATCGACCAGAAAGGCGTGGGTCTGCTGGTAGGTATGGCGGTCGAAAAAGGCCGCTCGGTGCGTCCCGATATCGAACTCGGCGTTTGCGGCGAACATGGCGGCGACCCGGCCTCCGTGGAGTTTTTCTACCGCACGGGCCTCGATTATGTCAGTTGTTCGCCTTTCCGCGTGCCTATTGCCCGAATAGCGGCTACGCAGGCGGCCATTCGTGGGAATAAATAAACAACGATCTGCTAAACCGGCTCGGCACAAAAAAACCGAGCCGGTTTTACACCGACTCGGCTGTTTACGTACAAATACCACTTAAACTAACTTCATGCTATTTCCCGCTTTCGCCAAAGGGGATAGACCCATATGCGGAGCCGGAACGAAGCGTGCCTGATGAAGGCGTGATTTGCGTGTTTGAATTCAGTTCGTCCGGATTCATCATCATTGGCATCGTGCCGTTGGTGATGATTACTTTTGAGTTAGGCGATTTACTCAGGTCGAGCCAGGCTTCTAGCGCCTTGAACTGCAGCACTTCCTGCGTCAGGCCGGAAGAAATAATTCTGTTGGCATCGCTGACGCCCTGCGCCTGAATGCGTTTGCGTTCGGCTTCCTGTTTTTCCTGTTGCAGTACGAATTCCATGCGCTGCGCCTGTTGTTCGGCTTCGAGTTTGTCTTCGATGGCTTTGGTCAGGTTGCGTGGCAATACGATGCTTTTCAGCAGAACAGATTCTACAATAATGCCTTTGTTTTTCAGCGTCTGCATCATCAGGTCGCGGATGCCGACCTCGATTTCTGCCCGATTGCCCGAGTGCATGTCTTTGGCAAAATACTTCGAGGTAATATCTGCAACGGCCGAACGGAACACAGGCAGGATAATCGTCTCCTCATAGTCCATGCCGACATTGCGCAACAAATCCGGCGCATCTTTTCGTACTACCTGATACAGAATGGAAACTTCGCTTTGGATGGTAAGACCCTCGCGCGAGGGAATGTTCAGGGATACTTCGAGGTTTTCGGTCTGGCCGGTCACCTTGATAATGGTACTGGTAAATGGATTATAGGCTTTGAGACCACTGGTATATACTTTGTCGCTGTACTTACCCAGGGTGCGTTTCACACCAAATTCGCCCTGACGTACGACGGTACAACTTTGAGTCATCACGCCTGTAACGAGCACCAGAATGCTCCAAATGTTCAAAAAAGGTATGTTTTTCATGATGTTGTTATTTAGTTAGTGAAGTATGTGTTTTTAATTTGAAAGTAATGCTATTAAAACTGCATATTTTTCTATTTGTTCTGAAAGGGTTAATTTATTTTTTCAAAAATGCTAATATCCGTCAAAACGCTGCCTGAATACTGTTCTATCACCTGCAAGGAATAGTAGTAATGCGCCCCGCATCTTTCAACGCCTGCTGGACGGATCGGGTCACCTCTGTCCAATTGCGTGCGGCCAGTGCTGCTTCTCCGTGTTGAATGGCCGACTGGGCTTTTTCGGCTACACCTGTGCAGTTTTGCAGCGTGAAAGCCATATTTTTGATGTCGTACAGCATACGGAGCGCCTGTTCGATTTTTTGTGACAGGAGGTGCATGTCGCCCACTTCCAGGCCGTCGGAAAGTATCAGTTCGATATGGGTTACATCGTCGCGTATAATGTCGGATGGCAAAAAAGTTTTGGATGAGCGGCCGGGCGCGACTATTTCGCAATTCCAGGCAGCCACCCGCATTTTTTCCGCTTGCAAGCGCGCCTCAGCGGCCCGTACAACCCCGGAATTAACATCTTTTTCCAGCCGATAATTCAAGACATCGGTTTGGTTGCGCCCCATTTGGGCGGCCTCTCGTATTTCAGGGCAATAGACACCCGCCATGGCAACAGCATCAAAAATGGCATAGGCATCCATGAGCCGGTACACCATATTCAATTGATCGGGGTTGTTGAGGGCATCCTGTAAGAGCGTATCAATTCTACCGGATTGATTTTCAACCCATTGCAGCGTTTCTGCCGAATCGGATTGTGCAAATGCCCATTGTTGGAGCATACTGGCGAAGCAAATGGCTATCAGTGTGTTTTTCATGATTGATATTTTTACTAATTTAAATGGTAGTTTTACTATTATTTAATAAACCCACCCTCACGAATATTGTTCGTGGGGGGCGTCACATTTTTAAAAGTATTACTTTTGCGCTGACAATCCTTTACTATCAACCTTCTCGTAAAATGAACCTGCAATTCAGCATACAGCCGAATGAGAAACTCGCACTCCGCAATCCGGAAAGCACCGAACTGGGCCGCAAGATTGTGCGCGAAGGCCTGTTGCTCATACAAGAACTTGGTTATGAGCATTTTACATTTAAAAAACTGGCTGAGAATATTCAAACCACCGAGGCGAGCATTTACCGGTATTTTGAAAACAAACACCGGCTGTTGTTGTATTTCCTTACCTGGTACTGGAATTTGCTGGAATTTACGGTGGTCACATCTATTCAAAACATGACTGATCCGGCCTTGAAAATAGGCAAGGTCATCGATATACTGACCAGCCCGTTACCGGAAATTGCAGAGGCCGCCGGCATGAACAAAACAGCCTTGCAAAGCGTAGCCATCGCTGAAAGTAGTAAAGTATACCTGATAAAAGAAGTGGACGACATCAACCGCGAACGACTTTTCAAGCCGTACAAAGACTTGTGTGGGCGCATTGCCTCACTGTTCTCCGAATTCAACCCGGCTTATCCGTATCCGCGCTCGCTGGCAAGCACCCTGGTCGAGATGTCGCAGTTTCAACCCTATTTTAAGGAGCATTTGCCAGCACTGACGGATTTTACCGAACCGAAAGAAGGCAAACAAATTGCCGATTATTTGAATCACCTGGTTTTTTCGTCGTTGAAGTAAACTGCTCATCACAGCCGGCTTTCGCCGTCCTCCATTAGCCTCAGGCCGTATTCGCGTATCTGCTCTATGAGTGGCATCACGGCTTTCCCTTTCTCCGCCAGCGAATATTCTGTTCGCGGAGGCACTACTGCATATACTTTCCTCCGTACATACCCGTCGGCTTCCAGTTCGCGCAACTGGGTAGTGAGCATTTTGTCCGAAATGTGCGGGATTTTCCGCAACTCGCTGTAGCGCAGCGTCTGATCTTTGAGTCGCCAGAGGATCGGCATTTTCCAGACACCACCGATTTGTTCCATGACGAGTTGGACAGGGTTGTAGTACACCTTTCCGTTATAAATGAAGTCAGGCATAAGTATTTGATTTTCAATTTACTTTCATAAAAGTTAGTATCAGACTTTTGGGTAAGTATCTTCACAAAGGTAAGTGAGGAGGATAAGTTTGTACCCGGTTTTGCAGAAATTAACGAACACTGCCGATGGCGCTGTTGCAAAACCGGAACCATGCATATCCAACCGGAAAAACAGAAATTTTTATGAAAAAAACAATTGTTTCCCTGCTTGCCCTGATATTCAGTCTCACCGTTGCAATGGCTCAGCACAACGCCGGCAACAACGGCAAAATTCTCCTGATTGCCAGCAATCCCTCCGTATCCAAAACTACCGGCTGGCCCATCGGCGTATGGTATGCCGAACTGACGCATCCTTACTGGGTGTTTTCGGAGGCCGGATACAGCGTCGACATTGCCAGCCTCGAAGGCGGAGAAATCAAATTCGACGGGTTTAGCGACCCCGAAGACGCCTCGCAATACGCAGCATTCGACTACATTTCCCTGGGTTTTAAAAAAGACCCGGCCAAAATGGCCCTTACCAAAAACACCCTGAAACTGTCGGCTGTCGACCCGAAAGATTACAAAGCCATTTTCGTTTGTGGCGGCCAGGGGCCCATGTACACTATGTACAAAAACGCTGAAATTTCGAAGTTCTTCTCCGATTTTTACCAAACCGGCAAACCCGCTGCCGCTATTTGCCACGGCACCTGCGTATTGCTCGACGCCAAACTCCCCAATGGAAAGTACCTGGTGGAAGGCAAACGCTGGACGGGTTTTGCCAACAGCGAGGAAAACTATGCCGATGCTTATGTAGGCATGAAAATTCAACCGTTCCGCATTGAAGACGAGGCGCGGAAAATGCCCAATTCCAGGTTTGAAGTGGCGCACATGTTTGATGCATTTGCCCTGCGCGATGGCAACCTCATTACTGGCCAGCAGCAAAATAGCGGCGGCCGTGCTGCCGAACTGGTGCTGCAAGCCCTGGAAGCCCAAAAATCCAAGTATCCCACCTACGTGCTGGTACACGGCGCCTGGGCCGACGAAAGTGCCTGGGGCGCAGTGCGCAACCAATTGGCCTTGCGGGCCAATGTAGAAGTAGTAAACCTGCCCGCACACGGCGCCGACAACACTTACGGCGCGACCGTAGGATTGAAAGATTATGTAAAAACGGTAACGGCAGCCGTCAACAAATATCCCGGGAAAGTGACGCTGGTAGGCCACTCCATGGCAGGTATGATCATTTCGCAAGTAGCGGAAAACCTGCCAAACAAAGTGGACAAACTGATTTACGTTTCCGCTTTTCTGCCTAAAAACGGCGAAAGCCTGAATGGTATCGTCAACAAATTCCTCAACGGCAAAACACTGGATATTTTTGAATTCAATGCCGATTACACGCTCATTGGGGTGAAAAAAGAGGCCATTCCGGCCGTGGTATGCGACGACTGCCCGCAGGCCATGAAAGACGTGCTGGTGAAATACCACCGCCCCGATCCCGTAAAAGGCTTCAATGACGTGGTGGTGCTGGGCGAACGTTTCCGAAAAACACCCAAGTACTACATACACACCAAAAACGACAATGCGGTGCCTTTTGTGCTCCAGCAACAAATGGTGAAAGACAATGGTACGGTTCGCAAGGTATTTGAAATGAACACCTCGCACTTGCCGTTTGTGGTGCAGCCGCAGGCATTTGTGGAGACCATCCTTTCCATCCAGTAAGAAAGACTTATTTTGATGAAAATGAACGCTTTATGGGCTTTGGTATTTGCGGTTTGGTATTGCTCCGGCGCTGCATGGGCCCAGTCTGTAGAAACCTACGCCGGGCACAAAAGGGTTGGTGTCGATCTGATGTGGTTCAAAAATTTTAAAAACAGCAAAGACGAACGAACGCCGTTCCTGTTTTTCAGTCGCAACCGCGCCAGCACCGACTACCACAACGCACCGACGGCTTTCGGCTCCACCAATGCCGTTTCGTACAATTTCAAAAGCGGGGTGGGCATCGTCGCCGTTGCGTCGTTATTAAACGCAGGTTTTACGCCCAAGGCAGGTGTACAACTGGTAAAAATGAAAGGCAATTTTTTGTTTTTCGGGTGGCTGGTAGCCGATTTGAAAAAACAGGGCAACCTGGATGTTTTCGGGCTTTTTCGCTGGCAGCCGCCTTTGAAAGCGCAATGGCGTGTATTTTCGCAGGCCGAATTATTTCCGGTGTTTTCGCCATCATCCTCTGTTTGGAGTCTGACGCAACGCATACGGCTGGGGTTGCGCCACCGGGCCTGGGCGGGCGGTGGAATGGCCGATTTTAACCAGACCGGAAACGAAGATTTTGTGACCTCGCAAAATATCGGCGGTTTTTTGAGATACGAGTTTTAAATCCATTGATGTTTATGAAAATAGCCATTATAGGTACCGGAAATGTAGGCGGCGCTTTGGCCACCAAATGGGCGCATGCCGGCCACCAGATTCTACTGGGTGTACAGGACACGGCCAATTTTAAAGGAAAAGACCTGCTGCAAAATCCACACACAACGGTGCATCCGTTGCAGGAAGCCGTGGCCGAAGCGGAGGTCATTTTACTGGCTACACCTGCCAAAGCAGCCGCGGAGGTGGCCCGTTCGCTGGGCGACACGAGCGGCAAGATCATCATCGATGCCATGAACATCGTGATGAAACAAGGTCCGGCGGGTTTCAGCAATACGGCCGACGCCATTCTCGCGAATACACAGACACGCGACGTGGTAAAATGCTTCAACACAACCGGGTTTAACAATATGCAAAACCCTGTATATGAGGGTGTTGCCATTGATTTGTTTGTGGCGGGCGACAGTGCGCGTGGCAAGGATGCCGCCATCCAACTGGCCAAAGATGCCGGTTTCGCCGAATGCTACCACATCGGCGGAAACGACCGATTTGATCTGATGGAACAGTTTGCCTGGTTCTGGATCAACCTGGCGATGTTTCAGGGGCAGGGCCGCGACATCGGGTTCAAACTGCTGAAACGGTAGGGCCTCAGTCGGGCTGTTTTTCGCACAAATACTTCCAGTACCGATAGGGCACGTGTTGCACATGCAGTTTCATGTTGCGCCGCTCCGAGATATTGGTACTTTGGAAATACGTTTTCCAGAGCCGGGCATAATCCGAAGGTCGGGTGGTGTCCAGCGCTGTGTTTTCGGGTGTTTCATGCACGATTTGCAAATCCTGTAAATCGTACAACAAACCGTATTGCCGTGCCTGGTCCCAGATAAACCAGCGTTGATCGGCGTACCTGCTTTTGAAATGCGGGCCAATCAGCGGCAACACATTGAAGTCGGGCTGAATGGTAGCATGAAACACCTCGCCCGAAAGCCGGAAACGCACAAACGCTTCCATGCGGTGTTTTTCGCGGCCCACCATGCGGGCTACCTGCGCGGTGCGCAACACGGCCGGGTGACTGAAATCGCGGCTGGCATCTTTGTCGGAAGCAAAAATATAACGCGCGTATTCCAGCAGATGGTCTTCAAAATCAGGTAGTTCTGATAAAAAATTGCAGTAAAAATGCCGGGCTGCTTCCTGCGAGGTTTTGGTTTTCAGCGCTTCCCACACGCGGTTCGACTTGCTCGTGTCGGTTTGCACGGGAATATGGACACCGAAAAGAGTAGCGGATACAGCCGTTGCTTTCCGGATGCGCGCGTCGGATTGTTTTTGGGCATAACAATCAAAAATGGCGGTTAAAAAGCCTTCAAAACTGCCGTCGTATTCGAGGGTATTCATAGGCTGTCGGAAAAGAGGTGGTGCAGGTCGGGTGTGGCAGCGGTGTACAGTGCTGTTGTTTCTTCCACCTGATCGAACAAGGAGCCTTGCTGCACCAGGGCCGACTGGTACTTGCTATGCGCCTGGCGGATCAGCATTTTGCGCAGTTGATGGCTGTCGCCGGTGCTTTTGCGCAGGGTTTCGTTTTTATCCTGACAAAGCAGAAAATAACGCGCCCGCGACATGGAAACCCCCATTTTTTGCAAGTGATCGAAGGTAAGTGCGCGGAAACGGCGCGCCGCCACAATTTTATCCACCGATTTGTGGCCGATGCCGGGTACGCGCAGCAGCATCTCGCGGTCGGCGCGGTTTACGTCTACGGGGAAAAGGTGCAGGTTTTGCAAGGCCCAGCCGGTTTTTGGGTCCAGGGCCAGGTCGAGGTTCCGATAATCCGGGTGCAGGATTTCTTGCATTTGAAATCCATAAAACCGCATCAGCCAGTCGGTTTGATACAGGCGGTGTTCGCGCAGCATGGGCACGGGCGAGCCCAGTCCGGGCAGGCGCTGGTCGTTGCTGATAGGCACATATCCGGAGTAATACACGCGTTTGAGTTGGTATTGACGGTACAGTTGGTCGGCTGTTTGCATGATGTCGAGGTCCGACTCGCCGGTGGCCCCAATGACCATTTGGCTGCTCAGCCCGGCCGGTGCGAAGGCCGGTGTGCTTTTGAGCACTTTGCGTTCTTCCTTGCTCACGGTGATGCCGGCGCTGATCTGGCGCATGGGCGTTGTCATTTCATCGCGCTTTTTTTCGGGGGCCAGTTTTTTCAGGCCATCGTCGGTTGGAATTTCGATATTGACACTGAGCCGGTCGGCATACAACCCTGCCTCACGCAGCAGTTCTTCGCTGGCGCCGGGAATGGTTTTCAGGTGGATATAGCCATTGAATCCGTGTTCGAGTCGCAAGGTTTTGGCTATGCGTACGAGCCGTTCCATGGTATAGTCGGCATTTTTAAAAATACCTGAACTGAGAAACAGCCCTTCGATGTAGTTGCGGCGGTAGAAATTGATGGTCAGGTCTACCACTTCTTCCACCGTAAATGCGGCGCGCTGAATGTCGTTGCTGCGCCGCGATACGCAGTAAGCACAGTCGAAAATGCAGTAGTTGGTCAGCAGAATTTTCAGCAGGGAAACACAGCGCCCGTCTTCCGTATAACTGTGGCAAATACCCATACCGCTCGAATCGCCCAGTTTTTTCTCCGGATTACTGCGTTTGCTGCCGCTGGAGGAGCAGGAGACGTCGTACTTGGCTGCATCGGCCAGGATGGACAATTTTTGTGTGATGCGTTCGTAATTCATGCTGTACGAACAGCAAAAATAAACAGGTTGTTTTGTTTTTGAAAATATTTTAAAACAAAAAATTATTCTTATTTCAGTCGGTTTTTAGAAACCAGCAGGCAGCCCTTGTACTATTTATGATTAAAAGCCGCCTTTCTATGCTCCAAGCCCCACACTACCATTGAATCGAGTACACTCTTGATATTCCTGCCGGATGGAGTAAATTCATATTCGATCACGACCGGGATGGAATCATGAACAGTTCTTTTTATGATACCATTTAGTTCTAGTTCCCTCAACTCTTTCGACAACATCCTGGGTGTAATCTTTGGAATTTCCCGTTCGATTTCCTTGAATCTCTTTTTGCCAAAGATCAATGATGCCATAATAGGCAGTTTCCATTTCCCGGTCAGGACATTCATGGCATCGTTTACAGCCAATACGAAAGACTGTGGGCACTCCTTTATTGCGTTTAAATCAAGTTCTATTTCCATCATTTTAAGTTTGTGTGCTATACAAAAGTATACTCCAAAATAGGCTATACAAAAGTATACTGCTATAAAAAGCATAGCAAAGGTAGTGTAATTTTGCACCAACATGAAAAGAAGACACTTCAATAAAAATTTAACCATCATCGCAATGGGAATTTTTTGGGGACTTAACCAAAACAAATGGCACAAAAAGATAAATCATAAAAAATGAAAGTAGCAGTAATTGGAACCACAGGATTTGTGGGTAAACACATCACCGTCGAATTGGCGAACAGGGGAATCGAAGTGACGGGCATTTCCCGAAAAGAACAGCAATCTGATCGGCCCAACCTCCAGTATACAGGGGTTGATGCCAATGATATTGCGGCTTTGGCTTCAGCATTGAAAGGATTTGATGTCGTCATCAATGCGTTTAGCGCGGGTTGGACGAACCCTAACATTTACGAAGATTTTATTGCGGGCTCTAAAGCGATTCAGCAGGCAGTAAAGCAATCGGGGGTAAAACGTTTCATCTGTATTGGTGGCGCAGGCAGTTTGTATTTGCCGGATGGTACGCAACTGGTAGATACTTTTCCAGCAGATAATCCTTTTGTGCCGGGCGCAAAAGCAGCAAGGGACTACTTCCATATCCTGAAAGAAGAAACCGAGTTGGATTGGGCTTTCTTCAGCCCGGCTATGGATATGCATCAAGGCATAACAACTGGAAGGACTGGAAAATATCGTTTAGGAACAGACCATCCAGTGATGGATGAAAATGGCAAAAATGTACTCTCCGTAGAGGATTTGGCAGTAGTGATTGCGGATGAAGTGGAAAATCCCAAACATCATCAGATGAGATTCACGGCTGCTTATTAGCGTTTGACTGGCAAGAGTTATCCCGAATGTACACGTCGAATTGCCAATCTGCCAATTCGATGTACCTTCCCCTTTTTGAGTGTGTCGGCCTCCAGCCAATAATGCTAAACAACGCTTGCCCATGCTTGCACTTTTTGGATTCCTGACCATTGTCGTTTTCCTGGCCCTCATCATCAGCAGACGCCTGTCGGTATTGCTGGCGCTGATTCTGGTGCCGCTGGTTTTTGCCATCGCCGCAGGCATAGGTGCCCGGGAAATTGGCGACATGATTGTAGCCGGCATTGGAAAAGTAGCGCCTACGGGTATCATGCTCATATTTGCGGTATTGTATTTTGCCTTGATGATCGATACAGGGCTGTTTGATCCTATGATTTCGATGATTGTGCGCATCGTGCAGGGCGACCCCTTGAAAATTACAGTCGGTACGGCATTGCTCACCATGCTGGTGCACCTCGATGGCGACGGTACGGCTACGTTCATGATCGTGATTTCTGCTTTGTTGCCCTTGTACCGGCGTATAGGCATGCAGCCGCTTATTCTCCCCTGTATCGTAGCGCTGTCGGCGGGCGTGATGCACCTGGTACCCTGGTCGGGTACCATGGCCCGCGCCTTGAACGTGATGCAATGCGATGCTTCGCAATTGCTAACGCCAGTGCTACCGGCGATGGCGGGCGGCATTGTATGGGTGCTTTTAGTGGCATTCTGGCTTGGTAAAAAAGAGCGCAAACGCATCGGAATCGTAGCCATCGACTACGAGCACGGCAGCGAACTGACGGAAGCGCAATGGCGCATACGCCGCCCCCGACTGCTTTGGGTAAATTTTGCTCTTACGCTTGCCTTGATTGTTTCGCTTGTGATGGCCTGGCTGCCCGCGCCAGTGTTGTTCATTTTAGGTTTTGCAGTTGCATTATTGTTGAACTATCCATCGCACATGGAACAAAGAGATCGCCTGGCGGCGCACGCCTCCAATGCTTTTTTTGTGTCGCTGATGATTTTTGCAGCCGGGGTGTTTTCCGGTATTTTGGCTGGCTCCGGCATGATCGACGCGATGGCACACAGCCTGGTCACCCTGTTGCCGCAGGAACACGCCGCCTGGCTGCCGGCACTGACAGCCCTTAGCAGTATGCCATTGAGCCTGGTTTTTACCCCGGATGCCTATTATTTCGGCGTTTTGCCCGTGCTGAAAGAAGCCGCCGTGCATTACGGCCTGCCTCCGTTTGACGTGGGACGGGCGGCGATTCTGGGGCAGATGACCGTAGGATTTCCACTCAGCCCGCTCACGGCTTCCACCTTTGTTTTGGTAGGTTTGTCGGAAGTGGAATTGTCGGATCATCAGCGCTTCAGTTTCTTGTATGCTTGGGGCACTACGCTGGTGATGACCTTGGTTGCATTGCTCATTGGGGCCATTTATTTCCCATTATTCCATTAGAGCATGTTTGGGATTTTTTGCCGGGTTCTGAAAAGATGGATTTTTTGTACGTTTTTCACCTTTTTTCATGCGCATAGTGGTGACTATGTAAATGAAAAAAGGTGAAAAACGCGCAAAAAAGCCGCTTTTCAGGCCCG
>JAEUUT010000233.1 GCA_016787415.1 Saprospiraceae bacterium | reverse complement strand
AGGCAAAGAAGGCGGTTAAAATGAGCAGAAATAATACGTTTTTCATGTTGAATTTGTGTTTTGGTGATTGGGTGTTTTGGTGTTTTTGTGTTTTGGTGTTTTGGTGTTTTTGTGTTTTGGAGGTGCTTCGCGCTTGGCTTGGAAGTTTGTGTCTTATATTAGCCCCAATAACCAAAAGCCGGGCTCGGAGCCACCAAAACACCAAAACACAAAAACACCAAAACACCAAAACACAAAAACACAAAAACACAAAAACACCAAAACACCAAAACACAAAAACACCAAAACACCCAATCACCAAAACACAAATTCAACATGAAAAACGTATTATTTCTGCTCATTTTAACCGCCTTCTTTGCCTGCAAGCGCGATGAAGAACTGCCCCTCAGCCTGCTGCCCGGGCGTATTGCCATGCACGCCCAAAATGGAGGTAGTTCTCAATTGAATTTAAAAGACAATACCCACACACCGTTTTCGGAAACCGCGCTGGTTCGCTGGTCGCACGACGGCTCCCGGCTTTGCATTATTGACTATTCTGATGGCAATCTGAAATACTCTATTGTAGATGCAGAAACTTTTGTTCCTATCCTGAAACTCAATAACCACGACAATTCCAGTTTGTGCTGGTCGCCCGACGACAAAGAAGTGGCATACCTGGAAGCATACGATAGCAGCATCGTGCGAGTTGATTTGCAAACACAGGAAAAAAGAGTGATTCATCTGCCTGGTCATTATTTGTACAATGGTGGCATTGACTGGTCGCCAGACGGGCAGAAATTTGTATTTATTGCCCGAAACGAGATCAATACAGAGTCATCTTTATGCACAATCAATGCTGACGGAACACATTTTACAACGCTGGTTACAGGGCCCTTCAATTTTCCACGCTGGTCGCCTGATGGCACTACCATTGCATTTGACAATATTTCAAATATTTATTTGATCCAAGCGGATGGCTCCAACAAAAGAGAATTTATTCGCCAGGCATTTAACCCTTGCTGGTCGGCTGATGGCTCCATTTTAATGTTCACTTTCATACGGGAAGAAACCTGGACCAGCAGTAAAATAGACATCCGAGCCCGCGAAATTGGCGGCGAGCAGCGTGAACGAGTCATTTACGACAGCAATTCCATTTCAGACTGGTACCCAGTTGAATAAACCATTGTTTTACAGCATGTTATCGAGCCAATACTTTCAAACCGTTATTGGGTTCGATAGGTATTTTTGCCGCAATTTCCGCCCGCAGGCTTTCGAGTAGCATGCGACGAGGAAAGTTTTTGGCAGTCACCAGGCTGATCTCGCGGGCAGGTTTGGGGTTGCTGAATTCGCGCAGGTTTTTCTTCTGATGCGTTTTCAAGTGCAGGGTGGCCAATTGTGGAATAATGGTGATGCCGCCGTGGTGATCTACCAGGTTAATGAGCGTTTCGATGCTGCCGGCCTCGTACCAGACGGCCGTCCCGAAATCGGTGTTTTTCAGTTCGCAGAGGTTAAAAATCTGGTTCCGCAGGCAGTGTCCTTCCTGCAAGAGCCACAATTTGGAAGGGTCGATGTGCGCCGGCAGCACGTATTTTTTCTGTGGAAACCCCTCATTCTGAGATACATAGGCGTAAAATTCTTCCTGAAACACCGGGTACTCGCACAAGTTGGGCTCGTCGAGCGGTGTGGCCAGCAAGCCCATATCCATTTCTCCGCGCCGCAGCATGGTAATGATATCGTCGGTAACGGCTTCCTTGATGTGGAGTTTGAGTTTCGGGTATGTTTCGGAAAACGATTTCAAAAACAAAGGCAGCAGATACGGCGCCAGGGTGGGTATGATCCCGAGGCGCAATTCGCCACTGATTTCGCCGCTCAACCCGGCAGTGTATTCGCGGAGTTTGTCTACTTCGGCCAGGATATGCCGGGCGCGTTCTATGATCTCAAAGCCTTCCCGGGTAGGTACCACCGGTTTTCGGTCGCGCTCGAACACCCGTACGCCCAGTTCGTCTTCCAGTTTTCGAATCATCATGCTCAAAGTGGGCTGGGTGACAAAAATGCTTTCGGCTGCTCTGGCGAAATGGCGGTGTACATCGACAGCGACTACGTATTCGAGTTGTTGCAGGTTCATTTTGATAAATATTGTCTATGCAAAGATAGAAACTATCAGTTTGACCGATCGCATACGAAGTAAGACATTTGTAGTATCAACGGACTCTGTTTGTTCAAACATTTCATTTAATGCAAACGGCAGCAACAAGGATTATTTTCAAGGGAAGAATAAAAAACAAACCTTCAATCCTTTTTAGGATGCATAGACTGAACAATTTATTTAGTATTTTTTAATCCCCTTTTTTCTGCCGTTTGCACATTTTAGTATATTGATTTACAGGCGTTTACTTAAAAGCACTGACGAAATATTTCCCAAAGGCTTTGACGGTCTCCAGCATACGACCGTTCGCTTCCCCGTCAGACTACCGCTCCAGTTGTTCGAGCAGCCAGTCCCTTTCTGTCAGCACTGCGGCCTGCTCTATTTCAGTCTTCAATGCCTTTTGTTCTTTGCGATCTGCGGGGCGTAGCATGGTAATTTTTTTTACGAAATTGATGATATTCAGGTAGTTA
>JAEUUT010000204.1 GCA_016787415.1 Saprospiraceae bacterium | reverse complement strand
ATCATCCTGACCCTGCTCGACGGAACCGGTGTGGCTGCGGCTACCACCGACGCCAGTGGCGCATACAACTTCCCAAGCCTTGCTTATGGTACGTATGTCGTGACGATCAACATCCCAGGTGTAACGCCGGTATCTACCACGATCACTTTGTCGCCGACACAACCCGGATTCACGGGTATCAACTTCGATGTAACCCAGAATGGCGCTACGCTGGCAGCACAAGAGGCTGGTTATGAACCATTTGCAAAAGTATCGCCTAATCCTACAAGCGATATGCTCACAGTGAACCTGAAAGAAGCGGAAGGCCAGATGCTCGTGACCAATATGCACGGACAGGTGATGCAAACCCTGAAAGTGACGGCCAATCAAATGCAAGTGTCATTGGGCGCACTTCCTGCTGGTACGTACTTCCTGTCGGCCCGTACGAATAAAGGCTCGCAAAGTGTGCGTG
Source organism: Saprospiraceae bacterium (assembly GCA_016787415.1). Lineage (GTDB taxonomy): Bacteria > Bacteroidota > Bacteroidia > Chitinophagales > Saprospiraceae > M3007. The sequence continues at coordinate 55,359 of JAEUUT010000204.1, read as the reverse complement.
TCGTGAAACAGTAGAAAACCAAGAGGCAAAGGGCAAAAGGCAAGAAGCAAAGGGCAAGAGGCAATTTGCAATCTCTGGTTACTTTTGCATTCAATTGTATTTTTTGCCCTTTGCCCTTTGCCCCTTGCCCCTTGTTTCTTGCCCTTAAAAACCGCCTTTGCCTTTTAAACAATAAACGCTGCATGAATCTGGACCCGGAAATGTTGAAAGCCGCCCATCGGGGCGACCGCAAAGCGCAGTACGCTTTGTACCGGGTCTGCTTTCCGGTTTTGATGGCCGTTTGTAGTCGCTACAAACGCGACGAGCAGGAGGCAGCAGCAGCGCTCAACATCGGGTTCCTGAAAATCATACAAAACCTCGACCGATACCGACGCGACGAAGTACCATTTGAAGCCTGGATACGACGTATCATGATCAATACCATCATCGATGAGTTCCGCCGGGAAAAGAAATGGCGCGAACTCACCGTTTTTACCGATACCATCGAAAGAGAACATCCCGGCGAACCGATTGCCTGGAATGAAGCAGAACAACGACTCGATTTGCAGCACCTGGAAAATATGTTGCGACGACTGCCCCGAGTGACGCAGCAAGTGTTCAATTTGTTTGCGATCGACGGGTTTTCACACCGGGAAATATGTGAAATGCTCAACATCAGCGAGGGCACTTCCAAATGGCATGTAAATCATGCCCGAACACAACTCCAAAACTGGATTATCACAGAAATGAAACCGGCAATTTGAGCTATGGAAAATATAGACGATTTCATGCAACGCAAATTCGACAGCGATGACCCCGCCAGTCGCTTCCCATTCCAGGAGGAATACTGGGAACAGGCACAGGCTTTGATCGAAGCCGATGAACGGCGCAGGAAACGCCGCCGACTGCTGTTCTGGTGGTGTACAGCCGGCGTTCTGGCCGGCATCGCTGTACTATGGATGTGGCTGGCTAAACCTGTGCCGACAGACAATCTGGTAGCCAAGGATCCGTCTGAAATTATTCCCGCTACGGAACATAAACGAGAGCCCCTGTCATCGTCTACCAACTCAAATAGCGCACCAGCAGAAACCAATGACTCCCAAACAACAAATGCTACTCATCAGCAATCTGAAAAAAACGGTTTAACGGCCACTGGTGACCATGCGCCCGTAGAGGATTTGATTCGAAAAGAACACTCCATTCACCTGAATACTAAAGAAAAAAGTGGACAGTCAGTATCCGCCGACAGGTCAAACAGGAACCTGAAAACCTTCAAAAATACCTCCCCAACGCATTCCTCCCAAAACGCGGATGCACAACAAGAAAACCCTTCAGAAACAACCAATCTGATACCTGGCTCCACCTCAATTTATCCCCAAAACACTTCAGCCAATGCTGTTTCAAATCCGCAAACGGCTGAAAATACGGTAACGGACATGCCAAAAGCACAGCCTCTTGATGCCCTTTTGCTGGCAAAAGATTCGCTACAGGTATTAAAACAGGTAAACCTGCTCGACCTGCTGGCTTTGCCATTTGCTCCGGCCAAACTTGCAAATAAGAAAGCGCCCCTGCCCCGTTTTCCTTACCAACCCATGCCCATCAAACCGCTTGTTGACAAACGTTTCGCCCTGGAGGCAGGCGCCGATTTTACTGCCTGGAAAGCAGGCAAGGGATTTGCCGGACAACTGGCTACGACCTATGCCCTGAACAGCCGCTGGAAAATATTGGCCGGCGTGCAATTCCGCTATCTTCCATTGTCGGCGCAAATGCCGGCATCGGCTGACAGCACTGCCAATATCAGCGTTCAGTACCGGTATTCATTTGGCGTAGACCGCCTCGAAACACGCCGCTTGCACCAGGCCATGAACACCCTGGAAATACCAGTCGGCATACGCTGGCAAAAAGGTCGCCTGGGCATTTCGGCAGGACTGGCGCCGGGATTCCTGCTGAGTGTGAAAGATCGTTTTTCACAAATACGCGAAACCACGCTCGGAGGTGTGGAAGAACTCGATGGCTACAGTGGGCAGGGCGAAAAAACAGGTTTCAAAAATTCCTACCTGCGGATGTCGCTGGCGGCCGAGTGGCGGATTTTACCACATTTAGCGCTACATATTCAGGGGAATTATCGCCCGGGAAGCATCCTGGCGCCCACCGAGGCATCCACACCCGACAAAAACTTCTGGTACGGAGATGCGGGTGTACGCTGGCATTTTTAAAGACAATTGCAACACAACACCATGTGCAAAAAATATGTATGGCTTCTTTTGAGCCCGTTTTTATGGGTAGCCTGCCAGCGGGTCGACCTGCCGCCAGACATCCCCGGCGAGCCGGTTTTTACCACGCAATTTACACTGGACAATACTGGCCATGAAATTAATGCCGGTGTGGAAGACTATTACCTGTTTTCCCGCTATGAAAGCGGTTCGGCCGGTGTGCTGGTCATGAGTGGCTCGCTGGCGCCGTCCGATTGCCCGCAAGGGAATTGCCCGGGTAGCCTCACTTTCGAGTTTCGAAACAACCAGACAGGGGCGCAGGTGTCTCCTGATACACTTTTTTCAAGCGGTGTAAAACCTTACTGGGGCTCATTGACTACAACGAGCGACACGATCTGGCGCCTGACATTTTCCACGCCTGACACCCTGTATTATCAGTCGTTTCAATGGTCAGTAGACAATGGCGCCCTACAAACTGGAAAAAGTATTACCAGAGATTTTACCGATCAAAACCTGCATAAAATATCACTCCGCGCCATACGCAATGGCGCTATCAGAAGTACGGTGATTCGACATATTTTGCCACAGGATACAATGGGTTTCTTTCCATCAGTAGGAATAACCGTGAGCGATTCTTCCGGCGGATCGCCCTACACCTTGTTTGCTAATACCTTTGGCTCTCTGGTGTCGTCCTATAAATGGAATACCGGCGATAGTACCCAAAGCATCGAGGTACACCAATCTGCCGATGTCTATGCCGTTCGGGTTGCCAACCCGCAAGGGGATACGGCTTTTGCTCAAGTAGCCGCTTTGGAGCCCTTAATGGAGAAAACGGCTGATTTTTCGTATCAAGTTGAAAAAATTACCCAGACCCTATCGGATTCCCTTCAACTGGGCAGTGTCAATATTCGCTGGGTAGATGAAAATAACGCTGTTTGGGAATCCCGATTGAATACACAACCTGGAAGTTCCTATTTTCAAATAGAATCGGCAGAGCCATATGATTTGAATGAAAACGGCCAAAAAACCTATAAAATGGAAGTTGCTTTTTCCTGCCGTCTGTACAGCGTCGTCGAACCGCTGCTGTACAAGGTATTGACAGGGACGGCGGTGATAGCGGTGGCATACCCGTAGGGTTATCTGTTATTGGTTATCTGTTATCCGTTATCAGGGGTGGTAAGGAGACCATTTGTACATATGTTTGGCCACACAAAAAGGAATGCCAAACATATGTACAGATGGTCTCCTTACCACCCCTGATAACTAATAACCAATAACGGATAACTAACTCACCACCCCTGATAACAGATAACTGATAACCGATAACTAATAACAGATAAATTTCTACTTTTGCCGCTTCCAATTCACTGTTCATCACCGTTTTCTCAATTGTATGCTTCAACCCGGCGATAAAGCACCGGATTTTGCGCTGCGTGCCAGCGACAAATCGCTTGTAAAACTTTCCGAACAACGTGGCAAAAATGTAGTGCTGCTTTTTTTCCCATTTGCCTTTACAGGCGTTTGCACCAAAGAATTGTGCGAAATGCGCGACAGTATCGCGGTTTACGAAAAACTGGACGCACAGATTCTGGCAGTTTCTGTTGACAGCCCTTTTACGCTGGCCAAATGGAAAGAAGAGCAAGGTTTTAACTTCCCTCTGCTGTCTGATTTTAACAAAACTGTCAGCAAAAAATACGATACCATCTACAAAGAGTTTGGAATGGGCCTGAAAGGAGTATCCAAACGCTCCGCCTTTGTGATCGACCGCAGCGGTGTTGTCCAATATGCCGAAGTGCTGGAAAATGCAGGTGAAATCCCCAATTTCCAGGCCGTAAAACAGGCGCTGCAATCGCTCAACTAATTCTTTCCTCCGGTGTTTATGGAATCTGTGTTTCGTATATCGAATTTTGAAAAACCGCTTTGGGAAGAAGAGGAAGATGTCCTGGTCGAAGATGAAATCGACACAGGGGCGCCTGCCTATCTGATTGTTTACAACGACGACTTTAATACCTTCGAATGGGTGATCGAGTGTTTTATGACGGTACTGAAACACACGTCGGAACAGTCTGAACAACTGGCCATTATGATCCATTACAAAGGCAAGGCTACCGTCAAAACAGGCGCCCGCTCCGAACTTCTACCCTTGTGCTCTGCGCTCCTCGACAGAGGCTTGTCGGCGGAAGTGGAAGAAGGGGTGTAAGTTATGAGTTATGAGTTATGAGTTATGAGTGTTACGTACATTTCTTTTGGCTTGTTCTATTGGTGTAGCCATAAGAAATGTACGTAACACTCATAACTCATAACTCATAACTCATAACTCATAACTTCTATAACTAAGTTTCCAGGAAAAATGCCCGTCTACCGGCTCCCAGATGACAATTACCAATTGTTTCCGCACCCTTCCGAGGCGGAATCAAATGGTCTGATTGCGGTGAGTCGCGACCTGCACGAACAAAGGCTTGTAGGTGCTTATGCCAACGGGTTGTTCCCCTGGTTTGAAGAAGACGGATATTTCTACTGGTACACGCCCGACCCACGCTGGGTGCTGAAACCTGCCGAATTACGCGTGCATAAAAGCATGCGCTCCATTTTCAATCAGCATAAATTCCGCTACACATTCGATACGGCCTTTGAACAGGTGATGCTGGCTTGCGCAGAAACACCTCGCTACGGCGGGCATACAGGCACCTGGATTTCCGAGGCATTTCTGGAAGCATACACCAACCTGCACCGGCACGGGCTGGCGCACTCCATTGAAGTGTGGGAAGGAGAAACCCTCGTGGGAGGTTTGTATGGCATATCGCTGGGGCGTATTTTTTTTGGAGAAAGCATGTTTGCCCGCACGACCAATGCTTCCAAAGCCGGATTTATTACACTCGTAAAAGCCCTGGAAAAAGCCGGATTCTGGCTCGTCGATTGCCAGCAGCATACCACACACCTGGAGAGCCTGGGTGCGCACGGTATTTCACGCGAACTGTTCTATGAATACCTGCTGAAAAACACCTACGAACGCACCCTGATCGGAAAGTGGCAATATGCCGCTGATGGCTCGCTTCAAGTGGATATGATAAATAGAGAAGAATGAATTTTTGCTTGCAAAATATTGATATTCAATAACTTATTTTTTGGTTAAAATCCGGTTTTGTATTTTTAACACTCGGGTTTCTATATTTTTAATGTATTTTGCTTCCGGTTAAACGCTCATGAATTATGCAAAAGAAAAAGTGGGGAAGCCTTCTGGCAGGCAGCGCGGTTTTGTGCGCGTTTCTTTCGTTTGACGAACCCGAACCGGCCGCACCTCTTTCCCCGGAAGCAGAAATTGCCAGTTTCCCGAAAGATTATTTTCAAAGTCCCGTAAGCAATGATCTGCGCCTTACGGGGACGTTTGGCGAACTACGCCCCGACCATTTCCATGCCGGTATCGATATAAAAAGTGTGAACGGCAGGGTAGGGCAGCCCATCCTGGCGGCGGCTGACGGATTCGTTTCTCGTATCAAGGTACAGGCCAGCGGCTATGGTAATGTGCTGTATGTGAAACACCCCAACGGCTACACCACCCTCTATGCGCACCTCGACCGGTTTGCCCCGGAAATTGAAAAATACGTCCGTGAAAATCAATACGTACAGGAAACCTTTGAAATAGAACTCAAGCCGGAAGACAATCGCTTTCCGGTGAAAAAAGGCCAGGAAATAGGCAAACTGGGCAATTCAGGCGGCTCCTCCGGCCCGCACCTGCATTTTGAAATCCGCAATTCAACAACGGATAAAATGCTCAATCCACAACTCTTCAACCTGCCGATTGCGGATAAAGTGCCACCTGAAATCCGCGACATGAAGGTGTATTTCCTGACGGACAACCGGGAGGTGCTTACCAGCAAGCCGCTTTCTCTCGAGCGCGATAAAAAAGGTGTCATCGGCCTCGAAGGCGATACTGTGCGTTTCGGCGCGTTGCGCGTCGGTTTCGGCGTAAAAACATACGACCGCATGAATGGCATGAACAACGACAACGGGGTGTATGCTATCGAGTTGTTTGCCGACGACAAACTAGCCTATGACTGGCGCATGACGGAACTTGACAATGAGGAAACCCGCTACCACAACGCGCACATCGACTACCCGGCGCGCAAGCGTTATGGCGCCTGGTTTCATCGCTGCTTTGTGCTGCCTGGCAACTTCCTGCACAACTACGTACACACTGAAAACCTTGGAGGAATACCGCTCGACACAGAAAAACCAGTGAAAATCAGGCTGAAAGTGACCGATGCCGGTGGCAATGCCACAACACTGAATTTCTGGGCCCTGCGCGCCGATACGATTGAAACGGTGCAGGTGATGCCGTTCCAATACGCATTTGACTATCAAAAGGAAAACAGCATTGCGCTGGATAACTTTAATTTGCACCTGCCGCTGGGGGCCTTGTACGAATCACTCCGATTTCAGTATGCCACCTCTCCTTGCGATGAAACAGACCAGTATTCCCCGCTGCATCATTTGCAGGATACGCGTACACCCTTGCATAAATTCATAGATATTGGCCTGAAACCGGATAATTTGCCCGAAAACCTGCACAACAAAGCCGTAGTGGCCGCCTGCAATGAAGGTCGCCCCGACAACTGCGGCGGTGTTTGGGTAAACGGCATGCTCAAAACCCAGGTGCGCAATTTCGGCAACTACTGCATCATGGCCGATACGGACCCGCCCAAGATTGTTCCCGTTTCTTTTGCCGACGATATGCGCAAGAAAAGTGCTATCGCTTTTCGTATCCGCGACAACTTCGCCATCAGCGGAAAAGCACGGGGACTGCGATTCCGCGGCACCATCGACGGCAAATGGGTGCTGTTCGAATTTGATCAAAAACGAGAGCGCCTCACTTATACTTTCGACGATCATGTGCCTCCCGGTAAACACACCCTGCACCTTACTGTAACGGACGACCGCGACAATGAAGCGTTTTTTGAGGGAAACTTTTTGAAGTGAATGATGAATGATGAATGATGAATATTTTGGCATTCGCACATTAGCAATCACTTCAATAATGAATCAATTTGTTCATTATCAAGCGAATATGTTTTTTTGATGCGATTCATCATTCATCATTCATCATTCATCATTCATCATTCATCATTCATCATTCCCTCAAAACTCGTTTTCCGCAAACCACTCCAGCGTCGTAGGCGTCGTCGAAGCGGCATCGCGCACATATCCTGCCTGGTATTCACCATAGTTGAGGGCATGATACAGGTCGCGGTAACCCTCGGCAATGGCAGGTGCAAGGCCGTTTTGAAGGGCGCCTTGCAGTTCGTCTTCCGGACTGAATTGCACATAGGGAAGGTCTGTTTTGCCAATGAATTTACCCAGCACACTTGTTACCTCCGACATAGAACGGTCGGCGGCGCCGGCCACAAAACGAACGGAACTACCCTGGAAGCCGAGTGACAGCAACTCTTCGGCGGCTACCGCAGCAATATCGCGTACGTGAACGATGGGGAGTTTTAAATCGGATTTCAGCGAGGTGCCAAACAGGTTCAAATGTTGCATCATTCCTTTGTAATTCAGGAAGTTTTGCATGAAAAAGCCTGCGCGCAGGTGTTTTACGTTCAAGTTCGGGATGCTGTCCAGCATTTGTTCCATATAGAACAGGCCGCTTACCGGGCCCGCACCTTCCGGCAAGTGAGCGCCTTGCGAACTCAGGTTGACTGCAAAAGGCACTCCGGCTGCCTGAACGGCCGATGCAATGGCAAATCCTACCTGTGTCTGATACTGCCTCCAATTGGTCACATCCCAGGCCGGCGGAATCAGGGTGTACACGGCTTTGGCGCCGCGAAATGCCTCGGTTAGAAATGCCGCATCATTCAAATTGCCAATAGCGGCCGTAGCGCCAAGGGTCACCAGATCAGCCACATGGTCGGGATTGCGACTGATGACTTTTACTTTTTTTCCCGCTTCCAGCAGGGTTTTTGCAATGAGTTTGCCAGTGTTCCCGCTGGCGCCAGTAATAACGTACATGGTGTATCGAGTTTAAAGTTGTATAAAAAACATACATACCAGTTGGTATGTATTTGAAAAGACAAAAAAATTTAGGCTTTGAGTGTTTCCAGAAAATGGATGAGTTGCTGAATGCTGCGTTTGAACACTGTACCGCTTTTGCTCACCTTGGCCATACTGTAAGAGCCTTCGAGGCTGGACAGATAAAACCAGGCCACCGTATCGCAATCGAAGGTTGGTTTCAAGACACCCATCGCTTGTCCGCGCCGAAGCGCTTCCATGATGGAACGCTGCATTTTACCCACGATTTTGTTGAGTTTCAGCCGGAAAGTCTCATCCAGCGGGCTCATTTCCTGCACCAGATTGTTCAATGGGCAGCCCAAAACGGCTTCCTGATCGTCGCATATGCCCGCATGCCAGCGCAAATGTTCCTGCAAGGCTGGCACCGGATCGCCTTCCACCAGATCGAGCCGCTCGTAGAATTCCGTGTACATCGGATATAGCACCTCGTCGATGATCGTTGCGCCAATTTCTTTTTTACTCGGAAAATAATGGTACAAAGCACCCTTGGTAATGCCCAGGTCTACGATCACCTTATCGGCACGGAGCCCCTGGAATCCGTGGAGCCGGACATCCTGAAACAAGGCTGAAATGATACGTTCTCGCGTTTCCATGACGATATGGGTGAAATGACGGGGCAAAGATGGGCATACTAATTGGTATGTGCAAGTTTTTTTAAGTCCTAAGTCGTAAGTCCTGAGTCCTAAGTCTGTAGAGTTGACCACGTTGCCTTTGGTTTTCACAACCAACAATTCCACAATTAACATGGTCAACTCTACAGACTGTGGACTTAGGACTGTGGACTTAGGACTGTTTACTACCTTTGCGTCCTTATGCTAAACAGAAAATCCCCTCCTGCCATACATCCTGTACAAAGCCTGCTGTTGCCGCGCCCCGAACTATTGCGCCTCGACAATGGTATGGCTGTGTATGTACTGGATTTTCCCGGCCAGGAGATCGTAAAAATAGAAGCCGTTTTCAGGGCAGGAAGGCCGGAAGAACACAAGCGACTGGCAGCCCGCGCTACGTCCAAACTGCTGCGGGAGGGTACAAACACCCGCACAGCAGCAGAAATTGCCGAGCATTTTGATTATTATGGCGGTTCGATGAGCGTGCCGACCAACCTGGATACGGCCAATGTCGTGTTGTTTTCCCTGAAAAAATATGTACACGAACTGATACCTGTTTTTGCCGAGGTGCTGCAATCGCCTGTTTTTCCTGAAAGCGAACTGGAAACATTTCGGCGCACCAATATCCAGGAACTGGCCGTAGAACTTGAAAAAGTGGAAGTGGTGGCCTATCGGAAAATCACGGAACTCATTTTTGGCGAAAACCACCCCTACGGTTACAATTCTGTGCCGGATGACTACACCGCGTTGACGCGCGATGACCTCCTGCGTCATTACCAGACCTGGTACACGCCTGATAATTGTATCCTGGTAGCCAGTGGACGTATAGACGATTCGGTCTTGGATATGATCAAACAGTATTTCGGGCAAAGCCCTGCTAAAGGCTACACCCCGGCGGCCCTTCCGGTAGTGCAAGCAGGCAAACCCCGAAAGGTACATATCGCACACCCTGATTCGTTGCAGACGGCCATTCGGGTGGGCAGGCGCCTGTTTGGCCGCGAACACCCCGATTTCAACGGCATTTTTGTGTTGAATACCATTCTGGGCGGTTATTTTGGTTCGCGCCTGATGACAAACATCCGTGAAAAGAAAGGATATACCTACAACATATATTCCACGGCCGATGCCATGCTCCACGACGGTTGCCTGTACATCGCTACGGAGGTCAATACCGAAAAAGCCGCGGCTACCTTGCGCGCCATTCTGGCAGAAATGAAAAAACTGCGCGAACAACCCGTTTCCGATGATGAAATGGAAATGGTGCGCAATTACTTGCTTGGCATGTTGCTCAACGGCCTGGACGGCCCGATGAATATTTCTGATGTAGTGCGCAGCCTGGTAGTGGAGGGCCTCCCCTGGGAAAGTTATGAGGCGCTTGTACACACCATTCGACATATTACCCCAGATGAACTCCAGCAACTGGCCCAGCGTTATTTGCAACCCAAAGATTTCTGGATCGTAACCGTGGGCGCATAGGCAATGCCCCAATCCGCCACAAGGTATTGTTGGCCGATAACGCCATTCCCGAAAAACTCATGTTTTTTTATTTTTTCCCCATTTATTTTGGGAAAAAATACTCAAAAAGGTGTGTAGTTTTGCACGATTTTTTAATCGGGGGTATCAGATCGGGATGTTAACAGCCATTGTCAGGAAAATGGACAAACACACAGAGCCGTTACATCACCTTTTCCCCCTCCTGAAAACCTTCATACCTCACTTTTAAACGAACGTAATACATTGGCTCTCAATTTTTTCAAGTTTTTCAAGCAGGAATTAGCAGTTGACCTGGGTACTGCCAACACACTGATCATGGTAGACGATCAGGTTGTGGTAGATGAGCCTTCCATTGTAGCCATCGACCGCCGAAGCGGCAATACTATTGCAGTAGGCCATCGGGCTATGCAAATGCACGAAAAGACACACGAAAATATCAAAACGGTGCGCCCTCTCAAAGATGGTGTAATTGCCGACTTCCAGGCTGCGGAAGCCATGATTCAGAGTATGATCAAAATGGTGGGCCGCCGCAACAACCTCTTCAGCCACCTGAAAATGGTGATCTGTATTCCCAGTGGCATTACTGAGGTGGAAAAACGCGCCGTATTCGACTCTGCCGACCACGTAGACAGCAAGGAAACTTACCTGATTCACGAACCGATGGCTGCGGCCCTTGGTATCGGCCTCAATATCGAAGAACCGATCGGAAATATGATCATCGACATCGGTGGCGGTACCACTGAAATTGCGGTTATCGCCCTGTCGGGTATCGTTTGCGACCAGTCGATCCGTATCGCCGGCGACGAACTCACCAACGACATCATGAACTACATGAAGCGCGAGCACAATATCCTGATCGGGGAGCGCACAGCCGAACAGATCAAGATCAACGTTGGCTCCGCTTTGCACGAACTCGACAACCCACCGGCCGATTATGCCGTCAACGGACGCGACTTGATGACAGGTATTCCGAAACAAATCAAAATTGGATACCAGGAGGTAGCCTACGCACTCGATAAAAGCATCAGCAAAATTGAAGATGCCGTACTCAAGGCGCTGGAAATGACACCGCCGGAACTTGCTTCCGATATCTACAAAACCGGTTTGTATCTCACAGGTGGCGGCGCACTGCTGCGCGGCCTCGACAAACGACTGGAGTCGAAAACCAAACTGAATGTGCACATTGCGGAAGACCCGCTTCGCGCCGTTGTACGCGGTACTGGTATGGCCCTGCGCAATTCTCACCAGTACTCCTTCCTGATTGATAGAAAGAGCGTATAACCAGTGAGTTATCAGTTATCTGTTATCAGTTATTAGGGGTGGTAAGGAGACCATACGTACAGATTCCTGACATTCCTTTTTATGTAGCCAGGAATCTGTACGTATGGTCTCCTTACCACCCCTAATAACTGATAACAGATAACCGATAACCAATAACTGATAACAAAAAAGACTCGGCATGGGTAAAATCCTCCAACTTCTCCTGCGCAATGGCGGCTTTGTGACGTTCGTGCTGGTGGAGGTTTTTTGTTTCATTATCATTGTACAATTCAACAAGCGCCAAAACGCTATTTTTACCCACACCACTGGTTTGTTTGCCGGACGGGTGCTGGAACGGCGACAGGAGTTTTCAGATTATATCGGACTGAAAGAACGGATAGACAGCCTGAATGGGGTCAATGCGCAGTTGCAGACCGACCTGGCCAATGCACGTATCGTCAAGTTCCCTATGCAGGATACGTTTATCGTTGTGCTATATGATTCTCTCAATAGTACCGATTCCGTACGCCGTAGGGTGATGCGACCGCTCTACGAATATTATACCGCTTCCGTCATCGGCAACTCTATCAGCAGCGCCAACAACTGGCTGATGATCAACCGGGGCAGCAAGGATCATATTGCGCCCAATATGGCAGTGGTGACCAACAACGGAATTGTGGGTATTGTAAGGCACGTAGACGATCACTTTTCCATGGTGATGTCGGTTTTACATCGTCAAACAAAAATCTCTGCGGCACTGTCCAAATTTCATGCATTTGGCTCCTTGATCTGGGAAGGTGGTGACCCTTCACTCATGACCCTGAAATACATCCCCAAGCACTTTGAAGTGAAACCGGGCGATGAAGTAGTTACCAGCGGTTTTTCACAAATGTTCCCCCGGGAAATCCGGATAGGTACGGTGGAAGGAGAAGCCGTACAGGACCCTGAAAATCCGTATTTTCTGGTTATGAAAGTCCGCCTGAGCCAGGATATGTCGACCGTAGGTGATGTGTATGTAGTGAAAAACCTTTTTCAGCCCGAACAGGACAGTCTTCAAGTGAAAGTGCGCAATGAACAATAAACTCTTCCCGAATCTCTGGCGATTTATAGGGCTTACAGCCGTTCAGGTGCTGCTGTTGAAACAGTTGACACTCTCCCTCGGCGCGTACTTCAATATCCTGCTCTATCCCTTGTTTATCCTGTTTTTGCCTATTCAACTGGCTACGCCATATGTAGTGCTATTGGGTTTTGCAACAGGCCTAACCGTCGATTTTTTCTATGGCTCCATAGGCGTACATGCCAGCGCAGGCGCTTTTGCAGGTTTTTTTCGCTTCCTGCTGTTTGCTGCATTTGCACCCAAAGGCGGCTACTCCGGCAAAGAGCCGATCTTTTCACCCGAACATATGGGCTGGTCGCTTTTTTTGCAGGTTTCCGCCTGGTTTTTTCTGTCATATTTGTTCTGGTATTTTTCTGTTGACAATTTTACCATCGTATATTTCGGCACTGTTACATTAAAAACCCTGGCCGCCTGGGTATTGACAATGGTTTTTGTCTGGCTGTATACAGCAATGTTTAATCCTAAAAATTAGTGCGCACACATGGCACAATCAGGCCTCGACCGGCAACGCAACATTCAGATCGTATTGATCGTCAGTGCTTTGGCGCTCATCGTCAAGGCTGCTTCGCTACAACTTTTTGACGACTCGTTCAAGCGCCGGGCCGATGCCACTACCATTGAAAAACTGACGGTTTACCCGCCTCGTGGACTGGTGTATGACCGAAATGGCAAACTCATTGTAAACAATGAAGCCACCTACGACCTGATGGTGACATACAATCAGGTCGATTTCAAAAACATGGATGTCAAGAAGTTTTGCAAAATCCTGGGTATAGCACAGACGGATTTTACGCAAAACCTTACCAAAGACTGGAAAAGTGGCAAGTTCTCCCGCTCCGTTCCCTTTGTTTTCCTAAAAAAACTCAGCATTGAAACCTACGCCCGCCTGCAGGAAAGCCTGTATGAATTCCCCGGCTTCTTTGTACAGGTGCGCAACATTCGGGGTTATCCCTATCACACTGGCGCGCATGTACTGGGCTATATCAATGAGGTAGACCCGCGCGACATCGAACGGGGCAAAGGCGCTTACGAATCGGGCGACTACATCGGTGCGGCAGGGCTTGAATCGGAATATGAAACTTACTTGCGTGGCGAAAAAGGCACTACGTCTCTTCTGAAAGACAACCTTGGCCGTATTGTTGGAAAATACAAAGGCGGGCAATTTGATTCGGCTGCGGTGGCCGGGCACGACCTCATTTCTTCGATCGATATCGATCTGCAGTCGTATGGCGAATACCTGATGCAGAACAAAACGGGTAGCGTAGTAGCCATCGAACCCAAAACAGGTCAGATTCTGGCCATGATCAGCGGCCCTACCTACGACCCGAACCTGCTCACGATGACCCAAAATCGCGGGCAAATTTTCAGCGCCTTGCTGACCGACCCGCTTAAGCCGTTTTTCGACCGCACTGTCATGGCAAAATACCCGCCCGGCTCGATTTTTAAAACGGTGGTAACGCTCGCAGGTCTACAGGAAGGTACCCTGAACCCCGACCGCGGACAAGGCTGCCATGGCGGCTATTTCTATGCAGGCCGATTGTATAAATGCCACAACCACGGCGGCGTAGGAGATGCGGTAGATGCGCTGGCTTATTCGTGTAACACCTATTATTTTACCGAATTCCGCAACATCGTAGATAAATACGGTTTTTCCAACCCGCATAAAGGGCTGGATATTTTTGCCAAATACTGCAAAGAATTCGGCCTCGGCGCCGAACTGGGTATCGATTATCCGAATGAAAGCGGGGGCAACATCCCCAATTCGGCCTATTACGACAAAATCTACCCACGCAACCTGGGCAGTTGGCATTCACCCACCATTATGTCGGTCGGTATCGGACAGGGAGAGATACAAATGACCACCCTGCAAATGGCAAACCTCGCTGCCTGTATTGCCAACAAAGGCTATTGGTATCCGCCACACTTGGCCAAACAATTCCGCGACGGTACGCCTATTCCCAAACAGTTTTACGAAAAACACCAGGTTAGCATAGAATCCCGTTATTTCGACCTGGTACAGGAAGGCATGGCCCAGTGCGTCATCCGCGGTACCGCCCGCATTGCGCAGGTGCCAGGTATTCAGGTGTGTGGCAAAACCGGTACCAGCCAGAACCCACATGGCGATGACCACTCGGTATTTTTTGCTTTTGCACCCAAGGAAAATCCAAAAATTGCAATCGCCGTCTATGTGGAAAATGCGGGCTGGGGCGCTTCGTATGCAGCGCCGATTGCCGGACTGATGATCGAGAAATTCATCAATGATACAATTGCTACGGATCGCTTGCCTGTTCAGGAACGTATGACGAAGGCCAACCTGATTGATAAATTCCTGAAAAACAAGGCAGAAGCAAAAATCAGGGCCGCTGCACCGGCGCCCAAACGGGATTCGTTGCCCGACCCGCAGCAAGTGCCCAGCGATGTGCCGGAAGGCGCCACCACAACGGAAGTGCTGCTGCCAAGGGCAGTGGGGAAAGGAAGAAAGTAGTTGAGATAGTTATCTGTTATCAGTTATCTGTTATCAGGGCTGGTAATCAGCAATCTGTTCTTCTTTATTGCGCCCTGATTGTGTAGCCTGAATAAAGTGGAAAAGCCTCATTACCACCCCTGATAACTGATAACCGATAACAAATATGCACACAAGACTACTTCCACTCCTTGGCCTCCTCTTTTTTTCCTGCACCAAGGATCCCAGTACAACGACGTCTGACCTCCAATTCCAGTTTCGTTTCGACCCCGCGCAGGAGCGTTTGAACAACATCGGGCAGCCGTCCACAATTCCGGCTGGCAATGCTGCCCAAACGCCTGAATTCAATGAAATGAGCGTGCATTACATCGAACTGGCGCCGAATACACTCACGCCGCTGGGCGACGGCGCTATCGTGTACCATGCTGAAGAAATTTCAATTGGAGGAGAAAATGCTGTGAACTTCGACCGCGCAGCACGTGCGGGCGGAGACCAGGTGTTTTCAACGATTTCCCTGAAAGATGTGCCGCCCGGAACGTATCAATGGGTTCGCGCCAGCGTCACGTATCAGAACTATGACGTTCGCTTCAATATCAATAACCTGCCAGTCATTGGCAATTTGAACAATCAAAAAGGCACGGTCGCTTCTTTCGTAGGTTTCAATACCTACATCACGACGGTCAAGCCCCACGAAAAAACGCTTACGGTCAATAGCAATAAAAAGCAGGGCTTCTGGGCCTTTGAAACGCAACTCAGCGACCCCTACAGCGCCTACAACCAGATTTACTCGGGCGATGCGCCAGCAGGGGCTACTACCGTCGTCAATCCATTGTTCGCTACCAGCCCCATTCCGGCAGGCTCTTGCGTGGTGACAGGCAAACTGGCCCAGCCACTGGTCATTACCGGCAAGGAGACCAGCGATATCCTCATCACACTTTCCTTCTCCATCAACAACAGTTTTGAATGGCAGGATACGAATGGCAACGGCCAACTCGATTTTTATGGCGATGGAGTTACACCGGCTGAAAAAATTGTAGACATGGGCTTGCGAGGCTTAATCCCAATCCGGGAGTAGATTTAACACAAAAACACCAAAACACAAAAACACCTTTTTAGCATCATGAAAATCAGAGCCATCATCACAGGCGTTACCGGCATGGTAGGAGAGGGTGTACTGCACGAATGCCTCCAGAGCGATCAGGTAGAACAAGTACTGATATTGGGCCGCCGTCCATACGGGCTGGTACATCCCAAGGTAAAGGAAATCGTACATGCCGATCTGTACGACCTGAGCCCCATTGAAGATCAATTGCGTGGCTACAATGCCTGCTATTTTTGCCTGGGTACGTCTTCCGTAGGTATGAATGAAGAAGATTTTAGCAAAATTACCTACACCCTGACCTTGCATGTTGCCACGATTTTAAGCCGCCAGAACTCCGACATGACGTTCTGTTATGTATCGGGTGGCGGCACCGACAGCACGGAGAAAGGCCGCGTCATGTGGGCCCGTGTAAAAGGCCGCACGGAAAACGACCTGATGAAATTGCCGTTCAAACAGGTGTTCAATTTCCGGCCGGGCTACATGCACCCCACGCCGGGACTCAAAAACACCCTGTCGTATTACAAATACCTGTCGTGGCTGTACCCGGTGTTCAAACTCCTGTTTCCAGGTTTCGTCACCACCTTGCGCGACCTTGGGGTGGCCATGATTCAGGTGACGCTTTATGGTTATTCCCGGCAACATATTGAGGTGCGCGACATCAAGATTTTGTCGAAGATGAACTAAGTTGGTTCACCACTAGCCAGTTCGCTACGCCTCCAACCCGTAAAACACTGCCAAACGCCGGTGTGCGGGCTCCAGCAAATCAAGACTCGGCCCGTTTTCGAACCAGGTGTAGGCCATCGACAGCCGTTTTTTCAAAAAAGTGCGCTGCCAAACGCCCTGTACCCAGGCATTGTGTAGTACAACGGGTTTAAAAATACCATTTCCGGTAATAGCCTGCGCTTTTTTGGAGGTATCAAGCGATGCTGCCCGGTCCCGATAACTCACCAGGTATTCATCGAAGGCAGGGAGCAGGTAGGGCCCCGAAGTATCCGCGTCGCTTGCCTTGAAATTGTTGGGCATCCAGAAGGTTTGTTTACCGATGGTTTCCGACACCAGTTCAGATTGAATGGCTTCCAGGCCAGCCCTGGCATCCGGCATTTTCAGGCCCGACCACCACTGATAATCATGTAGCGTGGCGGGTGCGTGGCTGCGGAAATATCGCCGCGCCAATTCTTCCAGCGCTGCCGGGCGATCCAGCATTTTACTTTTTGGTACCCGATCGTCTATCAGTGCGTAGGTGATTTGCTTGCCCCTGCGCGAGCCATTGCACACCAGGCCATCAATTTCTGCGCGCATCATCAGGTGATTGCCACGCAGGCTGTCCGTAGCGATGCCCGCACGACCCAGGTCTGCCATAATTTCCTCGCGCGTCAGTTGGAGGCCACCTTCCAACGACTTGGCCATGACGGCTTTGGAACGTTCGAACGTGTGTTCATCGAGCCCAAGGGTGACATTAAAAGTGGCAATGGCGGTGTTGATTTGTGGCGCCGATAAGGCCAGCATCCACCGCAGGTCTTCCGCCGCCACAAAATGCCAAGTGGGGCGCAGCACATGCGTCCGGATGATGTCGCCACGGTCGATGGCTGCTTCCACATCCACATCGGTGGTGTGCGGCAAGCGAAGACCGAATGCCCATTTACCGTGGGTATAGTCCTGTGCCTGCGTAGCGCCCATCCAGGCAGCCATTTTACCGATTGACTGGATGGAAGTATTTACAATCTGTTGATTGTGAAGCCGATAGCGGCCTATATGTGCAAGTTCGTTATTCATTTTTTAAAGCATAATCAGTGGGAAGCCCGTCGATGCTGCGGAGGTTTTTTTCCTGAATGTAATCCTGCAATCCTTCTGTCCCTTTTTTGGCGGCCCATTCCGACATAATCTGTCGTTCGGCCACATAGTCGTATAGCGGAATGCCGTAGCCGCAGGACGTTTGAACGAGGTGAATATCAGCCACGATGATTTGCCTGACATTGGGAAAATTTCCAAACATGGCAACATACTCGTTCCATTCCGGCGTATCGGGCAGCACGCTTCGGCCTTTCCCGTACAAGCGCAGGATATTGGGCGGCCCCTGAAACGAACAAAACATGAAGGTAATGCGCCCGTTTTCGAGCGTATGTGCCGAAGTTTCGTTGCCGCTACCGATAAAATCGAGGTAGGCAACTCGATTTTCTGATAGCAGTCGGAAAGTATCCATTCCCTTGGGCGAAATGTTGATGTGCCCTTCTGCGCTCAACGGCGCTGTGCCTACAAAAAACAGGTGCTGTTTGCGGATGAATTCGGCATGTGATGCCTGGATGTGCTCGTGAAATTTTCCCATAACACAAAGATAAGCAGAGGTGAGAGGTGAGAGGTGAGAGGTGAGAGGTGAGAAGTGAGAGTACGTAGAGTACACCGCTTTATTCTTTGCATTTCTAAAAGTAAAGCGGTGTACTCTACGTACTCTCACTTCTCACCTCTCACCTCTCACCTCTCTAAAAGAGCCTTCAGGCTTTTCATCAGCACACCCCAGGTCTGAGCCGAGTGTATTTTTTTCTCCAGCGTAGGAATATTGCTTTGCTGGATAGTGAGCAGCGTGCTGTTTCCTTTTGGCGCAACACGATAGGTAATGATCTGGTAGTTCTCTTTTACATCTGCATCGCCCGACCAGTTGCTCCAGTAATCGTAGCGCAGCATTTTGAGTGGTTCGAATTTCAGGACGGTACCTTTGTCTTCGTATGGCTTTCCATCCCATTCTCCGGTGAAACGGATCGGCGTGCCGGGTTGCCAGGTTGTGTGTTGCTGGGTGCCAAAAAAATACTTTTTTACTTCTTCCGGGTCGGTCAAACCTTTCCAAACGGCTGCAACCGGTGCGTGAATGGTGATGGTTTTGCGGGCGATAAATCCTTTGCTCATGGTTCTTTTTCTTGATGGAAACAATTGATGTTGCAAAGAAAATGGCTGGGAGTGACAGCCTTATGTCAGTGGTCATCCCGGCTTATTTGAATTCCTTCTCCACGGTTTGGTCTATTTCCCGAATGTATTCGTGCATGCTGATATGATCAGTTTTGCGAAACGGCATCAGTGATGGCCGAAGGTCGAGGATACGCGAAGTGCGGAAATCGCGGTACTCCTGGCGTAGGTGGCACCACGCAATCATGTGCCAATTGAGCGAGTAAAAAGTGAGGCCGATGGGTTCCACCTGACGGCTGCTTTGTTCGCCGTTTATATTTTGATAGGCTAGATGAAGGATGTTTTTGTTGACAATGGCGGTTTGAATCACAGACAGAAAATTAGTGTCCGGAATCATATGTTCGTATGTTTTTGGAATATAAGTTAATGTTTTGGATTGTATTTCATCTAAATTATCTTGTTGTGACTTTCCCAGCACCATTTTGATCTTTGCCAGCGCCGTACCCACATGCTGTGCCGTTTCTTTGTCGGCAAAGCGCAGCACGAGCGGCTCGGCCAGCGCCAGTGCATTGGCTTCTTCTGCCGTCAGCGATACAGGCGGCAGGAAAAAACCGGCTACGATGTAATACCCTTGTCCGGCCTCGAACCCTATAGGAACGCCTATTTCCTGCATGGCTTTCAGGTCGCGAAATACAGTACGCACGCTGATGCCGAAATGCTCTGCCAACTGGGCAGCCGAACGATATTTTCTGGATTGCAAATGGGTAATTATTGCCATCAGCCGGTCGATGCGGTTCATGTTTTTCCTATTTTTGTTCATGCAAAATAAAGAGAAAAGACAAATGCAAAACGTCCGTTTTCAGTCCGTAGGCGAACTGCTGGATTTCCTCCCACCTGCCCAACTGGAAATGGTCGAACTACTCCGCGAACTGGTGTATGAAAGCGTGCCAGGCGTGCAGGAGCACCTGTCTTTTAATGTGCCATTTTTCAAGCACTACACCGGCCTGTGTTTTATCTGGCCGGGGGCCGTTTCCTGGGGCAGTACGGTGTGGGAAGGAGTAGAATTTGGTTTCCAGAATGGTTATTTGTTGTCAGACGAAGAGCAATACCTCGATCGTGGAACGCGCAAACAGGTATTCACCAAGCGATTCTACTCGGCACAGGAACTGCTGCAACACCTCGGAAAGTTGAGAAACCTGCTGCTGGAGGCCGCCGAAGTGAACGAATTGATGCAAATGGAAAAAAGCAAAAGACGAAAAAAGTAAAACTGCCATGCACCTGAATTTTACACCTTTCCCATACCTGCATACCGAACGCCTGCAACTGCGCCCGATTGCCCTGGACGATGACAAGGCGCTTTTTTTTCAGCGTACCGATCCTGACATGAACAGGTACATTGACCGAAAAAAGCCTGAAAACGTGGAGGAGGTTCGACAGTTCATCCAGACATTGATTGATGCCGGCACCGAAGGCAGATCAGTGTTCTGGGTTATTTCCCTGAAAGATAATCCGGCTCTTATCGGTACCATTTGCCTGTGGAACCTAGATTTGGTAAAAGAAAAAGCAGAGGTTGGGTACGCCATGCACCCCGATTTTCAGGGACGTGGCTACATACAGGAGGCCTTCGAAAAAGTGGCTGAATATGCTTTTGCCAATATGCAGGCAAAAACCATGGAAGGGGTGGTGCATCCCGAAAATCTGCCTTCTATTCGGGTGCTGGAACGCAACGGTTTTCAGTACAAAGAAGTGGAGGATGGTTTGTTGGTGTATGTGTTGGAAACCCCCATGTGAAACAGGAGTACGCTACGCATAGTGCCCTTAGTGCCATCCTTTGTGTCCCTCGTGTTAAAATTATTTAAACACTAAGGACACAAAGGAGGGCACTAAGGGCACTATGCGTAGAGGACACAAATTGGATGTCAGGAAGAAAATCCGTTCAAATCCGGAAATATCCGTTTCATCCGTTTTCCCATCCTGCGCAGCCATCAATACCCAAAAATTTCCTCCAGACTCAATTCCTGCACTTTGCCAATCTTTTTCAGGAATTTAAAATCGATGCGCGAGCGGTCGCCCAGTATCAGCCAGGTGTAATTGCGGCCTTTAATATGGCGTTGCTGGTAGTGAATCAGGTCGGCAGCATCCGATTTTTCCAGGGTATGGTAAATATCGGCCCGTAGGTCGTGGTTGAGGAAGCCTTTATCGCGGTTGGCGCGCCATGTCCAGTACAGATCCGGTTTTTTAATGCGACCCGATGCAATCTGGCGCAACACACTCTGCCGTGCATTTTCCATTTGTGGTAGTGAAACGGGCATATTTTCCAGGATGGTCTGGAAAGCCCCTACGGCTTCATACAATTTGTCGGGTTGCGTCCCGATATACGATTGCAGGAAATGCGCGCGGTTTTTACGCGAAGGATTGGCCGCAAAGGTATAGGCGGAATACGCCAGCGCCTTTGATTCGCGTATGTCCTGAAACACAATCGACGAAAGTCCGTAGCCGAAATACTGGTTGTACCATTCGCTGAATACGTATTCGGCCAGGTTGAATTTCGGTGTCCCTTTGGAAAGCAGCATCATTTCGATCTGAACCATCGGGAAGTGTACAAAAAGCACCTTGTCTTTTTTGACACCAATTTCCGGGAATTTTCGGGCTGGAATGGGCAATTTCAAGGCATCCTGCACGGGATGGTGTTTTTTTAACACCGGCACGATGCTGCGCGCAGTTTTTGGGCCACAGTAGAATATTTCATGCTGATAGGTGCATATTCCTTTCAGCAGATCGATCAGTTCAGTTGCCAATGCCGGGTCCGACAACTGTTCCTTGCTCATTTTGTCAGTAAAGGGCGATACGGCTCCGTATTTGGCAAAACTCACCAGGCCTTTCGACATGATGACGCGTTTGTCTTTTTTATCGTTTTGGCGGCGTTGTAAAATATCGGTCACCAGGTTCTGCAAGGCTTCCGGATTGGGCTGCATGTCGGCCAGCAGGTGTTCCATCAACTGTATGCCTTCTTCAAACGACTCCTGCAATCCTGTCAGCGTCACGTAGAAATGGTCGTCCTGGCAGTTAGTGGAAAAATGCACGCCCAGCCGATAGAAGGCCTGTTGCATTTCGGAAGCCGTGTATTTTGAAGTGCCCAGGAATGGCAGGTAGGATGCTGCCAGGCCCAGTTTCCGATCGCTCAGCCGCCCCATATCAAAGGTGTAGTACAGGCGAAACAATTGCGTGTCAGGCTGATGTACGGAACGCAAACGAAGGTTTTTGGATAGTTTGGATGTTTTTATGGCCGATTTGAAATCCACAAAATCAGGCTCGATGTCCATCGCATTTTGCTGCAAAAAATCCTGTGCGAAGGTCGACATATCCGTTCTGTTCACCTCGATGGGCGTGATCGGCGGTTTATCTACTTTCATCACGGATTTGTCTTCGCCGTGGTGTTTGTACACGACAGCATAATTGTCGGTGCGAATCAGTTTTTTGGCAAAAGCCACGATATCGGCCTTGGTAATTTTTTCGAGTCTTTTCCAGCGTTGAACCATTTCTTCCCACGTTACACCGAGGATGAATGCGTTGGTGAGGGTGCTGGCCCGGCCCTGATTTTTCTCAAACTCTTTGGTTTCCGACAATTTCAGGTCTTTCAGCACGGCAGCCGGCAGCCAGTCTTCGAATTCTCCATTTTGAAGATGCCGGATTTGTTCCAGCAAAATATCTTCTACTTCTTCGAGCGACTGCCCTTCACGTGGTTTGGCCTGAAGAATCAGGCTGCTGAAATCTTCCATTGTACGCGGATAGGCAAATGCCTCCAGCAAACGCTGCTTCTGTGTAATATTCAGGTCGAACAAACCTGCCTGATAATTGTGCAGAATACCGGCCACCATCGGGAGTAACAGGGCGTCTTCGGAGCGCGCGCCATCCAGTCGCCAGGCCATTTCCAGCCAGGCAGGCTCCTGTCCGTACACATCGCGGCGTGTGCGGCTGCTTAGGGCCGGCTGGGGAGCAAATTGAAACTCCGGTATGGCTTTGGGTTGAAAATGTCCGAAGTGTTTTTCCGCCAGGTGTAGCACTTGCTCGGGGTCGAAGTCGCCCACCATGACAATCGCCATGTTGTTGGGAATGTAATAGCGGTCGAAAAACTGATAAATATTGGTCTGTGACGGGTTTTTCAGGTCTTCGCCGCGGCCCAGGGTGGTTTGGGTACCGTATGGGTGTGTGGGTGTCAGCACCTCCTGCAAGGCCTTCATGGTTTTGCGGAAGTCGCGGTCCTGGCTGATATTGTATTCCTCGAAAACTGTTTCCAGTTCGGTATGAAACAAGCGCAGGATTGGGCGGCGAAAACGTTCCGATTCCAGGGCAAACCAGCGTTCCAGTTCATTCGAAGGAATGTCGTTCACATATACCGTTTGTTCCACCCAGGTATAGGCGTTGGTATCTTTTGCGCCGATGGCGCTTACCAATTTATCGTATTCGTTGGCAGCCGCAAATTTGGCGGCTTCAAAACTCAGGCGGTCTATTTCGGCATACAATTCCGCTTTTTTAGCGGGGTCTTGTTCTTTGCGATGTGCCTCGAACTTGACTTCGATCTGGTCGAGCAGCGCTTTTTCGCGCGGCCAGTCCAGCGAGCCGAGCCGGTCAGTGCCCTTAAACATCATGTGTTCGAAATAGTGGGCCAGTCCGGTCGTGTCGGCCGGGTCGTGCTTGCTGCCGGCTCGTACGGCTATTTCAGTAAATACACGTGGTTCGTTTTTATTAACGGACAGGAAAAGTCGGAGTCCGTTGGCGAGGGTGTGCATTTGCACATGAATCGGGTCGCCTGAAATGGTGTGGAAAATATTACTCTTGGGTGGTGCGTAGTCGTGCATAGTGTCTATAGTTAGTACCTTACTGAAAACAAAAAACGGTCAGCCATCAATTCGGAGGAATCAGAACGAATTAAAACGTTCTTGTGCGTGTATAGTTGGACAAAAAAACAGGAACTTTTCCACATTTCAGTGAAATTTTCAAAATCCGATACGGGAAACAACCTGTCTGGAATAAAGGCGAAGGCCCGGGAGATGGATACGCCTGGGCCTTCGAAGATATTTTATGCAAGAGCGCTTACTCTGCTCCGTCGGTCAGGGCGCGCTGTACAGCATATTGGCCTACTTTTTTGCCGGAAGTGTAGGCCGGGAAATTGGGAATGCCTGTGCAGGTTTCGATACTGGGATCTACCTCACTCGGTCGTGGAAGCAGATAGAAGTATTTGATGTCCCAGCATACTACACCGGCATCTTCCATGGCGGCATTCACCAGGGCCATGACGCGGGCTGTGCGGATAATAAAAACAACATCCCGAATCCTGGTTTTAACCAACATTCGGGATGATTCGTGTAATAAATACGAGTAAATCTCAAACTGCCTTCCGCATCAAATCTCTCCGTGCATGCGCCGCACAGAATCCATCAAATTCGACTTTTTTCGACGGGAAACTTCAATTGAATCGCCGTTTTCCATAATCAGGTAGCCGCCTTCGCCCTTGATATAGGTTTTCATGAAATTCATGTTGACAATGTGCTTTTTGTGTACGCGCACAAAGTTGAGCGAAGTAAGCGTATCCTCGTATGCCTTGATGGTCCGGCTGGCAGTGATCCGGTCGCCCGATTTTAGCATAAAATGCGTGTAGTTATCTTCCGCTTCCAGGCGGATAATTTCACTCAGGCGAACGAAATGCACCCCGTCCATGGCCGAAATACCGATCTTTTCAAAGGTATTGGGCGCATTGGGCGCATAGTTCTGCTGTAAAACTTCGAGACGTTCTTTGGTGTCGGCGTTTTTGCGCCGGATGCGGCTTGTTGCACGAATCAGTTCCTCGCGTTCGATGGGTTTGGTAACGTAATCGATGGCAGCAAACTCAAAAGCCTGCAAGGCATATTTGTCGTAGGCGGTGACAAAAATAATATCGAAAGCCACCTCATCGAGTTGGGAAAGCGCCTGAAAAACGAGGCCATCGGGCAGGCTGATATCCAGAAAAGCCACATCGAACTGCCGGTCGCGGTCGTCGGCAGCCAGTCTCAACAAGTCAGCATTGGATGCGCCAGTAGCCACCACTTCCACATCCGGGCAGTATTTGGCGAGCATGTTACAAAGGTTTTCCAGGCCTTCAGGTTCGTCTTCAATGAGGAGGGCGCGAGTGGTCATGTGTAAGTGGTTTTTTAAGTCCTGAGTCGTAAGTCGTGAGTCCTGAGTCCGTAGCGTACACATTGGTACTTCTGGCTTTTGCTATCATGAATGCAAAAAGTACCAACGTGTACGCTACAGACTCAGGACTCACGACTCAGGACTCACGACTAAAATTGTCTAATCTTGATACGCATTCCAAATTTTGCCGTATCGAAGTTGTTGAGTTTGCGCAGGCTTTCTACACTTGTAGCATACTGGCGTGCAATATCTTCCAGCGACTCGTTTCGGCGTACAGTATGGTATTGGAAACTGGCTTCGTTGTTTTTTTGCACTTTCGGTTGATACGACTCGATGCGTGGCTGGGCTGTAGGCGGCGCTGTGGATACCGCTGATGGAGTAGCCGTGGCGGCGCCTGGTTTGGCTGGTTTGCCAGCGTCTTTTTGTGGTTTGGCGCCGGGCTGCAATTTAGCGCCTGGAGCATCTACCCGGATACCGCCGGTGTGTTTTTGAACAATCACAGGTCTCCAGAGCATAATAGCCTGGTTGGCAACGAGCATGCTGGACGACAATTTGTTCCAGGCGCACACCTGGTCGCCACAAAGGCCATATCTTTCAGCAAAGGCTTCCAGGCTTTCAGGTTGTGTTACATGGATGGTGGTCTGGAAATAGCGGCCGTCGCCCGAATCTGTGCTGTTGAATGCAGTGGCATCCGCGCTGTCCCACACATATTTACGAACGCTGCTCACACTGTTGAGGTAGCGCACAAAAGCCGGCATAACGCGCTGTGGAACCACTACATAATGCCCGTCGGCTGATGGTGGCACATAATCGCGGCGGAAACCAGGGTTCAGATTTTTGATAGAAGCATACGAAATACCAGTGGCTTCGGCAATGTCGCGGAAGGAAATGCCTTCGTACACCAGAATGTAGTCGGTCAGTTGCTCATCCAGATCGGGTTCGTTGGGCCGGAGACCATGCAACGTATAGTAATTGCAGAGGTAAGTGGCTGCAATAAAGGCGGGTACATAATTGCGGGTTTCCTGTGGCAGGAAACGCTGGATTGACCAGAAATTGCGGCTGCCAGCGCGGCGAATGGCACTGTTTACGCGGGTCGGGCCGCTGTTGTAGGCCGCCAGGGCCAGCGCCCAGTCGTCGAACTGGTTGTACAGCGCTTTCAGGTAGCGAGCAGCAGCATCGGTGCTTTTTACGGGGTTGCTGCGGTCTTCCACGGCGCTGTTGGTGCGCAGGCCATAATCGCTGCCGGTGTACGGCATAAACTGCCACAGGCCGGTAGCGCCTACTTTGGAAACGGCTTTGGGGTTGAGGGCCGATTCTACCACAGACAAGTATTTCAGATCGGTAGGAATGCCGTATTCTTTCAGTTTCTGCTCGAAAAGCGGGAAATAGGTGAGCCGACGACCCAGCATGGTGCGGGCCTTTTCGGTTTTCACCTGTACGTACGTTTTGATATATCCTTTTACGACACCATTGGAACGAAGTTCGACACAACTGCTGAGTTTCGACAGGCGTTCTTTGAGTTGAGCATCTGTAACGGTGCTTCCACCCTTGGCTACCATCATATCTGAGGTATCGATCGGGTCTTCCAAGTCCGCCACCTGGATTTCGCTTTGTGCTGACAAGGTGGTGGTAAAAAATGTTGACAAGAGGGCTACCAGACTGACAATAAGGAACTTACACTGCATGGAAAAAGGCTCTTTACTTTTTTAGCAAACGTTCGGGTGAAAAAATCAAAACAGTTTCACTTACATCTTGCGATGCGTCACGGTGGGGGCACAGGTTTGTGGGTCGAATACAGAGCGGCTAAACGCCCGAAAGGTGGTTTTTATTCTGCAAAAAGGATATAAAATGCCGTGTTTGCAGGTCTGTCAAGGGCGGAAAGTTCAAAGAGGTCTGCAAAAGTCCGACTTTCTGCCGGTTCGAGGTAGCAGATGAATGTTAAAATTAGAAATTATTTGCAAATATTCTATTTGTAGAAAGACGCTTACATCATGTTGATTCTTTGGTGTTTTAGTGTTTTGGGGTTTTAGTGTTTTGGAGGGCTTCGCGCTTGGTATTTGAAAGTAAGTAGGCATAACTACCCTCAAATACCAAGCGCGAAGCCCTCCAAAACACTAAAACCCCAAAACACTAAAACCCCAAAACACTAAAACACTAAAACACTAAAAAAAACTCAATTCGCATAATCCGACAAAAACTTCAGCCGCATCAACTGAATTTCCTCCCAGGTAATTTCATCGTCTTTCAGATCCTGGAAAGCATCGTCGATCGAATCGGTTTCTGCCTCCTTGAAATATTCTATGATCGTTTCGCGCACGTATTCATCGATCAATTTATTCAGGTAGTAGTCAAGGCGGATTTTGGTGCCCGATTGCACGATACCATACAATTCTTCCATGAGTTCGGGCATGCTGAGGTCGACCGAACGGGCAATGTCTTCCAGCGGAATTTTGCGGTCGATACTTTGAATAATGGAGACTTTAGATTTCGATTTGTTTGCCACCGTTTTAATGGTGATATCCATCGGGCGTTCGATCTCGTTTTCCTCGCAGTATTTTTTGATGGCATCTACGAAAGGTTGCCCATATTTCTGGGCCTTGCCTTGTGAAACGCCCACGATTTTCGACATATCTTCCTGTGAAATGGGGTACTGTGTAGCCATTTCCTCCAGCGATGGATCCTGGAAAATGATGTAGGGCGGCAGGTCGTGTTTTTTGGCGATGCTCTTGCGCAGATCCTTGAGGATATTCATCAGGGTCTCATCAAGCACATCGGTACCACCTTTTTCATCGTCGATATCGTAATCTCCTTCCTCGTAGTCGTGGTTAATGGTAATTTGGATTGGGTAGGGTTTTTCGATATAGGCGCGGCCTGCATCGGACACCTTGAGCAGTCCGAACTGTTCTATTTCCTTGTAGATCAGGTTGTTGATCATGGCGTGGCGGAAAATCGAACTCCAGAAATTTTCGTCTTTGTCTTCGCCGATACCGAAAAGTTCCTTGTCGGCAAAACCAAAGTCTTTCATTTCCTTGGTTTCCTTGCCCATCAGGTATTCCATCACGGTTTTCATCAGGTAATTCTCGTTGAGGTCGAGAATACAGCGGATGACGTGTATAATTTCCTGTTGCACTTCCACCTTCTCTTTCGGGTTTTTGCAGTTGTCGCACATTTTGTGGCAATTGCTTTCCTCGAATTCTTCACCGAAGTAGTGGAGCAGGAAGCGGCGGCGGCAGGAGGCTGTTTCGGCATACGCCACGACTTCCTGCATCAGTTGGGCGCCCATTTCGCGTTCGGAAACGGGTTTGTCGCGCAGGAATTTTTCCAGGCGCAGAATATCTGCATAGTTGTAGAAAGCGATGCACTTGCCGGCCAGTCCGTCGCGACCGGCGCGACCGGTTTCCTGGTAGTAGTTTTCAATCGACTTCGGCATGTCGTAGTGAATAACAAAGCGCACGTCGGGCTTGTCGATCCCCATTCCGAAGGCGATGGTAGCACAAATTACATCTATGTCTTCTTTCAGGAAAGCGTCCTGCGTCGTGGCGCGGGTTTTGGGATCGAGGCCAGCGTGGTAGGGAGCGGCTTTGATGTCATTCACAGCCAGCATTTCGGCAATATCTTCTGCCGTCTTGCGATTCTGCACGTAAATAATACCTGATTCGTTGCGGAATTCCTCCTTGATAATCTGGATAATTTGTTTGATCGTCTGATCTTTCTTGATTTTCGGACGAATTTCATAAAACAGGTTATCCCGGTTAAAAGAGGAAATGAAGGTCGCATCGGCCGTCATATCCAGGTTTTTCAGGATGTCCTGCTGCACTTTGGGCGTTGCAGTAGCAGTAAGCGCCATAATCGGCACATCGCGGGCAATGGCATCGAGCATCAGGCGTATGCGGCGGTATTCCGGACGGAAGTCGTGGCCCCATTCTGAAATACAGTGGGCTTCGTCGACGGCTACAAAAGAGATGTTGCTGTTTTGGAAAAACTCTATATTTTCCTCTTTGGTGAGGGTTTCCGGCGCTACAAACAGCAGTTTGGTTCTTCCATCGGAAATATCCTGCTTCACTTTTTTCATTTGAGCCTTGGTGAGCGAGGAGTTGAGGAAGTGTGCCACTTCATCTTCTTCCGAGTATCCCCGAATGGAGTCGACCTGGTTTTTCATCAGGGCGATCAAGGGGCTGATAATGATGGCGGTACCCGGCAGCATGAGCGCAGGCAATTGGTAGCAAAGGCTTTTGCCACCGCCCGTAGGCATGATAACGAAGGTATCATTCCCTTCCAGCAAACTTTGGATAATAGCGCGCTGTTCGCCTTTGAAGGAATCGAAACCGAAATATTTCTGAAGGCTTTCGGTGATTATGTCGTGTTCAGTTGCAATCGCTGACATCTTCTGAATCTGATTATTTTTATCTGTCCGGTAGTGTAGGTATTCCGTGCTCAGTTGTGAAAGTATCCCTGCCGCTTTCCGGTCAGGGTGTATCGTTTCGGCCGATGAAATTAAGGGATTTCTGAAATAACTTCATCCCCTCGGGCAGAATTTTTTGTACAAAAAATTCACAGATATTTTAGCGGCCGTTCTGGATAAACAACGGGGTGACTATGGTAGCCACCCCGTTGTTTTCCAGCGCCTTTTTTCAAAAAGCCGCCAAAGATAGAAAAAAAAAAGTTGTAATTCTTCTCCTTTCCGCCCCAGAAATTTTCAAATAAAATGCAAACGTTCAGGCAATAATTTGGTATTGCGCAGATGTTTTTACGAAATGCCGTATTTTGTTTGGGTCAGGCGAAAAAATGCTAATATTAAAATGAAATTTTTGACCAAATTAAAATTTCGTATGAAACATAATTTGGTTAAAGTTTTCAGGCACGGCGCCGACGCCAGATACGCCAGCCCAGAAAAAGCACGCAGAGCAAGAGCCCGAGCCCTTCGCGTGTGAGTTCTACCCAGGGGCGCTCAGCCTTCATGGTTTCCACGATGCTGGGCTCGCCCATCTGTATCCAGTTGTACACATCCGGTATATAGGAAATCAAATACAGGGCGATGAGTCCGGTTCCTGCCAGCAGGGCGGGGTAGGGCAGTTGTTTGTTAAAAACGGCCAGCCCGTATTCCAGGGCGACGAAACCGTAAATAGGGATCCAGAGATACGGATCAGGATCATTGTACTGCCAACCGGCAAAAAGCAGAAAAACCAGGCAAATAAAAAGGTAGAGGATGCGCATGACTTGGATGGATGTGGATAGTTTTGCGGCGAAAAAACAAATTTTTTTGGAAAACGGAAACATTCTCGAACTGGCGCGCAAAACCATCCGCATCGAAGCGGATGCCTTGACGGCGCTGGAGGCGTCGCTCACGGAGTCATCTGATTTCGTGCGCTGTGTAGAGGCCATTGCTGCTTCGCAGGGCCGACTGATCGTCACGGGCATTGGCAAAAGTGCTATTGTAGCCCAAAAAATTGTCGCGACGCTCAACTCCACCGGAACGCCTGCGCTCTTCCTGCATGCCGCCGACGCTATTCACGGCGATCTCGGCATGATTCGTTCGTTCGATCTGGTAATGTGCTTGTCCAAAAGCGGCGAAAGTTCGGAAATCAAGGTGTTGATCCCGCTACTCAAAAATTTCGGAAATCCGCTCATCGCCATGACGGCCCACCCAAACAGCACCCTGGCCCGGCAGGCAGATTACCTCTTATGGACGCCCATATCGCAGGAGGCCGACCCCAACAACCTGGCGCCCACCGCCAGCACGACGGCACAAATGGCCCTCGGCGACGCATTGGCAGTGGCGCTACTGGCAAGCAAAGGTTTTTCACCCGAAGATTTTGGAAAATTCCATCCGGGCGGCGCCCTTGGCAAACAACTTTACCTCCGTGTACGCGATTTGTACACCTTGCACGAGCGGCCGGCCATTTCTCTGGATGCCGGTTTGCAGGAAATTATCCTGGAAATCACCTCCAAGCGACTCGGCGCAACGGCTGTACTCGACGATAACAGTCAGTTGCTGGGGATCATTACCGATGGCGATCTGCGGCGCATGCTACAGCGAGGCGCCGATTTCCAACAGGTTCATGCTTCTGACCTGCTGGTGCGTCATGCCAAATCTATCGCTCCCGATGCTTTAGCCGTAGATGCCCTCGCGCTGATGCGCCAGCATTCCATCTCTCAATTACTGGTGGTCGAAAATGGAGCATACCTGGGCATGGTGCATTTGCATGACTTGATCCGGGAAGGACTGGTTTGAGTTATGAGGGATGAGTTATGAGTTATGAGTGTTACGTACATTTTTTTGGCCACTCTATTGATGAAGCCAAAAGAAACGTACGTAACACTCATAACTCATAACTCATGACTCATAACTTACCCCCTCGCTTCTTCCATTTCAATCTGCCGTTTCTGCAAATCAACTGCGGTGATGATCACTTGCACGCGGTCGCCCATTTTGTACTGGCGTTTGTAGCGGCGGCCGGTAGCGCGCAGATTGCCTTCTTCCACTACATAGGTGTCGTCGAGATAACGGAACTCGACGAGGCCTTCTGCCTTGGATTCGGGTAATTCCACAAAAAAGCCACGGTCGATGATGCCGCTGATAATACCTTCGAACACTTCACCGATACGGGAGCGCAGGAATTCGGCCTGTTTGTATTTGATGCTTTCCCGTTCGGCATCGGCTGCCTTGCGTTCCTGGTTGCTGATGTATTTGCACTGTTCCTCCAGTTTGGCTTTATCGATACGGTCGGTACGGCCGTCGAGATTGCGTTCGAGAATGCGGTGCGCCAGCACATCGGAATAACGGCGGATAGGCGAAGTGAAATGGCTGTAATGCGAAAACCCGAGTCCGTAGTGGCCGATATTGTTGGAGGAATAAACGGCCTTGGCCATGGTGCGGATCGCCAGCGGTTCGAGCAATTTCAATCGCTCGTCTTTGCGGGCAGCCTGCATGAGCGAGTTGAACGCCTGGGCGATCTGTCTGGGCGTATCTACTTTCATCGGATGGCCCAGTTCGGCTGCAAAACGTGCAAAATCGGCCACTTTCGACATATCAGGCAGGTCGTGTATCCGATAAACGAAAGGCACTTCCTGTTGTCCCTTGCCTTTATTGTCCATATAAATAGCCACTTCCTTATTGGCCAGCAGCATAAAATCTTCGATCAGCAGGTGTGCGTCCTTTCGTTCTTTCACATAGGCTTCCAGCGGTGTGCCATCGGGCGCTAGTTTGAAGCGCACTTCATCGGTTTCAAATCCGATGGCGCCGTTTTTCTCGCGTTCCTTGCGCATGGCTTTGGCAATGCGGTCGAGGGTTTTTACAGCCCAGTCCAGTTGCGGAAAAATAGGCAGTTCCTGCAAGTCGTCCTGCGGTTTTTTATCTAAAATAGTCTGCGCCTTTTCATAGGAAAAGCGGTGTGCGGAGTGAATCACCGTTTTCCCAAACCAGCGTTTTTCCACCTTGCCTTTCGGCGTACATTCAAATACGGCAGAAAACGTAAGGCGATCCTGGTGTGGCACCAGCGAGCATAGGTTGTTCGACAGTTTTTCGGGCAACATCGGGCACACGCGATCCACCAGATACACCGAGGTGCTGCGCTGGTAGGCTTCGCGGTCGAGCGCAGAGTCGGGTTTCAGGTAATGCGTGACGTCGGCGATATGTACCCCTATTTCGAGGTTGCCGCCTTCGAGTTCGCGGATGCTCAGGGCGTCGTCGAAGTCCTTGGCGTCTTCCGGGTCGATGGTAAAAGTGAGTATTTCCCGGAAATCGCGGCGGCGGGCTATTTCCTGTTCTGAAATGGTGTCGGGGATGCGTTGCGCCTCCGTTTCGGCCTCTTCCGAGTGTGTCAGTTCAAATCCCTGGTTGATCAGGATTTTCTGCATTTCGAAGTTGTTGCCTCCTGCATTACCCAGTACTTGGGTAACTTTCCCGATGGGCACGCGTCCTTTCCCTTCCTGCCAGTCGGTGATGCGAACCACCACTTTTTCACCATCGCGGGCTTCGCCGCAGGCTTCCAGCGGGATATAAATATCGACCGGAACATTGGGATTATCGGGCAATACCAGCGCGTATTTTCTGCTTTTTCGGATGGTACCGATAAAAAACTCGTTGGCGCGCTTTACTACTTCAATGATTTCACCTTCCGGTTTTCGGGCTGCTTGTCCGGGCCTGCGGCGGGGTGGGGCAGGGAAGAGCAGGACGCGCACCGTGTCGCCATTCAGCGCGCTGTTGATATATTTCGGAGGTACGTACACATCCGTATCCATCAGTTCCGATACGATGTAAGCGGCGCCGGTTCGGGTCATATCCACCCGGCCTTCAATGATCTTGCGGCTGTCCGATTTTTTTTCGAAGCGCTGGAGTTTTCCAGAATGGCTTCTGGCGGGCTGTTCCTCTGTTTTTTTCTCTACAACAGGGGTGCGTTCGGGTTCCTTGACCGTGAGCCGATCGAGGGCAACACCGAATTTATTCAGTGCCAATTCCACCACGGAACCTGCTTCCACCAATTGGCGGAGGGCGTGTTCGGCGGAATCTTTATTGTTGTCTACGCGGATTTGTTCGGTAATCTGGCGGGGAGAAAAAGATTTGTGGGGATGTGCCAGCAGGTATCTCAGGACTTCAACTTGTAATTGCTGGGCGGTCAGCCTTCTGCCGCCCGATTTTTTCTTTTTGGTCATGTTTAATTAAAGAGCCCGCTTTCGGGCTGAAAAGTTGGTTGGTTAATATTTGGGTGTGCGATTAGGAAAGAGAATGTGTTTTGGTGTTTTTGTGTTTTGGTGTTTTGGTGTTTTTGTGTTGAGGATGTAAATATCAAAAAACGTTCCGCTTTCAACAATTGAACAGCATAAAAAGTTGCCATGCCTGCTAAAAACCACGTAAAAGTAAACTTATACCTCGTCGTTTTCAGTAAAACGGCGGCTTGCGATGCCTTGTTTTTGCAGTGGCTAAACGACAGTGAGATTTGGAATTTTTATAAATTACTAATATTCCTGTCATTTTCAGCCTGTTAAAGACTTCATTTTGCAAAGTTGGGGAATGGCGTGTTTTTTGTTGGTCAGTTTGTTACTCCGAATGATTTTCAACGGCATATATTTGCCGCCCGCGTTATGCGATTTCTCTTTGCACAAAAACGACTGTTTCATGCAGCCCACGAATATCAACGATCCGGAATATTTCCATAAAGTAGTCGATTGCCAATACGCCTGCCCGGCGCATACGCCGGTTCCTCATTATATCCGGCTCATTGCTGCCGAACGATACTCGGAAGCGTATATGGTCAACTGGGAATCCAATGTGTTTCCCGGTGTTTTGGGCCGCACCTGCGACCGCCCTTGCGAGCCCGCCTGCCGCCGCGATCGAGTGGAAGAAAAGCCCGTGGCTATTTGCCGCCTCAAACGCGTGGCAGCCGATAACAAAGGCGATGTGCGCAGCATGATGCCGCAAGGCCCGTTTGCTTCCAATGGAAAAAAAGTGGCCCTGGTAGGCGCAGGCCCGGCTTCGCTGACTGTGGCGCGTGACCTGGCGCCGCTGGGTTACGAAATACACCTGTACGACGAACTGAAAAAAGGCGGCGGTATGATGCGCAGCCAGATTCCATCATTCCGCCTGCCTGCGGAGGTGCTGGATGAAGAAGTCGGATTTATCCTCGACATGGGAGTACACCAGCATTTCAATACCTATGTATCGAGCCTGCGCGACCTGCTGGCACAAGATTACGACGCCATTTTTGTAGGCACTGGCGCACCGCGCGGCCGCGGCCTCAGCGACCTGCCTGGCTACGAAGAAGCGAAAGCCAATATCCATATCGGTATCGAATGGCTGGCCAATGTGGCATTTGAACACACCGAGAAAGTAGGCCGCCGCGTACTGGTGCTGGGCGGTGGCAATACGGCGATGGACTGCTGCCGCACTTCCCGCCGACTCGGCGGTGAAGAGGTGAAAGTGGTGGTACGTAGCCCGTTTGCCGAAATGAAAGCCAGTCCCTGGGAAATTGAAGATGCGCAACGCGAGGGTATTCCGTTTTACAACAATCACGTTCCGAAGGAATATGTGGTGGAAAACGGTAAACTGAAGGGCATGACCTTTACCAAGGTGGAACCCGTTTTCGATGAAAATGGCAAGCGTAAAATGGTACCAACCGGCGAACCCGATGTGTTTTTTGAAGCAGACGACGTGCTGGTAGCCATTGGTCAGGAGAACAGTTTTCCCTGGATCGAGCGCGACCTCGGCCTTGATTTCGACCGCTGGGACATGCCGGTGCTCGACCCTGCTACGCACCAGTCGACTCTTTCCAAAGTATTCTTTGGGGGGGATGCTGCATTTGGACCCAAAAACGTCATCACCGCCGTAGCGCATGGTCACCAGGCCGCTGTGTCGATCGACCTGTTCTGCACCGATCAAAACCTGCACAAGGATCGCCCCGATCCTATGACGAATCTGGTGAGCCAGAAAATGGGTATTCACGAATGGAGTTACGATAGTTCTGTGGCGGAAGAAAAGCGTTTCAACGTGCCGCATGCCGATAACGCCGTGGCTTTGAAAGACCGCAAACTGGAAGTAGAACTGGGATTCGACCGTGAAACCGCCTTTATGGAAGCGCAACGCTGCCTTAACTGCGATGTGCAAACCGTATTTACCGGCTCTTTGTGTATCGAATGCGATGCCTGCGTGGATGTTTGCCCGACTTCTTGTATCACTTTTACCGAAAATGGCGAAGAAGAAGACCTGCGCACCCGTTTGTCGGCCCCGGCGCACAACCTGAGTCAGGATCTGTATGTCTCCGACAACCTCAAAACTGGCCGCGTCATGCTGAAAGACGAAAACGTGTGCCTGCACTGTGGTTTATGCGCCGAGCGCTGCCCGACAGCCGCCTGGGATATGAAAAAATATTTGTACCAGGTGTCGAAAGCGGGACATAAGTGCCATGCTATTTAGAGGTGAGAGGTGAGAAGCGAGAGGTGAGAGGTGAGAAGCGAGAGGTGAGAAGCGAGAAAATTGACAGAAGAAAAAATGAAATTGAACAAGATCATAAAATACACAGGTTTTCTGGCGATTGTGCTGATCAACGTCGGTTGCGACCAGGTGTCGAAAGCCGTGGTCAGGCTCAATCTGGACTACCACGAGCGCATACCACTTGTAGACAACCACCTGATTTTGACCAAGGTGGAAAACAGTGGTGCTTTCCTGAGCCTGGGCGATTCCTTGCCTCCGGGCTTGAAACAGGTACTGTTGCTGCTGCTGCCCTCACTGGCATTGTTCATGATGTTGTACTGGATGCTCGTGCGGATGGACACCAATAAACACACACTTTTTGCACTCGGCTGTATCATAGGCGGCGGTATCGGCAATTTGTACGATCGCATGGCCTATGGTTCTGTAACCGACTTTTTGTATATCCATTACGGTTATTTCCAAACCGGAATTTTCAACGCCGCAGATATGTCGATCATGACCGGCACCTGCCTATTATTCATCTCCTACATTATCACCGCCTCCAAAGGACTGCTACGTACCTGAATATCATGCAACTGACAGCCATAAACGACTTGGTAATACGTTTTGCCAATGTAAACGGAACAGGTTCCGCCAGCGCGAACAATATGTTTGCCAAGTCTATTTTCCGAATGGGGCTTCCCGTAACGCCCAAAAATATTTTCCCTTCCAATATTCAGGGACTTCCTACCTGGTATGAAGTCCGCGTGAGTGAAAAAGGTTACCTCGGCCGTAGAGCAGGAATCGATATCATGGTGAGCGTAAATCCGCAAAGCCTGAAAAAAGACATCGATTCTGTGCGTCCGAACGGCTATTTCATGTACGACAATACCCGTGAACTGGACAAGTCCATGCTGCGCGACGATATTCACTTCATTGGCGTTCCAATGATAGAATTGTGCCGCCAGCACTTCACGACCGACCCGCGCTCGCACCAGTTGTTGAAAAATATGATTTATGTGGGCGCATTGGTTGCCCTGCTGGATATTGAAGTGCAGGTGGTGAAAGACCTGATTGCAGACCAGTTCCGCAAAAAGGAAAAACTGGTGCCTATCAACGTCAAAGCGCTCGAACTGGGTATTCAGTATATCCACGACCACTACCAGTACCCGCTTGGGCTGCGCCTCGAACGCCGCGAACTCTTGGGCGATAGCATTCTGGTGGATGGCAATACCGCCTGCGGTCTGGGCGCTATCTACGCCGGGGCTTCCGTGGCGGCCTGGTACCCGATTACACCTTCCACATCGGTGGTGAATGCCTTTGAAAAATACGCCAAACGCCTCCGCAAGGATGAAGCAACGGGCAAGAACAAATACGCCGTGGTGCAGGCGGAAGACGAACTCGCTGCTATCGGTATGGCAATTGGCGCCAACTGGAACGGCGCCCGCGCCTTTACTGCCACCAGCGGACCAGGTTTGTCGTTGATGAGCGAGTTTCTCGGACTGGCCTATTTTGCGGAAATTCCAGTGGTGCTGATCGACGTTCAACGCACAGGCCCTTCTACGGGTATGCCAACACGTACACAGCAGTCGGACCTTACCTCTGCTTTCTATGCTTCGCATGGCGACACCAAACAGGTGTTGCTGCTGCCGGCTACTCCGACGGAATGCTTCAGCATGACGGCGGATGCATTTGACCTGGCGGAACGCCTGCAAACGCCTGTCATGGTGATGACCGACCTCGACCTCGGCATGAACGATCACCTCTGCGCACCATTTAAATGGGACGACGCACGCGACTACGACCGTGGCAAGGTATATTCTGCTGAAGATCTGGAAAAAATCAAGGAATTTGGTCGCTATAAGGACGTCGATGGCGACGGTATTCCGTACCGTACCATTCCAGGTACGCACCCGACCAAAGGTTCCTACTTCACACGCGGTACTTCCCGCGACGAAATGGCCCGCTACACGGAAGAAAGCGAGCCTTACGTGCGCAATATGGAACGCCTCCTGAAAAAATGGAATACTGCCAGTAACCTGGTTCCGGCTCCCGAGTTCTATCAAAAAACGAATTCCAGCCAGCACGGATTAATCTTCTTTGGAACGTCGACATACGCAGCCCTCGAAGCCCTCGATTTGCTGAAAGAGGCCGGCGCACCGATGGACGCCATGCGCCTGCGCGCGGCGCCGTTTGCCCAGGAGGTTCATGATTTTATCGAAAGCCATGAAGTAGTGTATGTGGTGGAACAAAACCGCGACGCACAAATGCGCTCTATCCTGATCAATGAATTGGAAATAGATCCTTTTAAACTGGTACCCGTCCTGAATTTTGACGGAATGCCTATTACCGCCGATCACATTGTAAAACAGATTGAGCGCAAGCAAAAGCCTGTCTCCAACGGAATGGCTGCCAGTTATTAGTTATCAACCTACCAACAAGAAGATTATGTCTTTCATTCGTCCTATATTCAGACACCCTGAATCGCCAAAAAATGATCTGGGGTACACGCGCCAATACTACGAAGGTGTATTGTCGACCCTTTGTGCCGGATGCGGCCACGACTCCATCAGCGGCGCTATTATCCAGGCTTGTTTTGAAATGAACATCGAACCGCACCGGGTTGCCAAATTGTCGGGTATTGGTTGTTCTTCCAAGACGCCGGCGTATTACCTCGGCAATTCGCACGGATTCAATTCTGTACACGGCCGTATGCCTTCCGTCACCACGGGCGCTAGCCTCGCCAATCGGAAAATGCTGTACCTCGGCGTTTCCGGCGATGGCGACACGGCATCTATTGGAATGGGACAGTTTATACACGTGGTACGCCGCAATCTGAATATGGTGTACATCGTGATGAACAACGGCTGTTACGGACTTACCAAAGGGCAAGATTCTGCTACGGCCGACTATGGCTCGGTTAATAAAAGCGGTTCGGCCAATATGTTCCAGAGCATCGACCTCGCAGGGCTGGCGCTGGAACTAGGCGCTACGTTCGTTGGCCGCAGTTTTTCGGGCGACAAAACCCAACTGGTGCCGATGATCAAAGCCGCTATGGCGCACAATGGTTTTGCTTTCATCGACGTCGTTTCTCCGTGTGTGACGTTCAACAACAACGCAGGCTCCACCAAGTCGTACGACTACGTGCGTGCCCACCTCGAAGCCACGTCTGCGATCGACCTGGTGCCGGAAAAAACGGAAATCACGACGGAATACGAAGCCGGTACAACCAAGCACATCGAAATGCACGATCATTCGATCATCGAGTTGCACAAACTGGCAGAAGGCTGGGATCCTACGGATCGTCATTCGGCGGTAGAACGCTTGCAAGCCTCGCGTATCAAAGGTGAAATTCTCACCGGATTGCTTTATGTCGATACGGAAAGCAAAGACCTGCATGAATTGATTGAAACGGTGCCACAACCCCTCAATTCACTCACCAAAAGTGATTTGTGTCCGGGAAGTGGGCCGCTGGAGAAGATTAACGGGGAATTCCGTTAGTTGTTAGTTATTGGTTATCGGTTATTAGTTATCAGGGGTGGTAAGGAGACCATTCGTACATATTTTTTGGCCACACAAAAATGAAATGCCAAGCATATGTACGAATGGTCTCCTTACCACCCCTGATAACTAATAACCGATAACCGATAACCAATAACCATTAACTAATTCGTTAGGTCTACCCTCCTGAATTCCACTTCCGCGCCTTCGGCTTGCAGGGCAATCTGGCCCCTGTCGGCGGTGCAGTCAGTGCCATGGTTGACGAGTTCGCCATTGACCCACACCTTGACGCTTCTGTCCTGGCATTCTATTACCATGGTGTTCCATTCGCCAAGTGGTTTTTCGGAGCCATTGGTGAGATTGATGATGCGACGGGCCTTGCCTTCGGTAGTACCCCAGTTCTCTTTCGGGCCGCGTCGTTTATCCATGTGTGTAACAGTAATATCTTCCAGGATACACCAGAAATCGCCTGCGTCCTGGTATTCCATTTGTACTTCCAGTGATTGCGGAAACATACCATACAGGGCGCGCGGTTTGGAAGCATGTACGAGCACGCCGCAGTTGCCAGGCACAGCAGAAAAGCGGTATTCCACTTCAAGGCGGTAGTTTCGATAAATTTTGTCCGTTATCAGGTGTCCGCGCGGGGTGCCGAGGCTTACCAGCAGGCTGTCGCGTACGATGAAGGGGCTGCTCAACACCGGATTTTTATCCATGTCCGGAACGTCCACATGCCAGCCTTTCAAATCCTTGCCGTTGAAGAGGTGCACCACTTTTTTGCGCGATTCGGGCGCCACAAACGAGATGCTTGTAATGCCAAAAAACAAAATTAAAAATGTGGTGACCTGGTAAAAACGATTCCTGAAATGAGGCTGCATATAACGTTCGTTTTAAGATGTGAATGGTGGATGAACGGAGGGAATGAACGTGTGAAAATGTGCGTAAACGGATGTGAACGAGGGCGAACGGGTACAAACGGATGCGAACGAATACGAACGGATGCGAATATGCGTGAACGAATACGAACGAATGTGAACGGATGCGAATATGCGTGAATGAATACGAACGAATGTGAACGGATGCGAATATGCGTGAATGAATACGAACGAATGTGAACGAATACACAGGGCGTTGCCCTGTGCTATTGAATACGCCCTTTCAGGGCTGTTTCGTGGCAATGATAAGGCATTTTTACTACAAAATCCCAATAGCAAATCGGTACACTCTACGAACTCTCACCCTCTCACTTCTCACTTCTCACCTCTCACCTCTCACCTCTCACCTCCCACCTCCCACCTCCCACCTCTCACCTCCCACCTCCCACCTCTAAAAAAGACGAGCCATCCCGGAAACCCGGAATGACTCGTCTTTATATTTCAGCAAGATACCAGTGATACTGTTATGGAGGATAGTTGAAATGACCAGGCATTCAATTTCGCGATGCCAGGCATTCGTACAAATGCTCACCCAACCACCCTGATAACAAATAACTGATAACCGATAACCAATTACATCATGCCGCCCATGCCGCCCATGTCAGGGTGCGCGTGGCCGCCTGCTGCTTTTTTCTCCGGTTTATCGTTGATCACACATTCCGTGGTCAGCACGAGGCCGGCGATGGAGGCAGCATTTTCGAGGGCAACGCGGGTTACTTTTGTCGGGTCGATGATACCTGCTTTTTTCAGGTCTTCGTATTCGCCGGTACGAGCGTTGTAACCGAATGCGCCTTTGCCGTCGAGGACTTTGTGGAATACCAGCGAACCATCGACACCCGCATTTTCAGAGATGATGCGTATAGGGGCTTCCAGCGCTTTGCGAACGATAGCGATACCTGTGGTTTCGTCGTCATTGGAACCTTTCAGTTTGTCGAGGCTGCTGATCGTGCGCACCAGCGCTACGCCACCACCTGGAACGATACCTTCTTCGATTGCGGCGCGGGTTGCGTGCAGGGCATCGTCGACGCGGTCTTTCTTTTCTTTCATTTCCACTTCGGTAGCGGCGCCCACGTACAGAACTGCCACACCACCTGCCAGTTTGGCAAGGCGTTCCTGCAGTTTTTCGCGGTCGTAGTCGCTGGTAGTAGAATCGATTTGTTGTTTGATCTGGGCAACGCGGGCTTTGATGTCGTCTGCTTTGCCTTTACCGCCTACGATAATGGTGTTGTCTTTGTCAACGGTGATGCGTTCGCAGGAACCGAGGTGTTCCAGACCGGCATTTTCCAGTTTGTAGCCTTGTTCTTCGCTGATAACAGTACCGCCGGTGAGGATAGCGATGTCTTCCAGCATGGCTTTGCGACGGTCGCCGAAGCCAGGGGCTTTCACGGATACCACTTTGAGGCCGGCGCGCAGGCGGTTTACAACGAGTACGCCAAGTGCCTGGCTGTCAACATCTTCAGCGATGATCAGGAGCGGGCGACCGGTTTGCAGGCTTTTTTCAAGCACTGGAACCAGATCCTGCATGTTGCTGATTTTCTTGTCGGTAATCAGCAGGTAAGGGTTTTCGTAGTCGGCCACCATTTTCTCGGCGTCCGTGATGAAGTAGGGGCTGAGGTAGCCGCGGTCGAATTGCATACCGATTACTTCGTCGACATATGTGTCGGTACCTTTTGCTTCTTCAACCGTGATGACGCCGTCTTTGGTAACACGTTTCATCGCGTCGGCGATCAGCGAACCGATGGTCTCGTCGTTGTTGGCAGAAATTGCGGCTACTTGCTGGATTTTGCTGAAATCTTCACCGATTTGCTCCGACTGGTCTTTCAGGTTGGCAATGATGGATTTCACGGCTTTATCGATACCGCGTTTCAGATCCATCGGGTTGGAACCGGCAGCCACGTTTTTGAGGCCGGCAGTCACGATAGCCTGTGCCAGAACGGTAGCGGTAGTGGTGCCATCACCGGCAGCATCGGCGGTTTTGCTGGCTACTTCTTTCACCATTTGGGCGCCCATGTTGGCAATCGGGTCTTCCAGTTCCACTTCTTTGGCAACCGAAACACCGTCTTTGGTGATCATAGGTGCGCCGAAAGATTTCTGGATAACCACATTGCGACCTTTTGGTCCGAGGGTCACTTTTACGGCATTGGAGAGGGCATCTACGCCTTCTTTCAGTTTTTCACGTGCTTCTGTATTAAAACTGATTTGCTTTGCAGACATATTGTTGTAGAATTAGAGTAATGAGGAATGGGTGGTTAAAAT
This sequence comes from Saprospiraceae bacterium, assembly GCA_016787415.1. Taxonomy (GTDB): domain Bacteria; phylum Bacteroidota; class Bacteroidia; order Chitinophagales; family Saprospiraceae; genus M3007. The sequence goes on along the minus strand of JAEUUT010000204.1, from coordinate 12,392 downwards.
GGGGTGAAAGAGGTATATAAAACCTTGAAAATCCGTTATTTAGAGAACAACAAGGATTTCATCCTCTCTCATGATGATGTAGTCCTGGCCCTCGAAGGTGATTTCCTGGCCTGCGTATTTGCCATACAGCACGATGTCGCCAGCAGCAACGGTCATCATATTGCCGTCTTTACCAGGGCCCACTGCGACTACTTCGCCGCGTTGTGGTTTTTCTTTGGCCGTGTCGGGAATGATGATACCACCTTTGGTCTTCTCGTCGGCTGGTGCGGGCTTGATAATCACACGGTCAGCGATTGGTTTCATACTTTTTCAATATTTATGTTTTGGTGAAACAAGTTTAGAGGCCGCAAAACAAAATTTTCTGCGGACATCTGCCCTTTAGCAGACTTCGTGCCACACAGTATTTTCTGCCATTTTTACAGACACACACCGACAAATCTGACAGGTGCAGAAAAAAACATGACAGGGCACCGCGCTTTTGGGCCCTGTTGCGTTATGGCGACATGAAATCAAACATCCACATTCTTGAAAAAAAACTGCTCTCCGACAACTGGTACAAACTCTGGCGCTACACCTTTGAACTGACCCGCAAAGATGGCGCAACGGAAACCCAGCAGCGCGAGGCTTACGACCGGGGCAATGGCGCAGCCATCCTGCTCTACAACCCCGAGCAGCAAACGGTGATTCTGACACGCCAGTTTCGCATGCCCACTTTTGTAAATGGCAACCCCGATGGTATGATGATAGAAGCCTGCGCCGGCCTGCTCGACGAAGACGATGCCGAACAGGCCATTCGCCGGGAAACGGAAGAAGAAACGGGCTACAAAATTGACTCCGTTCAAAAAGTGTTCGAGGCTTATATGAGTCCGGGCTCCGTCACAGAAATCCTGCACTTTTTTGTGGCCGAATACACCCCTGCACACAAGGTGACGGAAGGCGGCGGCGTGGCGCACGAACAGGAAAATATAGAAGTGCTGGAAATCCCTTTTTCACAGGCGCTGGATATGGTGAAGACAGGGGAGATCAGGGATGCGAAGACGATTATGCTGTTGCAGTATGCGGAGATAAATAGGTTACTTTGATGCCTGGAATTACCATTGCGTCAGATCATCCAGGAGGCCCCGCCATGGTTGGGGTAAGGTGTTTTGTATTTTCGAAATCTGTTCTTTTATGTTATTAGAGATCAAAGAATGTTCTTTCAAACCAAATTTTAACCCGTTTTGACGCAGTAGCATATGACGGTATACCCGATACAAGATCAGTCTATTCTGCATATCCAGTTGTTTATCGGCAATACCAAGGCTTAGCATTTCAGCCACTTGATCGGCGTTTTTGCATTGTGCAAGCGCCCACCCGACCTGTTTTACGTTGCCTTCCTCATGTGCGGAAGGCATATTATTCATTTGCAAAAGAGAACCCAGCAACAAAGCGGGCACATCCAGATCGAGTGCTTCCAGTTCACGAACAAAACGGGTTTTGTAATAAATGCTCCAGTCTGTTCGATCGTTGATCAAACCCAGATGTGCACGGATGAATCCGAACCAATGATTATTTTCAATGGAACAATACCTGGCTATTTCGTAGAGCCGCTCGGTAGGCGCCGGATCATTTCCGCAACTGGAATATACAGGTCGTAAACGCATCATGGTCCAGCCCATATCCTCATCCAAGTATTGAAGCGCCCAGTTTTCCAGTAATTCGTCGGGAATGCCGAGCCGAATGGTTTCTTCTACAGCTGATCCGAGCAATAATTTGAATTCCGCCTTGTCGGTAAGGTTTTCCTGAATATGGAGTTCTCTTTTTTCCTGCCAGATCCGATAAGGGAGGTCATTTCTGGAGTAATGATTTCCTGTGAAATCGATGTATTTGGCATTTGTGTACAATAATTCGGACGGTTGCGGCATACCGGGTATGTCGATGTATTCAAAAAAACGGTCGTGTGCCGGTCGGGGTTGAGATTTGCCTCTGTACATCGCATACATGGAAAAATATTTATTCATAAAAAGAGGTTCCGGGCCTGTAATGAAATCGGCGTAATGGATCCATGTAGCATAGGTTTCGGGTATTAACTGAGGCTGTTCTAGACTTTTGATAAATAACCCGCTAAGATAGCCAGGGGTGTCGGTAGTATCCTTTCTGTAGTAGTCGATTACAAACGAGCCCTGAAGGGTTGATATATCCGTGGAAGCGTCTATGTCCGGGCAATTGCACCTTTCGAACATAGATCGGAAATGAATCGTCTCTTCGTTCCTGGTTTCCCATTTTTCAAAGGTGACAATAAAATTCTCCTTGGCAGTAATTGCGGGGTACTTGCTTTTAAAAACGTCCCAGTCGATACCGTTCTGAATATCTGCATAGGCACTATTGACCAGTGTGTCCAGTGAAAAATTATGAGCAATGGCATAGGGTTCCGAAAAAATGGATTTGCAGTAGACCTTTTCTTTCTGCCATGCTTGCTGGAGTGAATCGGGTTGTGGTTTCCAGTATTCCAGCATCTGGTCGCTGTACAACATCCCGTTTTCGTAAAACCGTTGGGCCGGTGCGGAGAGGGCGAGCGGGAATAAGACAAGCAGGAAAAGAATGCGCATCGATGGGCTGTTTTTTGAGAACATCAACGGTATTCTTTTCCTGCTCATTGTGTGGGCCTCTTTCCCTGCTATTTCTCAAAACTCCACCTTGTAAAAAATAACCGGAATCAGCCCTGCCTGCCGGCTGTACTTCACCTCTTCCGCCACCTGGTCGTAGTACCGGTTGAGCACATTCGCCCGATTGCTCGCGTTTTGGAGGTCGATACCAAACGTTGTAGTCAGGTGCGCATAGTTGCGTTTCAGGCGCGCGCCGAGGTCGAGGCGGAAGTAGTCGGGCATATTTTCCTCATAGGCACGCGACTCGTCGCGTACGGTACGCCCTTCTGCGCGGGAGGCAGCCACATCTACCGGCGTATCGCGCAGACCGCCTGCATGCACCAGTTTCATATTCAGGGCAATGCTGCGGTTCTTGCGAGAGGTATTCCATTGCCATTCCTTGCCGGCCGTAAACGTATTGGCGTAGTTGCCATTAAAACGCGTGTCGCGCCAGATGCCGTCGCTGCCGCGGTACTCGGCGGAGTAAACGGACGACGACAGCAGGAAATACAGGCCGCGTGTGAGGAACTTTTCGAAAGTCAGTTCGAAACCGTAGTTGCGGCCATTGCCTTGATTTACAAGCGGTTGCGATTCAAAGCCGTCGATGGTATTCAGCAGAGAAAACGAACTTGGCCGGGCTGCGCTCACCGGCACATCGTACAGGTACTGGTAATAGGCTTCCGTTTTCAGGTGCAGGTTGCCAGCCATCATGCGGTCGTATGACAGCACGAGGTGGTGGGATTTGGTCGATTTCAGGTCATGGTTGGGTGTGGCCGCACCGTTTTCAGCGCCGACAAAATAGACGCCCATCGGCTGTATTTGTGCGTGCAGTCCGTAGCCGAGGCTCAGCGAACTGCGTTCCGTGAACGCGTACTTCACCGAAGCGCGCGGCTCCAGGGTCGTGCTGTTGTTCAGAAACAGCGTTTGTGAGTGCAGTCCGCCATTCAGCGTCCATTGTTCGCTGGCCCTGAACTGCCATTGCGCAAAGGCGTTCAGCGTTTGGGTATTGCCGGTGGTGCGAATTTGCTGGCGCAGGTAATTTTCCGAAAAATCCCACTCCGACTGCCGGAAACGGAAATCCAGCAGATTGAAATAGGCGCCTGCACGCAGAAAATGCCGGGCATTGAACTTGTGGTTCAACACAGTCGAGAGGGTGTATTTCGTTTGCCGGTGCTGCTGGTCGTAGTTGCGGCGCAGGGTGTAATCGGTCTGAAATTCGTCCTCGTTAAAACTGTTTTCCGTGCCGGAAGCAACCAGCACCGTTTTGATAAAGGTGCGTTCCCAGGCTTTGCTGTGGGTAATGCCAAACACGCCAGTATTGGCCAGAAAATCGCCTTTGTACTTTGAATACAGGTCTGCTACCCATTCCGTTGAATCCGCTTTTCCCGGAGAAACCTGGGTGCTCAGGCCGCCCATTCCGAACATGGTGAATGTGCCTGCTTTACCCGCCGGCATCCACATATGGAAGGAAAGATCCTGGAAATTGGTTTCCGCATCGCCGATTTCCACGCCCATTTTCGACAGCAGCGAGAGGGTAGAGTAGCGGTAGTTGGCGAGAAACGAACCAGTTTGATTGCCCATGCGTACGGGCCCTTCCGCAGCGGCGTCGAGGCCGAGCACACCGGCTTGCAGCGTGTATTCCATTTTGTCGGTATTGCCTTTGCGGAGTTTCAGGTCGAACACGCCCGACAAGGCATTGCCATACTCAGCCGGGAACGCCCCGGTCATAAAATCGGAATTGCTCAGCACCTGCGCACTCAGGATGGAAATGCCGCCGCCGGAGGAACCTACGTTGGAAAAGTGGTTGGGGTTGGGAATTTCCACGCCTTCCATACGCCACAGCAGTCCGTTGGGCGCATTGCCGCGAATGACGATGATGTTATTGCCGTCGTGGCCCATCACCACGCCTGCGTAGGAAGAAGCCATACGCGCCGGGTCGTTGACGGCTGCGGCAAAACGCTGGGTTTCTTCTACGGAAAATGTACGGGCGCTCACCGCGGCCAGTTCGTTGAGGGGTTTTTGTTTTTCCACTTTGGCGGTAATGACCACTTCATTGGCTTTGATGACGGATTCCTCCATTTCGATAGAGAGTTCTACTTCTTTGCCGGAATTGACGGTGACGCTTGATAAAATGGCGTCTTTGTAACCCAGATACGTCACCTGAATACCAATTTTACCCACGGGCACTTGGGTAATGCGAAAATGACCGTCCACGTCGGTCACCGCGCCGAGGGTGCGCGGTTCTGCCCCTTCCGGTAGAATGGCGACGACCGTGGCGCCGACGAGCGGAGTTTTGATGCCTTTTTCCAGTAAGGTACCTTTCACGGTTTGGGTGTACTTTTGGGCGTTCGAAACAGAGGGGGAAAAGAACAAATGCAGGAATGCAAGAGCGAGGATTTTCAACAGGTGTTGCATGTCAATTTTTGTTTTTGTTTTCAATTATTTTTGTGAACAGGCAAAGGCTTCCCAGCCTGCTCGTGTGTGTGTGCAGGAAAAATTTTCGGGGTTACAATAAGTATGAGTTGATAGTGGGGCGTTTGCCAGTGTTACCTTTGTCGGAAGTAGGCATGGAGGGCCCGTGTATTCCCGATCAACGAGAGAAGACACCGACTGCCGGTAAATACCCTGACGACCGACTGAAAAAATAATTTTTAAAAAAAATCCAGACCTCGCATCAGGGTTAAGACTCTGTTAAAGTGTCTGGAAATAACACCACAAGTGGAAAGACGAGACGACCCAACCTTGCTTCAGGCGATTCAACAGGGAGATGAATCGGCTTTTGACGCGCTGTTCCGTAGGTACTACGAACCGCTGTGCCATTATGCCGGTTCGCTTACCGACGGCGACCTGGATGAGGCAGAAGACCTGGTGCAACAATCGTTTGTAAAACTGTGGGAGCAACGCACCACTTTCGAAGTGCAGTGGTCGGTGAAAGCCTATTTGTATAAAATGGTACACAACCGCTGCCTCAACCGACTGCGCGATGCGCAAACCCGCGAGAAATACAAAGTGTACAATGCTGCACAATTGGAACAAGGCTATGAAAACGACCCCGGCGCTGCTTCGGAACTGAACGAGCGCATCTTGCAGGCACTCGACACACTGCCGCCTGAATGCCGTCGTATTTTCGAACTGAGCCGTTTTGAAGAGTTGAAATACCGCGAAATCGCCGACCAACTGGGTATTTCCATCAAAACCGTGGAAACCCAGATGGGCAAGGCGCTTCGTTTGATGCGCACCGAACTGGCGGATTACCTGATAACGCTGATCGCTCTTTTGCAATGGATGCTACTATGACAGACAACTACGCCAACATAGACGAACTCCTGGCCAAACGCCTGGCCGGCGAAACCACCCCGCAGGAGGAAGGCCTGATCGAGTCGTGGTTGCAGGAATCGCCTGATAACAGCCACTATTTCGACAGCCTTCAGCGACTCTGGTCGCAGGCGCCGACGGCACGCGCTGCCACGCTCCGGCCGGTAGATACCGAGCGGGCCCTGCAAAAAGTGAAGGCACAGATACCGCCTGCCGCGCCCGTAGCGCGCCGCTTTTCCATGTATCAGTGGATGCCTGCCGCCGCCGCTGTGCTGGCGCTGGTGGTAGCGGCGGTGTTCTTTTTCCGAAATCCTTCTGAAACACAGGAAGTTCAGATTGCAGCGACGGCCAACACACTGACCGATACCCTGACCGATGGCTCTGTGGTGGTGCTCAACCGTAATTCCGCTCTTCGGATTGCGAGCAATTTCAACAAAAAGGAACGACGCATGCGCCTCGAAGGAGAGGCCTATTTCGAAGTAGCGCATGACCGCGAAAAACCTTTTGTGATAGAGGTGCAGCAACTGGAAGTGAAGGTGGTCGGCACCGAATTCAACGTTGACAACCGCTCCGAACCGGGTCGCGTAAAAGTGTCGGTTAAGGAAGGAAAAGTGCAACTCAGTGCCGGCGCACAAAGTCTGCTGCTGGTAGCCGGCGAACAAGCGGTGTACGAATCGGCTACTGGAAATATTACCCGCGTGACACAACCCAATCCCAATGTGCTGGCCTACAAAAACCGCTTGTTCGACTATGAAGCCACGCCGCTTGGTCAGGTGGTGCGCGAACTCAGCGACGTGTACGGCGTAGATATTTCATTGAAAAACAAGGTGTTGGAAAACTGTCCCCTGCATGGACGTTACGATAACCTCGAACTCGATCGTGTACTTGATCTCATTGCCGATGCATTTTCCCTGACCGTGGAAAAAAAAGACGGGAAGGTAGTGCTGGATGGAACGGGATGTGGAGGGAGTGATGAATGATGAATGATGAATATGGCTACTCGGAAATATATATGGATGGTGCTTATTTTGTTGTCGGCTGTTCAGGCGGCCGGGGCGGTTGAATTGCTGGAACGGCGCGTGGATTTGGTGTTTAAAAATACACCGATTCGCGATGCCTTGCAGGTGATTGCACAGCGTGCCGGTTTTGAATGGTCGTACAATGCGGGAATTGTAGATGGCTCGCGGAAAGCCAATCTGATCGCCAATGACTGGACGGTGCGGGAAGCGTTGTATGAAATCCTGGGTGAAGGCTACGAATTCAAACCCAACGGCAATTACCTCATTCTGAAAAAACGCCGCAAACCTGCTGATCAACTCAGCGGCTATGTGAAAGATCCTGTCACCGGCCAACGCCTCGCCAATGCTACCGTGTACGACCGCCAAACGCTGCGTGCCACCCAAACGGACTCCAATGGTTACTACGAATTGAAAGTGCGCAAAAAGACCGAGATAGTTGTGGCGCGCCTCGATTACCGCGACACCATTTTTACTGTTTCGAGCCAGACGCCGCGTTTCCAGAAGATCGATTTAAAAGTCAATACGGTCACGCCCGTTCGCCGAACCATTTCCATTGAAGAAAGCCTTCAAATAGCCGCTTCCAAAGCGGAACGTTTTTTCAAGGCTACCCTTGAAAAATGGAATGCTGTGAATGTGCCCGATTCCCTGCACCGGCGATACCAGGTGTCGTTCCTGCCTGTATTGGGCACCAACCATACGCTGAGCGCGCAGGTGGTCAATGACTGGTCGCTCAACATACTTGCAGGCTCCTCAAAGGCCAACAGGCGACTGGAAATAGCAGGATTGGCCAATTTTACCCAGGAAGAAGTGCAGGGCGTGCAGATCGCCGGTATTTTCAACGAACTCCACGGCAACCAGAATGGGGTGCAGGTGGCGGGAGTCTACAACCATTGTGGCGATACGTTGGCCGGCATACAAGTCGCCGGAATCGTCAATTTCAATCGACATGCCACCGAAGCGGCATCCCAGGTCGGCGGCATCGGCAACCACAATCGAAGTGGCAGGGTATTGTTGCAGGTTGGAGGAATATACAATTTTGCCCCGGAAGTGGAAGGCACCCAGATTGCCGGCATCGTTAATACCGCAGATACCATCACTGGCATTCAAGTTGCCGGGATCGTCAACCACGCCAAAAAAGTACGCGGCCTGCAAATTGGCCTCATCAACTCTGCCAAAGAAGTAGAGGGGCTGCAAATCGGCCTGATCAATCGCTCGGGAAGGCGCGTGACGCCGCTGTTCAACTGGTGAATATGAATCGCCTGCGCCTTGTGTTCCTGTTGCTTGTATTGCTGCTGCTCGGCTTTTTTGTGCGCAACCTGGACTGGCAAAAAGCCATCGCATCGCTGCACCAACTGGGCTTCCGTTTCGTTTGGCTCCTGCTCGTCACCGGTGCCGGATATGTCTGTGCGACGGTGGGCTGGAGGTATTGCATGGGCGATTCCGGTAAATCCTTGTCTGTCAAGGGTTTATTTCTGGTGCGGCAAGTGGGCGAAGCCGTCAGTTTTATTCAGCCCACCAGCGCGGTCGGCGGAGAGGCCATGAAAATTTTTATGCTCCGTCGCCAGGCTGTGAACCCGGCTACCCTGATCGCTGCGGCGTTTGTTTCGCGCACAGGGATGTTTTTGGCACAGGCAGTGCTGTTTTTTATTTCAAGTATCGGGAGTTCGATGTTTTTATTCCAACTGTCCGATTCGATGGCTGGAACAGGGGCCTGGCTCGCAGGGGTGGCGGTATTTATTGGGCTGATTGGATACCGTCGTTTTTTGCTGCGATGGCTGCAACATCTCGCACAGAAACGAAAATGGGCGGAGCGGCTGGTTCATGTCAGCACCCAACTGGCACAAGGCTGGCAGGAGTGGAAAACCTCGATTCGCAACAACCCGCAAGCATTTCTGCTGGCTATGTTGTTTTTCATGCTGTATTGGGTAATTGACTCTATGGAACTGTGGCTGATTCTGCATTTTTTGGAAACGGACATCTCTCCTGTACATGCCGTGATGTTTAATACCGGCGTTGCCTTCTATAAAGCCGCTGCCGGTTTTATTCCGGGCCAGATCGGCGTGGAAGAATTGGCCAACAAGGTCATGCTCGACCAAATGGTAGCGCCGGGCCACGAAGATTTGTGGCTCACCGTGTCGCTGATTCGCCGGGCGCGGCAGTTGTGCTGGATTGTGTTTGGGGTAGTCGTGTATTGGAGAGGTGAGAGGTGAGAAGTGAGAGGTGTGAGAGAAGTGAGAGAGTGAGAGATGTGAGAGTACGTTGAGAGGATTGTACTTTTCAAAAAAAAAACGCATCTGCTCTTTTTTCCCGACACACCTTTTTACCTTTGCGTCCCGATATGAAAAAACGACTCGACAGGTTTTTTGTATTCGGACATGCCGGAAATGGGGCCATGCGCCTGTTTCCGGCATTTTTTTACCCCTCCCATGTATTGATAGAGTGCCGGGAGCAAGTCGCTCTCACCTCTCACCTCTCACTTCTCACCTCTGTTTAGCGTGAAAGATACTTCCATTCAATCTATCCTCATCATCGGCTCCGGCCCCATCATCATCGGCCAGGCCTGCGAATTCGACTACTCCGGCTCGCAAGCCAGCCGCTCTCTTCGGGAAGAAGGCATCAAAGTGGCGTTGATCAATTCCAACCCTGCCACGATCATGACCGACCCGGTAACGGCCGACTACATTTACCTGAAGCCGCTCACCCCGGAAAGCATCGAGGCTATTTTGAAAATGCACCAGGAAGACCCCAGCCTGCCCACGCTCGACGCCGTTTTGCCTACCATGGGCGGCCAAACAGCGCTCAACCTCGCCATCGAGTGCGAGAAAATGGGCATCTGGGAGCAATACAATTGCCGCATGATTGGAGTAGACACGGCAGCCATCGAAACTACCGAAAACCGCGAAGCATTCAAAAAACTGGTGGTCGACCTTGGATTGTCCGTAGCGCCCTCGTACATCGCCAACTCCTATCTCGAAGGCAAGGAAGCCGCACAAAAGATTGGTTTTCCGCTTGTTATACGCCCATCGTACACCCTCGGCGGCACCGGCGGCGGTTTCTGTATGAAGGAAGAGGATTTTGATGAAGCCCTGAAAAACGGCCTCAACGCTTCGCCTACCCACGAAGTGCTGGTGGAAAAAGCCGTGCTGGGCTGGAAAGAATTCGAACTCGAACTTCTGCGCGACCAACTCGACAACGTGGTCATCATTTGTACGGTGGAAAACCTCGACCCCATGGGTATCCACACGGGCGACAGCATCACCGTGGCGCCGGCCATGACGCTCTCGGATACGGCGTATCAGGATATGCGCAACCAGGCCATCAAGATCATGCGCGCGCTGGGCAATTTTGCCGGAGGATGCAACGTGCAGTTTGCACAAAATCCTGAAAACGAGCAACTTATTGCTATCGAGGTCAACCCGCGTGTGTCGCGCTCTTCGGCCTTAGCCTCCAAAGCCACCGGCTATCCGATTGCCAAAATTGCCGCCAAACTCGCCATCGGATACACCCTTGACGAACTGAAAAACCAGATCACCAAAACCACCTCGGCTTATTTCGAACCCACGCTCGATTATGTGATCGTAAAAATGCCGCGCTGGAATTTCGATAAATTCCACGGCGCCGACCACCGCCTCGGACTGCAAATGAAATCCGTGGGCGAGGTAATGGCCATCGGCCGCTCGTTCAACGAAGCCCTGCAAAAAGCCTGTCAGAGTCAGGAAAATAACCGCACCGGCCTCGGCGCCGACAAAAAGGAGTGGCTCCGCACCGACGATATCCTCGAACGCCTGGAAAAGGTGAGCGACGACCGAATCTACCGCGTGAAAGATGCCCTGCGCCTGGGTATTCCGTCCAAAACGGTTCAGAAATTCACGGGCATCGATTCCTGGTTTATCGGCCAGATCAAAAACCTCGTGAAAATGGAGGAACAACTCCTGCGCTATAACGTGCCGGATGACATTCCGACCGACTTTTTTATCGAACTCAAAAAGAACGGCTACTCCGATGCGCAAATCGCCTGGCTGCTGCGCATCGACGAGAAATTCGTGACGCAGGAGCGCAAACGCCGCGGTATCCGCCGCGTGTATAAAATGGTGGACACCTGCGCCGCCGAGTTCGAAAGCAAAACGAACTATTTTTACTCCACCTTCGACGACCGCAACGAGAGTATCGTGACTGACAAGAAAAAAGTGGTGGTGCTTGGCTCCGGCCCCAATCGCATCGGTCAGGGGATCGAATTCGACTACTGCTGCGTGCATGGAGTGCTGGCTGCAAAAGAGGTTGGTTATGAGGCAATTATGGTGAACTGTAACCCCGAAACGGTGTCTACCGATTTCGACATCGCCGACAAACTCTACTTCGAACCCGTATACTGGGAGCATCTCGAAGAAATCCTCGAACACGAAAAACCCGATGGTATCATCGTGCAACTTGGCGGCCAGACGGCCCTCAAACTCGCCGAAGACCTGCATAAAAAAGGCTGGAACATCATCGGCACCAGTTTCGACAACATGGACATCGCCGAAGACCGCGGCCGCTTTTCCGACCTGCTCAAGGAACTCGACATCCCGTATCCGAAATACGGCGTGGCCCACGACGTAGACGCTGCGCTCGATGTGGCCCGCCAAATCCCGTATCCGCTGCTGGTGCGCCCTTCGTATGTGCTGGGCGGACAACGCATGAAAATTGTGATCAACGACAACGAACTGGAGCGTCAGGTGCTGTCGATTTTCAAACACCTGCCCGACAACAAGGTGCTCATCGACCAGTTCCTCGAACGCGCCAAGGAGGCCGAAATCGACGCCATTTTCGACGGCGACGACATCCACATCATGGGCATTATGGAACACATCGAACCGGCCGGTATCCACTCGGGCGACTCTTCGGCGGTATTGCCTCCATACTCGCTCGGGCCTATCGTGATCCAGAGCATGTGCGAATACGCCGAACGCATTGCCAGAGCCCTGAATATCAAGGGCTTAATCAATATTCAGTTTGCCATCAAAAACGACCAGGTGTACGTCATCGAAGCCAATCCGCGGGCTTCCCGCACCACGCCGTTTATCGCCAAAGCCTACGGCGTGCCGTACCTCAACATCGCTACCAAAGTCATGCTGGGTACGCACAAACTGAAAGACTTCGAGATGATCAACCGCATGGATGGCTACGCCATCAAAATTCCGGTGTTCTCTTTCGAAAAATTCCAAAACGTGGACAAACGACTCGGGCCGGAAATGAAAAGCACGGGCGAAGCGATTTACTTTATCAAGGATTTGAAGGATCCGTATTTCAGGGAGTTGGAAAGGAATCGGAGTATGTATTTGTACAATTAACCTGGAGAAAAATATTTGGAGGTCTGGGGAAGAGCCGCTATTTTAGCGACCTGTAAACTCCCTTGACTTATGAATTGCTTTTTTGTTTGACAGAAGTCCCTTTC
>JAEUUT010000062.1 GCA_016787415.1 Saprospiraceae bacterium | reverse complement strand
TGGTCAAACCATGGCTACAGCAACGAACCTGGCCGCAGGTGTGCACACCGTCACGGTTACGGACATGAACGGCTGCACCGCCATCGCCACAGTCACCATTACCCAGCCGACTGCCCTGATTGCAGAAATCAGCGGCCAAACGAACATCGGCTGCAACGGCGCAAGCACAGGTTCTGCCACGGTAAACGCTACCGGCGGAACGACGGGTTATACCTATTTGTGGTCGGCATCGGCAGGCGGCCAAACGACTGCCACGGCCAACAATTTACCGGCGGGCGTACACACGGTGACGGTCACCGACGCGAACAATTGCACGGCCAGTGCTACGGTAACGATCATTCAGGCTACAGATTTGACGGCCACAGCCGCACAAACAACCCCTGTCACCTGCTTCGGCGGCTCGAACGGCACCGCCACGGTCACCCCTGGCGGCGGTACTTTACCCTACACCTATTTGTGGGACAATGGTTCGACGGACCAGACAGCAACCGGACTTTCTGCGGGTAGCCACAGCGTAACGGTGACAGATTCAAACGGTTGTACAGAAACGGCAAGCGTCACCATCACCCAACCAGCCAGCGCAGTAGCAGTAACGATCAGCGCATCGATAAATGTCAGTTGTTTCGGCGGCTCGAACGGCTCTGCCACAGCCACAGGCACAGGTGGCACAGGCACGATCACGTATTTGTGGAACAACGGCCAGACTTCGGCCACGGCCACGGGCCTGACAGCGGGAACATACAACGTGATGGCGACAGATGCAAATGGTTGTACGTCAAGTACTTCTGTGGTGATTACCCAACCGCTTGAATTAGAGGCTTTTGTAAGTACTCAAACAAATGTCCTGTGCAACGGAGCAAGTACAGGCGCTGCGACCATTTCACCAAATGGCGGAACGACCCCATACACGTACAACTGGTCGAACAGCCAGATGACGCAGACAGCAACAGGTCTGACTGCAGGCACTTATTTCGTGACGATTACAGATGCCATGATGTGCAAGGTTACCAGAACGGTTACCATTTCACAGCCAACTTTGTTAACAATTCAGGTAATCGGCACATCAGACGAAGCCTGTAACGGAGGACACAACGGAGCAGCAACGGTTTCCGCGACTGGCGGTGTTACGCCCTACACCTTCTCCTGGCCGGGCACCCTCATGGGTACTACCCAAACCGGTTTGTCAGCAGGTACTTACGTGGTTACTGTTACCGACGCTAACAACTGTACTGCTACAGTCCCTGTAGTAATCGGCCAGGGGGCCAGTCTGACCCTTACGCCGATTGCCAATGTTGGGCCATTGTGCCCTGGTGCACAGGTCGACATGATTTTGCTCAATACAGGTCCTGCCGATCCAGCAACTTTATATACCTGGACGGGCGGTGCAAGCGTCGGCCTTGCCAATGGAAGCAGCACGGGTATCAACCCGGCGATCCCGGCATTTACTGCGAGCGGAACCGAAGGTGTGGCAACAATCACCCTCACCGCCACCCTGGGCACCTGTACTGCAACGTCTACATTTACCATTTCAATTGACGACATCACCCAGCCTACATTTACAAATTGCCCGATCAATATGGTGTTTGGAAACGACCCGGGTCAGTGCGGCGCGCTGGTCAACTGGCAGACGCCGGTTGCTATCGATAATTGCGGCATTTCAGGCGTTATGCAAACCGGTCCCACGCCCGCCACTTTTCAGAATGTTGGAACGTATGACGTGGTGTACACTGCAACCGACCTGGGTGGTAACATGGCCACTTGTGCATTTACAGTTACCGTAGAAGATACCGAACCACCGCAAGCCGTTTGTCAGGATGTTACCGTTTACCTGAGTAATGCCGGTACCGCGACAGTTATGGCGGATGCAATAAATGGCGGCTCTACGGATAATTGCGCTGTAGAAACCACGGCTCTTACAGGTGGAATGTTCAACTGCACCAACGTGGGAGACAATAACCTGACGCTGACTATCACAGACGAAGCCGGAAACAGTGCTTCCTGCGTGGCAACGGTGACAGTGGCCGATACTGTTTCGCCTGCATTTACCTGCCCGACACCTGTTACGGTTTCCAGTTGCAGCAATGTCCTTCCAGACGTGGTTTCAGGTATCACTGATGAAACAGATAATTGCGGTGTCGCATCCGTCACTCAGAATCCCGCAGCCGGTGTGGCTTTCGGCGCCACAACTGTTATTACTGTAACAGTGACGGATGTGCATGGAAACACGGCCACCTGCAATGTGCCGATAACCCGCAATGATCTTCAAGCACCTGTTTTTGTAAATTGCCCTACAACGACCGTTCTCATCGGAAATGACCCCGACCAATGTTCCGGGCACCTGAACTGGGCTATACCGGTGGCTACCGACGATTGTGCTGTTCAAAGTATCGTACAAACGGGCGGACCACTTCCAGGAACTGCCCTTAGCATTACTTGCCCCGTAAGTACTCAAACCATCACCTACAAAGCGACGGATGTCAATGGAAATACTTCCACCTGCTCCTTCGAGGTGGCGGTGGCAGACACGGAAAAACCTGAATTTGATGCAGATATCCTGATGCCGGCCAACATCACTGTTAATTGTAATGCTGTGCCTGCACCGTTCGAACTCACCAGCAACGACGTCAGCGATAACTGTACGGCTGCCGCAAATCTGGTGATTACATATAACCAGACAAGTACCCAGCAGGGAAATTCAGATGATTGTACGTATTACGATTACATCCTGACACGTACCTGGATGGTCACCGACTGTGCGGGCAATACCTTGATTCATACGCAAACCATTACCGTGCAAAATAACCAGACACCCGTGGCTGTATGTCAAAATATCACGGTAACATTGGACAATACCGGTACGGCAACGATCACGCCAGATCAACTGAACGGAGGCTCATCCAATGCCTGTGTGCCGGGCTCGTCTCTTACATTCACCGCTTCACAAACAGTATTTGATTGTTCGGATATTGGGGAAAATCCGGTCATTTTGCTGACTGTAAACGATCCTTGCGGTAATGTTGGAACCTGTACGGCCATCGTGACGGTACTGGAGGGGCCGGGCGCCTGCCAGGCGGAGTACGATGTGGAAGGCTCAGACCCATGCGTTTGCCTGAACAACGCTACAAACGCCGACAATGGGCAGTTTAGCGAACTGATCCAGATTCATGCGCTCTCCGGGCAGAACTGGGTAGTGCAATCCAGCACCGGTTTGTACAGCACAAACAGTCCTGCACCTCCCGCCTTGCCCGTTGCAGTGGCAAATGGCAGCCCGCTCACAAGCGGTTTGTCGGATAACATGGACAATGACGGCGACAATCAGATCGATGAAGCGGATGAGGCAGTTTATTACACTTTTCTGGCCCGCCACGTCGACGGTATTGGTTACAGCGCGGTGCTTTCCAATGGCGCCCAGCAACTTTCGCTGAGCAACAAATGTTACTACCCGACACCTGTATTTACCAACCTGACGGATCCTTTCTGCCTGGGCACCGCCCCGTTCCAGATTACTGTTGGGGAAAATGCCGGGGCTTCCGGTATGGTGACGTCCATTACAGTAGACGGCGTGCATACGAATATGTTCGACGCCAATGCCTTAGGTGAAGGGTATCACCTTGTTTCTGCAACATTTGATGCCGGTACTGCTCAGCCATTTACCATCGTGAATGGTGTAATAGTAAATGGCAGTGAAGCAGCAGCCGTTGCTGACCCGGGTTGTCAGCAAACGATTTCCCGTGTGGTACAGATTACTACCACACCCGCTACCGTCGTCTGCAATGATACCCTGCATGTGTCGCTATCGGCAGATTGCACGTTCGATATTCTGCCAGACGACGTGCTGGAAGGTACGTATCCGTGTTTTGATGATTACATTGTTCAACTGGATGTTACACCGCCTTTCGGAAATGGCCCCTGGGTGCCTGCGCAAGTCGACGCCAGCGACATCGGACATTACTACCCGTATCGCCTGGTGCATCCCCTGAGCGGCAATGTTTGCAACGGGGTGGTGCTGGTGGAAGACAAACTGGCGCCTGCACTAACTTGTCCCGCTGATATCACCATCGCCTGTAGTGAATCGACCGACGTAGTTCACACCGGAAATGTAACTGCTACTGATTGTGATACTTATACCATAGTTGTAGATGATGACTACACCAGTTTCGGGCAATGTACCAACCCGCGGGCCCAAATCCTGCGCACGTTTATCGTCACCGATGCTTCGGGCAATCAGTCTACTTGCTCCCAGTTAATCACTATTGTGCCGTTCAATCTGGACGATGTGGTATTCCCGGCCGACGTAACAGTAAACTGCGAAACCACATACCTGAATCCAGCCGCTACGGCCCCGGTTTCAACCGGTGCGCCAAGTATCAACGGCGCTTCCATTGTCGGTAGCGCCCTGTGCGGCGCGCAAGTGAGTATGACAGATGAATTTTTCGATGGGTGCGGTGGTACCTACACCATTCTTCGCACCTGGAAAGTATTGAACAACTGTGCGCCACTGGGCGCAGGTAACCCTGTCATCTATGTGCAACGGATACAGGTACTCGACCTCGGCGGGCCCGTATTTGCATGCCCTGGCGACGTGACGGTGAGTGTGGACGGAAGCAATAATTGCTGCGCCACAGCGCCGCTGCCGCGCATGATTATCACGGAGGGCTGCTCGGGTATTCTGAACCTACAGGCAAAACTATGGGGCATAGATCCTGCCACCGGCAATATCATCACCTTTACGGTGCCGGGTTCGCTGGCAGATTTTCCAGGAAACAACTACTGGGTACCTGATACATTGGCTGTGTTCGGAACGACGCAGTGCCTCCCGCGCGGGGTATACGACGTGTTGTATACGGCTGAGGACCATTGCGGTAATCTCAGTTCCTGCTCGTTCAAACTGACTGTAGAAGACCTGGTGCCGCCGGTAGCCACCTGTACGCAGGTGACCACTGTGGCGATCGGTGTGGATGATCCGTTCGATTGTTATGCCCCCGGAAATTCTTGCGAGTCGGCTGGCGTAACCTGGGTGCCTGCTTCCGCCTTCAACCAGGGCTCGTACGACAACTGCAATGGCGTGGAATTTACCATCCGCCGGATGCAGGAACCAGATGAAACATACAGCACCTGCATCGACAGCCTGGCGTCTTTATGCGACGGTTACGAATATCAGGTTGCAACGGCAGAAAATGACTCGATCAAATTCTATTGCTGCGAGGTTGGAACCGTACAAACCGTAATCCTGCGAGCCTATCAGATCGACCTCGAGGGTCACCACATGCTGGATCCCGATGGTGAATTCATTTACAACGAATGTATGATTCAGGTAACTGTGCAGGACAAACTGCTGCCAGTGTGCCAGCCGCCCGCTAATGTGACGGTGAGTTGCGAAAACTTCGATCCGAGCCTTTGGGCTTATGGATACCCGGAAATTACCGACAACTGCTGCCTCGATGAAACGCCGCCGACAAGTGCTGATCCACAAGGGCAGGTAGGAATACCTTTCGGCACATTGTCTATCCCAGGTGTTTGTGGCGCAACCCAGAAAGTGTACTACAACAACTTCCTGAATGCCAACTTCGATACCACTTGCAACCGTGGCATCATCATTCGGCGTTTCACTGCATGGGACTGCTCCGGCCAGTCCAGCAGTTGTACGCAGCGTATCACCGTTACATATACGCAGGATTATACGGTGACATTCCCTGCCGATGTGTCAGTTAATTGCTCGACGGAACCAGTAGTAGGAGTGCCTGTAATTACCAACGATGAAGGCTGTGAATTGATCGGCGTGAACTACAACGATATAATATTTACAGTGGCGCCTGATGCTTGCTACAAAATCGAACGAACATGGCGGGTAATCAACTGGTGTATGTATAACCCTGATTTGCCATGCTATGAAGTTCCAAGAAATGCCCTTAATCCGGTTACAGGCCTTGCGCCTGCACGTACCTGGCGGGTATGGGATGGCGATGATGTGCTGTTGTACCCGGATAACTGCGTGGTCTACAAGCAAATTATCAAGGTGCTTGATCAAACACCACCTGCTGTTGTTTGTGCTTCGATAGACACTTGCGATGTTTCGACGAATGATGTTCGTTATTGGAATTCTGCTGACATCTGGTGGGATAACGGCACTCAACAGCATGATTTATGCGAAAAAGAAACCGAAATCGCGGTGACTGCAACAGATTTGTGCGATACGCTAAACATCGAAAACGGCTTGCGTTTCCGTTATTTGCTTTTCCTCGACCTCGATGGTGATGGCGTCATGGAAACGGTCATTTCAAGCGCAGATGTCAATACCCGTCCTGTGGGACAAGTATTGTTTAATAACTATCAAAGTTTGAATTATGGGACGGGTGATAACCGAATATTTGATAACAACGCGAATCTGAACCAACGGTACCGTTTCGACATTGAACAAACGCAAAGCAGTGCTAAAGTGATCTGGCGGAACGCATCCGGCACTAAACTGCCAGATCTGCCGCATGGCCGACATAAGATCAAATGGATTGCTGAAGATGGTTGTGGTAATGAAGCCGTATGTGAGCGTACCTTTGAAATCCGCGACTGCAAACCACCAGTAGTTGCCTGTGGCAACGTGAACATCAATCTGATGATCGGCGGAATGTCGACACTGTGGGCTTCTGATTTTTTCCTTTATGGCGACGACAATTGCACTCCTGCAGATTTGCTGAATGCGACATTGACAATTATCAGGGCAGATGAAAACCCTGACAACTCTTATCCGACAAGCCGGCCTCAGAGCGTTCAGGTAACCTGTGCCGATGCAGGAATGAGTATTCCAGTACAGGTATGGCTGATGGATGCCGCCGGTAATGCCGACTTCTGTATCGCGACCATTCAGGTTCAGGCCAATCTTATAGGCTGCGATGGAACGCAAGGCGCCACTGTAGCCGGTACTCTGACCACAGAAGAATTGGAAGGGGTAGAAGATGCCTCCGTTGAAATTGCAGTGATGAGTCCCGCCGGGCAACAGGGTATGGTACATGTAGGCAGCAATGATGCAGGTGCATTTATGTTCCCGGCTGCGGTACCAATTTCGGGCGACTATACCCTCACGCCAACGAAAGACAACAATCCGCTCAACGGCGTCACAACGTATGACCTCGTGCTGATCAATAAACACATTCTGGGTCTTGTACCGCTTGCAAGCCCGTACAAAATCATCGCGGCCGACGCTAACCACTCAGGTTCCATTACAACATTTGATGTAGTAGAACTTCGAAAACTGATCCTTGGGCTATATCAGGAACTTCCGAACAATACCTCCTGGCGTTTTGTAGACAAGTCTTTTGAATTCCCTGAACCTTCTAATCCATTCCAGACGGTTTTTCCAGAAAACATCTCCATTCAGGATGTACAAACGGATCACCTGACAGACGATTTTGTAGGGGTAAAAATCGGAGATGTGAATAACTCCGTGATAGCCAACGCTTTGCAAACGACAGAAGCTCGTACGGATGCTGCATTTATTATCGATTTGGATGAACGCCATGTGCAGCAAGGGGAAGTATTTACAGTGGACTTTACAAGCGACCAACTCGTACAGGGTTTTCAGTTTACGATAAATCTGACGAACCTGGAAGTGGTAGATATTCGAGGCGCTGGAGAGATTAAATCCGGAAATTTTGGGGTATTAGATAATGCGGTTACCGTATCTGTTGACGGTACGGAGAATACGTTTGCCATTACTTTCCGCGCCTTGAAGCAGGGCGAAATAAGCCGTATGATGCGTATTTCAAGCAGTATCACCCGGGCCGAGGCTTATAGCGTGAACAACGATTTGCTCGACGTTGCATTCCGATTTAAATCACCCGCAGGAATAGTCGTCAGCGGTGTCGGTTTTGAAGTGTACCAGAATTATCCCAATCCTTTTGTAAATAAAACTGCGATCGGATTCCATTTGCCGGAGGCTGGGGAAACGAAGTTGTCCGTATTTGATGAAAACGGGCGTCAGGTGTTTAGTCGAAATGCTTATTTCTCAAAAGGTTATAATAATTTTATCATAGAACGGAAACTGCTGCCAAGTACCGGAGTATTATATTATCGGGTAGAAACGGCTGATAGCAGTGTTACGAGAAAGATGATTCAGTCAGAGTAGCAGGCTTTTGAACATCAAATTATTACTGAGAGGATAGTGCTTGGCCTGGAAATAAGATTCCGGGTCAAGCATGCTTCTACAGGTGAGCACATTCGATTGCTCACATACTTTTCTGGTATCCCATCCCAAAACGATCAATGAGATGGAAAAAAGAAATGAACTCATCCACAAAAAAGGCGTAGAGTACACCGTGTACGCTACGCCTATCTCACCTCTCACTTCTCACCTCCCACTTCTCACCTCTCACCTCTCACTTCTCACCTCTCACCTCTAAACCATGGCCGCCAGTTGCGCCAAACGAGCCGAGTAGCCGGCTTCGTTGTCGTACCAGCCCACGATACGGCAGGTATTTCCATTCACCTGCGTCAGTGGAGCATCGAAAATGCAGGAGTGGGTATTGCGAACGATATCGCTCGAAACGATCTCGTCGGTGTTGTATTCCAGGATACCTTTCAGGTGGCTGGTTGCGGCTGCTTCAAACGCGGCATTGATTTCTTCCACCGTAGCGGTTTTTTTGATCGTAGCCACCACGTCGGTAACAGAGCCGGTAGCCACCGGAACGCGCAGCGAGTGGGCAGCGATTTTGCCTTTCAGGTGCGGAGCCACCATTACCACGGCTTTGGCAGCGCCTGTGCTGGTAGGAACGATGTTCTGGGCAGCAGCACGTGCGCGGCGCAGGTCCTTGTGCGGGCCGTCCTGCAGGTTTTGGTCGGCCGTGTATGCGTGAATCGTGTTCATAAAGAACTGTTCAACGCCGAATGCTTTATCCAGCGTCATGATCATCGGCACCAGGCAGTTGGTTGTGCAGGAAGCATTGGAAATGATCAGATCGGTATCTTTGATCTGGTCTTCATTGGCCCCAATTACAAACGTAGGCACATCGTCGGCTTTCGGAGGAGCGGACAGTACCACGCGTTTGGCGCCGGCTTGCAGGTGCAGGCCTGCTTTTTCCTTATCGAGGAAAATGCCAGTGCATTCGAGTACTACATCGACACCCATATCTTTCCAGGGCAGTTCGGCAGGGTTTTTTACAGCCAGACCGGCAATTTTGTTGCCGTTCACAGTAATGCTGGTATCGTCGGCGCTAACAGTGCCTTCAAAACGACCGTGCATGGTATCGTATTTCAGCAGGTGGGCCAGCGTTTGGTTATCTGTGAGGTCGTTGATGGCGACCACTTCCACATTGGGGTTTTTGACAAGGTTGCGGAAGGTCAGGCGACCAATCCGACCAAAGCCATTGATGGCAATGCGTTTTTTAGCCATTGTTATCTTGAGTATTTTGTTTACGGAATGTGTTTCGTTGCGGCGCAAAAGTAAGGTATTGCAACTACTTTAACGCTTAATTACAAAGGTTTCCACCACTTTTCAGGGTATAAATCCGATTAATTTTTGTTCAACACCACCTGCATGCGCACCGGCTGGTGATCGGAAAATTGATAATCCTGTGGAACACCTTTTACCTTTAGTACCTGTACATTTGGTGAAACCAGAAAAAAGTCGATTAAAGTTTCGAATGTTTTACCTTTTTCATACGGATTGCGACATTTTCTATTACTGGAAACGGTAGGGTCGTAGGCAAAAACCCAGTTTTCAGGAAAAAAATCAGGTGGGACGTTTCCCTGCTGGTAACGGCCGGAAGGATCGGGTGCAAAGGAGTCGAACCTGAAATGCGGCGGGCACTGGTTCCAGTCGCCACCCAGCACTACGTAATTTCCTTGTTCAAATTCCCGGACTGCCAGGTCTCTAAGGTAAGGCAATTGTATCGCCTTGATTTTATCGCCCGGGTCGTATGCTGCATTGTGCAGGTTAATCACCACGAGTTGCTTGCCGTTTTGAAGGGTATACCGATGCAGCGCTGCACAACGATCGAGTTGGAAAATGCGGTCGGGCATCGGGTATTTCCCCGGCAATTGATGCCTTTCTACAGCAGCAGGCTGAAAACGGCTGAATGTACCCAGCCCAGAGCGCACTTTTCCGTATGCATTCCAGGGTTCCAGCAGCGGAATGGGCACCCGGTCGCAATGATAATTTTCTGCATAAGTGGCGGCAAAACCTGGCAAAACCTGGCAATAGGCATCGTATTGCCGGATGTTGTAACTCCGATCTGAGGCTTCTTCCACTTCCTGTAGCAGCACAAAGTCAGCGTCCGTATGGCGCAACAAATCCAGCGCGCCAGCCACATTTTTCTCTACCAGCGCTTGGGGCGTGCGTACCATACTGCTGCCGGAGTACCACATACCTTCATCGTCGTAGAAAAAATCTGACTCGGCGCCCAGGCCTCCGAAACCAACATTCCAGGTCAGAAAAACAAGCGAATCGGGTAGGGGAGCGGCCACGGTATTTTGGGTGGGCGCAATGGCAACCGAACCCTCTTCCGGTTGCCAGTCGCTCAGGTATCCGTGTACAAAAATGAGGATAAAATAGCCAAGAACAATGCCGACAATAGCCAGCAACACGCGACGAAGGGCAGTGCGTTTTACCATAGTGGAATATTTTGCGATGTCGTGCTAAAATGAACACGAACTTGCCGCAAAAGTAACACGAATACTGTACGCACTGATCAATTATCGCTGCACTGCTAATTTCACATACCTGCCTTGTCCGCCCGCGCTGATGCGCAAGGTGTACATGGCAGCAGGCAAATCGCCGTATTCAAACGTACGCAACAGGTAACCACTTCTGAAATCCTGCGTTTCAAAATTTAGTTGCTGACCCAACGTATTGAACAACGTGAAGGACACTTCATTTTGTGGCAGTCCGCTCAACTCAACTGTAAAACGGCCTGGATTTGGATTGGGGAAAACGCGGAATACATCCCAGTCTGTAGCACTTTGTGTTCCGGTGACTGTTAGTTCAATTTCCCTGGAGAAGGTATCGGAACCACACTCATTGGTGGCCATCAATACGATTTCATAGGTGCCAGATGCCGTGAAGATATGTTGTGGCGACTCCAACGTACTGGTATCTCCGTCGCCAAATTGCCAGAAATAACTTTCGGCGCCGGTGGAAGCGTTGCTAAACAAAATTACATTGTCGAGACCCGCATAGCCGAACAAGGCCACCGGCGGTACGGCTACTACAATCGCTTGTTCCTCGGATATTACATCCGACCCATATACATTGCCGCTGGTGAGCGTGACGGTATAAGTTCCTGGCTGCGAATAGGTTACAATCGGATTCTGTTCGGTAGAAGTGGCAGGATCACCTCCCGGAAATTCCCAGAACCAGTTGTCGGGGTTTCCGACTGAAGCATCCGTGAAATGAACCATGGCTGGTACACAGAATGTATTGGCATCTCCGCTGCTGAATGCTGCAATGGGGGCATCGCCTTCTATTACCACTTCGAGCAAAAAAGTATCCAGGCCGCAATCATTCTGTGCAATCAATTGCACGTAATAGGTACCCGTACTGTCGTATGTATGAGAGGGCGTTGTTTCTATGCTGAAATTGTCTGTGCCAGCGCCCGGATCTCCAAAATCCCAGTTGTAATGATCAGCCCCCGTGCTTTCGTTGCTCATGACAACAGACAAGCCAGCGGTTTGCACGGTGAAATCAGCAAGAGGAAGGCCGATTATAACAATGGTATCATTGTATGTACTGGAACCTGTTGCATTGACTGCAGTAAGACTGATCACGTAGGAACCTGGCACGCCCCATGTCACCAGCGGGTCTTTATCTGTAGAGGATGCTGGCGAACCTCCTTCAAAAACCCACTCATAAGAGGTGGTATTTTCACTGGAGGTACTTTCAAACTGAATAGAAGCCGGCGCACACAAGACTCCGGTTCCGACAAAGGTGAATGAGGCCGCAGGTGGTGTAGCAATATGGACGATCTGGCTCAAAGTGGATGCTCCGCAGTTGTTCATGACCGTCAGCGTTACAGTGTAGTCACCATCCTGTGCATACTGGTGAGCAGGTTCTGCCTCCGTACTGGTGTTGTTTGCGGAACCAGGGTCGCCAAAATTCCAGAAATAGGACAAGCCGTTTTGAGAACCATTGGTAAAGGTTGCTTCCGATCCTAAAACCTGCGACTCAAAGAAAGCAGTGGGTAATGGAAGCACAGTGATGAAGTTTGTCTGGCTCACTACGTGCGCTCCGGCTGCATTGGAAGCCGTCAACATGACGGTATAAGTGCCTGGAGTAGTGTACGTTACAACCGGGTTGGGCAGCGTGGAGGATACAGGCGAACCACCCGGAAAGGACCATTGGAACGAAGTGGCATTGCTGCTCGACTGGTTGGTAAATGTTACCGACAAGGGGCCGCAGCCACTCGTTTGGGCCGCGGTAAATGCTGCTGTAGGAGGGCTGGTAACTTGTACAGAATGCGTTATTACGTTGGTACCACATGCATTGATAGCCGTCAAAGTCACCAGGTAAAACCCGTCCGCTGCAAAAGTGTGGCCGGGATTTGTCTGGGAACTCAACGGGCTGCCGTCGCCGAAATTCCATGAATAGGAAGTTGCGTTGACGGAAGTATTGGAGAAAGTGGCCGTCAGGTTATTGGACGCAAAGGAAAAATTTGCTGTGGGTGCGCTATTTACGACGATCATTCCTGTTTGCAGGGTCGTATCTGCGCCTGCATTGTTGGAGGCGATCAGGGTTACATTATACATACCGGGTGCAGCATACACGACCGTTGGACTGGTTTCCGTGGAAGAGGATGGCGTTCCACCAGGGAATGACCACTGAAACCCGGTAGCATTTGCAGTAGACTGATTGTTAAACGTTACACTCAAAGGGGCGCAACCTGTATTGTTGGTGGCATTGAAATTTGCCTGTGGCAGGCTCACCACGGTTACCGTATGGGTGATGGTCGTATTGCCACAATCGTTGCTGGCCACAAGGGTCACGGTATAGGTTCCATCTGCGGCGTAGGCATGTACAGGCTGAGCGTCTGTACTCAAGGGGCTGCCATCTCCAAAATTCCAGGAATAGGTGGTAGCATTTTGGGTCGTATTGCTGAAAGTGGCTGTCAGCAAAGAGGCTGTACTGCTGAAAGCAGCCTCGGGTGGCCCCAAAACGGTAATATAAGCGCTTTGTGTAAGGGGAGTACTGCCTGCTTCGTTGGTGGCGGTCAACACCACATCGTACACGCCCGCATCGTTGTACACTACTGTCGGATTGGTTTCTGTGGAACTGGACGGGGTGCCGCCCGGAAATTCCCAGAGGTACGTGTCGGCATTGGCGCTCGACTCATTGGTGAAAGTAACGGTAAGCGGTCCACAGCCGGAAGTAACATTGGCGCTAAAGCCCGGCACAGGGCCTTGTTCCAGTTGTATGGAACGCGTAAAGGTTTTTACCCCGCAAGGGTTGGTTACGGTAAGCGTTACGGTATAAAGGTTACCGGTGGAATAGGTATGGTTTGGACTGAACTGCGTGCTACTCATTCCATCTCCGAAATCCCAGTTGTAGGTACTGCCCCCCGTTGAAGTATTGGTAAACTGTACACTCAGGTTGTTTATCTGAGAGGTAAAACTGGCTGTTGGCGCCGTTTGTGTTATTATAAATGATTCCTGGGTAATACTACTCGACCCTACGCTGTTGGTAACCGTCAGTGTTACATCAAATTCGCCTGCACTGCTGAATACCACTATAGGGTTGGAAATGGAAGACGTAGCAGGCGTGCCTCCCGGGAACTGCCAGTTGTAACCTGTGATGGCTGAACCGGTAGACTGGTTGACAAATTGAACGGTCAGCGGCGTGCACCCGTTTCGGACATTGGCATTAAAGGCTGCCGTAGGCGCTGTTTTTACAGGAAGCGTTTTGGTGGAAGTGCCGCAACTGTTGGTAGCGGTCAGGGTAACACTGTATGTGCCGCTGGTAGGGTAAGTGAATTGCGGGTCTGTTTCCGTAGAAGTAAAGCCGTTGCCGAAATTCCACAAATAGGTATTGGCATTGGTAGAGGTATTGGTGAAAGTGACGGTATTGCCACTGACACTAAAAGAAAAGTTGGCAGTAGGCTTCGGAGCAATAATCACCTGTTTGGTAACCGTTGAAGGGCCTCCCGAACCAGAGACAGTTAAAGTGACATTATACGTACCCGGAGTTGCCCAGGTCACACTGGGGTTGGTCAGCGTCGATGTAGCGGGAGAACCCCCTTGAAAGGTCCAACTACGGCCAGTAACCGTGCCTGTGGAAGCATCCGTAAACTGCACGGCCTGACTCTGGCAGGCAGGATTGGGCGACCAGGAAAAATTGGCGCTAACGGCTGGGCCGCTGGCGCAAGGCGACAAACAACCGGAACTGATCAGGGCAGGCAGGTTGGTGTTGATCTTGTTTTTGGAAGAATTGCTCCAGGTATTGGTTGTAGACACAAACGGGCACATAATGTAACTCGGCGGGCAACTGCTTCCATTTTCCGGATCGTGAAAACAACCAAAGTTATGCCCGATCTCATGCGCTGTCATACAACGAAGTTGTTGTGCACTGGAAGTGAAATCCTGCAAGGCATGGTACCTTTGGTTGGTGCAAACAGCATCTACATAGGCGATGCCAACCACCCCCTGGTCAAAACTCCTGTTGGTCCACAGCTCTCCCAAATCGTAGTTAATACTGCCAAAACCGCCATTTTCACCCCATAGGACAAATTCATCCAGCAGATCGCCCGAATCTGTGGTATTGCTCCAGGGGTCTGAACCCGTAATAACCAATTGAGTGACAATGGAATAGTCAATGTCATGATTGAATACGCCCGTGTAGTTGGTCTGTACGGTATTAATTACACCGATATTGTGATTCTGAACAGCCGTAATAGTAAAGTATTTATTGAACATCGAACGGTCGGAAGCGATGGCCAATTCCAGTTCGTAGCAGGCCGAAATGGTTTCCGGCGTATCTTCTGGTGGCGCTCTGTGTTCCAGTTCCGAGCGTTTGTGATCTCGTTCAATGGCAAGGCAAACTGCGTTTTCATGTGGAATGACCGATTTGTCGGCATATACCACGAACAAATCTGCCGAAGCGCTGGATTCATAATACGACAATGGCTCGATGTAATAGGTGTCGGCAGATTCTTCTACAAAACCATATATGAAATTTGGGGCCAGGGTAAGCCGCACCTGGCCACCTTCCCGCGTTTCATAACCCTGGTAGGAAGGGTCTTCTACTTGCTTGTGCAACTCTTTGCCTTCCGGGGTTACCACTTGCAAGACGTAATTGGGCGATAAAATATGAGCAGGGATCAAATCAAGTTTCCAACGGTGTTCCCCCAAAGTAACGTCTGTTTGTTGACTGCTTTTTACAGAAGACAAAACACCTGAGGCGTCCAAACTATACACCTCCCATTGTTTGAACGCTTTTGACAGCGCAACAGAATGCCTGTACTGATCGTTAGGAGTGCCGGAAAAGGATTGAGCGTTGGTAGAGGGGGCCTGTAACAGTAAGA
This sequence comes from Saprospiraceae bacterium, assembly GCA_016787415.1. Taxonomy (GTDB): domain Bacteria; phylum Bacteroidota; class Bacteroidia; order Chitinophagales; family Saprospiraceae; genus M3007. The sequence continues at coordinate 64,594 of JAEUUT010000062.1, read as the reverse complement.
GCAAGGCAAAGGCCATGCATCGGTAGCCGATGTTCATGTGTCGAGAGAGTAAAGTGTTTGGTAACGGAATACGTTATACAATCGGCTGTGGTTGCGCGAAAGTAGAAAGAATTTTACCTCAGGAAATGCTGAAAAAAGTCAATTGTCGTGTTTCTATTAAAAACCGGTGTAGCAAACTTTATTTTGTATGGATAAAGTTGAAACACCCAATCTCCAATGCAACCTACTTTTGCACTTTCATGTTCAACCAAACATTTCAATAAAATGGCATATCTGAAAAACCCGGCTCTGCTGGTCGCTCTGTTTTTGTTGCTTCTTGTAAATCAGGGATTTGCGCAAAAAAATCCTGATCTTCCCGATGAAGACAAGAAGGAAAAGAATGATAAAATACCTTTTAAAGACAAGTTGTGGTACGGCGGGAGCGTGTCGCTGGGCTTTAGTTCCTTCAATGGACAAAGCAATTTTGGGTTCGGCTTGGCCCCTATGGTGGGCTACAAATTTTTCGGCCCCTTTTCTGCCGGCCCCCGCGTCTCCGTTTTTATGAATTCCATTAAAGTGGCCGGGTACAAGAGCGCTACGCTTTTTAATACGGAAGCGGGTATTTTCCTGCGCGCAAAAGTGTTTCGCGGCTTCTTTTTACAAGGTGAACTGGCCAATGAATGGGTGCAACAGCCCTACATCGATAATCCCAATACAATCAAAAAATATAAATTTACCCGAAGCAACCAATACCTCGGCGCCGGCTACAATTTCGGCTCTGGCGAAGGCGGTGGCTCTGAAATTGGTATTTATTACAATTTTGCCATTGCCAATGACATCGAGTCTATTGAACAGCCCTGGGATTACCGGTTTGGGTTTACCTGGAATTTCTGAATTGGTTATCCGTTATCTGTTATTGGTTATCAGGGTGGTAAAGAGACCATCTGTACATATCCTCGGCATTCCATTTTGAGTGGCCAAAAAATATGTATAGATGGTCTCTTTACCACCCCTGATAACAGATAACGGATAACGGATAACTACTCCGCGTATTCCTTCTCCGCATATTTCATATGCCAGTCTTCCACCTTTTTGGTGTATTTCCAGCCTTCAGCGGCAGATAGATCGGCAATTTCTTTTACAACAGCAGCCAGGCGGGTGCCCGGGTATTTTTGCTGGATATAGGCCCATACATTTTTGAAATCCTCGCTGATAGCCTGCGATTCATAATTGTAGGTGGGCGTATTGTCGGAGCCGTTTACCATGATCAGTCGCATCCAGCGTTCGGATTCGTTGGTTTCTACCTTGCGCACGAAGTAAGGATGATCGGCGTTGAATTTTTCCCAGGTAGCAGCGCGGTCGGCAATTTCCTGCAATGGCACGATAATTCCGCCATCATTGTACATGGTCATATTGTTTTCAGCGGTTTCTTCTTTGAGATAAACCGACATAGGTTCTGTCACTTTCCCATTGAAAAAAGCCGATAACTGATTCCAGTCGACCACTGGAAACACCATTCCTTCGCCTGTGGCCAATTTAAAACCATTTTCTGCCAGCGACTTCGTGGCAGGGTAGCGGTTCATATCGAATTTGTTGTCGTTGATGGCCAGGTAGTCTTCGTCTTTCCAGGAAATTTTCTCTGTAATGGTGTAAAACTCGCCTTCGCGCTCCATTCTGAACAAGTATTGCTGCAAAAGGATAAACGCTGCATCGCCCAGGCTGCCGCCGGCATCCCCAAAATTGGTACGCACATAATCCCATGCCTTTTTACCGCTTTCGAGTTTTTTGGCATCGAGCGTTTTCAGGAACATGGTAAACTGGGAAAGTTTGCCCAGGTCGGGGCTGTTCGCCCGGCTTCCGGCATATACACCATGCAAGGCGCCGCCAAATGCCCATCCGTTGTGTTGTTCGGGCGTCGTGGTAGTAACTTTAAAATAGGGTTCGAGGTAAGTGATACCCCTCAGTTGTGCCTCTTCCTTGTTGCTTGACACTTCTCCTGCACTTTCCACAAAATCGCCTTCCGCAAGTTGGGTAATTACTTTCCCGTTTTTGTTCGGCTCGGCACGCAGGTTGAGTTTGTCCACCGTGGTGGCATACAGATACACTTCCGGCTTTGTTTTCGGGTTTTCGGCCGTTGTGGTCGGAGCAGGTGTGGTGGTGTTGGACTGCGGGGTGTCAGAGCCACATGCAGAAAGCAGGAAGGCCAGTACACCGCATGCAAGAAAAGAGTACGGTTTCATATTTGGATCAGGTTTAAAAGGTGATGCAATTTTACATCCACGCATACACGCTGCCAGGCCACAAGGTAAGCAGCGCAATCAACAGCATGCCTGCCAGCACGACCCAACGCACACCCACGGGCAAGGATGCCTCGTATGTGTTTTCTTCCCGACTGAAATACATGGCAATGATGACCTTGAAATAGTAGTAAATCGAAATGGCCGAGTTGATTACCGCCAGTACAATAAGCCAGGGTGCTTTGGCAAATGCCGCTGTGAACAGGAAGTATTTACCAAAAAAGCCTGCCGTCGGCGGGATGCCAGCCAGCGTGAGCATGGCAATAGCCATCACTGCTGCTAAAAAAGGCTGTTTCTTGCTCAATCCATTAAATGCCGCAAAAGAACTGTCATCATTTTTCTCCGCAATCACCATGTATCCGCCAAATGCACAGATCGTTGCCAGCGAGTAGGTGAGGGTATAAAAAAGCAATGCCCGCTCGCTTCCAGCCGTTCCGATAGCCAGAATCGCCAGCAAGAGGTAGCCCGCATGCGAAATGGACGAATAGGCCATCATGCGCTTGAAATCTGTCTGGAAAATGGCTGTAAAATTGGCTACCGTCATGGTCAGCGCCGCCACTACCGTTACTGGAATATTCCAGAAATCAGCCGCAGCAGGGAAGGCCATCGAAAACAAGCGATAAAAAGCGGCAAAGCCGGCGGTTTTTACCACCGTTGCCATGTATGTCGTTACCAGGTTTGGGCTGCCCTGGTACACATCCGGCGCCCAGAAATGGAAGGGCACTGCCGACACTTTGAAACTCAGGCCGACAATAATCAGCAAAATGCCGACATGCAGCATACCTGTTCCGCCGGCCTTGCCAGAAACGGCTTCATTGATTACTGCCAGGTCGAAACTGGCGCAGGCGCCGTACACCAGTGCCATGCCAAACAGCAAAATACCAGTGGCAAACGACCCCATCAGGAAGTATTTCAGGGCCGCTTCATTGCCCGAAAGGTTGTCGCGGCGGCTGCCAGCGAGTACGTACAAAGGGATGGACAGGATTTCGATGCCGAGAAACAGCATGACCATATTTGTAAATGAAAACATGCACAGCGCGCCGCACAAACTGAACAGAATCAGGCCGTAGTTGTCGCCCAGCGTGTCATTCAGGTTGCGAAAACCCCAGCCGCTTAGCCCGATAATGAGAACGGTGGCCAGAATCACGACCCCTGAAAAGGACAGGGCGAAAATGTCGAACTGCATCATGGAAGTGTAGCGGTCGTTCCAGCCCAGCGGGTCGAAAAATGTGGCTGCAAAGGCCAGCAGGCTGCCTACCAGTGCAATAGGTTGCAGCATTGAACGATTTTGCGTCAGCCCGGCAAACAAGCCGACAATAGCAGTGGTAAAGAGTAGCAGTAATGCAGTCATTTCTTCTGTGCTTTCAATATTTGATCCGGTAACGACCAGTTTCTTCCACCTCCACTACCGGAACCAATTTTTTCTTTTCAAAATACTGATATCCGGGTTGGAGGTTTTCCCAAAAATGCCGGTTCAGCAAGTATCGGTTGGTCAGACTTTCCAGTTTTTCGTCTGTCAACCTGCAAGGAAAAATATGTACAGGAATGTTTTTTTGCCCATTTTGAAAGGCTTGCCAACAAAGCCAGTACACTTCTTCAATATTTGTATCACCAATCGGAATGCAGCCATGCGATCCACAACTTCCATGAATATAAATGGCGCCTCCGGGTTTTTTCGGATCTGCAAAATGCAGGTCTGATGCATTGGGGTAGTTGATTCCAAGTGATAAATGATAGTCGCTGTTCGGATTAAATCGGACGATCTGGTAAAAACCTTCCGGCACCTGCATATCGCCCTGTTTTCTTTTTGGACCATAATCGCCCGACCAGTTGCAAATAGGATATGTGCGAAAAAGGTGGTACAATGAATCCGTTTTCAGCCACAATTCCAGTTGGTTTTCCGATTTGAAAGCGCGCACAAACACCGAGTCTCCCACATGGCCCATCATATCTGCTACCGCTTTTTCAAGGCGGTTTTTTGCGTCGTCGCGTATGATTTCTTTCGGTTCGCTGGTTTGCTGTCCGTAAATTAACTGGTTGAATACCAGACAAATGCAGCAGATTGCGACCCGGTTTTTCATTTGCTCACACAATAGAGATATGATACCTCCCAAACTGTATTTTATCTCCCACTCGCAATTTCTTTCTTCTTTGCGTTTCCATCGCGCCATTCACCCGCACTTCCCCATTGTCTATTCGAATGTGCGCTTCACCGCCCGTTCCTACCAGATTCAGTACTTTCAGCAGGTTGTTCAGTTGAATATGGTCTTGTTCGCCCAGTTCGAAATTCAGGTTATTCATGGTTTTCAGGTGTTTCCGGTGGAGGAGCAGGTTGCTGTGCAGAAGCAGGTTTGTTGTTCTTTCTTTCCTGGAAAAACAGAATTACAATGGCTCCCAGAAAAAACAGCAGCGCTGTACTGCCCTGTTGCGACCAATTTACCCGGGTGTTCAAAAATACCATGATCATGGATGAGATGACAAATGCCATCACACTGGTAATCAATGCATTCCGAATAATTTTAACCCAGTTCATATCTGATCTCTTTTAATTTTTTCTCACCTCTCACCTCTCACCTCTCACCTCTCACCTCTCACTCTCTCACCTCTCACCTCTCTAGAATTGTACCGCTCCCAATATCCGATTCACACTGCCATCGGTCAAATTCAGCACTACCCCCGGGAAAAAGCCCAGGAACAGTACCAGTGCAGCAATTACACCCAGCACGACCCATTCATTGGTGTTGACATCTTCGAAGCGGGCCGTATTTTCGTTGGCTTCGCCAAACATCGTTAGTCCATAAGCGCGCAGCATGTACACTGCTCCGAAAATGATGGTCAGGCCTGCCACTGCGCCCAGCCAGAAGTTGTAATTCCATACGCCGTTGAGCAGCAGGAATTCACCCGGGAAACCGTTGGTGAGTGGTACGGCTACCGAGCCCAGCACGACGATCATAAACAAAGCGGCGAATTTGGGCGCCGATTTGGCGATGCCGCCCATTTCACTTAGGGAGCGGGTGCCCATACGGCGCTCGATCATATCGGCAGCAAAGAACAGCCCCACTACATTGATGCCGTGGTTGAGCATTTGTATCATACCGCCTTGTACACCTGCCTTGTTCCAGGCCATTACACCGGCGGCAATGAGCCCAACGTGTGCAATAGAGGAATAGGCGATCAGGCGTTTCAGGTCGTTTTGTTTAATGGCAATGATGCTGCCATAAATAATACCGATCACTGCCAGCACCATAAATGTAGGCATGAGGCAGTGAATGGCTTCCGGCGCCAGCGGAATCATCCAGCGAATGACGCCGTACACGCCCATTTTCAGCATGATACCCGACAGCAGCATGGTGCCGCCGGTTGGCGCCGTGGTATAGGTGTCGGGCTGCCAGGTATGGAAAGGAAATACGGGCATTTTAACGGCAAAAGCCAGGAAAAAGCCAAGTAATACCCACCATGCAGCGTTCGTATCCAGTTGTACGCGTACCAGTTCTTCCCAGGCAAAGGAGTGTGTGCCTGGGGTTTGAAGATACACATACAGCAAGGCTACCAGCATAAACAGGGAGCCGATGAAGGTGTAAATGAAAAACTTCAGCGTCGTACGAATCCGATCCTGCCCGCCCCAAATGGCGCAAATGAAGTAAATCGGAATCAACGCCAGTTCGTAGAAAATGTAGAATACCAGCCCGTCCAGCGCCAGGAATACGCCGTTCAGCGCTGATAGCATCAAAACCACCAGTCCATAATATCGACCTTCCGGCTCCATTGGCCGGTTGAAACTGCTGACAATGATCAGCGGCGCCAGTAGATTGGTCAGCACGATCATCAGCAGGCTGATGCCGTCCATGCCCAGTCGGAAATGGATGCCTGCTTCAGCCACCCACGGAATGCTGAATTCGTGGTTGAACGAGCCGTCGCCCACAAAGCCCATAGAGGCAAATGCCGTTACCGCCAGGTTGGCCACGGAGGCTACCAAAGCGATGGTACGCGCTCCGGCAGGCCGTGCGATCAGCAAAAACAGGGCGGTTAACAGGGGAATCAGTATAAGTAAAAGTGACATAATTCGCTTTATTCCAATGCTTCAGGAATGTTTCTTTAAAGTTGTTCCGCGCTCTCACCTCTCGCTTCTCACCTCTCACCTCTCACCTCTCACCTCTAAACAAAAAGGCTGAGCAGCAGCAGCACCACCCCGGCCACCATGCCGATCAGGTAGTACTCGATGTTGCCGTTCTGTAGTTTGCGGAAACCGGCGCCCAGTTTTTGAACACCTGCTCCTACACCGTTTACAATGCCATCAATTCCCTGCACGTCTACATAATAGTGGAAGAGGCGGGATATTTTTTCAAGCGGTCGAACAAAGAGGAAATCGTATATTTCATCTACGTAAAACTTGTTGGCAATCAGGCGAGTAAGGCCAGTTTGCTGCGCATCCGGAACCGGAACGCTCGATTTTTTTGTGTAGATGAAATAGGAAACGATGATAATAACAACTGCCAGCGTAGTAGTAAAAATCATCAGGCTCCATTCTGTAGCCTCTCCCAGGTGTACTTCATTTATTGGAATAACCCAGGAAAACCAGTGCGCCAGCCATTGTTCATTGCCGAGGTGCATGAAGTGTGGCGTGTTCAGAAAACCGCCGGCGAGCGACAGACCCGCCAGAATAGCCAGCGGTACCGTCATGGTAGCCGGACTTTCGTGCAGGTGGTGCTCCTGCTCCGAAGTGCCACGGAATTCGCCAAAAAACGTGAGGTACAGCAGGCGACACATGTAAATAGCCGTCAGCATAGCACCGAATCCGGCCAGTCCCCACCACAACTTGCCGCCGTGGTCGTAGGTAAAGGCAAAAATTTCATCCTTGGAGAAAAAGCCCGACAAGAGCGGGAAACCAGATATGGCAAAAGTGCCTATCAGGAAAACCCAAAATGTAATAGGCATGGCTTTGCGCAAACCGCCCATATTGCGAATGTCCTGCTCGCCGCCCATACCATGGATGACACTACCGGCAGCAAGGAAAAGCAGGGCTTTGAAAAATGCGTGCGTCGTTACATGAAACATCGCACTGGCATAAGCGCCCATACCCAGTGCCACAAACATCAATCCCAACTGCGATACGGTGGAGTAGGCGAGTACCTTTTTAATGTCATTTTGCCGCAAACCGATAATGGCCGCAAACAAACAGGTAGCAAGCCCGACGGCTGCCACAAAGTGCATGGCATCGGGCGACAAGGAATACAGCGGATTGCAGCGTGCTACCAGGTAAATACCGGCCGTTACCATCGTAGCGGCGTGGATCAGCGCCGATACAGGCGTCGGACCGGCCATAGCGTCGGGCAGCCAGGTATAGAGCGGAATTTGTGCGCTTTTACCCATAGCGCCTACAAACAACAGGATACAGATGGTCGTAATTACCGCCGGCTCCATGCGGATGCCTGCGAGGCGACCAAAAATGTCGTCGTAGTTGAGGCTGCCAAACATTTTGAAAATCATGAACATGCCCAGCAGCAGACCAAGGTCGCCTATTCTGTTCATAATGAAGGCCTTACGCGCAGCCTTGCCGTACTCTTTGTTGGTGTACCAGAACCCGATGAGCAGGTATGAACACAATCCCACGCCTTCCCAGCCGAAAAACAGCATCAGGAAGTTGTTGCCCATAATGAGCAGCAGCATCGAGAAAATGAACAGGTTCAGGTAAGCAAAAAACTTCCAGAACCCGTCGTCGTCGTGCATGTAGCCGATGGAATACACATGAATCAGAAAACCGATACCCGTGACAATCAGCATCATCCAGACCGACAGGTGATCGATCAGGAACCCGAAATCGGCCTGCAATCCGTCTACCGTAAAGAAGTTGTACAAATGCACCCGAATGGCGCCACCTGTTCCAACCTCGTTGAAACACATGATGCTCAGCAGGAATGACACCAGCAAAACGCCCGAACCGATGATGCCTACAACGCTCTTGGGCAGTTTTTTGCCAAACAAGCCGTTGATCACAAACCCGAGAAAGGGCAGAAATGGAATAAGTGGTATGAGTGAATCCATAATTCTTTTGAATTATGAATGATGAATGATGAACGATGAATCCGTTTGGGAATTCATCATTCATCATTCATCATTCATCATTAATTCCGGAGTTTATCGAGTAGTGAAATGTCTGTGCTTTTGGTGTTCCGGTAAATCATTACCAGAATACCCAGCCCGACAGCCGCCTCGGCAGCAGCCACAACCATGATGAAAAATACCATGATCTGCCCTTGCGCATCGCTCAGGTAGGTGGAGAAGGCAGCCAGCAGCAAATTGACAGCGTTGAGCATCAACTCTACACACATCAATACCACAATGGCATTCCGACGGATCAATACCCCGAATACACCAATGCAAAACAGCGCGGTGCTGAGCCACACATAGTAGTCGATCGGTATTTGTCTAATTATTTCTAACATCTAATTCAAATGATGAATGATGAATGATGAATGATGAATGATGAATCATTCATCATTAAATTTTCAAATCGCGTTTCCCTACCAGCACCGCCCCCACCATAGCGGCGAGGAACAGAATACCGGCAATTTCAAAAGGCACTACAAAGTCGGTAAACAGTACCTGCCCCAGGTTTTCAACCAAACCCACCTCCGGGTTTTCCGCTTCCGGTATCTGGAGCGCAATACTGCCGCGCATGGCGCCTACCAGCGTTACCAGCAAAGAGCCGGCTGCGATGGCGCCGCTTATTTTCCAAAGCGCTGATTTCTGAGGTTCCGTGTCCCTGCTCAGGTTGAGCAACATGAGCACAAACAGGAACAACACCATGATGGCGCCAGCATATACAATGATGTGTACCACCGCCAGAAACTGCGCGTTGAGCAGGATGTACTGGCCGGCAATGGTAAAAAACGTGAGAATCAGGAACAGGACACTGTGTACCGGGTTGCGGGAAAGCACCACGAGCAATGCCATGATAATGGAAATAATGGCGAGTGTCAAAAAGATGTAGAGTGTCATCTATAATGCGTTGGTTTCGCTGTCAAAAAGGTTGTTTTTCTGGGGTTAAATCGTGAGCCACAAAAGGTAAAATACATAGGAGGCGGCAAAAATAATACCTTCCGTTCGTCCTATCTGATTACGCGTAAATATTCTGGTTGCAACAAACAGCGCTACGGAAGCCCCGATCATTACGAATACATCCTGATTAGCCTGGGCTGCATTAAAAGGCAGTGGACGTATGCTTGCGATGGCGCCCAGGATGAAAAAAATATTGAAAATATTTGATCCAACCACGTTGCCGATCGCTATATCCGCCTTTTTGCGCATGGCTGCTATAATGGAGGTGGCCAGTTCAGGAAGCGACGTGCCAATGGCTACAACTGTAAGACCAATGATTCGTTCGCTGACACCCCAATTTCGAGCCATGGAACTGGCGCCTTCTACAAAAAACTTTCCGCCCCAAAATAGACCTGCCAGCCCTGCCACCACATACAAAACCGATTTCCACAAAGGCAAGACGGAGATGTCTTCCGTTTCTTGACCCGGTTTTTTGGCAATTTCAAAGGTGTAAACCAGAAAAATTGACATAAAACCCAGGAGTATCAGTCCGTCGGTTCTCGATATCATGCTTTGCGAAGCGCCATCCAGCCATTCGTCGTTGGCAACTACAAACAGTGTGATGGCTGCCAACAAACAAAGCGGTATTTCTTTCCAGATCGTACTGCTCTGTACCCTTACCGGGTAGATGATAGCGGTTATTCCAAGAATTAAAAGAACGTTGGCAATATTACTCCCCAAAATATTCCCGATTGCCAGGTCGGGTTTGTTTTCCATGACCGAGAAATAATTGGCAACCAGTTCCGGTGAAGATGTACCCAGCGCTACTATTGTTAACCCAATTACCAAATCTGGTACATTGAACATTTTTGCAATTGACGACGCGCCACTCACCAACCCGTTCGCGCCCAACAGCACCATTGCCAATCCGCCTGCAAACAGCACGAAGTCGATCATCAAAGTAGGTCTTAAATGGTTTCTCGTTGTTTCTTCTCCTGAATATGACGCTGGCGTTTGGTTACGTCGATACGTTTTTCAGGTTCTACGCCTTCCACCAGCATGTCTTTGCCGAAAATAAACTCCTGGCGCACATAATCGGACGGCACGATGCGGTCAGTCAGGAAAATAGCCTCTTTCGGGCAGGCCTCCTCACACAGTCCACAGAATATGCAGCGCAGCATATTGATTTCATATACTGCTGCGTATTTCTCCTCCCGGTAGAGATTTTCCTCTCCCTTTTGGCGCTCGGCAGCCTCCATCGTGATGGCTTCCGCCGGACAGGCCACTGCGCACAGGCCACAGGCAGTACAATTTTCACGCCCTTGAGCATCGCGTTTCAGCACATGCCAGCCACGGTACACAGGTGCAAATTCACGTTTCTGTTTTGGATAGGAAATCGTGTTCGAGCGCCTGAAAAAGTGCTTGAGCGTGGTGAACATTCCTTTCAAAATAGCGGGCAGGTAAATGCGCTCCGTGAACGTCATTTGCTTGTTGACCACTTGTTTCGATCGTTGTGTCAGTTGCATATCTTATTGATTTGAATCACTTCATTTTTTATTTTTTTGCCCCTTGCCTCTCACCTCTCACCTCTCACCTCTCACCTCTCACCTCTCACTTCTCACCTCTCACTTCTCACCTCTCATTATTTCCCCCACAACAACACCCCCGCGCCCGTCAGCAGCATATTCAACACGGCCAGTGGAATCAGCGATTTCCAGCCCAGGTGCATCAACTGGTCGTAGCGGAAACGCGGCAGCGTCCAGCGAATCCACATGAACACGAAGATGAAGAAGAAAATCTTGGCAAACAGCACGATCGGTCCCATCAGTCCACCCAGCCAACCCGGATCGACGCCCGGGAAGTTGTACCCGCCAAAATACAGGCAGGAAATGACGGTGCAGGAGATGAACATATTGATGTATTCGGCAAACAGGAAAAAGCCGAGTTTCATGGCGCTGTATTCGGTGTGGTAACCACCGATCAATTCGGTTTCGCATTCCGCCATATCGAATGGTGCGCGGTTGCACTCTGCCAGGGCACACACCAGAAAGATGATGAAACCCAGCGGCTGATACAGCACGTTCCAGCCAAAACCGGTTTGCTGCTCTACGATGGTACGCAGGCTGAGCGAACCGCTCAGCATGATCACAGCGATCAGCGACAAGCCCATCGCCAGTTCGTAGGAAATCATCTGCGAACTGGCGCGAATAGCGCCGTACAGCGAGTATTTGTTATTGGAAGCCCAGCCACCCAGCATGATGCCGTACACACCCAGCGACACAAATCCCATGATGTACAGGATGCCGATGTTGATGTTTGTTACCTGCAAATCGAGGTTCAGACCGCCCAGTGTCAGCGTAGTGCCCCAGGGAATGACGGCAGAAGTCATGAGTGCCACGAAAATGAACGCGCCCGGCGCCAGAATGTAGAGCCAGCGATTCGACTGGTTGGGAATGAAGTCTTCCTTGGTAAACATTTTCACCCCGTCGGCCAGCGGTTGCAGAATGCCCCAGGGGCCTGCATTGCTTGGCCCGAGGCGGTCTTGCAGAAAAGCGGCAATTTTACGCTCTCCGTAGGTGGAATACGCAGCCACGCCCAGCGTGATGGCGAAAATGACGCCGATCAGTCCCGCTTTTTGGGCAATCATCACATAGTCGTATAACAAAATCATATCGAACATTTTGTCCTTTTTTTGCTTGAATCAGCGAACGGTTTGAGCGTTTTCTGAATAATGTCCTTGCGAAATCACCGAATGGCGGTCGATCTGACGCGCGCCTTCGATGGTCCACTGATCGGGCGATTTGGTGTGGAAACGGCACGTATTGCAGATAAAATCGTGCACCTCGCCATTTTGATCCTTGCGGGCTGTTACACGGTAAATTTCCTTGCCGTACATCCACACCACAGCTTTGCCGGAGCAGGTGGGGCAGTCGCGGTGCGCATCCATCGGGTTAAGGAACCACACGCGGCTTTTGAAGCGGAACGTGCGGTCGGTCAGCGCGCCTACCGGGCATACGTCGATGACGTTTCCGGAAAAATCATTTTCAATGGCTTTCTCGATGTAGGTGCTGATTTCAGCGTGGTCGCCGCGGCCGATGATGCCGTGTACGCGCTGATCGGTCAATTGATTGGCTACAAACACACAGCGGTAGCACAGGATACAGCGCGTCATGTGCAGTTTGATGTACGGGCCGATGTCGATTTTTTCAAACGTACGACGGTCGAATTCGTAGCGGGTGCCGGCTGCACCATGCTCGAACGCCAGGTCTTGCAGCGAGCATTCGCCAGCCTGGTCGCAAATAGGGCAATCCAGCGGGTGATTGAGCAGCAGAAATTCTACCACACCTGCGCGGGCCTTGGTCACTTCCTCACTGGTAATATTGGCTACTTCCATCCCGTCCATTACCGTTGTCTGGCAGGAGGCCACGAGTTTGGGCATGGGGCGCGGGTCTTTTTCGGAGCCTTTGGTCACCTTCACCAGGCAAGTGCGGCATTTGCCGCCGCTGCCTTTCAGGGTAGAGTAATAACACATGGCTGGCGGCACGATGTCGCCGCCGATCTGCCGGGCTGCATTCAGGATGGTGGTGCCATCGGGCACTTCGGTTTCGAATCCGTCTATGGTTACTTTAGCCATTGTATTCTTCCAAATTGAAGTCTTCTAAAATTTGTTTGACGACTGTTTTCAGTTCTGGCAATCGGTTGACGATAGTTAGTTGCACAATCTCCAGATCGCGTTTCATAAGTATTGAACTTCTGCCAAAATATATTGACCAATATACTTTTTAAGGCTCCTTCGCAAAGTCAGGTCAATACCTTTGTTAAAGACACCTTCCAGAAATGCTTGTAGTTCCATCAAGTCGAACAAATCAACTGGCTTATCAAAATCAACCAGAATATCAATATCGCTTGTTTCGCTTTGCTCTCCCCGCACCCATGAGCCAAACACACCAATTTCCGATACACCAAACCGTTCATGCAGTTCAGATTTAAGGAATGTGAGTTTGTTTTTGATGTCTGAAAAGGTTGTCATATTGCTTTGCTATTACGTGTCCTTTCAAAATTCATGCTCTAGCATCCATTTCCCTAATCAATCATTACCTCTGGGTCATCACACCCCTGCAGCCACCGGCTCCTTCACCAACCCGTAATTCCGCTCCATACAAGCCTTTGGCTCGTTCACATGCCATTCGAATTCCTCGCGGAAGTGGCGAATAGCAGCGCTCACCGGCCATGCGGCGGCGTCGCCGAGCGGGCAGATGGTATTGCCTTCGATTTTTTTAGCAATGTCGGCCAGCAGGTCAATGTCGCTCATTTTACCCTGGCCATTTTCCATACGCCACAGCACTTTTTCCATCCAGCCGGTGCCTTCGCGGCAGGGCGAGCACTGGCCGCAGGATTCGTGGTGGTAGAAACGGCTGAAATTGAAGGTGTTGCGCACAATGCACTGGTCTTCGTCGTACACGATAAAACCACCCGAACCGAGCATGGAACCCGTTGCAAAACCGCCGTCGGCGAGACTTTCATAGGTCATCAGGCGGTTTTCGCCTGCTGCCGTTTTGGTAATCAGGAAATGCGGCAGGATGGGCACGGAAGAGCCACCCGGCACACAGGCCTTGATGCGTTTGCCGTTTTTGATGCCGCCGCACCATTCGTCGGAGTAGATGAAATCTTCCACGGAAACACCGAGTTCGATTTCATACACGCCCGGTTTGTTGATATTGCCGCTGGCGCTGATGAGTTTGGTGCCGGTGCTTTTGCCGATACCGATTTTAGCGTATTCTTCGCCGCCATCGTTGACGATGGGCACTACCGCAGCAATGGTTTCCACGTTGTTCACCACCGTGGGGCATTGCCACAGGCCTTTTACAGCCGGGAATGGCGGTTTGATGCGCGGATTGCCGCGTTTGCCTTCGAGGCTTTCGATCAGGGCCGTTTCTTCACCGCAGATGTAGGCACCTGCGCCCGGATTTACGTACAGGTCGAAGTCGAAACCGGAGCCCATGATGTTTTTACCCAGCCAGCCGGCCGCATATGCTTCCTTGATGGCTTTCTCCAGGATGAAAACGATCCAGGAGTACTCGCCGCGGATGTAGATGTAGGAGGTGTTGGCGCCCAGTGCATACGAGGAAGTAATCATGCCCTCGATGAGTAGGTGCGGGATTTTCTCCATTAGGTAGCGGTCTTTGAACGTACCTGGCTCCGATTCGTCGGCATTGCACACGAGGTAACGCGGCACGCCTTCGGGCTTGGCCAGAAACGACCATTTCATACCCGTCGGGAAACCGGCTCCACCGCGGCCGCGCAGGCCCGATTTTTTTACTTCTTCCACCACTTCATCGGGTGTCATCGACTTCAACGCCTTCTCCACGGAGCGGTAGCCGCCGTGTTTGCGGTACACTTCGTAGGTGTTGATGCCCGGTACGTGGGCGTGTTCGAGTAGTAATTTGCGACCCATAACCTTTTTGAGTTATGAATGATGAATGATGAATGATGAATGATGAATAAAACGTGGCATCACGTTCGGTATTCATCATTAATCATTCATCATTCATCATTCTCCAGTTTCTTTGTCAAATTCCGTTTGAAAATCTTCTTTCAGTCTTTGGGGGGGCATCACGGCACTCTGGAAATCCGGCGTAGGAAATACAGCCACTTTCATTTTCTCCTTTTCAAAATCGTCCAGCCAGTCTACAAACTCGTACAAATCCAGAGACTCCACTGTAAATTCATCGTATTCGCATTTGGTACGGAAGATTTCGGCAAATTCCGGATTGGGAAAAACTGCCAGCACTTCTGTATTGTCTTCGTCGTCTTCCAGCAGCAACCATCCTTCTTCATCCGCCAAACCCCATACCTCTTCCTCTTCACATACGGTTTTGATGAAGTAATTGTAGCGTTTTTC
Source organism: Saprospiraceae bacterium (assembly GCA_016787415.1). Classification (GTDB taxonomy): domain Bacteria; phylum Bacteroidota; class Bacteroidia; order Chitinophagales; family Saprospiraceae; genus M3007. The sequence goes on along the minus strand of JAEUUT010000062.1, from coordinate 49,378 downwards.
CGGCTTCTTGGCCAGGATTTCGTCCACCTGCTTTTGAGATAGTTGTGCCATATTTTTTCTTGTTTAATCTGGTCAGGCTCTATTTTTTCTCACCTCTCACCTCTCACCTCTCACCTCTCACCTCTCTCTTCATCCTCCGCCTCCCGAGTCCAGTTGTTTTCCCATCACCCATCCTGTTTGTTTCTCCTTGTTTTTCCGTTGCACTTTGAACCAGGTAGGGTAGGGTTGCTCCTTTCCGTCTTCGTCCATCATGGAAGTTTGGAGGATGTACACATTTTCCGAACGTTTCATAGTGGCAATATGGGCAGATTTGGAACTGGGCTGCGCATACAAAATGGCGCCGTCTTTCGTTACAAATCCTGGAGGGCCGATGGGTTTTTCACTCAATTTTTCGGGCGATACGATGGGAAGCGGGGTATTGCTGGTTGGTTTGTCATAATTAGCCCTGCCCGCGCTACTGTTCGTATCAATGCTCATGTATTTTGGTTTGCCAGAGGCAGGGACATTGGGTTCGGGGTTTGTCTTGTCGGCTGGCATACTGGTTTCCGTAGTCGTCTGAGGCTGGTCGGCCGCAGGTGTAGTTGCTTTCTTCGCATCGCCTTTGCAGGCCAAAGCAAGAATACAAACTACCAGGGAAAGTAAAAACGCCAGTTTTTTCGACATTTTCAGGATATTTTTCTTGAAATCAATCAGTGCATTTTCCAGGTTCCCTTGTCGATTTTTCCGGCACGGCAATCTTCAATGAACTGATCCATTTTTGCTTCGTCGAGGTGTTCGTGGTAAAATTCACCGACCTGCATCATAGGCGCATATCCACAAGCGCCCAGGCATTCCACTTGTTTAATGGTGAACAACCCATCCGGCGTGGTTTCATTTTTACCAACACCAAGTTTTTGTTTGGTGTATTCGATGATGCGCTCGGCGCCTTCGATGGCACATGGGCCAGTCTGGCAAAATTCCAACACATATTTGCCCACCGGTTCGAGGTTGAACATGGAGTAAAACGACGCCACTTCATACACCTCGATGGATGTAACACCCAGCACTTCGGCCACATGATCCATGGCGGTGGCGCTCAGCCAGCCGTGGTTTTCTTCCTGTGCGATGTGCAGGGCACGAAGGACAGCGCTTTTGCCCCGGCCTTCCGGATATTTTTTGATCAGATCACGCACTTCCGCCAGCGCGGCTTCCGAGTAGCGAAAGGGTGTTCCGTTTGTTGCAACAACTGCATTCATATAGATTGCCTTTTTCTGTTTGCCTTTGTATTCCTTAAGCGTCTAATTCTCCCGCAATGACGTTCATCGAACTCATCGTAAGGATAGCGTCCGACAGCATCGAACCGCGTACCATTTCCGGGTATGCCTGGTAGTAAATGAAACACGGGCGGCGGAAATGCAGGCGGTACGGCGAGCGGCCTCCGTCGCTGATGAGGTAAAAGCCAAGTTCTCCGTTGCCCGCCTCCACGCAATGGTACACTTCGCCCACCGGGATAGGGGTTTCCTGCATCACCACTTTGAAATGGTAAATCAAGGCTTCCATTTTGGTGTACACGTCGGGTTTTTCCGGCAGGTAAAAGTCCGGCACTTCGGCGTGGTAAGCACCCTCTGGCAGATTTTCGTAGGCCTGTCTGAGGATACGCATGCTCTGACGAATTTCCTCCTGGCGCACCATGAAACGGTCGTAGGTGTCGCCGTCTTTGCCCACTGGAATATCAAATTCGAAGTCGGAATAACTGCTATACGGCGACATCACACGCACATCGTAGTCGACACCCGCGGCACGCAAATTCGGTCCTGTGAAGCCATAAGCCAGCGCTTTTTCGGCCGTAATCGGGCCTGCGCCAATGGTGCGATCCATGAATATCCGGTTGCGCTCCAGCAAGTTGTTAAATTCCTCAAAACGAGCCGGGAAAGTGGCCATGAAGTCGCGGAACAACTTGTGGAAACGCGGGGTGAAATCACGCTCCATGCCGCCGATACGACCGATATTGGTCGTCAGACGCGAACCGCATACCTCTTCAAACATATCGTAGATACGTTCGCGCTCCTGGAACATATAGGTAAAGCCCGTCAATGCACCGGTATCTACCCCGATAACGGCGTTACACACCAGGTGGTCGGCAATGCGTGCCAGTTCCATCACGATAACGCGCATATAATCGGCGCGTTTGGGAAGTTCGCACTGAATCAGTTTTTCCACCGTCATGTGCCAGCCCATGTTGTTGATCGGCGAAGAACAATAGTTCAGGCGGTCGGTGAGTGGCGTGATCTGGTTGTACGGGCGGCGTTCCGCGATTTTTTCAAAAGCGCGGTGGATATAACCGATAGTAGGTTGTGCCGACACGATTTTTTCGCCGTCCATTTTCAGGACGTTCTGAAAAATACCGTGCGTAGCCGGGTGCGTAGGCCCCAGGTTGAGGGTAGAAAGTTCTCCGTCGAGGCTGTCGAGGGAGGAAAAGTATGATTGGACTTGCATATTAAGTCTTGATTCTAGTCAAATTCCCGCCCTTCATGCCCGTCACGTCCAAAGAAGCGGTCGTCCTTGTCGGTGCGGGTGCCGTCTTCCATCCGGTATTCTTTCCGGAGTGGGAACACGTCGAGGTCGTCTACATTGAGAATACGGCGCAGGTCGGGGTGCCCGGCAAACTGCACGCCGAAAAAGTCGTATTCCTGCCGCTCCATCCAGTTGGCTGTGGGCCAGATGCTGGTAGCGCTCGGAATCACCGGGTCGGCAATCGGGAAGAATACCTTAATGCGGAACCGGAAATTATGTACCATGCTATGCAGGTGGTACACGATGCACAGTTCGCGGCCTACGTCATTCGGATAATGCACGGCATTGAGGGTAGTCAGAAAACCAACCTGCAATTCCGGATCTTCTTTTACGAAATGCAGCATATCCTGTATGTGCTCCCGGGTGGTTTCCAGGGTCAGCATTCCGTACGGCGTGCTGTGCGAAGCAATGGCTCCAGGGAAACGGCGCTCGATAGCGGCCAGCACAATATCGTTGTTCAAGTTCATTATTCAGATGCTTGCAAATGCCTGAAAAACAGGCAATTAATCAAGTTCGATTTGATATTTCGCCAGCAGATGCTGGTATTCTGGCGAGTAGCGGCGGCGCAGCGGCTCGTTTTTTACCAGTTCCTGGATTTTCATAACGCCGTCGATGATTTGCTCGGGGCGCGGAGGGCAACCCGGTACATACACGTCTACTGGGATAACCTTGTCGATGCCTTGCAATACCGAATATGTATCGAAAATTCCACCCGAACTCGCGCAGGCGCCCACAGCGATCACCCATTTGGGTTCGGCCATCTGGATGTACACCTGTCGGAGAATGGGGCCCATTTTTTTGGCAATGGTACCCATCACCATCAACAAGTCGGCCTGACGGGGCGAAAACGACAGGCGTTCCATTCCGAAACGCGCCAGGTCGTAGTTGGTGCCCATAGTAGCCATAAATTCGATACCGCAGCAAGAGGTAGCAAACGGCAAAGGCCAGATGGAGTTGGCGCGCGCAATGCCCACCGCTTTACTTAGCGAGGTAGCGAAAAAGCCTTCGCCGCCGTAGCCTTCCGGCATTTCTGCAATATTTGCCATAATTCAGTTTTTAATGATGAATTATGAATGATGAATGATGAATGATGGGCCACAAGGGGTATTCATCATTCATCATTCATCATTCATCACTATTATTTGTCCCACTCAAAAGCGCCTTTGCGCAGCACGTAATAAAATCCGATCAGGAATACGGCTACGAACATCAGCACGGCGAAAAATCCGTCGAAACCCATCGCCCTGAAATTCACGGCGTAGGGATAAAAAAAGATGACTTCCACGTCGAACAACACAAACAAGATGGCCGTCATCAGGTATTTGATGGAAACGGGCATCCGGGCATTGCCCTGCGATTCGATGCCGCATTCAAAATTTTCGTTCTTTTTGGCGTTTTTGCGGCGAGGGCCCAGCATGGGTACAAAAATCAGTACCAATGCCACAAATCCCAGCGCTACCAGCGCCTGCATGATAATGGGAAAATATCCGGATGGTTCCATAATCGTTCTGATATCACTTTTAAACAGACCTATACAAGGAGGGTTCACACTAAAAATCACAAATACTGTTCCCCCTTTCTCTGTGCAGCGCAAAGGTATCAAAAAGCCCTTCAAACTTTGTTACCTATAAATTGTAGTTCTGACACTTAGTGCTGCTATTTGGAATTTTTCCACGATAATTGTTCGAAATGTTCAACATTTGCGTTAAACTTGAACATCACATGACCCGTCTTTTTTTGTATGCCCTTCAAATTGCCTTTTTTTCGGGCCTCTGTCTCTGCACTTCCTGTAAAAGAAAGGTAAAAACGCCCGATCCGGCCGAACTGGCCAAGCGCCAACAATTCTCTGTTGGGTATGGCACACCTACCATTGATGGCTCAGGTGCCGATGACGCCTGGCAGCAGGCCGAATGGTTGCCGCTCGATCAGTTGTGGATCGGCAAAATGCCCGATTCTACCGATTTTAAAGGCCGTTACAAACTCCTTTGGGATGAATACAACCTGTATCTGCTGGCTGAAATTACGGATGATACGCTCATTGATTTTCACACCGACGGGCTGGAACATTTCTGGGACGACGATTGCCTGGAAATTTTTGTGGATGAAGATGCCATGGGCGGCGATCACCAGTACAATTACACGGCTTTTGCCTATCACATCGCCCTGGATGGCAAAGTGGTCGACACCCGTCCTAACCACCATGCAGGTTATTTTAACGACCACTGCCTCAGTCGCCGAGTTACTATGGGTAAGACTTCGGTTTGGGAGGTCGCCATCAAACTTTTCGACGATTCCTACGAAGAAGAAGGCGATAATATTCCCAAAACCCTCAACGCAGGCAAAAAAGTGGGATTTGCACTGGCATACTGCGACAACGACCACTCGCCCGAACGCGAAAACTTTATGGGCAACGTAGTGGTGGAAGGCGAAGACAAAAACCAGGGCTGGAAAAACGCCAGCATATTTGGGGTGCTGCTTTTGCAATGAAGTGTGTTTTGGTGTTTTAGGGTTTTTGTGTTTTGGTAGTGCTTTGCTTTTGGCATGAGTGCTTTAAAGGCTTAAACCATTCACAAATACCAAAAACGAAGCACCTCCAAAACACCAAAACACAAAAACACCAAAACACAAAAACACACACTTCACCAACTTTCAAAAAATACCCTCTCATGCAAATTGGTCTGATTGGCCTCGGAAAAATGGGCTACAACATCGCCCTTAACCTCAGAAACCACGGACACGCCGTGGTCGCCCACGATGTTTCTGCTGAATTGACCGCTCGTATCGGTGCGGAAGAAGGCATTGAAACCGGTGACTCACTGGAAACCCTGTGCCGCAAACTAACAGGCCGACGGGTCATCTGGCTGATGGTACCCGCCGGCGAAATCGTCGACGAAGTGCTCAATGCCCTCACGCCGCATCTCTCACCGGGCGATATTGTGATCGACGGCGGCAATTCCAATTTCAACGACACCCTGCGGCGCTACACCGTATTAAAAGGCATGGAAATCGACTTCCTGGACTGCGGCACATCCGGCGGCACCTCGGGTGCACTCAACGGCGCTTGTACTATGATCGGTGGCGAACCCGAAGTATACGAGTATTGCAAGGCCGTATTCGACGACATTTCCCTTCCTGAGGGTACTTTGTATGTAGGTGCCCCCGGCGCCGGGCATTTTACCAAAATGGTACATAATGGCATCGAATATGGCATGATGCAGGCCATTGCCGAAGGTTTTGAAGTGTTGGAGCACTCACAATATGACATTGATTATCATAAAGTAGCGCAATTGTGGAACCACGGCTCAGTGGTGCGTTCCTGGCTGATGGAACTCACGGCCAACGCTTTTTCCAAAGACCCGAATCTCGATTCCATTCGTGGCGTCATGCATTCCTCTGGTGAAGGCAAATGGACGCTCGAAACGGCGCTCGACCTGGGCGTACCGACGCCGGTAATAGCCTTGTCGCTGATGATGCGCTATCGCTCGCAACAGGCAGATACGTTTTCCGGAAAAGTGGTGGCGGCGCTTCGCAACGAATTTGGAGGACATGCGGTGGAGCGGAAATAAAATACAGTTTCATCCTAAATTGAAAACACCTTGATCCTGTTACTTCTCAGTATTGCCCTTTTGCTGGCGCTAATCATTTTTGTTCGGCTCAATGCTTTTATAGCATTGATTATCAGTACATTATTCGTAGGTGTGTTCCAAGGGATGCTGCCTGCCGATCTGATCAAATCGGTTCAGAATGGTATCGGAAGCACGCTTGGCGGACTAGTCATGGTATTGGCCTGCGGCGTGATGCTGGGCAGTATACTGGCTGAAACGGGCGCTGCGCAGGTTATCGCTCAGCGACTGTTGCGCGTTTTTGGCCCGGCGCGTGCCAACCTGGCTATCCTCAGCACCGGATTTGTGGTGGGTATTGCCATGTTCTACAATGCAGGGTTTATGGTACTCGCGCCGCTGGTGTTTACGGTAAATGCCGTTTCGGGTAAGCCTTTGGTACCGCTCGCCATTTCGATGGCTGCTCCGCTGTCCGTCACACACGGTTTTTTGCCGCCGCACCCCGGGGCTACGGCAGTGGCCAATTTATTTGGCGCCGACATGGGCCGAACTTTGTTATTGGGACTGGCTCTTGCCATACCTTCTATATTGGTAGCGGGGCTTTTTTTTCCTTCTTTTCTGAAAAATATACCAGCGAAACCACCGGCGGGCCTTTTTCAAGCCAAAGAATTTGCCCCCGAATCGCTGCCGGGCTTCCCGAAAAGCCTGATGGTGGCGCTGACCCCGGTAGTGTTGATGGCATTTTCCACGGTCATGGAACTGAATTACCCGGATGCGGATCAGGCCTTTCCCTGGCTTGCGTACGCAGGTGACCCTGGTGTTGCGATGCTCATATCTGTGTGCCTGGGCTTGCTGTTGTTGAGTAAAAATCCTTTGTCGCCCAATCCGAACTACATGACGGCAAGCGAGTTGCTCGACCGCTCCGCCACAGCCATGGGGGCGGGCGCATCGCTGATGCTCGTGGTAGCAGCCGGCGGCGCGTTCAAGCAGGTGCTGGTAGACAGTGGTATCGGGAAAGAACTGGCAGCACAACTGACCGATGCGCCCATATCGCCGCTTGTGCTTGGCTGGAGTATTGCTACCCTCCTGCGCATTGCGGTCGGTTCGGCCACCGTAGCAGGCATGACGGCTGCGGGGATCGTTCAGCCTTTGGTAGCCGCCGGTGGCGTTTCGCCCGAGTTGATGACCCTGGTGGTAGGCGCTGGCAGCCTGATGTGTTCGCATGTCAATGATACCGGATTCTGGATGTTCAAGGAATGGTTCGGATTGAGCCTGCGCGACACATTTCGATCCTGGACACTCATGGAAACAATTATCGGAGTAATGGGCCTCCTCGGCGCCCTCCTCCTCGATCTGTTTGTCTAAACCCCTCTCACCTCTCACTTCTCACCTCTCACTTCTCACTTCTCACTTCTATTCATGTTGCTTGCGCTCGACATCGGAACCACCAACGTAAAAGCCGTCGTACTCAGCGATGGCGGACAAGTGTGGGCCCATGCCGAACGGCAGAACACGATAATATCTCCTCAGTCGGGTTGGCAGGAACAAGCACCTTCCGAAATTTTGAAAAACCTGTCGGAAGTCATATCAGAAGCATGGTCGACCGTGCGAGGCAAAGAACCACTGCATGGTGCCGTTTTTTCATCGGCCATGCACGGACTGATCGCGCTCGACAAAGCGGGTAATCCCTTGACCAATATGCTGTTATGGTCAGATCTGCGGGCTGGAGCGATCGCACAAACGCTGCGATCGAAAGAAGAAGGAATGGCCTTGTACCAGCGCACTGGTGTACCCATTCATGCGATGTCGCCGTTGTGCAAAATCATCTGGCTGCGTGAAAATATGCCTGAAGTGTTTGCCCATACGCACCATTTTGCCGACCTGAAATCGTACCTGTGGCTTCAATTGACGGGCGTATTTTGTACGGATGTTTCCATTGCTTCAGCCAGCGGACTCTTGAATATCCACCAAAAAAACTGGGATGATCGGGCCTTGTTGAGGGCTGGCATTCAAGCGGACATGCTGCCGGAACTGGTGTCGCCTGCGCACAAAAGTTATGTATTGCCGGAATATTCGGCCCAACTCGGGCTACCGCCCGATGTGCCGTTTATCATTGGCGCCAGCGATGGCGCCCTGGCCAATATCGGCTCGAATGCCACGCGTGCAGGGCAGGTTGCGGTGACCATCGGTACCAGCGCGGCCATTCGCACCATTTCGCCCCAAGCCTTGCTGGATGCCCACATGCGGACTTTTTGCTACTGTGTGGATGAGAACAGGTACATCGTTGGCGGCGCCAGCAACAACGGCGCGAACGTGCTGGAATGGCTCCGCAAATCGGTGTTCCAGTCGGCGCTCCCGGCCGCTACTTTTGTAGAGCAAGCCGCTCAGGCGCCAGCGGGCAGCGATGGTTTGCTGTTTTTACCTTATTTACTGGGCGAGCGCGCGCCGTTGTACCTGCCCGACATTCGGGGCAGTTTTCACTATTTATCCGCGCAGCATACGCAGGCCCACCTGCTGAGAGCGGCCATGGAAGGCGTGCTTTTCAACGTAAAAATGATCGGCGAAGCACTCGAAGCACATAGCCCGATAGAAACATTGCACGCGGGCGGTGGATTTTCCCGGAGTGCGTTTTGGGTGCAAATGCTGGCCGATATTTTCCAAAAGCCGGTTTATATCCCCGATGAACGTGTAGATGCGTCGTTGCTGGGGGCGTTGCTGCTTGCGATGGACGTGCTGGGGCTGGACGCTTCGGTGCTGGCGCAGGAGGAGCGTTGTGTGGAGCCTGATAGAGCATTGCAGGCGTGTTATGAGGAGGCGTATGGGCGTTTTAGGGAAATTTGCACTACTTTTGCGGCCTCATTCTGACACCATTTACCCATGACTTTACTCGACGGAAAATTACTTTCCGAAAACATCAAATCCGAACTCGCAGCGGAAGTCGATCTGTTGCGCGAACGCGGCAACAAAATTCCCCACCTGGCGGCCGTACTCATCGGCGAAAACGCAGCCAGTCAAGTGTATGTGCAGTCCAAAATCCGCTCCTGCGAGCAGGTTGGTTTCAAAAGTACGCTCATTCGCCGCCCGGCCGACGCTACGGAAGCCGAAGTGTTGGAAATCGTGCAAAGCCTGAATGAAGATCCCGATGTGGATGGTTTTATCGTTCAGTTGCCTTTGCCGAAACACATCAACGAAGAAAAAATAACCCTGGCCATAGACCACCGCAAGGACGTAGACGGTTTTCATCCGGTCAATTTTGGCCGCATGGCGCAGGGTTTGCCCGCTTTTTTGCCCGCTACACCGTATGGTATTGTGGAAATGTTGCGCAGGTACAATATTGAAACCGCCGGAAAACACTGCGTGGTGGTTGGCCGCTCCAACATCGTGGGCACACCCATCAGTATTCTGCTGTCGCGCAAGGGCTATCCGGGCGACTGTACCGTAACGCTTACGCATTCGCGCACGAGCGACCTGGCGGGCGAGGTGCGCCGCGCAGACATTGTGGTGGCGGCCATCGGTATTCCGGAATTTATCAAAGGCGACTGGGTAAAAGAAGGTGCTGTCGTGATCGATGTAGGTATCAACCGCATCGAAGATGCCAGCCGCAAATCGGGCACGCGCTTGGTGGGCGATGTCGATTTTGAGGCAGTAGCGCCCAGATGCAGCCACATTACACCCGTGCCAGGTGGGGTAGGGCTGATGACGGTGACGGCCCTGCTGATGAACACCTTGAAGGCTTGTAAGAGAGAGATTTACCCGAATTGAGCCAAACTTGTAGTTCAATCAGGTACTGAAACCCCGTGTTTCAACTGTTGAAATGCCCGTTTCACGAAACGGGCATTTTTATTTCCGGAAGTCTCCAGCAATTTGGGGTATAAAATCTTTAATACCATGAAAAAATTTCTGTGGATGCTTGGAGCCCTGTTGCTTCCGGCTTTTTTGCTTGCCCAAACGGCCAACACTGTTTTGGAAGGCCTCGTCACCGAGGATGCTACGGGCGAACAACTCATTGGCGCTTCCGTTCGAATCCTGAAAAAGAAGCAACTGGTACAATTGGTTGTGACCGATTATGAAGGCCGGTTCCGGGTTGCGCTGGAGCCTGGCCAGTACGATCTTCAGATTACCTATTCCGGGTTCCTTCCATTGGAAATTACGCATGTAAATGTGCTTGCCGGAAAGATCAATAAAATCGACTGCGCGCTTAGTTCGGGAATGACTTTACAAGAAGTGACCATTGCAGCGTACAAGGTTCCGCTCATTTCACAAGACAAAACAAGTTCTGGCTACACCCTCGCCTCCGACAATATTACAGGCAAAAAAGGTCGTAAAAACAAACGTGCCAAGCCGCCGAAAACACCCAAACAAAAAATTCCCAAGAACACCCTGCTGACAGGCCGCGATACGTCGCACATGGATTACCAACGCGAGAATTATTCCCTGATTGTCGAAAATTCGTTTCTGGAATCGATCTCCAACCCGGTATCTACCTTTTCTATTGACGTAGACGGGGCGGCCTATTCCAATGTGCGGCGTTATTTGAACATAGGCAACAAACCCCCTAAAGACGCCGTTCGGGTGGAGGAGTTTGTCAATTACTTCGATTACGACTATGCCGGGCCGGGCGACAAAACCCCGTTTGCTATTCATGTGGAACATGACACCTGCCCCTGGGCGCCGGAACATCGCTTGCTGGTGATCGGGCTGCAAGGCAAAAAAGTGGAACTGGAATCCTTACCGCCTTCCAACTTTGTATTTCTGGTGGATGTATCAGGCAGCATGAGCGAGCCGAACAAATTGCCCCTCGTACAATCCTCACTGAATTTGCTAGTCGAGCAACTGCGCCCCCAGGACAGGGTAGCACTCGTGGTATATGCAGGCGCGGCAGGGCTCGTACTGCCTTCCACACCCGGAACGGAAAAAGAAACCATTCGAAATGCCATTCAGCGTTTGCAGGCGGGCGGCAGTACAGCCGGCGCCGAAGGAATTGAACTGGCGTATCAGACCGCTCAGGAAAACTTTATGAAAAAAGGCAACAACCGTGTCATCCTGTGTACCGACGGCGATTTTAATGTGGGCATCTCGGATGAATCGGAATTGGTACGGTTCATTGAAAAAAAGCGCGAAAGCAGCGTTTTTCTCAGCGTTCTGGGTTTCGGAACCGGCAATTATCAGGATTCAAAAATGCAGCAACTGGCCGACGCCGGCGATGGCAACCATGCCTACATCGACAAATTGTCGGAAGCGCAAAAAGTGCTGGTGGAGGAAATGGGTGGCAACTTGTTTGCGATTGCCAAAGATGTCAAAATCCAGATTGAATTTAACCCGAACCAGGTGGCGGCCTACCGGCTGATTGGTTATGAAAACCGGATGCTGAAACGCGAAGATTTTGACAACGATGCCAAAGATGCGGGCGAACTGGGCGCCGGGCACTGCACTACGGCTTTGTACGAACTCATTCCGGTCGGTCAGGAAATACCCGAACAAAGCGTTACCGAGCCGCTACGCTATCAAAAAACAAAGTTGAGTGCGCAGGCAAAAAACGACGAATTGATGCTCCTGAAAGTGCGCTATAAAAAGCCCCGTTTCGGCGCTACCAGCAAATTGATCAAAATGACCGTGCCAACGTACACTTCGCCATTTGTCAGCAATAACTTTCAAATGGCTGCCGCTGCGGCTTCTTTTGGCATGTTGCTGCGCTCTTCGGAGTACAAGGGCAATGCGACATTTGATACTGCGCTTGAACTGGCCCAATCTGCCGCCACACGCGATCCGATGGGCTACAGAAAGGAATTGTGTGGGTTAATTGCGAAGGCGAAAAAGATATATACGGATTAACTCAAATCTTAGAAAGGATCGACTTGCTTTCGGAGTCCTTCTAATCATATTGAATCCATAAAATCCTGATTCAAATGGCCACCACAAAAAAACGAGCGACACAGCCTTTCGCTATGCCGCCCGTTAGAATATTGCAAACAGGGTGTTCCTTCCTTATTTATTTGCCTGATGCCAGTCGACTTATGACTCAGGACTCAGGACTTACTTCAGATTAAACGCGCCAGTGCCAACCAGGTAACCTTTGTTGTAGATTTCAACAGAGTATTTACCTTTTACAAAGTTTTGGCCTGGCTGCCAGGAACCGCATACTTCCGATTCACCGTTGGTGTAGTTGGTCGTAGCAGTAGTGGTATAACGGAACTCTTGTTCGTTGCGTTTGTCGTTGGATACGCCCGAACCCAGGCTTTCGATGGCCAGCGGAGCGCCGGTTGGGTCAACGATACGCAGGTAGAACGTTTCTTCACCGGCAGGAACCACTTCATTAGGTTCGGTCGTGAAGCAGATGTTCAGTTTATCCACGTTTTTGGCTTTGTTTTTGGATTTTTCCTTGCCGCTGCTTTTTACAGACACTGCTTTCGTCGTGATGTTTTTTACGCGGATGGCAGAGGCGATGTCGACTTTTTTAGACAGTTGAGCGCGTTCTGCTTCGAGGGCTGTTTTTTCCGATACCAGTGCAGCGCGGGCAGTGCCTTCTTCTTGCAGTTTGGCTTGCGTCTCATTCAACGAAGTAGATAACTGCTGGGTTTGGTTGGTCAGTTGGGTATTGGTTTCGGTCAGGATACCAACCTGTTTTTTCAGGTCGTCGATCTGAGCGAGGTATTCGTTTTTCTGACGCTCCAGAGAAGCCAGTGCGCTTCTGTAGTCTTTCTTTTCGCGGATCAGGCCTGCCACCTGGTTTTTGGAAGCCTCCAGTTCCTGGAGTTGCTGGTTGATTTTTGCGTCCAGTTCAGCGTTGATACCCTTTTGTTGTTCCAGTTGGGTAACCGCTTCATTGTATTTCTGGTCGAGTTCGGTGAAAGCATCTTTTTGCTGGGCAAGTTCCATCGTAGTGGAATCCAATTGCTTGCTGGTGCTGTATTTGCTAATCAACAGGAAAACGCACAAACCGAGCAGGGCAGCGATAGCAATGCCCATGATGGTCGTTGTCCGCTTTGGGTTGTTGCCATCATTGTTGCCGTAGTTTGGAGTCGGGGTGCCTGGCTGACTGTAATTGGTGGGTGTGCTCATAATTATTGAAGAAATGTGTGAAAGGTTTAACGAAAAGTGTTGCGAATTCAGGTGGTTTTGAGAAGGGTAGTGTTTTGTGTTTGTGTGCTTTGGTGTTTTTGGATGTTTGCAGATAAAACCGTTTTCGGGTTGGTTTATTGCATTTCGTTTATTGTGATTTTTTTTGATTTTTTTTAAAAATTATTGTAAGTTGTTGATTATCAAGGACAAAAATTATTTGATAATATTTCACTCCTAAAAATTCCAGCAAAAACCTGTATCCGGGAATGGGGGGTGAATACCTATCTTTGTGTCAGGGTTTTCACCGAGGTTTGTGGGGATTTCCCTGAGTGCCATTTGATATCATTCAGGCGCCGGATGCTCTTATTTTGAAAAAGGAGCGCAAAGGTTAGCCGATTTTTAGAAAACAACACACCTTCACATTAAAAAAAACGGGTATGTCAGCATTTGATACCTATGATTTGTACAATATTTTGTTCCTGGACATTGAAACAGTGCCTGGTTATGCCGAATTTGACGAACTGAGCGACGAATTGCAGGAACTTTGGGGCATTAAATGCCACAACCTTTTGCGAAAGGCTCCAGGGGAAGAGGTAGAATACGAGGAAATGGCAGAGTTGTTCCGCCAACGCGCCGGTATCTATGCTGAATTTGCCAAAATCGTTTGCATTTCGGTCGGATTCCTTACCCGTCAACCCGGCAATGAACTGCCTTTGCTGCGCCTCAAATCATTTAGCAACCACCTGGAAGCCAGTTTGCTCGAAGATTTCAGCGAAATGTTGACCAAACATTTCAACAATCCCGAGAAATTTGCCCTCTGCGGCCATAATATAAAGGAGTTCGATATTCCGTATATCTGTCGTCGCATGCTGATCAACCAGTTGCCCTTGCCCAGAATGCTCGATATTGCCGGCAAAAAGCCCTGGGAAACCAAACACCTGCTCGATACGCTGGAAATGTGGAAGTTCGGCGACATCAAAAACTATACGTCGCTGCGCCTGCTCACAGCCGTTTTTGATATCCCTTCTCCCAAGGACGATATCTCCGGCGCAGATGTGGCTACGGTGTACTGGGAAGACCGCGACCTGGATCGCATCGCTACCTATTGTGAAAAGGATGTACTGGCGACGGCGCAGTTGTTTTTGCGTATGAAAAGACAACCTTTGCTGCATCAGAGTCAGGTGGTTGTGGTTCGATAAGAAATAAAGCCTTCCTTCCTGAACTCAAAATTCCCGATATTTGCGGCCACTATGAAAAAGCATTTGCTTGCACCTTCACTTCTGGCTGCGGATTTCGCACGCCTGGCCGATGAAATCGATCTGGTAAACCGCAGCGAGGCCGACTGGTTTCACTGCGATGTCATGGACGGTCGTTTCGTTCCCAATATCACTTTTGGCTTTTTTATCCTCGAAGCCATCAAACGCCTGGCTACCAAACCGCTCGACGTGCATCTCATGATTGTGGAACCGGAAAAGTATGTGGAAGATTTTCGCAAGGCGGGCGCCGATGTGATAACTGTACACGCAGAAGCCTGCCCGCACCTGCACCGCACCATTCATCAGATCAAGGAATGCGGCGCGCAGGCAGGTGTGGCGCTCAATCCGCATACGCCGGTAAGTATCCTGGAAAATGTCATCGAACACATTGATCTGGTGTGTATTATGTCGGTTAATCCGGGCTTCGGGGGGCAAAAATTCATTTATAATACCTTGCCCAAAACTCGGCAACTCAAGGAAATGATTATTTCCACCAATAGTTCTGCTCTGATTGAAATTGACGGCGGTGTAGGTCTGCACAATGCCGAGTCGCTCCTGCAAGCCGGCGCCGATGTGCTGGTAGCCGGCAACAGTGTATTTGGCGCCAAAGACCCTGAGGCAACGATACGGGACTTGAAAGCGTTTGAAGCGAAGTTTGATTATTAGGGTTGATGAGGTTGATGAGGTTGATAAGGGTTGATAAATGTTGATGAGAGTTGATATACGGCCACTCGATGAATGAAAATCTCCTACTTACCCCGAGCCGCCATTTATCAACCTTATCAACCCTTATCAACCTCATCAACCCTCATCAACCTCATCAACCTCATCAACCCTCATCAACATTGAAAAAAATCGACAAACTCCTGCTCACCAGTTTTATCGGCCCGTTTGCGGTGTCGTTCTTTATCGCATTGTTTGTGCTGATTATGCAGTTTTTATGGCTGTATATCGACGATATTGCAGGTAAAGGGGTGAGCATTTTTATCATGCTGGAATTGATTGGGTACTTGTCGGTGTCGACTTTTCCGATGGCACTACCCATTGCCGTGTTGATTGCGTCTGTGATGGTAATGGGTAACCTGGCGGAGCGATACGAACTTTCCAGTATGAAATCGGCAGGCGTGCCTTTGATCCGGATCATGCGTTCGCTGATTTTTTGCGCAGCCTGTATCGGCTTATTTTCCTATATCTGCTCGGATTTTATCATTCCCATTTCCAACCTGGAGTTTAAATCCCGCTTGTACGATATACGCCGCCAAAAGCCGGCGCTGACGCTCGAAAAAGGCGTTTTTAATGAAGATTTTCGCCAGTTTGTCATCAAAATCGGCAGCAAGGAAGAAGATGGCGAAACCATCGGCGATGTGCTGATTGAAGACCAAACCAATATCGGTCAGGTAAAATTCAATCAGATACTGGCCGATAGCGGGCAGATGTACACCACAAAAGACAAACGCTTTTTTGTGATGAACCTGTTTCAGGGCACCCAGTATCAGGAACCGGGCAATCAGGGCCCCCAGGTGCAAAAACAAAAATTTCCATTTATCCGCACCAACTTTTCCTCGCTAACAAAAGTGTGGGACATGCGGGAGTTTGAAATGGTGAGCACCGATAAAGACAGGTTCAGTCAACAGCGTTCTATGCTGAGTATGAATCAGTTGCGTGTCAATATGGACTCGCTGCAACAATCGATGCAAACCACGCGACACGCATTTGCCGACGATCTGATGGTGCCGCTGAAACGCCAACCCATCAAACCTGTTCCTATCGCTCCACCGCCGCCGGCACCAGCGCCCAAACTGGGTAAGAAGGTGAAATTCGCCACGGCGCCCGCACCCGCACCGCAGCACCGCCCGGGCTTCGACCGACTCCCCAAACAGGAATTAAACAAACCGCTGGCGCAATATTCCAATTTTGCAGAGGTGTTCCGTGCTTCCGATCGCCCGACCATCCTGAAAGAAGCGGGCGCACGCATCAAAACAAGCCAGAATCAACTCGAAACCCGCAACAATCAGGTAGATGCCCGGCGCAAGGAATACGTCAAAACCGGCTACGAACTGTTCACCAAATACAGTTTCGCATTCGTATGCTTCGTATTCCTGTTTATCGGAGCGCCGATGGGCGCCATTATCCGGAAAGGCGGATTCGGTTATCCGATACTTGTTTCCATCATCTTTTTTGTGGTTTTTATTGTGCTAACCATAGTGTGCAAAAAACTGGCGGAATCCTATATCCTCACACCGTTCTGGGCGGCAATGGTGCCCTGCATAGTGCTGATACCGGTAGGGTTTTTCCTGACACGGAAAGCCATGAACGACTCGCAACTGTTTAGTACCGATCGCATCGACCGTTTTGTAAATATGCTTCGCGAACGACTGGAACAACAAAAGGTTAAAACGGCATGAAAGGGATTTGGGAGAACAGGTGGTTTGCAGTTCCGGTGATGATTTTTTTACTTTCCAGTGCACTGCTGCTTTGGAAGGTGCCCTATGGCGATGAAATCCTTTTTTTCAACAACTGGCGCAGGGAGCCATTCAATACGATCTTCCGCATTTTTACCATGCTGGGCGAAGGATTTGTGTACGGGGCACTTATTCTTGCTGCATTTCGCTGGCGATACCGCTTTTCCTTACTGATCGCCCTGTCAGGGATGCTCATTTTGCCAGTAGGATATGTTTTGAAAGACCAGATCGGGGTGTTTCGACCCAAAACCTTTTTCGAGCAAAAAGGTGTGTACAATCAGGTGGTAGTGGTGCCAGATGTAGAACTCAACAGCGGGCGCACCAGTTTTCCTTCTGGCCACACCATGTCGGCGTTTGCCTTGTACAGCATGCTCACACTCATCATAGGCCGCAGGTACGAACGCTGGGGATTGTTGCTGGCCGTGCTGGCGATTGGGGTGGCGGTGTCGCGCATTTTTTTAGTGCAGCATTTTTTAGCCGATATTTTGGCAGGCGCCATAGCAGGCCTGATTTGCGCCCAGTTTTTGTGGTGGCTGAACGGGACGCATTTTTTTCAGCGCATGACGGTGCTTGACAATGGAATGCGTAAGCCGCGCAGGGATAAAACAGACATCAACGCATAGTTTTTTCCAGAAAAGACACGATTTCAACCCAGTCGCCAGGGTGAAAAGCCTGCCAGGCGCCATGTTTTTTGAACCACGTGGCCTGTCTTTTGGCATAATTCCGGGAATGCTGTTTGATTTTATCCACGGCTTCTTCGTAAGAGCAATTTCCATCAAAATACTCAAAAAACTCTTCATAACCGACTGTCCGTAAAGCCGTTGCGGAGCGAAAGGGTAAGATCCTGCGCGCTTCTTCTTCCAGTCCGGCAGCCAGCATATCGTCGACGCGGGCTTCTATGCGGGCATATAATTCCGGCCGAGGCACATCGAGCAAGATGTAAACAGGCGTAAACGGCCTTTGCTGTTTCCCTTTGCCCAGAAACGTAGAGTAAGGCATCCCTGAAGCGTAATACACTTCCAGCGCCCGCCGCAGCCGGGCCGGGTTTTGCCGGTCGACTACTGCAAAATAAGCCGGGTCGATGCGTTGTATCTCCTGTTGCAACCACTCCAGTCCATTTTGCTGAAAAGCGTCCGACACTTGTCCTTTTATGCTTGTCGTCACTTCCGGGAAATCGTCGAGCCCATCACAAACGGCCTGCAGAAACAGCCCGGAGCCGCCCACCAGGATGGCAACATCCTTTTCCTGGTAAATGCCTTGCAAGGTATTGAGCGCCGCTCGTTCGAAGTCGCCCACACTAAAATCTTGCGTCACCGACAGGCTGTCGATGAAATGATGCGGCGCCTGTGCCAGTTCTGCAGGCGTCGGTTTGGCGGTTCCGATGCTCATTTCCCGATAAAATTGCCGGGAATCAGCCGAAAGAATTTCTGTACCGAAATGCTGTGCCAGGCGAATAGCCAACGCTGTTTTGCCTGTAGCCGTAGCGCCGCCTATTACGAGCAGGTATTTGGTGCCCTCTTTTTTCATCGGCGCGAAGAAAACGAAGGAATTCCTTACTTGCTCTATTCGAACGAAACTATTTTCGCGCCATGAAATATGTGAATGTCCATAAAAGCGACGGCTTATTATACCTGATTATGGAGCCGTGCCTGCATCTTGCTTACTGGTGTCTGTTTCGAAAAGTATACCTGCACAATATTTCCGGCGTGCAAGCCAACAAACCGGTGTTGATTGCTTCCAATCACCCGACTGCATTTGTAGATCCGATTGCGCTATGTCTTTACCTCGACGGGCCGGTGTACAACATGACCCGTGGCGACGTTTTTCAAAAGCCCTGGGCGCGTTTCCTGCTCGAACAGGTGAATATGTTTCCCGTGTTTCGTATCCGTGACGGCTATACGGGCCGCGAGCGCAACGACGGCGTTATTGATTTTTGCCAGGGTAAAATGCTTAAAAATCAAACCGTTGCGATTTATGTGGAAGGCGAGCATCACCTCGACAAACACGTCAAACCCGCACAAAAAGGCCTGGCTCGTATCGCTTTTGAAACCTATAAAAACCACCAACTACAAGACTTGCAGGTGGTGCCCGCAGGCGCCAACTACATCTGGGGCGACCGCACCCGCGACGAACTCAAACTGCTGATTGGTGAGCCTATTTACATACGCGACTACTGGGAGGCATACGAAAACAACTCTGCTGCTGCCATCAACCAGTTGAATGCGCGGATCGACAAAGCGCTCCGGGAATTGTGCTATCATGTACAAGACCCGGCGGATTTTGAACTGGCCGAGCAGGTGCTGACGCTAGTTCGCAACGATTTCAAGGGCCGACTTTTTCCGGTAGTAGAAGCAGGCAACCTGCTTTTCCAGCAGGAACATACCGCGCTGGAACGCCTCAATACGATGTCAGCACCCGATAAAGACACCCTCCGGCAAAAAGCCGACACCTATTTTTCGGCGCTGAGTCGGGCTGGCCTCAACGACGCCGGTCTGCATCGACCTGAATATGGCAATTTTTCATGGATGTTGTTTCTTATCCTGGCGGCCATTCCTGCTGCATTGGGTTATGTGCTTGCGTGGCCTGTGCGATATTTGTCGCGCACCCTTACCGCCAAAGTGGTAAAAAAGCCGGAGTTTGTTACCAGCGTTTTGATGGGGGCGGCTGCCGTGTTGGGGGTTGTAGCAGGGGCAATATTGTTGATTACAGGCTTGCTTTTGCACCTTTCCTGGATGGTGGCACTGACCATTCTGGCGCCGATACTGGGTTGGTTTGCCTTTTTTTACCGCGATTGCTGGTGGCGTTTTCGTGCCTCTCGAAAAGCGTCAGCGCATCCGGAACGCAGCAGGCTGCTGGAAATGCGTGCCTCTCTGAAGAACAGTTTGTGAGAAAAACGGCTTACATGCGTTGCCGACTGCCGTGTAGTGCCTACTTTTGCGGTCCGATCCGGCATACAACCATAACCGGACAACCTCTTTCAAATTAACACAACAAAATCCATGGGAAAAGTACGCGCAGCCATCACTGGCGTTCATGGTTGGGTGCCGGAAGACCGGCTGACCAATTTCGACCTTGAAAAAATGGTAGATACGAATGATGAATGGATCGTATCTCGCACAGGAATCCGCGAACGCCGCATTCTTCGTACGCCAGGCTGGGCTACCAGCGATATGTGTGCCGAGGCCGTGAAAGGACTGCTTGAAAAAACCGGTGTAAAACCCGGCGAAATTGATATGATTATTGTGGCCACGGTCACTGCCGATATGGTGTTTCCAGATACTGCCAATACGGTATGCGACAAAGTAGGTGCAAAAAATGCATTTGGTTACGACATCAATGCTGCTTGTTCCGGTTTCTTATATGCGTTGTCTACCGGCGCTCAATTCATACAATGCGAAACCTATAATAAAGTGATTGTCGTCGGCGCCGATATGATGTCATCGATTGTCGACTACACCGACCGCAATACCTGCGTGATTTTTGGCGATGGCGCCGGTGCGGTGCTGCTCGAACCCCGGAAAGATGGCAATGGTATTCAGGATTTTGTGTTGCGTGGCGACGGCTCCGGCCGCAGCCTTCTGCAAATGAAAGCCGGAGGCTCTTTGCATCCGCCTACTGCCGAAACGGTAGCCAATCGCGAACACTACGCCTGGCAGGACGGCAAGCGCGTATTCGTACATGCTGTAAAAGGAATGACCAGTACAGTGGAAGATATTCTGCGCCGCAATAAAATGACTACCGACGATGTAGCGTGGGTGGTGCCACACCAGGCCAATATGCGCATCATCACTTCCGTGGCAGAACACTTGCACTTCCCGATGGAAAAAGTGATGGTCAACATTGAAAAATATGGAAATACCACGGCTGCAACCCTGCCGCTTTGCCTCTGGGAATACGAATCCAAATTGCATAAGGGCGATAATATCGTCCTGACCGCATTCGGCGGTGGCTTTACCTGGGGCGCGTTGTATTTGAAGTGGGCGTATTAAGAGAGGTGAGAAGCGATAGAGGTGAGAAGCGAGAGGTGAGAAGTGAGAGTACGTAGAGTGTTCCGCTTCGTTCAACTAATGGCTATGAATGAAGCCGTACACTCTACGTACTCTCACTTCTCACCTCTCGCTTCTCACCTCTATCACTTCTCACCTCTCACTTCTCACTTCTAACTTCTTTTTTCCCTCACATACACCTCCTGATCCTTATACTTGGAGGGGCATTTCAGCAGCATTTCGGAAGCGGCAAATACTTCGCCTTTCATTTCGCCGGTGAGTACGATGGATTCCGAGCGCTCGAAGTCCTGCGGTTTGGCAGCATTTAATTCGACGCGGCGGATTTCTCCTTTATCGTCGCGCAGCCAGAAGGCCAGGAAATCGGCATTTTTTTCGGGGTTGTATTCTACCTGGCGATCCTTTACCAATTGGCCCACGAGTTTTACTTTTTCACCGCTTTGGGTGGCCTGGGCAAAATTGGCATAAGTGGTAACATCTTTGCTTGCGCTGATCAGAATACCAATGGCAATAGCCAGAATACCAATGGCGAGAATATGTGTTTTTTTCATAGAAATGGAAGGTTGAATTTGTCTCTACATCCGCAGAAACTTTCTTGCCGCAAAATTAATACAATAAAAAACGCAAAAGGCTGAGTACAGGTTGCCTTTCCAAGAATTTTACTCATTTATTATAATTTCGACACCTCGATCATGCGATCTTCTACGTGTCGTACTATTTCGTTGAATTTGGCACTGTGTTTTACCTCCAGGTCGCGGTTAAAAGGCAAGTCTACAGAAATGTGGTGAACAAACCGTCCGGGATTGGCTGCCATGATGTAAATATCATCGGCCAGGTACACGGCTTCTTCAATGTCGTGGGTGACAAAAACGATGGTCGGTTGAAATTTCAGCCAGACATCTTCCAGTAAATCCTGCATTTGAAGACGGGTATTGATGTCGAGCGCGCCAAAAGGCTCATCCATCAGCAGAATATCGGGGCTGGCAATGATACTCCGGGCAATGGCTACACGTTGCAACTGGCCGCCGGAGAGGGTGGGGTACACAGCGTATTTGTTTTCGTGGCCTTTTAGCCCCACTAGATCGATCATTTCCTGTGCCCGGCGGCGGCGCTCTTTTGGCTCTACATTCTGAAATTCAAGACCCAGTTCCACATTTTCCAGTACGGTCAGCCAGGGCAACGACGAATATTGCTGGAATACCATACCTGCCCGTATACCCGACTGGCGAACGGGTTTGTCGCGCAGCAGCACTTCCCCGCTGGTAGGCTCCTGCAAACCGGCTATGTAGCGCAGCAGGGTGCTTTTGCCACAACCGGAAGCGCCCAGAATTACCACGAACTGACCTTGTCCGGGTTTGTCTTCAATCAAAAAATCCAGGTCTTTGATGATAAACTCCTTGCCGCCTGTGTAGGTCTGGCTGATGTTTTTCAATTGAATGATATTCGGCAGTTCTGTATCTTTTATCTGCAACATAAGATATTGGTTGTGAATCACTTAAACAATTTTGGTTTTTCGAAATCTCTCACCACTCACCACTCACCACTCACTACTCACTACTCACTTCTCACTTCTCTCTTCTGCAATCCTTTTAACAACTTCACCTCTCCCATCAGAATCAAACCGATTGCTGCAAGGATAAGTAAACCTGAACCTTGAACGAGAATGGAATCGGGAATAGTCGCTACCAAAGGCAACACCACCGCCAGCGCAAATACGCCCAGCACGATATAAATGCCGGTTTGCACTTCCTTGAGGCCGTCTACCTTGGTTTTGTAGTGCTTATGTGGGAAAAGACGTTTGTCGAGGTACACAAACAAGCGGTCTTGCAGAATACCAATCACAATAATGAGCAGCAGCACCGCAAACACCTTGTCGGTTTTATCGCGGCGGGCAAGCCAGTAGATCAAAGAACCCAGGCCGCCTGTGTTGTTCAGAATTTCCGCAATAATGATATACGTCCAGGAAATGGCCGTGAGCACCCGCAAGTCTTCCATAAACTTCGACAAAACGGAAGGCAGGTACACAGAAAAGAGCGTCTGCCAGTTGCCGGCGCCCAGCGTATAAACAGTAGTCAGGTGTACATCCTCCACTTCCTGAATGCGTTGTACGATGACCGGAATCATGTAGACGAAAATGCCAAATGCCAGAAACGCCACTTTCATGTTGTCGCCCAGCCCAAACCAAAGCATAAACAATCCGGTAAGCGCAGAAATCGGCAAATACCGCAGCGCATCCACCGGTCTTGCAAACAAACCCCGGAAAAGAGGAATAAACCCGATGAGTCCGCCCAAAATGAACGACACCAGAATTGCCCAGAAATACCCTTTCAGGTTGAGCCAGATCGAATGCAGGGTATGCATCGGGAGTTGATCGTCGTTCATCAGTTTGGGATACGCCTGCACCACATGGAGCGGAGTGGGCAATATCTTATAAATTTTCCCAACGGTTTTGGCGTTGGCAAACTGAATGCTGTCGGCACGCAGCAGTGAATCGCGGTTCAGGTGTTGCAATGCCGGGTCGTCGAGACTCGGCGCCCGATAGTCGAGTGCCGGAACAGCCAGCATTTCAGCCAGGAGCCACCAAAGGCCGATCAGTACGACAGCGCCCGTAATGCCGAGGACGATATTTTGAAGTTTGGTCAGGTTTCCGCGCAGTTCAAACATGTGTGGTGTGTGTATTGCTGAATTTGGGGCTAAAAGTACAGGTCAGACAACAAACTTGCTTTTTTACTTGCCCGTATTTTTGTGTATGTTTGCCCTTGAAAACCATTTCAAACCTGGCGCAAACGCATCCTGCTGACGACTACGACTCCCATGTACCGATTTACCTGCCTCCTCTTTTGCATTTTGTTTGTGTGTGGACCCGCTTCCATGTGGGCACAGGCCAATGCTGTGCAGGATACCTTGTCCAATCGGATGATACTGCTTACCCAACTCTCCCAATCGGGTAGTTACGAGCAGGCAGAGGTAGAAGCAGAAGCCACGCGCGCATTTATGAAACGGCACCAGGTGCCTTTTACACCAAAAATAGTATCGCTTTTGTCCGGGATTTATCGGGCAAACCAGGACGACCGGAGCGCAACGCGCCTGCTGGCAGAAGCCGAATTGAGCGCCCGAAAAGACCCTAACTACGTTACAAAAGCCACCCTGTTGAAAACCCTGGTAGATGAATGTCGGAAATGGGATTTGCCCGATCAGGCGCTTACCTGCCAGCAATTGCTGGCTACCGCACAGGATTCCATTGATGCGCGCGAAAGAAGAAATACAACAGCCAGCCTTCGTACCCAACTCGATTCTCTTTCTGCCCTGCGCCGTCTCGATGCTTCGGAACAAAGTAAATTCCTGCGGATTGAGCGCGAACAAGCCATGCTGATGGGCGCTGGCGTCGGCTTGTTGTTCCTGTTGTTGCTTTTCGGCTACTTCCGCGCCAACGACCGTTGGCGTAAAATAATGGAAAAGAAAGAGTTGGAATGGGATATTATGCGTTCCAACCTTCAGTATGAAGCGGAAATGCAGCACAATGCCGCAGTAGTGGAAGCCACTCAGGCCGCAGCGCCCATCACCAAACCTGTGCCGGTCAGCCCCCTCGATCCATACACCCTGTACCAGGGGCCAAAACCGGAAGCCATCGCCCTGTTGATTGAACCCAACCGACAAGTAGTGCTGTACCTGAAATCACTGTTGTCCGACCGCTTTCAGGTGGAAACTGCCAATACCTTTACGGAAGGTATGCAATTAGCAACGGAATTGCTACCCGATCTGATTGTCTGCGATGCCCTCTTGAACGGAAAAACGGGGATCGAAGTAGCCCGACAGATCAAACTGTCGGAACGCACCAACCATATTCCAGTAGTCCTGCTAACGGATAAATTTGGAAATGAAGGCAAACTCGATGCACTGCGCGCCGGCGCCGATGCGTGGTTTACCCGCCCGGTGATCGACGACGAATTCGATGCCTCGGTACAACGCCTCCTAGATGCGCGTAAAATCAAACATGACCAGTTCAATCGTTTTTTACAACTGTATTTTTCAGAAAATCGGGTACCACTCGATGAGCCATTCCTGCTCACCACTGTCCAAATGATTGAACAAAACCTGGCAAACCCGGATTTTATGGCCGATGATATTGCCCGGAAATTGCAACTCACCAAAACGCACTATGTCAAAAAACTCAAGGTGCTGACTGGTAAAGAGCCTATTCAACTCATTCGGGAAATGCGGCTGGAAAAAGCAAAAGTGTTGCTCGAAAAACGCGCAGGCACTCCTCAGGCCATCAGCGAACTGGTCGGCTTTAGCAGCCCCGGCACATTTGCGCTTGCGTTTAAGGAGTATTTTGGAGAAAATACGTTGTTGTTGGCGTATAACAAGTCCTGAGTCGTAAGTCCTAAGTCCTAAGTCCGTAGAGTACACCTTATTATGCCTAGTATTACTACGTATCAAAGCCAAGAAATACAAGGTGTACTCTACGGACTCAGGACTTAGGACTTACGACTCAGGACTCGTTTTACCACATTATCTCCGTTTCCCAATTCTCCTTCGGCAACTGATACAGCCGCCAGAATTCATCGGCAATAAGATCGGGATCGAAACGTGTACCTGCCTTGACCATACCGGTGATGGTCACAGTGGCCGCATGAATGCCCAAAGGCAATCCTTCTTGTGCGATGGTAAATACCAGGTTGCGCATGGCGGCCTTACCCATACCCAGCGAAGCCAGGATAGCGGGCGCTTGAAGCGCTGTGCCGCCACCTGTGAAAAAGAGGGTGCCATGGCCGCGTTCTTTCATTTGCGGAAATACGGCTTTGGCAGATAAAAGGGCGCCTACTACATTGATATTCAGGTCGCTGAGCAATACCGACAATTCAAGTTGTGAAGGCGTAGCCGGATTGTACGAACTCGCATTGTAGTGTAATATCTCGATGTCCGGGTGCTCGGACACAATGCGTTCCAGGACTTGTACGAACGATTCCGCATCGGCGATGTCGGCCGTATAGGCTTGTGATTTTATACCTGCCTGTGCCAGTTCGGCCACGTAACTGTTCAGTTTGTCTTCGTTGCGAGCAACCATAAGGATTTCAAATCCTTCACGGCCGAAACGCCTGGCTATCGAAATGCCGTTTCCCGGACCGATACCAACCAGAAGTAATTTCATATTTATTGTAAAATTTGCTTGTACAAACCGCCGTAGATCAGTCCTAAGTCCTGAGTCCACAGTCCTGAGTCCTAAGTCTTTAGAGTACTCATAATAATTTCACGGATTAACTGAAAATACACCAAAAGGTTTTCAATTATCCTCTAAAGACTTAGGACTTAGGACTTAGGACTCAGGACTCAGGACTCAGGACTGTGGACTTAGGATTCCCACAGGTCAAATCCCTCTCGTTTGTCGCACCCAGTTCTGAAAGCGTTCGGCATTTACTTTATGGGCTGCAAAAGTTTCGGCAAAGGCGTGGGTGCCGGTATCATCCGGTTTGGCGCAGAAATACAGGTAGTTGTGTTTTTCAGCATTCAGCACAGCGTCGAGGGTAGGGATAGAAGCCATACTGATCGGGCCTGGCGGCAATCCTTTGTACATGTAGGTGTTGTAGGGCGAGTCGAAGGTGGTATGGTATTCCGTAACCCGGCGGGCTGTGAAATCACGTGTGGCGAACACAGAAGTTGGGTCTGCCTGCAATTTCATTCCCACACGCAGGCGATTCAGGTATACGCCCGCGATGGTGGCTTTTTCAGGATTGTAATTTGTTTCGCGTTCTACAATGGAAGCCAGCACATACACTTGTGTTTCAGTTAGTCCGAGTGCCTGTGCTTTGGCGCGGCGGTTGTTTTTATCCCAGAATGCGTTGTTTTCCTTTTTCATGCGTTGCAGGAAGCCGGTTGCATCCGTATTCCAGTACATTTCATAGGTATTGGGAATAAAACCGGCAATCATGGTTTCTGGCGTCCAGTTGTACTGGGCAAGCACTGCGGGGTTTCTGAAAGTAGCGAGCAAGGTCAGCGAATCCGCTTCAATAAAACGCGATACTACCCCTGCTACTTCCTCCGGCAGGCGTTCATTGTTGAGCACCAGTTTTACAGGCGCCTGCTCTCCGGTTCTAAGGTGTTGAATCAGTTCGCGTGTATTCCACCCTGGTTTTATCTGAAAACGGCAGGCACGCATTTTATCTTTCTTGTAGTTCATTTGTCCGGCCAGCCAGCGGAATCCTGCTTCATCTTTAATGATGCCCTGCTTTTTCAAAATGGCCACCACTTGATCAAAGTTGGAGCCGGTAGGAATACATACATACGGATCGGCTACTTCATTGGGCACGCCTGAGAAATAAATAGCATTCAATGGCTGCCAGCCGAACCAAAGCCCGACGGCAATAGCAGCAATGACCACCCCGAACACGAGGGTGCGATTACCTGTTTTTTGTTGAGACATGTTATTAGGTGATTGTATGCCGGAGGGGGAAGGCAGCGCGTGGTTTATGTTTTTCATATATGGCGTAAAAAAGTGCGCAAAGGTAAAAACCACCTGCTCAATACTGTTCCGAATCATTCGGAAACTCTTTATTTTTCACATCAGAAACATATTGTCGTGTCGCATTCCCGATCGTTTCGAACAGGTCGAGGTAACGGCGTAAAAAACGGGGTTTGAAATCTTTTGTAATACCCAGCATGTCGTGTGTTACCAGCACCTGTCCGTCGGCATATTTTCCAGCGCCGATGCCAATGGTGGGAATTTCGATGCTCTCCGATACGATTTTGGTGAGTTTGGCGGGGATTTTTTCCAGCACAATAGCAAAACACCCCAGCGATTCGAGCAATTTGGCGTCTTCCCGGAGTTTTTGCGCTTCTTCTTCTTCCTTGGCTCGCACGCTGTAGGTACCAAACTTGTAGATACTTTGGGGCGTGAGGCCCAGGTGGCCCATTACAGGAATTCCGGCCATCAGGATGCGTTTGATCGAGTCTTCCACTTCAGCGCCACCTTCCAGTTTGACGGCATGGGCGCCGGATTCTTTCATGATGCGGATAGCGCTCGACAAGGCAATTTCGGAGTTGGCCTGGTAACTGCCAAAGGGCAAATCCACCACTACCATGGCACGGGTGACGGCTCGCACCACCGACTGGGCATGGTAAATCATCTGATCGAGTGTAATTGGCAGCGTGGTTTCGTGGCCTGCCATGACATTGGACGCCGAATCGCCTACCAAAAGAATATCGATACCTGCCTCATCAAGCATACGAGCCATAGAAAAATCGTAGGCCGTAAGCATGGCAATTTTTTCACCGCGGCTTTTCATGGCCTGGATGACGTGGGTGGTAACGCGTTTGACTTCGCCAGTAACTGCGGACATAGGAAATTGGTGGTGTGTAAGTAAGGGCAAAATTGCAAAAGACAATCCGCGGACTGCGCGTCAAAAACGACCGCACAGATGAGGAGTGCCCAAAAAAAGAGCCGCACCTCTTTTGGTGCGGCCTTGTTTAAAACAAATTATATAATCCCATGAACATGTCGGAACAAAAGCCGTCGTCATGCAACGGCGATGAATGAAAAACAAAAACGTTCTTCCGCCAAAAATGTTAGCATGTCATGAATTTTTTTATACTCTATCCCTTGAATTTCAAAACCTCCTTGCGCGTTGGATCTGCATTCAGGGAGTCAACAGTGCCTGGCCTTAAACCAAAATCGTTGAAGTGCCAGGTTCTGCGCGCAGTAAATATACCGTAGCCTTCCGACAAGTTGGTATAGCGGGTAGAAATTTCTGCGCCAGTAAGGCCGGCGTTGATGGCTTCGCTTTCCTGGTAATCTGCAATTTCCGGCCCAGCGCCCTGTATTTCAAAGTCGATACCGTTGAAATAGCGTGAAACCACGTTGTCTGGCGCCTGAATATGCCCCAGCAGCGCTGAATAAAACGCCTGTGGGGAGAAAGTCGTTTTGCCACGGTACACGCCACCGCTAATGAGCGTGTTTTCACGAACGACATTGCGGGCGACTTTCCAGCGAATAGAGTCGAGGGTCACATTTCCGTTGGATTGGATTTCCCGATACCTGATTTTCATATATACATCAAACAGCACCCCGCTGGCACTCGTACGCCAGTCGAGCAACACTGAATTGCCATAAATGGCCACCTGTGGAGGTATGGCTTCCGGGTTGGGCGACACGAGCATGAGGGTATTGGGAACGGTCGTTTCGGCAGTGACAGCAGGGCGGCCGTCGGCGCGTTCGATGACAAGTTTGTATTTTTCACCGGGCTTGACAATGTCGCCCGGATGAGTGGGTTTTACCTTGTAAAGCCAGTTGGGGAAGTTGGCAAATGTGCCCTGTTCGCGAATGTAGCCTTCAAATGTGCCATCAACACGCTGCAACTGGAAGCGCTGACCCGTGCTCACCCGTTCGAGGAAAACGGAAATAGCGCCTTCGGCATAGTAAATCGAATCGGCAATCTGTGCCACTTCAAATGCGCTCGAGTCGGCATTGATAAATGCGCGCTCTACGCGGATATAATGCGCTGTGTCATCGGGAGATATGATGCCATATACAACAGGTATGTCTTTGTAGGGGGCTGCCACATCAAACTCATTGGAGCAAGCGCTCCACAAAAGGGCCACCATCAGGCCCGGAAACCATAATTTTCTCATTCAATCAGGTGTTTTTTCACAAGACGTTGCAAAAGTACAGTTTTCATTCGCAGTAAAAATAAAAAGCCTTGCCAACCGGAGACGTTCCGCGCTTTTTAAAAACTTTAAGATTTCTTTAAAGAAGTATCGGGTAACCTGAACCACTTTTTGAAGTCAAATATCCGTTCCCATTAAAAAAGGAATTTTAATTATGAAAATGCACATGTCAATCCGATTGTTTCCCGTACTGCTGTTTGCCCTTTTCCTCTCTGCCACTGCACAGGCGCAAAGCGACCCGAATCCTGCACCACAAAACAAGGAGCGTATGGCAGGCGCGCAAGCCAAACCTAAAAAACATGATCAAAAACTGGAAGACGAGTTGAAACTCACACCCGAGCAAAGAGCCAAGTTTAAGACTGCCGACGATGACTTCCGCACGAAATCGAAAAGTGTCCGCCAGGAAAATCGCGAAGAAATCAAACGCCTGAAAGACGATCAAAGACGCGCCCACAAGGCTGCGCTTTCTTCTGAACAAGCGGCTAAATACGACGAAATCATGGCGCGCCGCGATGCCAAAAAAGCACAAAAACCACATCGCCCCAAAAAAGGGGATATGAAAAAAGGCCGTTCCGGTGAATCGCACGAAGGCGAACGCCACGGCGGAGAGTCGCACGGGCGCAACGACGACAATAAAGAAAAGTCGGGCAACCGTTAATCCTGATTACCGACCAATTTTTGGCATCTTTTTGATTCCCCGGGTTTTGCCTTGACGGTGAAACCCGGTTTTTTATTTCCTGTTGAGTGGCTTCCGTAGAGTAATTTCCCGCAGAACTCGCAGATTTACCCGCAGAACTCGCAGAACGTAGAGTGTACAATTTTATCCATGTAAGTAGGTGTACGCTACGTTCTGCGAGTTCTGCGGGTAAATCTGCGAGTTCTGCGGGAAATTGATCTACTTCCTGATTTTGAAACACTTGTGAATCCGCTCATTCCGGAAGTCAGCCGGAATAGTTTGCTTCGTAATGTCCTGAATGGACGTCGCCTGAATACCTTCCTCCTCCAGTTTAAATTTGCGGTAGTTGGTAGAAAAGTAAACCGTGCCACCTGGTTTGCACAAGCGCAGCACCATATCGAGCAATGCAACATGATCGCGCTGAACATCGAGCGTACCATACATGCGTTTGCTGTTGGAAAAAGTAGGCGGATCGAGCACAATCAGGTCGAAGCGCTCGCCGGTAGGTTGGCGCAGCCATTGTAACACATCAGCCTGCAGGAAACGGTGTTCGTCGCCAGTAAAGTCGTTGAGCGTCATGTTCCGATCAGCCCATTGCAGGTATGTATTGCTCATATCGACGGTAAGGGTGCCTGCTGCCCCGCCGGCGGCGGCGTATACCGAAAATGAGCCGGTGTAGGCGAACAAGTTGAGCACCTGCTTGCCACGGGCTTCTTCCATCACCATTTTACGCGTATTCCGATGGTCGAGAAAAAGTCCGACATCGAGATAATCGGCAGGTTTGATGACGAAGCGAAGACCGTTTTCCCGAACGATGTATTCCGAATTGGTACGTGCAAAGCGCTCATATTGCTGTAGCCCGCTTTGGCGCTGGCGGAATTTCATGTAAATCAGTTCCGGAGAAATTTCCAGCACCTCACTGATCACCGCAATACATCCATCCAGCCAGGCTGCATGGTCGTCGGGCTCCATACCGTGTGGCCGGGCGTATTCCGACACATGCGCAATGGATTCGTAGCGGTCGATGGCCAGCGGAAAATCGGGCATATCGTCGTCATACACCCTGAAACAGGAAATATCCTGCTTGCGGGCCCATTTGCCGATGTGGCGATACACCTTGAGCAGGCGGTTGCGGAAGGCATCAAATTTGGCTGTATCTGGTATCAAAATCTGGAAATATTCTTTTTTGCTGGCCAAAAGTAGCCGTTTGAATCTTCGTTGGAAGATATTTTTTGTGAAACACCTACTTTTGCGCACTTGTCCCAACACAGACATGATTGTATGGAATATATCGGCGAGCATCTGATTCCCGGCCAACTGGGCCACTTTTGCGTAGTTCTTTCTTTTGTTGCCTCTTTACTGGCTGCATTTTCCTACTTTTTTGCTACTCAAAAAAGAGAAACGGCTGCTTTTGAGGGCTGGCGCAACCTGGGCCGTTTCGGCTTTTTGCTGCACGGATTGGCACTGGCAGGCATCATCGGCACCCTGTTTTACATTCTGGCAGGCAAAATGTACGAATATCAGTACGCCTGGTCCAACATATCAGACGACCTGCCCAAGCAGTACATTTTTTCCGCTTTCTGGAAAGAACAACAGGGTAGTTTCCTGTTGTGGAGTTTCTGGCATGTCGTACTCGGTATGGTGCTGATGCTGCGCGGCGGCCAATGGGAAACGCCTGTACTGACCGTAGTAGCCCTTGCAGAAGCATTTATTGCCAGTATGATCCTGGGGCTTTATTTCGGCGATTACCGGCTGGGCGCCAGTCCATTCGACCTGCTGCGCGATGCGATGGATGCCCCCATTTTCAACCAGGCTGATTATCTGGGAAAAATAAAGGGGAACGGTTTGAATCCCTTGCTGCAAAACTACTGGATGACCATTCACCCGCCAACGCTGTTTCTGGGTTTTGCGAGTACGGTAGTGCCGTTCGCTTTTGCCATTGCGGGACTGTGGACGCGCGATCACAAAGGCTGGTTGCGGCCTGCATTACACTGGTCGCTGTTCTCGGGCGCTGTGCTGGGTACGGGTATCCTGATGGGCGGCGCCTGGGCATACGAAGCCCTTTCTTTTGCCGGTTACTGGGCTTGGGACCCGGTGGAAAACACTTCGCTGGTGCCCTGGCTTACACTCGTGGCGGGCATACATACCAATCTCGTAGCCCGGTCAACGGGTTTTTCGATTCGAAGCACGTACTCGTTTTATCTGCTGACATTCGTACTGGTACTGTATTCCACTTACCTGACCCGAAGCGGCATTCTGGGCGATACTTCTGCGCATGCCTTTACGGAAATGGGGTTGGGCATACAACTGATCCTGTTCATGGCGGTATTTTCCTTGCTGAGCATTGCCCTGTGGCTGGTTCGATACAAGGAGGTTCCCGATGTGAAAGGGGAGGAGAGTGCTACCAGCCGCGAATTCTGGATGTTCATCGGCTCGCTGGTGTTGTTGTTCTCAGCGTTGCTGATTACCGGCGCTACTTCGCTTCCGGTATGGAATAAACTGGTACAGATTTTCAAACCAGATTATATTGGCGCGGCCTTAAAAGACCCGGTAGAACATCACAATCGTTACCAATTGTGGATAGCAGTATTTATCGGATTTCTGACGGGTATTGGCCAGTTTATGCGGTACAGCGAACGAAACTGGAAACTGGTCTCCCGAAAATTTGCCATCCACATGGGTATTGCGGCTGCGGGCGCACTGGCGCTTACACTGCTGAATACCCTTTGGATCGATGTACGTGCCTGGCAATTGTACGCTTTCCTTTTTGCGGGCATGTTTGCAGTAGTGGCGAACCTGGATTACCTGATTTCTGTAACAAAGGGCAATATCAAACTCGCGGCTTCGGCTGTGTCGCACTTCGGCTTCGGGGTACTGCTGCTGGGCGTATTGAGCACGGGCCTTGGAAAAGCCTGGATTTCATCCAATTCATTTGCTATGGACGGGCTCATTGAAGGCGCCAACAACGACGACCTCAACAAAAATGTGTTGTTGCTGAAACAGTCGCCCATGCCGATCAAGGATTTTACGGCTACTTACCTGAAGGACACCATTGAACGCCAGACACGCACTTTTGCGGTGCAGTTTGGCCGCCGCGACGCTCAGGGCAACCCGACTGGCGAACAGTTTACGCTGCATCCGAACGTGATGTACGACCGGCAATTTACCAAAGTCGTGGCCAGCAACCCTTCCACCAAACATTACTGGAATTACGATATTTTCACCCACGTGTCTTCCCTGCCCAAGGCCGAACTCGACCCGGAATTTGCCAAACAACAGGAAGACAGCCTGCGCTGGGATAAATACGAAGCCCGCATCGGCGATACGATTTTTACCAAACAGCACTACGTCATTGTAGATGGCGTGACCAAAACGCCCGAACACGCAGAATATAAACCCGAAAAAGGCGACCTGGCGTACGGGCTGCTGCTGCGCGCCCGCTCTCTGGACGATCCGAATTCGTACCCTGCAGCGCCCATGTTGTACCTGCGGGTAGGGCAGGGGGGCTTTACCTTGCCGGCACAGATCGGGCAGTTGCAAATGAAAATCCGACTTACGGAAGCCTCTATGGCGAAGATATTCGAGTCGGAAGAGCAACTGAAATACACAGGTTTTGATGTAAAAGAAGGTTCGACCTTCGATTACCAGGGCTACAAAATCAGTTTCACCGGCGCTGAAAAAGAAATTAAAAACCCGGCGTACGCTGCACAGCCGAACGACATTGCCGTGGCGGCAGGACTCGATGTAGTAGCGCCTGACGGCCGCAAGGCGCATGTAGCGCCGGTGTACCTTATCCGCGACAACCGCCCATTCAGCCTGAAAGATGAAGCCACTGAATTCGGCCTGCATTTCCGCTTCGACAACATTGATCCAAAAGCGGGCGTGCTCACGGTAAGCGTGGCAAAAATGAACGACGAAGACCGGAAAATCCCCCTGGAAATTGCAGAAAATGCTGCCCGCTCAGATTATATCGTACTGGAAGCCATTATCTTCCCAGGTATCAATCTGGTATGGATTGGGTCGATAACGATGCTGCTGGGGATGGTACTGGCGTTTGTTAAGAGGGTGAGAGGTGAGAAGTGAGAGAGGTGAGAATCAGGATTTTTGGGATGTAAAGGATTAGAAGGATTCCCGTTCCGATGTGTAAATTTAAAAAATTGATTCAACGTCACAACGGGAATCCTTCTAATCCTTTACATCCCAAAAATCCTGATTCACACGCTTGCTTTTATCGAATACACCATCGGAATTATCCCTTCCAGCCCCTGGATTCTGTAATTTCCATCCGCTCCTTTGATCGTTTTATCAAAACAGTCGAAGGGCGAATAAGGATACTCGTTCAGAAACTCGATACGCAGGCCGTGACGAATCAGGCTGTTTATAATTTCTGAAAGGCTGTGGTTCCAGCCATATTCCGTGTATTCGATTTCCGCGTAGCGCTCCGCGTACGTGCCGGTTTGTTCGGTCAGGATGACCTCGCCGCCGTGGTAGGGATATTTCAGGTATTCCATTCGGTCATCCATCATCCACACAACCGGGTGAAAATCAGCGATATAGAAGAAACCGCCGGGTTTCAGGAAATGCGCGATCACGGCAGCCCAGCGATCCAGGTCGGGTAGCCAGCCGATGGTGCCGTAGGAGGTGAAAATGATGTCGTATTGGCCTTCGAGGTGTTGCGGAAGGTCGTACAGGTTGCAGCATACGAAAGTAGCCGGTAGTTGCAACTCCGCGCTGAGTTCGCGGGCGTACTCGACGGCTTTATCCGATAGGTCGCAGCCAGTGACGGTAGCGCCGAGCCGTGCCCACGACAGGGTGTCCTGTCCGAAATGACATTGCAGGTGCAGGAGGGATTTGCCGTGCACATCGCCCACTTCGCGCAATTCAATGGGTGTCAGGCTGTTACCGCCTTTTTTCCAATCTTCTACATTGTAAAAGGTGCTGTTTTTATGCACTTCTGTGCGGAGATTCCAGCCTTCCCGGTTGGCCTCGAAATAGGTATTCCAGTCGTTGTTGTTCATGCGCGGCAAAACCCTGTGTGCTTCAATAAAGTTCCTCGCGGCCCAGGTAACCGCCTTTTGCCTGCCAGAGCGGGTCGGAATTTTGCAGGCGTTTTTGCAATACGGCGTCGTAGCCATTCAGCCGCGAATAGTTTTCAGCACGGACGTTTACCAGATTACCAAATTGATACAAGGCCAGCGGTGTAAAACGCTGGAGGTCTTTGGGTATGTCGGGCAAACGTTGGGAAATGATGGCATTACTGGCCGGCTTGGCAATCACTTCCCAGGCGATATTCAATAAATCGCTGCTGTAAGTGCGGTTGAACGACAACAAATCGAAATCGCCCACACAGCGCGCGGCTGCAATGCGGTTTTCAGACAAGAGCGTCGGCTCTAAGTCGAATGTCGGCGCATCGAGGTGATCGGGCAAGGTCTGGTAAAAATCGTCGCTGTAATAGGTGTAGCCGTCATCGCTGGCGCCATTTGCCTGTATTCTGAAACTGTTGTACGGTTTGGGCACGGGCATAAAGTCGGGATTGGCAACCGGCTCGTACACATCCAGCGAACTCAGCACTTTTTCAGCGCCACCTGGCGCCCGGCGCAGGTCGCCCAGCGGCAAAAACTGCAAAGTAGCCGTATCCACCACACCATATACCTTGTATTTCCAGGCAGATGTGAAGGGGAAAACGATATTGGTCGGGTGTACAAAACTGAGGGTCATCAGGTTCACATCCAGGTTGCCCAGGTTGAGCGAAGACCCTGTGATGTTATCGAAATAGAGGTAGCGCCAGTGCGGATCGCCATTGGCCAGCAGGCGGAACCAGATGCGCCCTGTGTGCTCCACCTGATAGATGCCATTGTAACCGTTAGTAACGTGCGGCCGGGTAAAGGTGAGCCCGTCGGCAACAATAATCGAGTCGAAAGACGTGACATTATTGAGTGTAAAAGTCAGGTCGGTGGTACGGATATACGACAGGTTACGCAGTTGGATGGTTTGCCCGTCGGCCAGGGCTGTGTAGGTAGTCAGCGTAATGGTCGTGTCGCGTATGCCCGAGCCCGGCCGTTCAAATCCGAATACCCGCGCTATCGTGCAATCGAACACCTCGCCTTCCTTGCTGTCGGGCACTTCGATCTGCGAAGTATCGGAGCCCAGGGCCCAGCGGAATGCGCGCACCGTACCTTCATCGTCGCTCAGCCAGATGGCGTATCGGCCTTGCAACTCGTTGAATTCGTTGTTGATATGAATTTTGTAATGTTCATCCGTCGGCAGGATCGGGCCGGGATTTGTTTTGTCGCATGCGCTGATGGCAAGGGCGAGCAACGCCAGGTAGAATATGTGTTTCGTCATGGGAATCGGTTGGATATGATTATGGATTTGCAAAATTAAGGGAAAGCGGGGCTGTGTGTACACCTGCTGCAAATTTTAAGCCCGTTTTCAGCGCTGTTAAATTCCCTGGTAAAAATTCCCCCAAGCATCCGATCTTGCCGCCCCAAAACTCACTACTCACCACTCACTACTCACCACTATGAATTCCGTTGCCGTTTTCTGCGGAGCCAACAAAGGCGCCCACCCCTGGTTTGAAGAAGCCGCCTACGAATTAGGCAAAACCCTCGCCGAGCGCGGTATCCGCGTGTTGTTCGGTGGCGGCAGCGTGGGCCTTATGGGCGTGCTGGCCGATGCCGTGCTGGCGCACAATGGGCAGATCACGGGCATCATCACACACCAATTAGACGGCCTCGAACTCGGTCACCCCAGCGTGCTGGATATGATTCGGGTGGAAAGTATGTCCGAACGCCGGGTGTTGCTCCTGCGCGATACCGACGGTGTGATCACGATGCCAGGTGGCTATGGCTCGATGGATGAACACTTCGAAGCGCTTACCCTGGCGCAGTTGCACCTGTATCAAAAACCGATTGGGCTGCTGAATGTACGGGGATATTATGACCCACTACTGGCGATGATGGACAACATGGTGGACAACGGCTTTTTGCGCGCCAACAACCGGAATTTATGCCTGGATGCGCCCTCCGTAGGCGAATTGCTGGACAAAATGGAGGCGTATGAGTATAGTGCGTTGCCGAAATGGCATTGAGGGGTTATGGAGCAACGCTACTACAATGTCTACCCTTTGATAGCCTTTTCTGCATCAAATAGGCTTATTACGATTGGTTTGAGTAGTAGTTCTATTTTTTTTCTATTTTTTGTTATCCAATCGTCAATTTCTGGTTTTTTGAGTCGCCAGATCAACGATGACCTCTTTTTCTTCCTTCACGCCAAGTTCTTTAGATTTTTTTGCTTTCTCTTCCCATGAAAGATTAACTATTCCACTCGTAATAATCAAGTCGTCAATGTCCTCATCATATTCAATTTCATTGTCGTTGTAGTAAATATTTTTTTCTGGAATGACTATCCCTCCCCTGGCCAAAACCAAGGCATCTCGCACATTTACTTGCTGAATTGTGTCTTCCTCCAATACAACTCCTTTCAGGTTGTTACCGCTGTTCACCCATTCAACCGCTTCTTTAACCGTTAGAATTTTCATCGTCATGATTCAAACTCATATTAAATGATTTTTTATCGATTTTGGTACAAATATGTAGGTAAAACCAATAACCCTTTCACGCCACCAACCCCAACTTTTCATTCGCCCTTGCCGCATCAGCGGCCGAATATCAGCTAGGTTGTTTAACACCTGGTCGGCTACTTCCTTATCAACTACATGAACAACTGTCATTAGATGAATTTTTGACAAAGATAGGTTTGGGCAACACATGATGCAAGTTATCGGATGATTGGCCTCAGCATGCCCTGACCTTCCTGCCGAGTCAAAACTACCCGCTCCCATCCCACCCAAACCACCCCGCCCCCTTTTTCATAACACTTAGGGTTAAAGTTCTTTTAAATAGTACCTTCGGCAGGTGACCTTCATTGTTTTTTCAGTTAAAGGAATGCTACTTTTGTTCACAGAATCAGAAACCGAACTGGAGAGAAGACTATGTATAGATACCTGATTGTTTGTATAATCGCCCTTACTGCTGCGATGCTTCCGGCTCAGACGACGCCCCGGAGCGGCAACACGCCGTCTGCCAACTCTGGCAGAACCAGCATTGCGCCCTCCGATGCCCGTCCCAGTCGAAATAATGCCAGCCCTACCCGCGACTCCAAAACACAAAAAACTTCCGAGCGCTCCAGCGGCGCTACCACTACCCGCACAGATGCTGCCGAACGCAGCACGAGCAACGACGCTACCCTGACCGCCAAAGGCAGTTACCGCCCCGCCACAGGCAGCGGCACCACGACTACCCGTAGCAGCAGCACCCGCCCGGCTTACAGCAACCCCCTGACCAGCCGCACCCTGCCTTCCGCCGCTTCTCCGCAACGCAAAAAAGCGGCTACCAAACCCGTAGAACGCGTTACCGTCAACTGGATGACCCTGGAAGAAGCCATGGAGAAAAGCAAGACAGAAAAGCGCAAGATTTTTGTCGACGTGTACACTTCCTGGTGCGGCTGGTGCAAACACATGGACTCCACCACCTTTGTGAGCGGCGCCGTAGCCAAATACCTGAACGACCACTACTATCCGGTGAAGTTCAATGCAGAACAGCAAAACGACATCGTTTTTAAGGATAAAACCTATCGCTTCAAAAAAAGCGGCAATCGCGGCCACCACGAACTGGCTGCCGAATGGCTCAACAACCGCCTGACCTTTCCCACCACCGTTTTCCTGGATGAAAACATGAACCTCATCCAGTCGCTCGGCGGCTATCAGGACGCGAATAAAATGGAAGCCATCATCAATTATTTTGGTACCGACAGCCATAAAAAGGTGCCATGGGAATCGTACGAGAAGAAGTTTGTGCCGCAGCAGTGAAACACGGATTGCGCGGAGATTTACGGATTACACGGATTGGATTACAACGGTCAGTATGATTGCGTTGTAATCCAATCCGTGTAATCCGTAAATCTCCGCGCAATCCGTGTTGCAAAAATTTCCTTCCTTTGCCCTCCAACTACATCGCGGATTCATGAACACGTTCGGTACACTTTTTCGGGTTACTACTTTTGGAGAATCACATGGCGCTGCCATCGGTTGCATCGTGGATGGCTGCCCGGCAGGGATCGAGTTCGACCTGGAATTTATCCAGCACGAACTCGATCGGCGCCGCCCGGGACAAAGCGCTATCGTCACGCAGCGCAAGGAAAGTGATACCGTACAGGTGCTAAGCGGTGTATTTGAAGGCAAAACCACGGGCACACCTATTGCCTTCGTTATCCCGAACGAAGACCAGCGCAGTAAAGATTATGACCACATAGCAACGGCATACCGCCCGAGTCACGCTGATTATACCTGGCAAACCAAATTCGGCCACCGCGATTTCAGGGGTGGCGGCCGCAGCAGCGCCCGCGAAACAGCCGCCCGCGTAGCAGCGGGCGCACTGGCAAAATTATTTCTAAAAACACAAGGTATTGATATTCAGGCGTATGTGAGCCAGGTGGGCACATTGGCATTGGACAAATCCTATGCTGATCTTGATCTGTCGCTCACAGAAACCAACGATGTGCGTTGCCCCGACACTGCCCTGGCCGAACAAATGATTGCCCTCATCAAAGAGGTGCGGAAAGCGGGCGACACCATCGGTGGGGTCGTGTCGGCCGTGGTGCGCGGCTGTCCGCCGGGGCTGGGCGCGCCTGTTTTTGACAAACTGCATGCCGACCTCGGCAAAGCCATGCTCAGCATTAATGCTGCCAAGGGTTTTGAATACGGGTCGGGTTTTGAAGGCGTGAAAATGCTGGGTTCGCAGCACAATGACCAGTTCAACCAACCACCCCAACAGCCCGGACAACTGACCAGCAGCAATTTCTCCGGCGGTATCCAGGGCGGCATTTCCAATGGAATGGACATCTATTTCCGTACAGCATTCAAACCCGTGGCAACGATCATGCGCGACCAGGAGTCGTTCAATGCCGCCGATGAACCCGTGACAGTGAGCGGGAAAGGCCGCCACGACCCCTGTGTGGTGCCTCGCGCCGTGCCCATCGTGGAAGCGATGGCGGCGCTGGTACTGGCCGATCATTTGTTGCGGGCACGCGCCAATCGGGTGTAACATTGTGTTTTTGTGTTTTGGGGTTTTTGTGTTTTGGTGGTGCATTGCTCTTGGCATTTTGGATTAAGTTGGGGAGCATGGCGTTTTATCGGATTCTATTTCAGTAAACTTGGAGTATCTTTTCAGTAAATTTGGAGTACCCTTAACTTCCAATGCTAAAAGCAACGCCCTCCAAAACACCAAAACACCAAAACACCAAAACACCAAAACACCAAAATACATCACCCTCGCATGAACACTTTCCGCCGATTGCGCGCCCTCTGGCACCCCGATGAATACCACGGCTGGGGCCGTACACACCGCTATTTCGAAGGCTGGTATTTCAAGGTGGTGAGCCGCGACGAACGCTGCGCCATGGCCTTCATTCCCGGCATTTCCATGGGTGTACACGGAGAACAGCACGCTTTTGTGCAGGTGATGTATGGCTCGGAATGTCGTTCGGCCTATCACAGGTTTGAAGTCGATGATTTTGTGCCGGCGCAGGACCGATTTGAGGTATCGCTGGGCAACAACCGTTTTTCTGCAAGCAGCATCGAACTCGACCTGCCAGGCATTTCCGGCACTATTCTTTTCCGCGACACACAGCCCTGGCCGAAAATGCTGGGTGCGCCCGGCAT
Source organism: Saprospiraceae bacterium (assembly GCA_016787415.1). GTDB lineage: Bacteria > Bacteroidota > Bacteroidia > Chitinophagales > Saprospiraceae > M3007. The sequence goes on along the minus strand of JAEUUT010000062.1, from coordinate 8,427 downwards.
TATGGGATGGTATTCTTTTGTTCCATTTATGGAATGCAACCACGGCGTTGTGAGTATGCACCACCAACTGGAAGGTACACTGCTGATAGACGGCAAAGAAGTCGACTTTAATGGCGGAAAAGGCTACATCGAAAAAGACTGGGGTTCTTCTTTTCCGCGTGCCTATGCCTGGATGCAAAGCAATCATTTCGACACTTGCGACCGGGCCTCGCTGATGGCCTCGGTAGCGCATATTCCCTGGCTGTTCAGCCATTTTATCGGATATATCAGCGGTTTCTGGCTGGAAGGACGGCTGTTCAAGTTTGCTACCTATACCGGCGCGCGAAAGTACCTGCGTATAGATGATGTGGGGCTGGAACTGGTGTTCCAAAGCGCCCGCAACGAATTGCGCATTGCAGCCCAACAGGCGCCGGGCACCGCGTTGGCCTCTCCACTTTCAGGAGAAATGACTGGCAAAATCAACGAAAGCCTGCAAGCCACCCTGCATGTTGAATTGCTGGACAATAAACAGCGCATCTTCGAGGGCACTGGGCGGCACGCCGGGCTGGAAGTAGCGGGGGATACGGCGGGGTTGTGATTATGTGTTTTGGTGTTTTGGTGTTGTGGTGTTTTGGTGTTTTGGTGGGCTTCGCTCTTGGCATTGACATCGAAACCAATCCGAAATACCAAGTGCAACGCACCTCAAAAACACCAAAACACCAAAACACCAAAACACAAAAACCCCAAAACACAAAAACCCCAAAACCCCAAAACACATAATTAAAGCACAATCTTGTTCACCGGTTGTAGCGGCGCCGGCAGTTCCGTTTCGCCCAGCATTTCTCTTAAGTCAATTTCTATGGTGCGGCTCATTTGAGAAATAGGTACGTCGTTGGCGCTGCCTTCAAAAGGATTTTCCGTGCTTTCTCCCACCTGTTCGAGCGACATAAACACCCACGACACCAGCACGCTGCACGGCACTGCCAGCCACACCATGCAGCCTTGCAAAGGGCCGGTGAGGTGTTCGTTCAATTTGTCGAATTCGCGCAACATACCCAGCGGCAGCAGCATGCAGAACAGTTTGATAAAGAAGGAGTTGATAGTGGCAAACTGACGCGGATAAGGGAAGTTTTTGATGCGCTCGCTGCGTCCTTGCTGGTCGTACAAATCCTGAATGCTGCGTTGCATTTCAATAAACCTGAAATTATCGAGCGCGCCACTGTCGGCCAGTTCGCGCAAAGTTTTGGATTGCAGGCTCATCAGTTGCGCCGCACGGTTTTTGGTGCCGAGGATGTATTGCAGTTCTTCCGCTGAAATGTATTGAGCGAGTTCCGTTTCCAGCGGCGTTTGTTTTTCCGGAACAGTGTAATAACGGCTAAACTCTAGGTTGTAGGGCTTGGTCGTGCTTTCCCATGCACGCGGCTCGCGCATTTGGTAGCGCAAGGCTGTCAGCCATGCAAAATGCCTGTAAATCAGTTCTTTAGACTTTTCAGGGTCGTGGATAAAATCGCGGCAACGCACACCCCAGGTTCGGCTGCTGTTGAGAATAGCGCCCCAGATTTGCCGGGCCTCCCAGGTGCGGTTGTAGGTTTGGGTGTTTTTAAAACCCACCAGAAAAGCGGTGGCGGTGCCAAGCATGGCAACTACCGTCCAGGGTATGGCCAGCCACTGCCAGCCAAGTAACTGATACAGTGCCACGGGCACGATCGCGATAGGCAGCAACCAGTAAAAATTGCGGCGCGTCCAGATGAGGAATTCGCTGATTTTGTAAGAAGTTCCGGTATGCATGAGAGTACATCTGTTTGGGCAAACATAATGCTTGTTTTTTGACTAAGTACATACCGTTTATAATTCGTGTTTTACCTTCGCCTGACCCGTTCTTTTTCACAAAATCGTACCATCAATGTCCGAAAAAAAATCATTTCCCAGCCCGCTTGCTATCCTGATGCTGGTCATTGTGCTTGCTGCCGCTTGTACCTGGATATTGCCGGCCGGGCAATACAGCAAACTTTCGGCAGAAAAAGAACATTTTCTGGTGACTTCGTCGGCAGGGGAGCGCACCTTGCCACTTACACAGCGCACGCTCGACAGCCTCGGCATTCGCATTGCGCTTGAAAAATTTACCGGCGGCGACATCCGCAAAGCCGTTTCCATTCCGGGCACATTTGTCGAACAACCAAAGAACGGGCAAGGCTTTCTGGCCGTTTTGCAGGCGCCTGTGAAAGGGATCAATGAGAGCATCGACATTATCCTGTTTATTCTCATCATTGGCGGATTTATGTATGTGTTCAATGAAACCGGAGCGATGGTGCAGGGTATTGCAGCGCTGTCGCATTCGATGAAAGGGCGCGAACCCGGGCTCATTGGATTGCTGACGGGAATCCTTTCTTTTTTTGCGGCATCGTACGGCATGGCGGAAGAAGCGCTGGTGTTTTACCCCATTCTTGTGCCCTTGTTCGTAGCGGCAGGTTATGATTTGCTGGTGCCGCTGGCGATCATTTTCGGGGGTACCTCGGTAGGTTGTATCGCCTCATTTTCCAATCCGTTTTCCGTAATTATTGCTTCCAATGCAGCCGGTATCAACTGGATGGACGGGCTCACAGAACGCCTGATTATCTGGGTAGTGACCACCGGTTTGATGATCTGGTACATCCTGCGCTATGCTGCGCGTGTAAAAAAAGACCCTGCCGCTTCTTTGGTACTGCAAATAGACGGACCCGTGGCGCCGCCTTATGAAATAACCGTTTCGGAACAAGCAGAAGCACCCGCATTGCCATTAAAATCAAAACTGCTGTTGTTTATTTATATCGCAACATTCCTGGTAATGATTGGCGGTGTGGTCTTTCTGAAATGGTGGACCCTGGAAATGTCGGCACTGTTTTTGGGCGCTTCGGTATTGCTGGCGCTGATTACTGGTATGAAAGAAAAGGTATTTACGGCCGAATTTATCAAAGGCGCCGAAAGCCTGCTGAGCGTGGCATTTGTGGTAGGCGTGGCACGTGGCGTAACGGTGATCCTGAATGAAGGCAATGTGAGCGATTCCATTTTGTATTACACTTCGCAGGCCATACAGGGTGTGCATCCGGCGGTATTTATCCTGATGTTGCTGGCGTTTTACTTTGTATTCTCGCTGTTTATTCAATCTAGTTCGGGAATGGCGGTGCTGACCATGCCGATTATTGGCGCGCTGGCGGTTATTGTCAATGTTCCGGGTCGTGAAATTGTCAATTCGTACCTGTATGGCATGTGTATCATGTCGTTTGTGGCGCCCACAGGGCTGGTGCTTCCATCGCTGACGCTGGTAAACGTAAGCCTGAAAACCTGGCTGCGGTTTATCAATCCTTTCTTGGTGATGCTGACGGTGATTTGCGCGCTGTTTTTGGTTGTGGGCATTTATTTGGAATGATCTGAACGTTCCCAGTATACAATGCTTGAAAAATAGCCCAATATGCTGGTAATCATTAAGATAGAGTAACTGGTCATAGTGAGTTGATCTCTGTATTCTCCGCCTGCCCCGCTGAAGAGCCCCGGTATAGCCCAGGGAAAATATGCTCCGAACCCCGTTGCGGCGATAATTTGTGAAAATACCAGCGTAAGCGCCACAAAACCCAGGGGTGCCAGGTATCCTTTTCCCCAGATGGCAAAAAATGCTATGGGTATGCCCGACAGAATGGTGAGCAGGGTAGTGCCGGCATAGTACATAAACTGGGTTTGGGCAACGGGTGCGGCCATGGGAGCGAGTTGAAGTGCGCTGCCAATCAAAAAACCAATCAACAGGTTGGATGCAGCCAGGGCCAGGCACCACAGCGCATAAACGACAAATTTTGCCTGTATAATTTTCCTTCTAGAAGTAGGTAGCGCCATCAGGTCTTTTGCAGTGCCTTCGGCATATTCTCTTCCAAATGTCCAACTGGCTACAAAACCGAAAATCAATACGCCGCCTACACCGACTGCCTGGGTTAAAATCTGGAAATATGCGTTCCAGTCAACGGTCAACTGCATAGCCTGCATTTTGGCGCTAAGCCCGCCGGAACGCGCCAACGCCTGTGGGCTGCGCATGATCATCATAAAAACGCCACCCATCAAAGGAGCGAGTGCAAAAGCGATAAATGTGGTTTTTACGATGCTGGAATGCCTGTTTTTCAACATTTCTGCACGTACTGTCCGGATCAGGGTGTTCATTGGGCTGTATTTCGGATGGTTCTTAAAAAATACATTTCCAGGTCTTCTGAAAATACATACAGTTTCCGGAGCGCCGCGCCGCTGTCCATGAGCAAGGCGGCGACGCGTTCGGGATACCGGGTGGCATCGGGGTTTGAAATTTCAATCTCCGCATCCTGGTTTTCATGGGCGCTGTAACCTGCTGCATGAAGCAGTTGCAGGGCATGCGCGTTATCGGTCGTTTGTACGAGTAGTTTTCTCATCAATTGACCGGATAATTCCTGCGCCGTCATTTCCTGGATGAGTGTTCCTCCATGAACAATGCCTATGCGATGGGCTACTTTCGAAATTTCACTCAGGATATGGCTGGAGAGCAGGATGGTTGATCCGCTTTGAGCCAGGTCGAGCAGGAGATTGCGAACTTCCACAATGCCTTCCGGGTCGAGGCCATTGGTTGGTTCGTCGAGAATGAGCAATGGCGGGCGGTGCAGGAGCGCTTTTGCCAGTCCGAGCCGTTGCTGATTGCCCAGGGAGAGTGCCTTGGCCTGAATATTGCGATACTTGTCGAGTTTGAGTTGTTCGAGTACAAGATCGATCAGGCCCTGATTTTTCAGTTGGCGCAACTGGTAATAAACCCGCAGGTTTTCCAGTACCGTCAGTTGTGGATAGGAATAGGGTGTTTCCACCAGATAGCCTACCTCGTTCCACTTGTCGAAGCGACGATGCAGTTCCTGGCCGAACAACTGTATTGTCCCGCTGTCGGGTCGGATCATGCCGAGCAGCATACGAATCAGGGTCGTTTTGCCGGCTCCATTCAAGCCAAGGAAACCATAAATTTCGCCCTGATTGACATGAATGGAAATGTCATGTGCAGCAACAGTGTCGCCGAAATGTTTGTACAAGGAATGGGTCTGTATGATTTGCACCTGATTTTTTAATCTTTGAGTAAAAAACAAACACATAATCCGGAATATCCGGTCGGTTTCTTTGACCTACGCAAAGTAAAATAAGTCGCAGTGGAATGCATCTTTTGTGGCTAATTTTCCTGTAACCGGTTGTTCCTTCATTTTTTCCACATGAACTATATCCTCACAAACCTGCGTGCCCTCTTGCTTGCATGGGCATTTACAAGCGGAATAACTGCTCACCTGTATGGCGCCGACGGATTCGATAACAACTATGTCGGTGGCGATGCCAACCAGTTGTATGTAACCATCAACGGACTGAATCATGCCGTACTGTTTGGTCCAGGCGCCATGTCGACCGGCAGTTTTTTTATCGGAATTCCCAATGGAACAAGCAACAATCAGGGCGTCGTGTCCTCGTTTATCCTGACAGGAGCCGCCTCTTTTTTACGCTCTGCTTACTTCGATCGGGTCAACAGCACGACACTGTATTATCGCATATACCCGATACTGACAACGCCGCCGGGCTGGATCACCATGGCGATGCAGCCTCAATCCAGCCTGGTGCCGGGCACCTGCTACACATCCACCCAAAGCAACAACTGGCAAAGTACACTATCGCTCGACGTATTGCAGGGGCTTTCCAATGGCTCCTACGTGCTGGAATTTTATATACAATCGGAACTCTACGACGTGGGGCTGGAAGATGGCTCCTGCACGGTCAATGCGCTCGAACAATGCAATACAGCGTATGTACATTCTGGTCGATTTATCAGTTCCCGTTTCAATACCACTGACCCTACTGCCTGCGATCTGGATAACATCATTGCTACGCAATCGGCGCCTGCGCGTATATTTTTCGAAGTGACCAACGCGCCATTGCCTGTAGAAGTCACTTATTTTAGTGCACAGGCTGGAAACCATCAGATTGAATTATACTGGAAAACAGCACAGGAGCATGACGTGGCATATTTCCAACTCGACCATAGCGCCGACGGTTATTCTTGGGGACAGTTGTGCCGCCTGTCAGCAGTGGGAAATTCTGCACAGATACAGGTGTATGAATTCCGGGACATGCACCCTTTTTACGGAAAAAACTACTATCGCTTGAGGACGGTCGGGAATGATGGCAGTGCTGAATTAGCGCCTGTCGTGGAACTTGATTTTCAGGAAAACCTGGCTGCCGTACGGGTTTGGCCAAACCCTGTAACGGACGAGTTGTTCCTACACTTTGAAACGTACTCCGGGCGGGCGTTTCAATCGAGGATTTTTGATGTCAGGGGAAATATCGTGCTGGAACAATCGCACACTGAAGCAGACGCACAATCCATTTGGACGGGAGGCTTGCAGCAAGGCTTGTATTGGCTGGACGTTTTTGATGATGCAGGGTTCCGGACGAGTGTCCGATTTATTAAAACAGAGTAGATTGGTTTTCATTATGAAGTGGCTGTCTCATAAGTACTGGTCTGATAGAAAGTGAAATGTTTTGTTTGGTTGAGATGCCAGACCTTCCAGGTTTTAAAAACCTGGAAGGTCTAAAAGCATCGAAAGCAGAATAAAATTTCTCATCTTTTTCGAAGCCACTACTTATGAGTCAGCCACTTCATTCCGAGTTTTTTATGCCTTGTGGTGCTTGATTGTCCGGCCTTCCAGCGGCTGTACCGGGCGGGCATTTTCGTGCTCCAGCGCTTCGAAAGCGTGAATTTGCTCTTCGGTTGCTTCAATGTGATGCTCCAGCACGATCCAGGTTACAATTTCAGAGCAGGGTGGGGTAGTGAGCGAACCTGAATATGTGTAGTAACTCAGGTCGGAAGGCATCAGGTCTTGAGCCGTGAAACTCACAGCGCCCTCATAAGTAGCATCCAGTGTGGCAGGCAGGTGGTCGACGAAGTGTTTGAGAATCGGGTTTTCAGCGCCTTCTTCTACGAATACGCCGATAACAGCCAGTTTGCCCGTCGTAGCATTTTTGTGTACGAAGTGAATTTCCATCGGAGCCGATACACCGCCTACGGTGTGCTCGCTATGCGTATGCGTGTGGAACTGGAGCAATTCGTATGATTCCCCGTTCACCACGATGGTGCTTCCTCCGTCGTAATTGAACTGGATGGTGTGGCCTTTGTTCACAATGTGGGTACCTGAATTGGAATACGTACGTGCAACGGCAGCCAGAGAGGCGTCGTCTACCGCATTCGTAATATCGACAGGCGACTGCACTTTTCCACCACAGTCCACATAGTCGACACACAGTTCGCTCCAGTGTTCCGGGCCGTCAGCGCCTTCATACTCGTAGGTCACACCTTCACAGGAAGGGAGCGTTTTGTCATCTTTACAGGACATGGCAGTCAGTACCAGCACAAAACCAAAAAGGGGCAACAAGGAGTGTTTAGAAAGGAAGTTCATTTCTTTTAAATGTTTAGAAGGTTTGATAAAATATACGCCTGTCTGGATGTCTTCGCGGCGTTCTGTTATCATATCTCTCGATCGTGAATTTGGTGACCCTTTTACCGAATGTTTTTTTCGAAAAAATTGATTACTTTTCATAAGGTGTTGAAAATCAATTTGTTTGCTGTGTAATTTTTTTATCTAATTTTGCGCAGGATATTCTCATAAGCCAGCAATGGAAAAGGACGAATCAATTTACATTCAGGGGATTCTTCACAACAAAACGCAGATTCTGGAGGAGATATACGAGCGGTTTTTCCCACCTGTGTATAGTATGCTTCGCAACAACCAGGCATCATATGATGATGCGCGGGATGTGTTTCAGGAAGCGCTTGTTGTCATTTTTAATCATGCTGCTCGCCCTGGTTTTCAACTGACGGCGCCATTTCAGGCCTACCTCATGGGCATAGGGCGCTTTATCTGGCTGAGACAATTGAAAAAAAACAGCCGTACGGAGGTTACTTCCAACCCGGAAGAGAGATATGATATAGATGCTGACCTTGAACTTCAGGTTTTTGAACTGGAAAAACGCAACTTGTATCGGGAGAAATTCGAACGACTCGGCCCGGATTGCAAGCAGTTGCTCCAGCGTTTTTTTGATCGGGAGCCGCTCCAGTCGATTGCTGCCGACATGGGCTTTACTGCCGATTATGTCAAAAAGAAAAACAAGGTCTGCAAGGACAAACTCATCGAAGCCATCCAAAAAGATCGGCGTTTTAATGAAATAAGTACTTCGTCTCGCTCAAATAAAACCGACACCAGTGCGTATGAATAACGATAGCCTGGATAACCAGATTCATGACTACCTCAGTGGTATAATGGATATTGCAACACGCAAGGACTTTGAAAGCCAATTGTCTTCCGATCCGGATATGGCGGAGCGTGTGCGTTTCGAAAGAGAACTGTACAACGCCATTGGTTCTTCTACCGAAAATGATTT
>JAEUUT010000055.1 GCA_016787415.1 Saprospiraceae bacterium | reverse complement strand
GTGCCAGTCATTACACAAACCGGCATTTTGTGTCCGGGAGTAAGCGCTACGCTCAATGCAGGCGCCGGATTCACTTCCTATCAGTGGTCGCCTTCCGGAAATACGCAAACCATTTCCATCAATAGTGGAGGAAACTACATCGTCACTACCACCGACGCCAATGGTTGTACAGCGATCGATACGTATCAGGCGGTGGCGCAGCCCGGCCCGGTTGCCTCGATTTCGACGCCCGACCCCAATCATTTGTGCATTGTACCGCCCAACAGCAATACGGTAACCCTAGTAGCACAAACGGGAACAGGGTATACTTTCAACTGGTTCTGCAACGGAACGCCCCAGGTACTGCCGCCTACCCAGGCTACATTTACCCATACCAATACCAATGTACCTGCCACTTTTGCCTATTGGGTAAAGGTGACGGATGCTAATGGCTGTATGAACACGTCGAACATCATACCTGTGGTGCAGGATAGTTGTATCGCCGATACGCTTTGTGTGCCACAACCCTATACCCTGTCATTTACTGCTGCCAACCAAATGCCTGATTGTAACATCGTTGATTTTACGGTAGCGGCAAGCGGAAATGTCACCCTGACGGGCTGGGATTTTAACGATCCGCTTAGTAATACAAACACAGGGACACTTGCCAACGCGCAGCACATTTACCAGACGGTGGGCTGCAACAAAGTGTATCTGTACGGATTGGTACCCGAACAGGCGCCTGGAACGGGCATGTGTGCGGTGGAGTATGTAGATGGCGTATGTATCCCGCTGGTTGCCAATTTCACTTACACCGACAGTTGCGGGAAAGTGACATTTACAGATCAGTCGACCTACCTGCCGGGAGAAGATCCGGTATCCTGGTCGTGGTCGTTCGGATCGACCCAGCAAGATCCGATGAATGTATTTCCAGGGCCCGGGCCATATTCTGTCACGCTGACAGTCACCAATGCCAATGGCTGCCAGGCCAGCATCACAAAAACAGTTATTGCAGGCGGCGCGGCGCCTCCCGGTATTTCCATTAATCCAAGTCCCGCCTGTGTAGGCGATCCAATCAGTTTCGGCGGATCGGGAATAAATATTATCAACTGGTTGTGGAAATTTGGTGACGGCTCTTTTAACGGTGCACAAAGCCCGTCGCATACCTACCTGCTATCTGGCTCCTACAACGTAATGCTGACGGTCGTGGATGCCAACGGGTGCCAGAGCATGTCGACCCAAACATTGTTGATCAACCCGGCTGTGCCCCCCGCTGTCATCAGTGTGGCGCCAAGCCTTACGGTATGTGCAGGTACCAATGTGACGCTCAGCGCTCCGCCCGGATATTCTTACTTGTGGTCGACACTGGCTACCACCCAGTCCATCGTAACAAGCGTGGCCGGTACGTACAGTGTTATCATTACCGACGCCAATGGATGTTCCCGCACCCTCGATCCGGTGACGGTGGTTATTCTGCCGTTGCCAACTGCGGCCATTTCCGGAAATCCAGTCATTTGTGATGCAGGATGTACAACCTTGAGCGCTACTGCCGGGCAGGGCTATACTTACCAGTGGTTAGACAATCTGGGTAATCCCATTACCGGAGAGACGGCTCAAACCATCAATGTTTGCGATTTTAACCTGCTGCCTTCTTATTCGGTTGTGGTGACAGATGCTAACGGCTGCTCGGCTGTATCAGCGCCTGTTGTTGTATCGGTAAAAATTTCTCCGGCATTTTCGATTACCATTTCACCCGACGACTGCGAAGGTATGCCGGTCACACTGAGTGTTACGCCCGTGCAGCCCAATGTGGTGTACGGCTGGAATAACGGGGCGTCGGGGCCGGTCATTACCGTCATTCAGGCAGGAACATACATTGCCATCGGTACAGATACCACCAGCGGATGCAGCGGTACGGCCAGCGCCACGATTCACCCCTTGCCCGATCTGTGCCTGGTGCCGGCAGGCTGTTACAAAGCCTGTAATCCCGATACGATTTGTGGGCCCGACGGGTTGGCAGGTTACCAATGGAATCTGAACGGCGCGCCCATTCCCGGCGCTACCGGACAATGCCTGGTGGTGACTCAAAGCGGTACGTATACGCTTACAGGTACTACTTCTTTTGGGTGTTCCGCTACCTCCGATTCCTTGATACTGATGTTGATGGATTGTTCCTGCGGCAACCTGACGGTGTCGGCAGAGCCGGTTTCTGACAGTTGTTGCTGGTCGCTCAGTTACAGCAATCCGAGTGCGGTGCTGTATGGCGTAGTCATTCACAGCAGCGATACGGATTTTAACTTCGATTTGAGCAGCCTGGATACTTCGCTGTCTGTGTTTTCCATAGGAACGAACACTATCAGTCTGGTCAACAGCACGACCAATGCGCCCTTGCCGACGGGTTCATTGCCTGATTTTCTGAGGTTTTGCCTGGAAAATATTCAAAATGTGCCCCAGCAAATCATTTTCGACTGGTACGATTTTGATTTCAACATTGCCTGCTCGGATACGCTGGAACTGAACTGTCCGAACGAACCGCCGTGTCTCTATGTTCAACATGATTCCATCTATTGCGATGGTGGTCAGGTGGTGTATTCGATGACGGTTTGTAACCCGATTGATAATTTTTTCAGTGTAGGGTATATCGTCTTGCAACCTGTTTCACCTGTCGGCGTAGTGATGACTCCTTCTACTATCGACGAAACGGCCAATCCGATTGCGCCGGGCGATTGCAGAACCTATACCATCCTGCTAAGCGGGCCTAACCTGGCGGGCCAGACATTCTGTTTCAATTTGATGGCGCACGATGAAAAACCGGAATTGATCGACACGACACACTGCTGCTCGCTGGATACCATGTATTGCATCGACATACCGGATTGCAACCCATGCGACGACATTGGTGTAGAAGAGGTGCTGCCATTTTCTACATCTCCGGCCAACCAGTGTTGTTACAGCATTTCCCTGTACAACAACTATGCGGCGGGCTATTTCGATGGAATTGGCCTGTGTATGTTGTCGGGTGGAACGGTGCTGACGATGAATAATCCATTTGGTTCGGGCTGGGTGACAACGACTTATACACCCACGATGATACTGTTGAGTGCGGCGCCGCCCCTGGGCGCCAGTCTGCCGCTGGGCGTTTTCAACTTGCCCGATATTTGCATTCGCACCGATCAGGCGCCGCCACAGTTGCTGGAAATCAAGTGGTTGCAGGGCGACTCGGTAATTTGCCGCGACACCATTCCGCTCACCTGCGAACCGCCATGCGGGTATATTTCAGGAGAAAACATTGTGTGCGACCCGGCAACGGGTGGCTGGGTGTACCAGGGAACCATCAAAAACACATCCAATACGACCATGGGTGAAGCGCACATCGTCTTTACCTCGCCGGCCGGATTAAGCGGGTACAATCAGACGATTCCCCTGGGTGCGGGCCTGCTACCCAATGGAACCCAGGCATTCAGCGTTGTCTTGGGCTCGCCGGCCATGCCCGGAGATACGGTTTGTTTCACGGTAGCCTTGCATGAACTGGACGACAACGACCAGCATACCAATTGCTGCAATTTCCACGATTGTATTGTGTTGCCTGAGTGCGTAGTATCGCTGGGGTGTGCCTGTGAGGATTTGCATGGCAGTGTTTTGAATAGCGGATTATCGTATATCGCGGCTGGTAATATTCCCTACACAGCCGTATTTACCCCGGTTGGGGCATTGCCATGCGACGACGTGTACTGGTACTGGCCCGGCGTTTCAGTAGTGCAGCATTCTGTTGGCACGCAGGCTATGACGCATACGTTCCAGGGTTTGGGGAAATATACCGTTTGCGCCTACATCGTTCGAAGCGACGATCAGGGACAGTTCTGTTCTGTGGAAATCTGTAAAACGATCCGATTCTCACCAGCACAGGACGACGGTACTATTCTCGTTTTCCCAAATCCTTCAGGCGGTGAATTCACCGTGCAGACTACCCAACCCTGGCAAGCGCCGGTACGGTTCCGGCTGCTCGACTTGCAGGGGCGCCTGGCAAAGGAATGGGTGGCTGAAAATGCGGCCGGCGAAACAGCGGTTAAAGTCTGGATGGACAATATTCCGACCGGGATGTACCTGCTGGAAATGATGTCGGGGGGTGAAAAACGAGTGGAGAAAGTGGTGATTGAGTGAGGATAGGTTGTTCGGCTTCGCCTCACATAAAAATCCATTTAATCCGCTTCATCCGTAAAATCCCAAGTCCCCCTTTCCGTGAGGCGAAGCCGAACAGTTTATCTCTCTGAAAAAACAAACCGCGCCAGCCTCGGAATACCACTGCGATCCAGGTCGTCAAAATACTCTTCCAAATGTTGCAACTGCAAGCCACTGCGCTCAGCGGCCTGTAAAAAATCTGTGATATGGTGGTTGATGCAAGGCACTAATTGGCGGCCTTCCGGCGTGTCGAAGCGTGCCTGTGTGCCTGCATACTGTTTGAAAGGGTGCAATTCGCCTACATACACGATTCCGCCGGGCATCAGGGCTTTTCTTACTTCCTGAAATACAGGATCGAGGTGTTCAATGTGCTCCAGTACCAGGCTAAAAGTGATCAGGTCGAATTGTCCAGTACCAAAATTCCAAACCTGCGTGATGTCTGCCTGTCGGAAGTCGACCTTTTCAGCATTGATTTTGCTGCGCGCCACGTCCAGCATGCCTTCCGACAGATCGACGGCAGTGACGCGCTCCGCGCAGGTCAGCAGCCACTCGGTGTTTTTGCCGGTGCCGCAGCCGATTTCGAGAATATGCCGGAATGAGCGGCCTTCCAGGGTAGTTCTAAGGGCCTGGGCTTCGAGATCGCGGGTTTTGTTTTTGTTGGTGTCGTATTGGGTGGCCCAAAGGTTGTAGGATTGTTGTACGTTCATATGGTGTCGTTTTTGAATTGGACAGGCTGTAAACATACAAGAAGCGTTGGTGGTTCCGTAGTGTAGAGTTATTTCCCGTAGAGTAATTCCCCGCAGATCTCGCAGAATACACGCAGATTTTCGCAGAACGTAGCGTACACAAACATTCAGTAAAAGGTGTACGCTACGTTCTGCGAAAATCTGCGTGTATTCTGCGATATCTGCGGGGAATTACTCTACGGGAAATAACACTGCGGGAAATTACTCTTTACGGGAAATAGCCACAAAAAAATCCCGAATCCTGGCCTTGACCAAAATTCGGGATGAGACATATTTATCCCCATGCCACCACTAAGCGCTCAATACTTCGCAAATTCAAACACAAAACTGAAATCCGAAGCATACTTCGAGTTATTACTGGACGCAGCCGAAGGCGGCAACGCAGCACCCTGGTGGCAGGCGAAGCAGGTAGCCGTTTGAATAAACGTTTCGGAAGCCGTATTGGCTACCGGAATCACCGGCTGCATCGATTTCAGGCTTTGCGGCGTCAGGTTGTTTTGCGTCGTTTGCGGCGTGGTCGACCAGATCATATTCACCAACTGATAATTGGCCCAAACAGAGCCGGGAAAATTCTGGGCAATATAAGACTGCACCAGTTGGTTGGCCTGCTGCGCTTCCGGATCGATCGGAATTTCCCGTACCACCTGCATGGCAGTAGGGCCTGCTCCGGCGCACAAGTAATAGGGCGCCTCCATATTGGGCGTGCAGCCCACGGTGTACACCGAATCCTGTTTGTTTTTATTGGCGCCACACCCGCCAGGCACCTTTACCTGTGTGGGTTGGCAATTCGGGTTGAACAGGTTGAACCCGCCAGCCGGCGCTTTTCCCGAAATACCGGGCACGTTGTCTACGTGTTCGAATGTGGCCCAGAACCAGGTAGGCTGACTGGCCGTTTTGTGCAAAATATGCAGGCCGATAAGCGCCACCACAGCATTGCGCGGCTGGCCGGTATTCGGGTCGACGAGTACGGCTTTCGACAACTTATACCGCTGCCAGCGCGCATCGGAAGGATTGGTTACTTCCATCCAACTGGCCTTGAGTTCGAGCGCGCCGGTACGTTTTTCATCACCTTTGGGAAGATCGATTCTGCCACCTTTTACAACCACCGAATCGTACTGCGTATTGGCGTTGTAGTACCCTTTCTGGACGATGTAGTTGTATTCGTCTTCATTTACCAGTACCTCATACCAGATGTTGGTATTGTTTTGTGCGCCCAGCCAGTTGGGCTGATTGGTAGGAAAAGCCTGCCCGGTTTCGTCGATCACGCCAAAGTTGTGCGAATTAAACTTGGAAACATGGTACAACAATTTGGTGCCTTCCGGCTGACCTTTCATAAAAGCGGCATACCGCGCCGGCGCTTTTGGCGCTTTCAATCCGCCCCAGGCTGGCGGCGGGCTGCCATCGGGCGTCATCAGCACCTCCCGTTCCATATAGGTTTCCCATTGAACAGGGGTCATATCGCCGGGTGTGCCAAAATCGTTGCCGGAAGCAGGCCAGTTGAGGGCAACGAATTCAGCCCAGGCAAAACAATTGGCCTGTACTTGCCCGGTAACAAGTTTGTTGTCGCCCGGCACTTCTGGTCCGAAGTTGATGCTGATCAGGGTACCGCAGGTGCAGGTGTTGTCTGCTTCGGCAGTAGGCGCCACGGTAGTTTTACTACACATGACGAGGGTGAAAAAAACAGCCAGCAGGGCTGTGCTAAGTACCATCAAAGGCCTTTTTTTTAGGAAAAAAGACACAGCAGAGACGTATTTCATATTGGTTTATTTTATAGATGAAACGATGTTCAGCAGCGCAGGCATGGCAGGGCCGGGTTTTTGCCCGGCTTCGCTCAGGAATACGCTGTGTACGCCCGGACTGGCATTGGGCCCTACCTGCACATTGATATACAACGCAATAGACGTGGAAGGGTAGGAGTTGCCGGGAATGGCATAGTTAACCGGCACATGCGACACATAGTCCGCCTTGATATTCGGATCGTCGAACGTAATGACCGGGTTGCCGAGTTTGAAATCGATACTGTCGGTGGTCAGTACCATCGGGACGCTGGAAGAGTTCACCGCTACTTTGGGTGCAATAAATGTGCTGTTGCTTAGCAGATTCATGGACACCTGCATCGGGTTGGGCACCTGGTGCGCTGCCATGGCATCGAACACATTGCGGTGGAACAACTGCTGCGGGTCGGGGGTTTGAACGGTCGGAGAGCCGCTGCAAGGTTTTACCGGACCGGCTTTCATCGGCAGTGCGCTGGCAACAATCTGCATATTATATGTTTGTGCAATCTGGCCGCCCCACTGTATAGGCTGCCCGGCAATTGTCATGTCGCCCACGCGGAAGCCGTAAGATTTCGGGACTTCAAACCGCGCATGCAGGATAAAATTTCCGGGCAAGGTGTCGCCGTATTCGTTCACCAGGGTTTCAGTGCCCCGCACGATGGTCCAGAATTTCCGGGCTTCTACGGGTTTTCCATTGTACTTGTACTGACTGAAATTGGGCATCTGGATATACAGACCCGGTGGATTGGTGAGCGTCACCTGAAATCCGGCCTGCACAATCCTGTTGACAGAACCGCCGATATGCGGGTCGCTGTTGCGGAAATTCTGGCCAAATACACCGCAGCAAATGAGTTTGTCTTCGTCGGCATTTCCCGAAACGCGTTGCAAGGTGGAAGAGGTGGCCAGCCCGATTTCCGTTTGCAGGGTATTCGGTGTGCTGGTAAGGTGCATGGCGCCGCCCGAGCCGTTGTTGTATTTGTTGAGCGGGTTGTAGGCGGCCCGGCCCGTAGAAGGATCGATGACGGGGTTTCCCGATGCATCTTTCAGGACCAGGTCATCCATCGAAATTACGGCATAATCCAGTGTTTTCTGGTAAATTTCAAGCACTTTGTTCGGAT
Organism: Saprospiraceae bacterium; assembly: GCA_016787415.1. Classification (GTDB taxonomy): domain Bacteria; phylum Bacteroidota; class Bacteroidia; order Chitinophagales; family Saprospiraceae; genus M3007. The sequence goes on along the minus strand of JAEUUT010000055.1, from coordinate 82,089 downwards.
CCGTCAGCCACAAAGAGTTCCAGTATTCCGGATTTTCGCAGGTAAAATCAATACGTGTGATCACCCCGTCTTTGTCGCGCTGCACCGACCACTCGCTGTATTCGTCCTGAAAACCACGAGGGCCATATGGGCCGTAGTAAACCTTTGCAGGGTTGCTCAAATCACAAGGATACTGCGGTATTTGTGGCGGCCGTTGACCATTGGCCAGCAAGCCGTTGTCGGAAACCGACAACTGATCCTGTTCCGACAGGGAGGAGTAATAATAGCCAATACGACCCGGCCAGGCGCCCCACTGAATGGATACCACGGCGGCGTCCTGTGCAGACACCTGTGAAGGGTTGAAATAATTGGTGATACTGTCCATGTACCCCGCATTCCAGGGGTCGCCTACTACGCCTTGTGCGATGAATCCGTTCAGGTTGGTATTCCACAAGTCGACCAATTGGGCCTGTTTGGCCGGGTCGTTCGGGAAATCGACCTGAAAAGCGGGCGGGAGGAATTTGAAAGGCGCGGAGGCCATTGTAGTCGTGCTGGGCTTTTTGCATGCATACATGCCCGTAAGCAATAATACCAGCATGGCCCATGGAATGGACGGCTGCCAGAGCCGGAAGCGCAGGTTGTGTTTTCGTCGAATCGTTTTCATCATGAAAGAGGTTTTAAAAAATGAAAAATGTATTGAAAGTGGTGTTTTGGCACAAAAAAGGGCTCCGCTTCTCATGGCAACGCATGAAAAGAACCGTTCAAAAAGAGGACTGACTATTAAAAACTATTAAAGGAAAAATGCCGGTTTAAATGAGTCTATTGCGGCAAATACCGGGGCAATAAAGGGAAACCCGAGTGGATAGCGGGGCAGTGTTTATTTTTTACTCAGAATAAATATGCAGGATATAAGGTATTATCAATCAAGGTATTAAAGACAATTGTTTTTAGCAAAACAGTAGGCCGGGCTAAAAAACAAAAAATCCCTCATCGGCTTTTCACAATGGGAAAGCCGATGAGGGATCATTTCATTTGGAAGAGGGCATACATAAATTGCGTATTAACAGCCACTAATGTAAATGTAATGTGGCAACTTTTGCAAAATATATATAATTTTTTTTGTGTGAGGCACAAGAACAAAGAGGGATGGGATGAGTTATGAGGGATGAGTTATGAGTGTTGGTGCTGTACTCCTGGCATTGGTTGATATTGTGAGGAATTGAGGTGCGTATCCTGCATTTATCAACCTCATCAACCAATACCAGGAGTACAGCACCAACACTCATAACTCATCCCTCATAACTCATAACTCAGTTTTCCTGCTCCACAATATCCAGTTGCCCATAGTATCAATATACTCGGCATCCGGAAACACCTTTTTGAATGTGCGTTCGAAAAAACGTTCGGTGACAGTTCGCACGGCGCTGTCTTCGCCGTGCAGCCGGTTGAAAAGAATAAGGCCATTGGGTCGCAACAGGTTTTTGCAGTTTTCCAGAAACTCGGGCGTACAGAACTGCGGCGGCGTGATTTCATCTTCAAAGATGTCGATGATGACCATATCGTACTGTTCTTCCGTGATTTCCACAAAAATTTCGGCATCTCCGGTTACCACATCCACGGCGCTTTCCAGGCGCGTGAGGGTGTATTTGGCGGCCAGTTCTGAAATGGTTTCATCCCATTCGACAGCCGTATAGTAGTAGTCGCGGTGAAACACCTTTTCCAGCATATACGGGATAGAGCCAAGCCCGAGGCCCAGGATAAGCACATCCTGAAAAGGCTCTTCGTCGATCTTCAGCCGGTCAAAAGCCAGCAGAAAATTTTTATACAGGTCGTCCCACGAATAGATGGCATCGCCGCTGAGCAGTTGCACGCGCCCGCGCGACAGCACGACACTCAGTTCGGGATTGTGCTCCGAAGCCGTTTCCTCCAGCGTGAGCGGCGTGAGGTGGGATAGCCATTTTTTCCAGCGAGGGATGGACATGGGCATGGGTGAGTGTTTTGGTGTTTTTGTGTTTTTGTGTTTTGGAGGGTGCTTCGCTTATGGCATTTGAACGTAATGGCTAAAGGTTATTTCTAAAACCAAGAGTAAGTTCATCAAAAACACCAAAACACCAAAACACCAAAACACCAAAACACATCCAAACACACTAATTCTTCTTCTTCTTAAACGGATCCCAGTCATTCAGTTTCTTCTTCACGTCTTCCACTTTTTTCTGGCCATCGGCGCCGAGCACTTCATTGGCTTTTTCCGTCACTTTTTCACCGGCTTTTTCACCTACCTGGTTTTTGACTTCCTGGGCGGCTTTTTCAGCGGCTTCTTTTGCTTTTTGCGTGGCTACGTTGGCAAGGCTGTCGGCAACGGCATTGGCCTTTTGTTTGGCCTTGTCCAGTTCACGGCTGGCCACATTGGCGAGTGAGTCTTTGGCTTTGTCGACAGTAGCCTGTACCGTAGCGCCGGCTTCTTCCTTGATGGTGCTTTGGCCGTCGGAGCCAAGCACTTTCATGCCTACTTTCGGACTGAAAAGCGTGCCAGTGAGGTCGAAACGGACGTTGATAAATTCGCCTTGCGCAATGTTGACGCCTGCCTTGGAGGCTTCTTTTGACAGGAAATTCAGGCCGGTATTCACCGCGCCCAATCCGCTCTTTTCCAGCGTTTTGCGCGGCGTTTTTGTCAAAATCTGGTATTCCATTTCATCTGTCAGGCTGTGCGAGCCGCCGATTTGCATGGAAATATCGCGCACCTGAACATTGAATGGTTTGACGTTGACACGGCCGTTTTTGATTTCAAACCAGTTTTTGGTATTGCCCAACTCCAGTTTTTTCAGGTAGTCGACATTGAGTTTGTCGGCAATATTGTTCATGGGTTTGAAATTGTTGAACACGGCACTGATGGTTTCCAGAAAACCTGCGGCAGACAACGTATTGAAATCGGGCGTCATATCCTTTCCCAGCAGGCCGCTCATGGAAAGCGTGGTGTTGAACTTGCCATCCATCAATTGCGCTACCGGCGCGAGGGTTTTCACCGTCACAAAATTCTGAAACGACTCCTTGAAACCCATGTTTTGCAGGGCCATGTCCATGTTGAAGGCAGGTTTGGCCAGGTCGCGGGTGTCATACGTTCCATTGAGCGCTACCTGTCCGCCCAACAAATCGGCGGTGCAATCCTGCAATTTAGCCACCTCGTTTTTCACGACAATTGCGCCATTGAGGTTGTTGAGGTCGTAGGTGGTGTATTTGACTTTGGCAAAATTGGCATTCAGCGTCATGTCCATATTCTCTGGAACCGGTACGATGGATTCGGCTGCCGGAGCAGTGGTGGAAGCAGAAGCCGTAGTAGTCGCAGCCGTTTCTTCCGTCATGAACTGATTCAGGTCAAAATACGACGACTGAAGGTTTACATTCCCTGCAACGGTCTGATTGTCAAACAGATAGTTCCAGGCATTCAGAACTTGCCCCGAACCTCGCAGGTCGCTCGTGCCGCCGATTTTCATGCCAAAATTGTCGATGCTCATTTTATTCGGCATAAAATGGCCTTTCATAGTCAGGTCCGATAGGTCGTACACATCGTATTTCAGTTTGTTGATGCGGCCGTCCATGGTGAAATCCCAGCGGTCGAACACTTTTTCCGTAGCAGCCGGCTGCACATCGCTGGGCACTTTGGACGCAGTGGCAGTTGCTTCGGGTTCTTCCATCCATTCATTGGCATCGAAGTAGGCGGAAGAGAACGCGAGGTTGCCGCGCATGGTTTTCGTGGTACTGAAATAGGCCAGCAGGTTGTCGATGGTACCCGATGCGCGCAGGTCGCTTTTGCCCAGTTTGGCATCAAATGTTTGAATATCAACCCGTTGTGGGGTAAGCGTCGTGCTCAGTTGATTGATCTTTACAGGTGGCATACCTTCGGCACGGTAAGAAATGCCTGTCATGCCAAAATCGCCAGCCATATTTACCTGATCGTATTGCTGCTGGTCGATCTGGTTCATGGAGGCTTTGATGGTCATGTTGGCGCGGATGATACCTGCCAGTTCCTGCACGCCTTCCATGGGAAATGCCTTGGAGAGTTCGCCGAGGTTGAGCGTGCCGTTGATTTTCGTATCGACCGTTGGATTGGACTCCGGCGTTTTCAGGTTGAAATATCCTTCTAGCGGGTTGGAGCCGATGCGGAGGCTGAATTTCGGGATATTGACCGTCATATCGTTCATGCGCGAGGTGGGGCTGCTGATAGAGGCATCCACATTGATATTACTCACGCCGAGTGGCAGCGAAGGGTATTTGAAATCGGCATTACCCACCTTGAAATCGAGTTTGAAAGCAGGGTAGGTGGTTTCGTTGTAGGTGCCTTTGGCAAATCCGGCAAACTGAACCGTACCATTGGCCTGTACATCGGAAAAATCCTGTGTGTAAGCGCCCGGAACGATACTCAACAGGCTTTTAAAGGTATTGGCTGGTGTTCCAAAAACCAGATCCATGCGAATATCTTCCGTGTTGTCGGGCATTTGCACCCACCCGTCGAGCATGAGTTTCAGGTCGTTCACTTTCAGGTCGTTGTCTTTGAAAGTAAACTTCATGTTTTTCATATCGGCGCCCAGCGTGGCTTTCCAGTCGGCGCGGGCATTGCGCAGGTACTGAATGCCGCCGTAATTGACCGACAATTGTTGAACGGCGGTTTCCATCACAAAATCGTAGAGATCGGACGTGAATTCGCCGGAACCAGTATGATCCAGTCCTGCCATTTCGGCTTTCATATCGAGCCCGCGGTCGTCGTAGAGGATTTTTCCGTTGGAAATGCCGTATTTTTCAAGTTTTACGGGGCTGCTTTCAGCCGATGCCGTTTCGGCGGCTGCCGGTTCGGGTTTGGTAATATCGTAGTTGGCTGCGCCATTGCTGAGCACATACACTTTGATGTCGGGCTGATCGAAAAACAGGCCATTCACTACAACCGAACTGCCAAACAGCGCCGACCACAGATCGACCGTTACATCGAGCCTGGGGCATTGAACGAGTTTGACGCCTTCGAAGGGGCCGGGGCCATTCGTCACCTCGAGCCCTTCCAGTCCCAGGGATAATTTCGGGAAATGCCTGAAAACAGAGATATCCACATCCTTGAATTCCACAGTGGCTGTCAGGCTTTCATTGGCAGCCGTTTTAACCTGTGCTATAATTTCATCCTTGAAAAAATAGGGGAGCGAAACCAATGCTACGAGCAAGAGCAGCAGGGTAATGGCGATGCCGAAAAGTATCTTTTTCATAAAAATAAAATAGACGTCCGTGCGAGGTCTTCTGGCCTTGCAACATTTGTATCAAAACGAATAGGGAGGGCAAAAGTTGCCACTACAAATGTTAGAATTCTTTTAAGTTTCACTCAAACAATTCTTAATTCCGGTCGGCCTTGGCGTCTTCGCGCTTTTCGACATAGTCTTTCCAGACAGGCATGTAATCGTATGAGAGGTAAATTTCAGAGTCGTAAGCACCCCAGGCGCCGTTTTCGATGGCCAGGTTGAGTCGGCGTACGGCCCCGGCAGGCACCTGTAGCGTAATGATGTGGCCTACACCCATGGCAAGCGTCCAGGATACCACGCGGGCATCTTCCGGCGGAAACATATCCCAAAATCCCTGCGCTTCCAGAATACGGCGGATTTCGGCCAGGTTTTTATCCTGCTGGTGTTTTAAAATGATGGTCACCATCACACTGTCGGCGTGTTGCGCTGCTGGAGGCGTAAAAGATGGGCCTTCTGGTGTGGTGGTTGGTTGCTGTGCCATTACGCCGGCCACACATATCATCGAAAGGAGAATCGTCAACAAAACTTTTTGTAACATGCGTCGAATCTGATTGCTGAAAAATTTTAAAACAGTATTTGTCCGGCAAAGATAGGAAGGAGCGGCTTACAAATCATTTTTTACATTTGCTGTTTATCAGAGGTGAGAGGTGGGAAGTGAGAGGTGAGAATGCGTAGAGTGTACCGCTTCGCCCAACGATTTTTTTGAACGAAGCGGTACACTCTACGTATTCTCACCTCTCACTTCCCACCTCTCACCTCTAACTTCTCTCACCTCTCACTTCCCACCTCTCACTACTCACTACTCACTACTCACTACTCACTATCTATGTTCAAAAAACACCCTTCCGGCCTGCCTTTCCTCTTTTTCACTGAAATGTGGGAACGTTTCGGCTACTACCTGATGATCGGCATTTTTGTGCTGTACATGACTGATTCTCAACGTGGCGGACTGTCGCTGGATCGAGCGCATGCATCTGACATCTTCGGCACCTTTATCGCATTGGTGTACCTCACGCCATTTATAGGAGGCTTGCTGGCAGACAGGCTGCTAGGGTATCGGGTGAGTATCGTTTTGGGCGGTGTATTGATGGGCGCGGGATATTTGATGCTGGCCATACCGAACAATTTTGCCTCGTTTTACACCTCGCTGGCCATTATGATTTTGGGAAACGGCTTTTTCAAGCCCAATATTTCCGTGTTGCTAGGCAATTTATACAATGAAGACCGCTATCGGGAACTCAAAGACACCGGCTACAACATTTTTTATATGGGTATCAATATTGGGGCGCTGGTGTGCAACTTTTTTGCGGCCTGGCTACGCTGGAACATCGGCTGGGGAGCGGCATTCGCTGCAGCCGGCGTGGGTATGTTTATCGGTGTAGTGGTGTTTTTGGTAGGCATGAAACACTATGCGCATGCCGATGTGGTGAAAGAAAAAAGTCCGGACGACCAGTTCGGGGTAGGGCGCCTGCTGAGTTCTGTGTTGTTGCCTGCCGTGGCGACGGGCGTGTTGGCCTGGATGATTCCTGACAACATCTTTGGCTCCGATTCTACGGATGCTTTCCTGTTGGGCAGCCTGCCGGTGATCGGGTTTTACATCTGGACCCTGCGCAATGCAGCGGCGGAAGATAAACCGCGCATCAAAGCCCTGCTGTCGGTGTATGCTGTCGTAATTATGTTTTGGGCTATTTTTAAGCAAAACGGTACAGCGCTGACCACCTGGGCAGAGTTTTACACCGACCGCGCCATGCCGACCTGGGCGAAAGGAGCCGCCACCGACCTGAAAATGGCGCAGATCGTGACGACCGATACGGCTCAATATCCCAAGTACGACGAGCAATTCCGTACGGAGCGGGATGCCGGCAACAATATTGTCAAAATCGCTACGATCAACCCGTATTTCAAAAATGTGCCGGAGGCGGAACGGCCGCCCCAAGGGCAGGAAATGGCGCTTATTTCTACGGAAATATACCAGTCAGTCAACCCGTTTTTCGTGGTTGCGCTCACCCCACTGATCATTTTTGCCTTCTCCTGGCTGAGAAAACGAGGTAAAGAACCTACGACACCCGGAAAAATCTGGTGGGGACTGGCCATATCAGCACTTTCTACCCTGGTTATGGTAACGGCCGTTTATGTGTGTCACAATGGGGCCGACAAAGCGTCGGCCTGGTGGCTGGTGGGATCTTACGGGGTTATTACCGTCGGCGAATTGTGCCTGAGTCCCATGGGGCTATCGATGGTGTCCAAGATGTCGCCCCGCCACCTTACCGGCCTCATGATGGGAGGCTGGCAACTGGCTACTTCATTAGGAAATAAACTAAGTGGAGTTTTGGCCACCATGTGGGATCGGTATGACGATAAAGCGGCCTTTTTCTGGGTCAATTTTGCCCTCCTGGGCCTGGCTACGTTGGCCTTGTCGCTGATGATCAAATGGTTGAACCGGATTTTCCGCGAGCAGGGACTGCATTGATATTTTTTCTAAAAAGAAATATCCATTTCCAGCAGAACTACTGACGGACATCATTTTGAAAATTCGTGGGAACAATGATATTTGCAATCTGAAAACACCCCGGGAATCAACCAAACGTCCAATCCTGAAAAGACAACTTCTTAACCTTCACCATAAAAAATTCTACATCATGTCTACTAAGTCGAAAGGAGGCAAATCGTCGAACAAATATGCTGCACAGGATTCCGAAGACCGGCGTAAGTTCGTCACCGTACTCGTAATTGCTACCATCGCGCTGATGGTGTTGATGTATTTCTTCTTTGTGAAATAAGGGTACTACAACGCTGGCAGGGTTTGTCACAACGCAGGCAGGGTTCGAAACCCTGCCTGCGTTTGAAACCCTGCCAGCGTTACATTACGACAAACGCCGTTTGTAATCATTGTACCCAAACCGGCGCACCACATCCAGCGTGCCATCCTGTCGCCAAATGGCGATGGAAGGGTGGGTAACGCCGTTAAAAGTGCTGGTTTTTACCATGGTATAGTGGATCATGTCTTCAAAAACGACTTTCTGACCCACTTTTAGCGGCTTTTCAAAGGAATACGCTTCCAGGAAGTCGCCGCTGAGGCAACTCACCCCTCCCAGCCGGTACTGAGGCTGCCCGGCAAGGGGTTCTTCCGATGCACCTTGCACACGTGGGCGATACGGCATTTCCAGGGTATCGGGCATGTGCGCCGTGAAGGAAACATCCAGAATAGCCGTTTTTACTTTTTTGTTGTGTACGATATCGAGTACGCTCGACACCAGTACGCCGGTATCCCAGGCAAAAGCGCTACCTGGTTCGAGCAGCACATGCAGGTGAGGATGGCGTTTTTTGAAGGATTTGAGCACACTGATCAGGTGCTCTACGTCATATCCTTTTCGGGTCATGAGGTGGCCGCCGCCAAAATTGACCCATTTCAACTGCGGCAAAAAAGCGCCGAACTGCCCTTCAAAGTATTCCAGCGTTTTTTCCAGGTCGTAACTGCTGCTTTCGCAAAGCGTATGGAAGTGCAGCCCTTCGATGCCTTCGGGCAGTTTTCCTTTAAAATTTTCAACGGGTTCACCGAGCCGCGACCCCGGAGAGGCCGGGTTGTACAACGCGGTTCCAACCGGCGACCATCCCGGATTGACCCGGATGCCAGTGCTTACCGGTTCTTTTGCTGCCGCTACTTTCTTGCGAAAACGGCGATACTGTCCTATAGAATTAAAGGTTACATGGCTCGAATACCCCAGTATTTTTCCAAACTCGCGCGGCGCATACGCCACAGCATAGGTGTGTGCTTTGGTTTTCATTTCCTCAAAACACAAGCGCGCTTCGCTCAAAGAAGAGGCCGTTGCACCGTGTACATATTCCCTTACGATCGGAAATGCGCTCCACATGGCAAATCCCTTGAACGCAAGAATGATCTGAACACCCGCTTCTTTTTGCACGCGTTGTATCAGCGACAGATTCTGGCGGAAACGTGCTTCATCGAGCACAAAACAGGGAGAAGGGATTTTTTTAATATCCATCTTTAGAGGTGAGAGGTGAGAAGTGAGAAGTGAGAAGTGAGAGATTGTAGAGTGTGCCGCTTCGGTTTACAAATTGTGCAATTGAAGCCGTATACGCTCGATGAACAAGTTGTGCAAGAGAACCTGTATAATCTACGCTCGCTCTCCATTTTCGGGGCAAAAGTAATTTCTTTAAAAGATGTTAATAAGGTATTTTCACTACAAAATCCCAAGAGCAAATCGGCACACTCTACGACCTCTCACCTCTCACCTCTCACCTCTCACTACTGCCAGTGTACTTTCACAAAAGCAAAAATTCCGCCGATGTAGATCACCAGAAAAGCAACAAGCGCTGCAAACACATAAGCGATGCCGCTTCCCCAGGCTTCCTGGACGTGACCAATGCGATACGCATAATACAGGATTGACGCGGCGGCTAAAGAAGCAACGAGCATACACAGACGTTCGCCGATTTTTACACTGCCATTTCCAAGGCCAATCAAAGAAGAACCGAAGAAAAACAGGGTGCCCAGGCTGGTGGCAGCCATGAGCCCGTAATAGACGATTTTTAGCAAAAATGTCATGTTTCCAGATCGTATTTGAAAAGAAGAAGGCAAAAGTACACAACCCTTCAAATTATACCACTTGTGCCAAAAATTGAATGCAAAGCCATACCTTTGCGCCCGTTTTTCGGGCTGTGAGAAGCCTCACCTCTCACCGCCTTTCGTCTCACCTCTCACCGTCTCACCTCTCACCTCTCACCTCTCACCTCTAAACATGTCAGAGTATATTTCCGAACTCCACCGCCGCCGCACCTTTGCCATTGTGGCCCACCCCGACGCCGGTAAAACCACCCTGACGGAGAAACTGCTGCTTTTTGGCGGCGCCATACAAACAGCGGGCGCGGTAAAAAGCAACAAGATCAAAAAAAGCACCGTGTCCGACTTCATGGAGATCGAACGCCAGCGCGGTATCTCGGTGAGCACCTCGGTGATGGGCTTCGATTACAGAAACCTGCAAATCAACATCCTGGATACGCCGGGCCACGAAGACTTTGCAGAAGATACCTACCGCACCCTGACGGCCGTCGACTCGGCTATTGTGGTGGTCGACGTAGCCAATGGTGTGGAAAAGCAGACGGAAAAACTCACCAAAGTCTGCCGCATGCGCGATACGCCGATCATTTTCTTTGTCAATAAAATGGACCGCGAGGGCAAAGACGCATTCGATCTGCTCGACGAAATCGAACAAAAACTGGATGTGAAAGTGCGCCCGCTGTCGTGGCCCATTGGCATGGGACAGCGCTTCAAAGGTGTATACAACCTGTACGAGCGCAAACTGGTGTTGTTCAATCCGCACAGCAAACAGGAAGACGAGGACATCATTGTTTTTGAAGACCTCGCCAGCCCTGACCTGGAAAAACACATTGGCGACAGCGCTGCCCGCGAACTCCGCGAAGAAGTGGAAGTAGTGGAAACCGTTTATCCGGAATTTAAAAAAGAAGATTACCTGAGTGGTAACATCTGCCCGGTGTTTTTTGGCTCGGCTGTCAATAATTTCGGGGTAAAAGAGATGCTTGATTGCTTCGTGGAAATCGCGCCCACACCACTGCCTCGCCATACCGAAGAGCGCCTGGTGACGCCGGAAGAAGAGAAGTTCAGCGGTTTTGTGTTTAAGATTTTTGCCAATATGGATCCGCGCCACCGCGACCGCATCGCGTTCCTGCGCATTTGTTCCGGCAAATTTGAACGCAATAAAAACTACCGGCACATTCGCCTCGGCCGCGATATGAAATTTCCCAACCCAACCATGTTCATGGCTTCCAAAAAAACGCTGCTGGAAGAAGCCTATCCGGGCGATGTGGTTGGTCTCTACGATTCAGGCAATTTCAAAATCGGCGATACGCTCACCGAAGGCGAAATGCTGCATTTCAAGGGCATTCCTTCTTTCTCGCCCGAACAATTCCGGTATGTGGAAAATGCCGATCCGCTCAAACAAAAACAGTTTGCCAAAGGCCTGGAACAACTCATGGACGAAGGCGTAGCGCAAATGTTCACTCGGCAGAGCGACGGACGCCGCATCATCGGTACCGTAGGTCAACTCCAGTTTGAAGTGATTCAACACCGCCTCGAAAGCGAATACGGCTCCAAATGCCGCTACGAACCTGTCAACCTGCACAAAGCCTGCTGGGTCACCTCCGAAGACCCCAAAGCCATGGCCGAATTTCTCGACCGCAGAAAAAGGGACATCGCCAAAGACAACGATGGCAATACGGTTTTCCTCGCCGAAACAGCCTGGGTGCTGCAAACTGCTCAGGAAAACTTCCCCAATGTGCAATTCCATTTCACTTCCGATATTTAGTTATCGGTTATCGGTTATTAGTTATCAGGGTGGTAAAGAGACCATTTGTACAGATGCTTGGCATTCTTTTTTGCGTAGCCAAAATATATGTGCGAATGGTCTCTTTACCACCCTGATAACTAGAGTGTGTCTGAAAAATACTGCCGAGGTTGCAAACAGCAGATTTTGGGTTCTGAACAAGGCTACTTTTTAGAGGAATATTGGGTAATATTGCTCCAAAAAGAGCCGCTGGACAGGTTCCAAAAGATGCGTTTGCAGACCGGCAAGTATTTTTCAGACACACTCTAATAACCGATAACTAATAACTAACCCATTAGTTGTCCTGCCATCATCACCATCACCCAAAGGCACACACAGCAAATGAACAGCAGCAAGGGGGCTACAAGGATAGTGCGCGCCGGGTGCTGTGGCAGGCGAAATGCCTGAAAAACCAGGAAATTCAGCATCCACCAGCCTATAGTCCAGGCGTTGTAATCACCTTCTTCACCCATTACTGTGTACCCTAATGCCCCCATCAGGTAGTACCAGGCGAGCAAAACGCCACCCCACAGGGCAAATGATCGGGTGAAACCGAAGGATCGCTTCTGAAAAAAATAGGCTGCAAACGGGGCCGCCAGCCAAAGCAAGTCGAGTATAATAAATGGATACATCGGTAAGGCAAGTTTGATGTAAAAAGATAACTTCTTGCTAGGATAAACGGATAAATGCCCTATTTGCTGCCAGCCTTTTGAGTTATTAGTTATCAGTTATTGGTTATCAGGGGTGGTAAGGGACCATTTGTACAGATGCTTGGCATTCCATCTTGTGTGGCCAAAATATATGTAGGAATGATCCCTTACCACCCCCGATAACCAATAACCGATAACCAATAACTAATAACAGATAACTAATAACAGATAACTAAATAATAACCGGAATAGTCTATTTTTGCGGCATTCGTGTATTTTTTACAAATAGTACCCGAACTCAACTTTTTCTGCGGCAGAGCGGCATTCATGTGTCCATAAGCCGTTCATTGTCAATCTTTTAGATTTTAGTTATGGTTATCATAGCAGATTGTGGCTCGACCAAATGCGATTGGCTTTTGCTGAATGGCGGACGAGATCAGCGGCTGGAAAACACGGTAGGTTTCAGCCCATTTTTTCACAGCACTGAAGAGATCAAGGCGATTGTTGAAGAACAACTCGCGCCGAAACTCTCCCCGAAAGAGGTAAAGGAGATATTTTTTTACGGTACCGGCGTGCACGACGAACATCGTGCGGATATTGTAGCAAAAGCCCTTCAAGCGGTATTTCCCAAGGCAAAAGTGGAAGTAGAACATGACCTGCTGGCAGCGGCACGTGCTACGTGCGGACACAGCGCAGGTATCTGTTGTATCCTGGGTACGGGTTCCAATAGTTGCTATTACGATGGTACCGACATTCTCGACAACGTACCTTCACTGGGCTGGTTGCTGGGCGATGAAGGCAGCGGAACGCACCTGGGCAAAGCCTTGCTGCGCGCCAAGTTCTACCGGGAATTGCCGGCCGACCTCAATGCTGCATTCGATGAAGCGTACCCCGAAGGAATGGACGCCATCAAGGATCGTATTTATGAAAAAGGCGCCAATGCGTACCTGGCTACTTTTACCCGTTTTCTGGGTGATAACCTGCAACACCCTTTCGTCCGTGAAATGGTATCCAACTGCCTGGGAGAATTTCTCGATCGTCAGGTATGCAAATACAACGGCTATCAATACGTTCCAGTGCATTTTGTAGGCTCTATCGCCCACCATTTTCAGGATGTACTATCCAAATGTATGGATGAACGCAAACTCAAACTCGGCTCCATTATTCGGAAACCGATTTACCAGTTGGCCGACTATCACATGCATCCAACTGACTAATTTACAGTAAATCATGAACAAGGAAATAAAAAGAATAGCGGTGTTTACCTCCGGTGGCGATGCGCCGGGTATGAATGCCGCCGTCAGGGCTATTGTGCGCAATGCGTTCAACAATGACCTGCATATATATGGCATCATGCGCGGTTACGAGGGTATGATCGATGGAACGATCAAACGCCTGGAAACCAGCGATGTCAGCAATATCATTCACAGAGGGGGGACGGTGCTGAAAACGGCGCGCAGTCAGCGTTTTATGACGCCGGAAGGCCGCAAACAGGCATATGAAAACCTTGTGGATAACGATATTGATGCGCTGATTGCTATCGGCGGCAACGGAACCTTTACCGGCGCCACCTATTTTATGAAGGAATTTCCAGATATCCCTGTGATCGGTATTCCGGGTACCATCGATAACGATTTGTTTGGTACCGATTTCACCATCGGCTTTGATACTGCGGTCAATACTGCGGTGCAGGCAGTGGACAAAATTCGCGATACCGCCGACTCGCACAACCGCCTGTTCTTTGTGGAAGTGATGGGCCGCCACTCCGGGTTTATCGCCCTGCACACGGCTATCGCGGGCGGCGCTGGTGGCGTCATGATTCCGGAAGAGGATTCTTCCATTGATGATGTGATAAAACTGCTCAAACGCAGCGCCAAACGCTCCAAATTGTTCAGTATCGTGATTGTGGCCGAAGGCAATCACATGGGTACGGTGTACGACATCGCCAAATTAGTAGAAGGAAAAATCGACTTCTACGACGACATTAAAGTCAGCGTGATCGGACACCTCCAACGCGGCGGGTCGCCCAGTTCTTTCGACCGCGTGCTGGCCAGTATCCTCGGTTTCAACGCAGTAGAAGCCTTGCTGAATGGTAAATCCGGCGTGATGGTGGGCATCCGAAACAACAATGTTGCCTTCACTCCATTTGCCGAAGCCATCAACAAAAGCAAAAATGTGAACAAGGATCTGTTGCGCATGGCGCATATCCTCGCACAATAGTTATCAGTTGGTTATCGGTTATCGGTTATTAGTTATCAGGGGTGGTAAGGAGACCATTCGTACAGATGCCCGGCATTCCTTTTTGTGTGGCCAAACATCTGTACGAATGGTCTCCTTACCACCCCTGATAACTAATAACCGATAACCGATAACCGATTAGAGTAGTAGGGCGCGGTACGCCAATGCGCCGCAAATCCCGCCCAAAATCGGCCCCAGCACCGGAATCCAGGCATAAGACCAGTCGGAACTGCCTTTACCGGGAATGGGCAAGAGGGCGTGTGCAATACGAGGGCCCAGGTCGCGCGCCGGGTTGATGGCATAACCGGTAGTGCCGCCGAGCGATAAGCCGATGGATAGTACCAGGCCGCCTACGACCAATGGATTGAGGCCTTCGGCAAATCGACTGGCGCCGAGCGCCATGATTCCAAACAATAGAACGAATGTGCCCAAAAACTCGCTGATAAAATTCGATGTGGTGTTGCGAATAGCCGGGCCCGTGCAGAATACCGCCAGTTTTGCGCCTGGATCGGTCGTACGCGACCAGTGCGGCAGATATTGTAGCCAGACCAGCGTAGCACCCAGCATAGCGCCCGATACCTGCGCCAAAATGTATGTGCCTGCGTCCCCCCAAGGGAATTGCCCGGTAGCCGCCAGCCCGAGCGTAACAGCCGGATTCAGGTGGGCGCCACTGATTCGCCCTACTGCGTAAATGGCAAAGGTGACGGCCATTGCCCAACCTGTCGTGATGACCATCCAGCCGGCATTTTCATTTTTGGTGTCCTTGAGTACCACACCTGCCACCACACCGTCGCCCAGTAAAATGAGCAGGGCCGTTCCTAAAAACTCTGCTAGAAAATTGTTCATGGTTGCTTTTTCGTTTTGGTAAAAACAGGCAGCGTTAAGGAGTCCTGCGCTGCGACGGAAAGATAGGGGGCGTTTGTCAACTATTTATTTTTCACAATAAAAAAACCTCCTTTCGAGCACTGCCGAAAGGAGGTTTTGAGTATTCAGAAAGAACCTGATCTTATTTTGCTTTAGCCGTTTTGGCGGGAGCAGGTTCTGCTGGTTTGCTTGAAGTGATTTTTCCTTCTTCAATCACCGCTTCTTTGGTAAAGTCTACTACCAACGCAGAAGCGATGAAGATAGAAGAGTAGGTACCAAACAGGATACCGACAAACATACCAAATGCGAAACCGCGGATGGCGCCACCGCCGAACAGCAGCAGCATCAGTACCACCGCCAAAATGGTGCCCGAGGTTATCAGGGTACGGCTCAGGGTGGTGTTGATGGCCATGTTCAGTACGTCTTCTTTCGGTTGGCCAGCGTATTTGTGGATAAACTCACGAATACGGTCATAAACGATAACCGTGTCGTTCACCGAGAAACCGATAACCGTCAGGATACAGGCAATGATAGCCTGGTCGATTTCCAGCGAGAATGGTACGATACCATGCAACAGCGTGAAGAACGTCAGCGTAATCAGTACGTCGTGGAACAAAGCCACAACGGCGCCCAGAGAGAACTGCCAGCGGCGGAAACGAATCAACAGATACAGGAAGATCGAAATCAGCGCCCAGAGGCCTGCTTTGAACGAGGAAGTACGAATATCATCGGCTACGGTCGGGCCTACCTGGCTCGACGAAGTGATGTGTGTACCCGTACCGTCAGTTCTTTTGAAGTTATTCACTTCTGTATTTACACCTGCTTTGGTAAGGCCTTCGTGCAGTTTGGTCACCACACGATCAGCCACACCTTCACCACGTTCGTTGATCAGGTAGGAAGTTGTGATGTTGTACGTGTTGTCAGTATTAACCGCCTTGATGATCGGATTGCCTTCCAGCGCTTCGGTCAGCGGGCCACGCAGTTGTTCAATTTCTACCGGGTTTTCAAACTTCACGTTGTAAGAGTAACCACCTTTGAAATCCACACCCAGTTCGAAACCGCGTGTGAAGAACGATGCTACACCAACTACAGTAAGTACCAGGGAGAAGATATATGCGTATTTGCGTTTGCCAATCCAGTCGTAGTGGAAACCTACGAGCCATTTCTCCGACCATGGGAAACTGTAACTCAGGTCTTTGCCGCGATCCAGCCACCATTCGGTGATGTAGCGACCAACCAGTACGGCTGTGAACAACGAGGTCAGCACACCCACGATCAGTACGGTACCGAAACCTTTGATGGGGCCCAGACCGAAGTACACCAGTACGCCTGCTACGAGCAAGTGCGTGGTGTTGGCGTCGA
The DNA here is from genome assembly GCA_016787415.1 of Saprospiraceae bacterium. Taxonomy (GTDB): domain Bacteria; phylum Bacteroidota; class Bacteroidia; order Chitinophagales; family Saprospiraceae; genus M3007. Next base: position 65,358 of record JAEUUT010000055.1, on the reverse strand, counting down.
GGATAGCAGGAAGTGCGCGACCGAAACCGGTTTCTACGGCTTTGTGCAACGACAATCCCGCTCGCAATTCTTCGCGTATCCTTTCGTAAATAATTACGTTGGCATCGACGGCAGAAGCCAGCGTCAGCACGATACCGGCGATACCCGGGAGGGTCAGTACCGTACCCAGCGAGGCCAGGGTGCCGAGCATGAAGAAGATATTGGCGAGCAGGGCAATAACGCTCACCCAGCCACCTTTGTTATAGTAGGCTACCATGAATGCGCACAACAGCAGTACAGACAATATCATGGTAATCAGCGACTTGTTGATGTTGTCGGCGCCGAGCGAAGGACCTACCTGGCTTTCCTGTACAATATGCGTACCGGCCGGCAGTTTACCTACCTGCAGGATGCTGGCCAGGTCTTTTGCTTCATCTACAGTGAAATTGCCGGTGATAGAAGAATTGCCGCCGGTAATCGGGTTGATTACACGTGGAGCGCTTACCACCTCGTCGTCGAGTACGATGGCGATTTCACGGTTGCCGTTTTCAGCGGCTTTTTTCGTCAGGTCAGCCCAGATTTTAGCGCCGTCGTTGTTCATCGACAGGCTAACAGTTACCTCGCCGGAAGTCGGATCGGGTTGTTCGCTGGCGTTGGTCACCACAGAGCCGTCTAATGCAGCCTGATCGGAGTTGCGCACTTTTTTGATGGCATACAGTTCGTATTTTCCGACCATGGTATTGCCTTCAACACCTTTGTCTTCCACCGGTTTTTGGCTCCAGCGGAATTCCAGGTCGGCCGGGAACTGGGCTTTGATTTCCGGGCGACTCAGGTACTCGGAAATAACACGCATTTTGTTTTTGTCGGCATAAGCCAACAGCGCGCCGCCACCCTGCGAATTCATCGTCAGGTTGGACAGCAGTGGGCCGCCAGTCTGCTGCGTAGGATCAACCGGGCGATCCGTGACGCGCATTTCTTTCGGCTTCGTTGTATCCGGTTGGCCATTGGCGCCTACAGGATATTCGTAAGTCGTATCTTTTACTGTTTGCACAGCCTGCGTCAGCGAAGTATCGCCGGCAGCCAGGGCTTTCAGTTTTTGATCGGCAGCCATAAAACCCTGCGCAATACCGTCGTCGCTGATGCGGTAGGTATCCCAGAACTCGAGTTTGGCCGAGCGTTGCAGCATGGTGCGTGCACGTTCGGGGTTGTCGATGCCGGGCAGTTCGACGAGAATCAGGTCGCGGGCAGCGTCGAGACTTACATTTGGCTGCACAACGCCCAGTTTGTCGATACGCTGTTTCAGGCGCTTGAAGGTTTCGTCTACTGTATTGTCGGCGAGTTTGCGGATAGTGCGCACTACGTCGGCATTCGGAGAATCGAAATTAACCTGGCCTTTCAGGCTTTCGTTGCGGGCAAACAGAGACGCCAGCGTTTTGCCGCCGCTTTCTTCCTGCCATGCCTGCGCAAACAGCGTGATATAGTCGGCCTGCTCCGTTTTCTGGCGTTCGGTGGCTTTATCGAGCGCTTTTGCAAAAGCAGGATCGGTGGAATTGCCGGAGAGGTTTTTCAGAAAGTCGCGCAGGTCTACCTGCAACAACACGTTCATACCGCCTTTCAGGTCAAGACCCATCGCCAACTGGCTCTTCTTCAGGTCGAGGTAAGTGAATTTTTTGATCAGCGGAATGGTGAAAACCGTTTCTGTGGACAGAGAGTCCAGGTATTCGCTGTAATGGGTGCGCCAACTTACATTGGGTTCTTTCGCCAACATCTGGTCGGCATAACCCCGGGCCTGGCTTTCAATGTTGTTCGTCGGGATGACGAGCGCAAATTGATACAGACAGACCAACGTAAGGGCGATAAAGAAAAATCTGACAACGCCTTTGCTTTGCATACTTCGTTCGTAATAAATTGACCGAATAAGGTGATACACATGGTAACTGGAAGCACGGGGTTTCCCGTACTTTCCAAAAAAAGTGCGCAAATATAGAGAGATTGGAGGAAACCAAAGGCTTTCGAAAGAAAATAACAGCAGAATGTTTGGGAAAGGCTTGTCTGTATCTGCAATGAGGGCAGGATGGGTGTTTTTTTTGCCGGGCAAGCGACAGTTTTTTGTGAGTCCTGAGTCGTAAGTCCTGAGTCCTGAGTCCGTAGAGTACACCTTATTACCCTTGGTCCAAATATTCGTAGATGCCAATCTTAACGAGGTGTACTCTACAGACTCAGGACTCAGGACTTAGGACTCAGGACTCACAAAACCGCTTTCTCCAGCAGCGTCAGGCTGCCTTCGTTCGCATTCAGCGCTGCCTGTATCCCGTATGGAAATGTCATTTGATGCGCCACATGCCCGAACGGCAAGCCATACAAAACCGGAATGCCGAGCGGGCCAAGCCGGTCGCGCAGGGTATCGGCTACAGTTTGAGAAGGCTCGCTGCCTTTGGACTTGCAATCTGCAAAAACACCCAGCGCGATGCCCGCAGCCTGGCGCAGGTCGGAGCCTTGCAGCATTTGGGTGAGCATGCGGTCGATGCGATAGGGTTGTTCGCCCACATCTTCTATAAAAACCAGTTTGTTGCGATACAACGGCGCAAAGGACGTGCCCACGAGGGCTGCCAGCAAGGTCAGGTTGCCACCACAAAGCGGGCCGGAAGCCGAGCCGGGCGTGATGACAAATGGCTGGTACAGGTCGTCGGCAGGTAAATCGGCCGAATCCGGAATGCGTACTATATAAGGTGTGAGGGGTTCCATCAGCACCGAACGAAAATGTTGCAGCGTATTGGCCGGAAATTCCGACGCCGCCACCGGGCCATGAAAAGTAACCAGTCCGGTATGCTGTTGAATGGCCAGGTGCAATGCCGTCACGTCGCTGTACCCGATAAACACCTTGCGGTGTCGGCGAATGCGGTTGAAATCTATCATCGGCAACAGGCGGCTGCACCCATATCCGCCCCGAATGCACCACACGGCGTCGATGCCGGGCGTTTCAAATGCCCAGTACAGGTCAGACAAACGCTGCTCATCCGTGCCGGCGAGGTAGCCATTCTTTTCGTGCAGGTGCGGTGACTCCACTATTTTGAGCCCCAGGGCGGTCAGGTTTTTTCGGGCAGCCTCGTATTTCTCGGGCGTAAAAGAACTGGCAGGTGCAATCAGTCCCACCGTCATGCCCGCTTGCAGGCGCGGCGGTTTGTGCAGTTTGAGTGAATCGGTTGTTTCCATAGATCGAAACAAAGGCGTACGCCATGCCAGCGCAGACAGGCCGACCGCCGACAAAAACGTACGCCTTTGCATGTCCAATCAGATTTTGATGTAAATTTTTCGCACATACAACCATCGACACACCAGCCAGCACAAAAGCATATACGTGAAGGCAAAAAGGAAGGAACTGAACTCGGCCCCCTCGATCGGCTTGAAAACGGTATTGTAAATCCATCCGGCCACACTCATCGTGCCACCGTCCGCCGTTGCCCAACGAATGGCCGACAAAGTCATAATGAACGCTTCCGAAAATATGTACGCAAACAGGGCATTGGCGCCAAATGCCAGGAAAAAGCCGGTGCCATTGCGCCAGCCCTTCACGTCGATGACCCAGACGCTGGCTGCCAGCCCGATCATGGAAATACCGCCTGCATACAACACATAGGAACTCGTCCAGAGTTTTTTATTGATCGGGAAAAACAGATCCCAGGCCAGCCCTGCAAACCCGCAAATGAGTCCAAAAACCAGCAGGTCGCGTACCAGCAGGTCTTTTTGTTGCGCCCGGCTCGTGAGCAGTTCGCCGCTTAGCCAACCCAGCAGCACTGTGACAATGGCTGGCAGCGTACTCAGCAAACCTTCCGGATCGAAAGCAATGCCATCGCCATGGTACAAGTGGCTGTCGCCAAACAACATGCGGTCGAGCACCCGCACCGCATTGGTGGCCAGTCCGTACGGATCGGCATGAGCCATGATCGGAAATTTCCATAAAATGGCCCAGTACAAGAGCAGAATACCAGCAGATACCCAGATGAGGGCCTTCCGATTCAGCGTCAGCGCCAGCACCGAACCCAGTCCGTAACCCAGCGCCAGGCGTTGTGGAACGCCCAGGATGCGCCAACTTTCAAAATCTTTCCAGTAGTAAGGAAATTTGTTGAGCAGTACGCCGATCATAAACAGAATAACGGTGCGGCGCAGAATTTTCCAGCCGATTTCCGGCGACCATTTCCGCTCGTATTTGGCAAAGGCAAACCACATCGACACCCCGATGATAAACATAAAGGACGGAAACACCAGGTCGGTGGGCGTGCATCCATGCCAAACAGCATGGCGCAAGGGCGGATAAATGTGCTCCCAGTCGCCTGCGGTGTTTACAAGAATCATAAACGCGATGGTCAGGCCACGGAAAAAATCGACGGCAATGTAGCGGTCGCTGGCAGTAGATTGATTCATTTCTTTTATGGTTGGTGTTCGCCTTGTTCCTGAAAGTTGCCGACAAATTAACTCGGACAACTTCTTACTTTTGCGAAAAGTAGAGACTTGCGGCAAATCATCGCCATTTCGCAGGGAAATTTTTTTAAAACCACAACAGTATGCTTTTTGCAATAGGAACGAGGGTGCGTTTTCGATACACCGGTGAAACCGGCTCTATCACGGCTATGCTGGAAGACGGCATGCTGCAGGTGCGCCTCGACAGCGACCCTGATTTTGAAATTCCGGCGTTTGAAGAAGACCTGCAACGCGACGAAATGTCGGAACCGCTGTCCGCAGGCGCCAAATTTGTGCAGGGAAAGGTGGAAAAACTGCCCGAAGCGCCTCCGCGCCGCGAACTGCGTATTCCGTACCAGATTCTGAAACCGAAAGGCCTGCAACTGGTGTTCGAGCCCATGCCCGGCCGCGATGGCACGGTGACGCGGTACAAATCCTGGCTGCTCAACGACACGACGCACGAATTTCTGTTCGAATTTGATCTTTTTACCCAAAACCGCGACATCGTGTCGATCGATGAAAAGATCAGTACCCACGCGGCCCTCGAACTGGGCGACATCCTCTACGACGACCTCAACGAGGGCCTCGAAGCCTGGATCAGCGTTCAGCGCCTCACCACCGCCGGGCCGGATACGGCCATCGAACACACGCACAAAATTCGCCCCAAACAGTTTTTCAACAACCTGCATACAGTGCCCTTCCTCAACCTGCCGGCACACCATTTCATACTGCTCGACACATTCGAACCTGTTGAAAAATCGGAACCCGAAGAAGACCTGAAAGACTACACCCGCCAGAAAGCGCGCAAACCGAAGTCGTCGGGCCATTCCAACTCCCGGCCTTTCAGTTCATTCAACGTGGAAGAGTTTGCCCGCTTTGAGCCTGAAATCGACCTGCATGTGGAAAAACTGCTGCCCGGCCACAACCGCATCGATAAAGGTGAAATTCTGCGCCTGCAAATGGTTCATTTTCACCAGTTTCTGGATAAAGCCGTTCGCCTTGGCGCCCCGCGTGTGTTCGTCATTCACGGGGTAGGGGAGGGCAAACTCCGAGAAAGCATCGCCGCTGCCTTGCGTGACAACCCGCATGTGGTGAAGTTTAAAAATGAGTTTCACCATAAGTATGGGTATGGGGCAACGGAAGTGGTGTTGGAGTCCTGAGTCTGTAGCGTACGCGTGCGTGGTTTTTGGCATTGGTTTTAAGGGGGGCTAAACGTAACTAGAATAAGATAAAATGGCTATCGGGAATTTTGTAAGTGCCGGTGTAGTTTTCCATAATTATGGAAAACGTGATGTTTCATTGGCTTTAATTTGCTCGGCAATTGATGCAACTGCTCAAAAAGTATTTCCAAGTGAAAGAAAAAATAATAATAGAAATAAAAAATTCATTAGCAAATACCTTCGCATTATCACAGCATTTGGTTTTCCTGGCATACTTGCATCAGGGATTCGTATAAAATGTGAAAATATCCGCGATTTACACACTGATAGAGATGGCTATGTAGGAATTGAAGACATCATATATCACATCATTCGCTGTGGATTAATCCACGAATGTGAAATTGATAGTAGAATTGAGTTTACGGATGATACAATAATTGACGACTTTGATGGGGTTTTTAAAATTCCCAAGCAAGTATTTTGGGGGCTTGCATTGGCTGTGATTCTATGCGAGAAAAATATTGGCGAAGTGACCGCAGACGAGGTATCCATAAATTTGAACGGAAAAGACTTTGCAATTGATGAATTGTGGGGACAAGAAGGAAACCTTCCAACGTTATTAAAGCGATAAAAGGCATGAAAAAACCTTCCGCCAATAATGGCCCTGGCGGCTCGATTATTGGGGCAATGGACACCAACAACGGCCGAGAAAGAAAAAAATATCAACCGCTGAAAACCCAATAAAAACCTTTACTTTTGAAAATCAAACATTAAGAAAATATGCGTGTAACAATTGAAGCACTCGATATTCAAGAAGTTGAAAAAATTCTCTTTTTACTGAAGAGCCTGAATATCAAAAATATTGAGGTAATTCCCGGTCCGTCGGGCCAACTCCCTTCGATCACAAAAGGAGATAAAAAGGTTGACCCACGCATGCTTTTCGGGATTTGGAAAGATACTCCGAGAAGCCTCGAAGCGATCAGGGCAGCAAACTGGAAACGAGACTGGAATGCTTGACTTATGGTGCTATGCGATACCAATATTTTCATCAGCGCCTTTAACGGTCGACAAGATGCAATTGATCAATTGAATGAAATCGGTCTGGAGCAAATAACACTGTCTGCAATCACAGTCATGGAACTGCTCCAAGGGATGGGCAATAAAAATGAATTAGCCCAAATGAAAAAGCGCATCAGGTTTTATGATGTTGTTCAAATTGATAGCGCTATCTCGGCAAAAGCAATTGAACTTATCGAAACCTATCGATTGAGTCATGGCCTTCAAATTCCCGATGCGATTATTGCTGCTACATCTATCGTATACCAAATTCCGCTTCATACCTATAATTTGAAGGATTTTGATTTCATCCCGGAAATTACAATTTATAGTAACAACTAATTTAACGCGAACTCTGTACCCCCCCCTTCCGATACGTCCGCCCAATCGGCAGAACCACCTTTCCCACCACCACTTCCGCCATATTACTCGACGTAACTTGCTCCAAATGAACAATATACGAGCGATGGATACGCGAAAAACGCCCAACCGGCAGCCGCTGCGCCATCTCTGTGAGCGTGGCTTGTGTGCGCCAGGACTGGCTGGTGGTATGAATGCTGCAGTACTCTTTAATGCTTTCTATGTACAGGATGTCGGCCAATGGAATGCGGATGTGCCGCTTGTTCACCTTCACAACCAGCACGTTGGGCGCAGGCGTTTGGGTAGCCTGTCGGCGGCGCAGTTTTTCCACGGCTTCCAGAAAACGCGGGTAATCGACGGGTTTCAGCAGGTAATCCACTACCTCGAATCGATAGCCTTGTAGCGCGTATTCGTGGTAGGCCGTGGTGATGACCACCAGCGGCGGATCGGGCAGCAGCGCCAGCATATCCAGCCCTTTCAACTGCGGCAGGTGGATGTCGAGAAACAGCACATCGACTGGCTCGCGGTTCAGCCATTCCAGCGCAAAAATGGCATCGGGGCAAACGCCCGCCAGCACCAGTCCGGGTGTCTGCCGAACGTACTCGCTCAGCAACTCGGCCGGGAGCGATTCGTCTTCCACAATCAGGCAGCGCAAGAGTTCAGACATGACGAATGTGCAGGGTTACTGAAAATTGCTCGGCGCTTTCCTCAATGTCCAGGCTGTATGCGCCTGGATACAACAAATCGAGTTGCTTGCGCAGGTTGGCGAGGCCGATACCGGCAGGCAAGTCGGTCGGTGCGTTTTTCGGGTTAGTTTCCTTGCTGTTGCGAATCTGGAAGTACAAATCTCCCTGTTGAAGCCGCACAACCCATTCTATTTCAATGGAAAAGCGGCTTTCTCCGGCCCCATGTTTGAACGCATTTTCAAATAAAGGCAACAACAGCAGCGGCGGCACGGGGTGCTGCGGCTGGTCCATTTCCTGCGTACTTTTGATGGAAAGCCGTTCGCCAAAACGCAGTTTTTCCAGGTCTATATAGGTTTCAGCAATGTGAAGTTCGCGTTCGAGCGGAATCGTCGGCGCGGCGCATTCGTACAGCATATAGCGCAGCAATTGCGAAAGACGATGCACCACGTCGGCCGTTTCCGGGGCATTTTTTCGGGCCAGCACATAAATGTTGGTCAAGGTATTGAACAAAAAATGCGGATTGGTCTGGCTGCGCAGCGCATGCAGTTCGGCGGTGGTTTTTTCCAGCAGTAATTGTTGTTTTTGGGCCGAAAACTCCATGTATTGCCGGGCAAAACGAAGCGAAAGCACCAGAAACAGGGTCAAGGCAAAATCGAGGAAATTGAGCAGGATGCGCGTCATAGCCCAGTATTCCATCGTGTAATCCTGCGCATACAACATCGGGTGAATGAGCAGGTACAACTGCAACCTGCCGAGCAGCGTGGCCGCTACGAGTATGGCCAACACCTCGGCCAGCCAGCGCCACCAGTTGCCTTTGCCCAGCACCGGCGTGCGCGCCAGCACCGCATACACCATCGCCATGCGCAAGGGCAATTCCATCGCCTCATGGGTGTAGGCGCGGGCAAACTGCAAGTCGTACCTGCCGCCGATGAAGCCCATTACCAGCCAGTAAACCAGCCAGAATATGCCGTGGCGCACGAGGTGATTATCTGTCCATTTCATGTTGTGAAGGTAATATTGGTTTTTTGGGGAATTGCAGGCGATCATTTCCTATTTAACGTGATTTTTGGATAGAACGCCCTAAAAAGGTGGAAATGCTTGAATATCACAATATTGGCCAAGCGCTTTTGGGACGGCCTTATTCAAATCCCGATTTTGCGCCCTTTATGCCGGCAGAGAGCACCCATGTTTGAGTCCCGCAGCAGGCGGGACGAGTTTGGGTGCGAACCCGGCATAAAGGGTGGCAAAATCGCAGGATTTGAATACAGCCTTGATTTTTTCGTTCTTTTTCATCAAGGAAAAAGAACAGTATAGCACGATGACTATGCTCCCGCTCTTAACATCTCACACAAAACCTATCCAAAACGCACGTTATTTAAGTTTCCTCTTTGCTTAATTTCTCTACAGAAAAAAACGCCACAAAAATCTCTGCATTCTGCAAGAATAAAAATGCCCTTCATACGGTAGCAAACCGCCCTTTAACCGGAGCAGCCACATAAACGCCCCAAAAAGTAGACAAACCCGCCCCCATGCTCCTAATTTTCCCAAAAAATCCTCCTCATGCGTATCCTCATAACTTGTTTTTTTGTGGTCATCGGCATGGCCGGTATGGCCCAGCAATTCACCGCACTCACCAACTCGCCGCTCGTCACAACACCGGGCGACAGCCGCAGCGTCAACCTCGTGGATGTCAACGGCGACGGCCTCGACGACGTGTTTATTTCCAATGGCCTGCACACGGGCCAAAACAACGAACTGTACCTCAACCAGGGCAACGGCACGTTCGAGCAGGTAGAAGGCGACCCGATTGTATCGGACAACAGCCCTTCCGACGGTACCACCTTTGCCGATACCGACAACGACGGCGACCTGGATGCCTATATGGTAACCTGGTTTGGACAGCCCAATTTTTTTTACCGAAATGAAGGCAACGGCGCTTTCACGCACCTGGCAGAGGCCGTCACTGGAAACACCGGCACCCATTCCGAAACGGCTGCTTTCGGCGATTACGACCAGGACGGACTGGTCGATGTTTTTATTACCAACAGCGGCGGCGACGACCTGCGCAATTTTCTATACCACAATACGGGCAACAACACCTTTGCAAAAATTAATGCTACCTGGATGAACGAGCAGGTGCCCAGCCGCTCGGCCAACTGGGCCGATTACGACAACGACGGCGACCTCGACCTGTACGTCACCAATGAAGAACAAAACAAAAACAACCTGATCCGCAACAATGGCAATGGCACGTTCACCAAAATAACCGACGACCCCACAGTGATGGAAAGCCAGAGTTCGATCACCGCCAGTTGGGGCGATGTGAACAACGACGGCCTGCTGGACCTCTTCGTGGGCAACACCGGCAACTTCGTGCCCGATAACAACCGGCTGTTCCTCAACAATGGTGCGGGCAGCTTCGTAGCCGCCGCTCCCGGGCCCATCAGTACCGACGGTGGCTGTACCTTCGGCAGTGCTTTTGAAGATTATGACAACGATGGCGACCTCGACCTTTTTGTTGCCAACGGGTTCTGCAATGGGCTGATTGTCAATTTTTTATATGAAAATGACGGCGCTGGAAATTTTGTGAGCGACCAGGATGCCCTGCCTTCTTTTATCACGCCCTGCTCGTACGGGGCAGCCTGGGGCGACCTCAACGACGATGGTTTCCCTGATCTGGTGGTTGCCAATTGTAAAAAGACCAACACCGCTCCTCAGCCCAACCACAGCGTATTTATCAACAACGGAAACGGCAATAACTGGTTGAAAATCAAACTGATCGGTGTCACGTCCAATTTGAGCGCCATTGGCGCGCGGATTCGGGTGAGTACCACCAATGGGGGCCAGGCTTTAAATCAAATTCGTGAAATCAGCGCGCAATCCGGTTATTGCGGACAAAACAGCCTGACGGCGCATTTCGGCGTGGGCGCGGCTGCTCAAATCGACAGTATTTCCATTCGCTGGCCTTCCGGCCTGGTGCAAACGCTTGGCATTACGCCTGCCAATCAGACGATTACGGTGGTGGAAGGCCAGTCGTCGGGCGCCCCTGCTGTTGAGTCAAATCCTGCATTCGGGGTGCAGGTGGCGCCCAATCCAGTACACGATACGATCCAATTTGTGCTGACGAATACCAAGCCATTCCGACTGGGTCGGGCCGAATTGCTGGATGCTCAGGGTAAAGTGGTGCTTTCCAAAGGCTTGGCGCAGGTAGATGCCGGCAAACATGATTTCCAATTACCCGCAAGTCATTTGCCAGCAGGCGTGTATGCTTTGCGTTTCATCAGCGATGCCGGGGTGTCGAGCGCGGTGAAAGTGGTAAAATAAGGTATCATTCAACGTCGGCAGGGTTTCTAACGTCGGCAGGGTTTCAAACCCTGCCGACGTTAAACGTACACGAATAATTCCCCCAACATTACACCAAGGCCGCACTATTCCATACTTTTGGCGCCCTAACCAATGTTCCGAGCATTTTTTCCATCATCGTTTAAAACGGTCCATGAAAAAAATCACCTTGAATGTGGTAAAAATCGGCGGTAATATTATCGACGATGAAGCGCGGCTGAACACCTTTCTGGCAGATTTTGCGGCGTTGCCCGGCGCCAAAATTCTGGTACACGGCGGCGGCAAACAAGCCACCCAACTCGCCGAAAAACTGGGTATTCCCCAGCAAATGATCGATGGGCGGCGCATCACCGATGCCGAAACCCTGCGCATTGCCACCATGGTATATGGCGGGCTGGTCAACAAACAGATCGTTGCCCGGCTCCATGCCCTGGGTTGCCTGTCGCTCGGCGTATGTGGCGCCGATGGCGACCTGCTGCGTGCCCACAAACGCCGCCACCCCAGTATCGACTACGGCTGGGTGGGCGACATCGATTCCGTGAATATTCCGCTGCTCGACCGCTGGATCGGACAGGGACTGACGCCGGTGGTGGCGCCCCTGTCGCACGACGGCGCGGGCCAACTGCTCAATACCAATGCCGACACCATCGCGCAGGAAATCGCGCAGGCCATGAGTACGGCGTTTGCCGTGCAACTAATTTTCGGTTTTGAAAAAAGCGGCGTTCTGCTCGATGTAAACGACGAAAACAGTCGCATGCCTACCTTGCATCTTGCTCAATATCAACAACTTCGCTCGGAGCAGGTGATCACGGCCGGTATGATTCCCAAGTTAGACAATGCTTTTGCCGCCCTGAAAAAAGGGGTGCGAAAAGTCATCATCGGGCAGGCCGAAAAACTGCCCGATCTGGTGGCAGGCACCAACGGCACCCTCATCGAAATGTATGATGAAGCCTGAGGCCACCACCGTTCAGGTGCTATCAGCACAGGCGGTCGACCTGCTGTGTCGCCTGATAGCCATTCCTTCTTTCAGCCGGGAAGAAGCGGATACGGCTGCCCTGATCGACGCTTTTTTGCAGGAAAAAGGAGTGGCGACACAACGACTGCTGCACAATGTCTGGGCGCGCAACAAACATTTTGAGGCATCCCGACCCACCATTTTGCTCAATTCGCACCACGACACGGTAAAGCCGAATGCAGGCTACACCCGCGATCCGTTTGCTGCGGAAATCTCGGACGGCAAACTCTACGGGCTGGGCAGCAACGACGCCGGTGGCCCGCTGGTGTCGCTGATGGCCGCTTTTCTGTATTTTTATGAAACAGAAAACCTGCCGTTCAACCTGATCTTCGCGGCTACTGCCGAAGAGGAAATTTCCGGAAAAAATGGCGTCGAACTGCTGTTGCCCGAACTGGGCCGTATCGACTGCGGTATTGTCGGCGAACCCACCCAAATGCAAATGGCGGTGGCTGAAAAAGGCCTTGTGGTGCTCGATTGTACCGCCCACGGGCGCTCGGGCCATGCTGCCCGCGAAGAAGGCGACAATGCGCTGTACCGGGCCTTACCCGATATCGAGTGGTTTCGCACCTATCGTTTCCCGAAAGAATCGGACTTGCTCGGGCCGGTGAAAATGTCGGTTACCATCATACAGGCAGGTACGCAACACAACGTGGTGCCCGACGTTTGCCATTTTACGGTCGATGCGCGTGTTAATGAGTGCTATACGCTGGAAGAAGTGGTCGATACGGTGCGCCAACACGTGCAATGCGAGGTGCAACCGCGCAGCCTGCGCATCCGATCTTCGGGCATTCCGCCAGAGCATCCGCTGGTGCGTGCCGGGGCCGCTTTGGGTCGCAGCAGTTATGGCTCGCCCACCACTTCCGACAAGGCACTGATGCCGTTTCGCACCTTGAAAATGGGCCCCGGCGACAGCGCTCGCAGCCACACGGCCGACGAATTTATTTACGTGAAAGAAATAGAGGAGGGAATTGATTTGTACATCCGTTTGTTGGAACAATTCGCGCGTTTTATCTAAACAACCATGAAACTCTGGAGTAAAAACAACACCTCCACCCACGAAATGGTGGAATCTTTTACCGTTGGCAACGACCGTGTGTTCGACCTGCTGCTGGCCGAATACGATGTGCTCGGTTCGCTGGCGCACACCGCTATGCTGGAAAAGGCCGGGCTTCTAACACTGGAAGAAAAAACGCTCGTACACCACGAACTCAATAACTTGCTGGGCGACATTCGCGCGGGCCATTTCAGCATCGATCCCGATATGGAAGATGTACACTCGCAGGTGGAATACCTGCTGACGCAGCGGATCGGCGATGCCGGCAAAAAAATACACGCGGGCCGCAGCCGAAACGATCAGGTGGCGGTGGATATAAAACTGTTCTTACGCGCTGAATTACAAGGTGTTACGCAATCGGTGCAAACCCTGTTCGACCTGCTGCTCGACCTCAGTGAACGATACAAAAACCACTTGCTGCCTGGCTATACCCACCTGCAAATTGCCATGCCGTCTTCCTTCGGATTATGGTTCGGGGCGTATGCGGAAAGCCTGGTCGACGATATGGAAACGGTGATGGCCGCGGCGCGCATCGTCAATAAAAATCCGCTCGGCAGCGGCGCTGGCTATGGCTCTTCTTTCCCGCTCGACCGGCGCATGACGACCGAATTGCTCGGCTTCGACACGCTCCATTTCAATGCCGTATATGCGCAAATGAGTCGGGGCAAAACGGAAAAAATTGTGGCACAAAGCCTGGCCAACCTGGCTGCAACACTCGGCCGCATGTCCATGGACGTCTGCCTGTACCTCAATCAGAATTTTGGGTTTATCAGTTTCCCGTCCGAACTCACGACAGGCAGCAGTATCATGCCGCACAAGAAAAACCCCGATATTTTTGAACTCATCCGGGCACGTTGCAACCGTTTGCAGGCACTGCCCAACGAACTGACGCTCTTGCTGGCCAACCTGCCTTCAGGTTACCACCGCGACCTGCAACTGACCAAGGAAATCCTGTTTCCGGCCTTCAATGAATTGCAGGGATGTTTTGCCATGATGACCCACGCGCTGGGCTACATCCAGGTGAAAGACCATATTCTGGACGACGAAAAATACCGCTACCTGTTCAGCGTGGAAGCCGTCAATGAAAAAGTGAAGCAGGGACTTCCTTTCCGGGAAGCATACCGGCAAGTGGGTGAATCCATTGAAGCCGGCACTTTTCAGTTTGATATTTCCACAGGGCTGCACCACACCCATGAGGGTAGCATTGGTAATTTGTGTACGGAAGATATTCGTGGTGAAATGCGGAAGGTGCTGGAGCGTTAAAAAATACAATACCCCAGTCCAATTTGGAACGACCTGTTACGCTCGCTACCCAAGGAAGCCCCGCCAAATTCATTGGTAAATTCGAATTGTGAAATGCGTTTCAAGCCGATTTGGGCATTGGCAATAAACACCCATTTCCCGGCATGAAAACGTACGCCAGGCGCCAGGCCGAAGTCAGAGTTCGCGTACACTGTCACAATGCCTGTATTCCAATCTTCGGAGTTTCCAGTCTGAAATTGTTCGCCCAGTTTGGAGGAAAAATAAGCGCCTGCCTGAACATCGATGCGATCCAGAATGCGATAAACAAGTACCGGTGTGACATCGATGTACTGACGACGAAACGATTCTACCGCCACCGGATTTTCCCGCACCTTGTAGCCATTTCCCCGCACAGCATATTGTACACCGAGTGCAGCGCCCCATTTATTGGAAAAATGGTATTCGCCGGTCAGGCCCCCGAAATAGTACACGCGGCTGGTCGTTTGCAGGTTGCTGCCTGAGGGGGCGCCTTTGAGGAGGGCAGAACTGATGTTGGGCCCGGCTTGTATGCCTATATGCCATTGGGCAGATACAGGGAAGAAACAACCGAGCAGGAGCAGGGAAAAAATAAATCTGTTGAGCATAGGAGTCAGGTTTCGTTTTGATGATATTGGATTGATGCTCAAGATTCTTTTCGGGTTGCATTTGCTGCCCCTGTTTCCAGCAAACGTTCTGCCAGGTACTCCCAGGTGAACCGTTGTTTTTCCTGGCGTATACCTTCCTGAAACGATGCATCTCTTTGATTATCAAAGAAATCTGATATGGCCGCGGCAATGGCTTCCGGCTCGGGCTCTACTACATAACCGGAAACGCCGTCGGTCACAATTTCAGGCAGCCCACCTACATTGGTCACCACCATGGGTTGTTCAAAATGGTAGGCGATCTGTGAAATGCCGCTCTGCGTGGCAGTTCGGTAAGGCTGAACGATCAAATCAGCAGCGGAAAAAAATACCCGCACCTGATCGGCCGGGATGAAATCTACATGCATGTGAAGCCGCTTGGCCAGTCCGTGCCGTTCGATGATTTGCTGATAAAACGACCAGTCTTCATAGCACTCGCCTGCCACCACAGCATGCACGCCGGGCGAAAGCGCCAGCGCCTCCAGCAAGAGGTCGAGCCCTTTGTAGCGCCGGATGAAGCCAAAAAACAGCACCAGTGGCACGTTCGCAGGAAGTTCAAGGAGTTGCCGTGCCTCCGATTTCTTCATGGAAGAGCCGTAGTTGTCGTACACTGGGTGCGGCGCAAAACGCACGGATTTGGTACGGGAAAACGTGCCGATTTCTTCCTGTACCGAATGCGACATGGCTACAAAGTCGTCGCAGGCTCCGACAAAATACCGGGCAAAAGGCCGGTCGCCCAACCGTTTTTCATGTGGTATGATGTTGTCGACCAGCGCCGTGATCTGCAGTTTTTTACGCGAAAAAAAACGTGCCACGCGCAGCACCGTACCCAGGCAAGGGCCCATAAATGGCAGCCAAAACCGTACGATGATCTGATCGGCCTGTTCGAGTGCAATGGCCCGGCCTGTCAAAATCCAGTTGACAGGATTAACGGCGTTGATTCGGGTTTTGATGAGCAGCCCGGCTGGCGGCGGGTCGTCGGTAAATTGCGTTTTTCCCGGAAATAAAAATGCAGGATATTGCAACGAAAATGAATAAAGCACCACCTCATGGCCCATGGCCTGCAAGGCCTGCGCCAGCCGCTCCGAAGAGGCGGCAATACCACCCCGCAATGGATGCGCCGGTGACACAATGACTATTTTTTTTACGGTAGACACGAAAGGAATTTGAAGGGTAAAGATATTTGTTATCGGTTATCTGTTATTGGTTATCTGTTATCAGGGGTGGGTAAGAGACCGTCTGTAGATATGATTGGCATTCCTTGTTAAACAGCCAAACATACCAAAGCACCTTGACAACCGATAACCAACCCACAGACGGTCTCTTACCCACCCCTGATAACAGATAACCAATAACAGATAACCAATAACAAATATGCAAGATACTTCCCTTTCCCACATCCTCAACCACCTGGGCGAAGATCGGGAGCAATATTTCCATGCGGTTTCGCCGCCTGTTGTGCAAAGCAGCAATTTTGTATTTCCGGATTTGGACAGTTTCCGAACCGGGTTTGCCGACGAACTCCATCAACACGTGTACAGCCGGGGGAATAACCCGACTGTAGAAATTCTGCGCAAAAAACTGGCAGCCCTGGAAGGTACGGAAGATGCCCTGGTGTTTTCCAGCGGCGCAGCAGCCATTGCGGCAGCGGTGATCGGGAATGTGAAAGCGGGCGACCATGTGGTATGTCAGCAAATGCCATACTCCTGGACTTCTTCTTTGCTGCGAAAACTGTTGGGCCGCTTTGGTGTGGAGCACACTTTTGTTGATGGCACGAATACAGATAACATTGCCGCCGCCATTCGCCCCAATACGCGGATACTCTATCTCGAAAGCCCCAATACCATGACGTTTGAATGCCAGGATTTGGCGGCCTGTGCGGCGCTGGCAAAAAAACACGGGCTGGTGTCGATGATCGACAACTCCTACAATTCGCCCTTGTACCAGAATCCGGCGGCATTCGGTATCGACATTGTGTTGCATTCGGGTTCCAAATACCTCAATGGGCATTCAGATGTGGTAGCGGGCGTGTTGTGCGCTTCCAGCGAAATGGTGCAAAAAATATTCAGTTCCGAACTCATGACCATCGGTGCTGCACTGGCCCCGCACGATGCCGCGCTCATTATTCGCGGCCTGCGCACCCTGCCCTTGCGCCTGCAGCGCAGCAGCGAAAGCGCACAGGCCATCGTAACCCGACTGGGTCAACATCCGAAAGTGGAGCGTATCTGGTATCCATTTCACGACAGTTTTCCGCAGCGCGAACTGGCTATGCGGCAGATGCGGGGATGTAGCGGCTTGTTTTCGGTACAGTTTCGGGCCGATTCTATGGAAAAAATGGAAGCATTTATCCATCGCCTGCGCAGGTTCCTGATGGCAGTGAGTTGGGGCGGGCACGAATCGCTTATGATCCCGATGGTGGGTTTTTACAACATCCCCGGCCGACCCGATCCTGATTTGCCCTGGAATTTTGTGCGTTTTTATATTGGACTGGAAGATGCGGAATGGTTGTGGGAAGATTTGGAACAGGCGATGGAGGTTTTGTAAAGCATGTTTGGGATTTTTTGCCGGGCCTGAAAAGATGGATTTTTTGTACGTTTTGCGCGTTTTTTTATGCGCATAGCGGTGACTATGTAAATAAAAAAAGGTGAAAAACGCGCAAAAAAGCCGCTTTTCAGGCCCAGCAAAAAAATCCCAAACATGCTTTAAAGCAAATATTACCTTTGCCGATATGGCTCCTCGTCAGATTATTTCCCTGCTGCGACCGGAACACTGGGTAAAAAACCTGTTCATCTTTATTCCTGCGTTTTTTGCAGCCCGGCTGAACGACCCAGTGGTTATGCGCGATGCGCTGCTGGGATTTCTGGCTTTTTGCCTCATTGCATCGGCTGTGTATGTGCTCAATGATATGGTGGATGCCCCGCAAGACCGCAACCACCCTGATAAATGCAAACGCCCGATTGCAAGCGGGGCTATCCGTGTGCCGCAGGCGATCGTTATTTTGCTGGTGTTGCTTGGATGTAGTGCTGGTTTGTCGTTATACCTGAGCGTACACTTGCTGGTATTTACCTTGTTGTATTTTCTGGTCAATGTGTTTTACTCTTTTTCGCTCAAACACATTGCCCTGATTGATGTATCGCTGATTGGTTTGGGGTTTTTGTTGCGGGTTTTTGCCGGTGGCGCAGTTACGGGTGTGCCGGTATCGCAATGGCTGATTGTGCTGACCTTCCTGCTGGCCTTGATACTTGGGCTTGCCAAACGACGCGGAGAGTATGTGATTGCTATGGGTGAAAATAACTTTCGCAAGGCGCTGGAAGGTTACAACCTGCCTTTTCTGGATGTGAGCATTACGGTGTGTTCTACGGTTGCCATTGTGGCGTATTTGATGTATTGTTTTTCGCCGGAAGTGACCGGGCGTATCGGCAGCGATCGCATCTATTTTACCACGTTTTTTGTCATTCTGGGTATCCTTCGCTATTTGCAATTGGCGCTGGTTTTTAATAAAACGGAATCTCCTACAAGGGCTTTGCTGCGCGACCTGTTCCTGCAATTGGTACTTTTGGCCTGGATCGGCGCGTTTGCGTGGCTGTTGTATGGGGCGGAAAGGGGTTGATGGGGGTTGATAAGAGTTGATAAGAGTTGATGGGGTTGATAAGGTTGATATTCATCCACTCTATGAATAAAAAATCTTTCCCTTATCTCGGGCAATAATTTATCAACCTTATCAACCCCATCAACCCCATCAACCCCATCAACCCTTATCAACCTCATCAACCTCATCAACCCTTATCAACCTCATCAACCTCATCAACCCTCATCAACACTTATCAACCCTTCTCATGACCAACAAACAAATCGCCAACTCCTTCGACGAACTGGCCAACCTTATGGAACTGCATGAGGAGGATGATTTTCGCATTCGTTCCTACAGGAATGCCTACCTGACCTTGCGTAAACTCGACCGCCCGCTGGCCGATATGTCCGACCCGGAAATCAAGGGCATCAAAGGGGTGGGGCCTGCCATTGCCGGCAAAATCCGCGAACTGATCGGTAACGGTAAAATGGCGGCACTCGAAAAATACCGCAATGAAACACCTCCCGGTATCGTCGAAATGCTGGAAGTGAATGGTTTCGGACCAAAAAAGGTGCGGGTTGTATGGAAGGAAATGGGCCTCGAAACGGTTGGCGAACTCTGGTATGCCTGTAATGAAAACCGCCTCATCGAATACAAGGGTTTTGGACTGAAAACCCAGGAAGACCTGCGCCAGAAACTCGAATATTTCTTCAGGAGTCGCGACAAAGTACACATCGATGTGGCGGAAGAAGAGGCCGATTTTGTGTGCGTGTGGCTCACCGGAAAATTGCCAGGCGCCTACGTGTCGCCCGTGGGCGAACTACGCCGTCGTTGCCCCGTTGTCGAGCATATCGAGATACTGGTAGGCTACAATGGCGACCTCAGTGCGGTTTTTGATGGCTCTACCATTACCCTGGAAAAAACGGAAAGCACGATCCGGTATGAAGTGCGCCTTCAGAACAATACGCTGGTAACGGTACATCGCTGTATGACCGAAGAGTTTGGCTCCAAATTGTTTCAACATACAGGTAGCCAGGCTTTTCTGGATGCTTTTGTAGCCGCAGCGCCCGGCATTTCTTTCAAAAACCTGCGCAGCGAATACGAGGTGTTCGAACGCGCAGCACTGCCTTTTATCGCGCCGGAACTACGCGAAGACGGCCGCTATCTAGAAGCCGCCAAACAGCAAAAACTGCCACAACTGGTTGAAGAACAGGATATTAAAGGCGTGCTGCACGTACACACTACCTGGAGCGACGGACTCCATAGCCTGCGGGAAATGTGCGAATACGTTCGATCTATGGGTTATGACTATATCGGCATTACCGATCACAGCCAGGCGGCGTTTTATGCCAATGGCCTCAAACCGGATCGACTGCTGGCACAAATGGCCGAAATAGACCAACTCAATGCCGAAATGGCGCCTTTCCGCATCCTGAAAGGCATTGAAAGTGATATCCTGAACGATGGCTCGCTGGATTACGAGCCCGAAATTTTGCAGCAACTCGACTTCGTCATCGCATCGGTGCATACCAACCTGAAAATGTCGAAGGAAAAAGCCACGGAAAGGGTGTTGCGGGCCATCGAAAACCCATATACCACGATTCTCGGGCACCCGACAGGCCGCCTGCTGCTCAGCCGCGAAGGTTACCCGCTCGATTGGGATGTGGTACTCGATGCCTGCGCCAAACACGGCGTAGCCATCGAACTCAATGCCAATCCGTATCGCCTGGATATCGACTGGACGCTTATACAGGATGCCGTGCGGCGCGGCATCCAAGTCAGTATCAACCCTGATGCGCATAGCAAAGATGGGGTGCATGATTTGCGGTACGGCGTATTTGCTGCGCGAAAAGGTGGGCTGACGGCGGCGCAGTGTTTGAATGCGCAGGACTGGAGGACGGGGAAATAAAAAACAGAAGAGATACTTCGATCGGTGTTAGAGTTTTTTCCCGTATAGTGGTTTCCCGCAGATATCGCAGAATACACGCAGAATTCGCAGAACGTAGAGTACACCTACGATTTTCTATTGATGGTTATTGTGTACTCTACGTTCTGCGAATTCTGCGTGTATTCTGCGATATCTGCGGGAAACCACTATACGGGAAAAAAAATCCCGAATTCTGGCCGCAACCAAAATTCGGGATATATCATGTTAAACGAGCCCCGGGTATTTACCCTTCAGCATTTGTATCGTCCACTTTCTTTTCGTCGTCTTTGTGTACCACCACATCGATGATGATGTCTTTCTTGTCATCGCCGGACGTAGATTCCAGTGTAGTCTCTTCTATCTTCTCAGCCGTTTCTTCTACGGCTTCTTCTGTTTTTTCAACGACTTCCTCTGCTTTCTCAGCAGCCTCTTCGCCTTTAGATTTGACGGCGTCCACTGCATTGGCGGCAGTTTCCTTGGCTTTATCGATCAGTTCTTCTGCTTTGTCGGAAGCCTTTTCGTATACCTCTCCGGCCTTGTCTTTTGCTTTTTCGTACACTTCTTCTGCTTTGTCGGAGGCTTTTTCGTATGCTTCTCCGGCTTTGTCTTTCGCCTTTTCGTATGCCTCTTCCGCTTTATCAGCAGCCTTGTCATAGGCTTCTTCGGCTTTATCGGCCACCACGGAAGCCACTGCTTTGGCAGTATCCAGTGCGTCCATCAGCAAATCACCAATGACGTTGGAAGCGGCTTCAAACAGAGAGTCTTCTTTTTCGCCTTTGGTTTTGATAGAAGCGGCGATTTCCGTTTTGGCGGCTTCGCGAGCGGCGTCGAGTTTTTGTTTTTCCACTTCTTTCTCGGCGCGTTTTGCTTCCTTGTCGCGGGCGCTATTGATCTGGCGTTCCACATCCTGGCGCGTCTGGTTCATTTCTGCCAGTTTATCGCGTTTGGAAGAGAGGCGTTCTTCGATCATTTTAATTTTGGCCATGCGGATTTGCGCTTCGAGTTGGCCTTCGGTATTGTTTACCTTTTTCTGCTGGAATTGCAGGTCTTCCTCATCGCGGCGCACGCTGTCTTCCATCCGTTTGATGGCATCATTGAGGCCTTTCATACGGCTTTCATGGCGGTCGGCAATAGAGCCTTCATTGGCGCCGGGGCCGAACTTGCGTTCTTTGGCCTTTTTGAAAGCGCCGTCGAGGCGATCCCACAACTGATTGCGGTGTTCGTTGCTCATGCGGGCGTCGCGGTAGCGGCGCTGCATTTGTTTGAGGTCTTCAAAAACGCTGTTGAGTTTGGCGCCGCCGGCAACGATGCGCGCTTCCACATCGTCGAGGGCTTTGTTGAAGTCCTCATAAACGGATTTGGAACTCTCCATGAATTCGCTTTGCACCTGGGAGCGCATTTTTTTCAGGTCGTCGAACAATACGTTGATATTGTCGCGCAGGTTGTCGGCATGCTCGCGGAACAAGTTGCGTTCGCGCGATTGTGATTGTACCTTGTCCCAGAACGACTTCAGACTGTCCCACAATTTGTTATCATAGGTACTGAGGGCCTGAACTTTCTCTTTGAATTCGGCCAGTTCCTGTTGATATACTGTGTGCAGTTTGGCCGAAAGCACGGCGAAATGCCATTCCGTTTGGGCGCGTTGGATCAGGTCGCCACGTTCAACCTTGAGATCATCGGGCAGCAGGCTTTCGGTAACGCTGAGTTCCCTTTCGAGGCTGGTATAGCCTTCCGGGAAATCCACTGGTTTGCCGTCGCGCCATTCATTCATCATTTTATTGACGAATTCTTCGGGAGCAATGGCTTCCGGGAAAGTATACAGCATCACTTTGTTGGCTTCTGCCTGCAATTCGAGTGCGATCAGTACCTTTTCATTCTCTGCGTTGGTGCCCCAAACGACAACTTTGTTCTTCATGTCTTACTTTACGATTGACAGTGGTGACGACAGACGTTAAACGCTTGTTTTGATTTCGGGTCGTAGGGTAGGGGGCGTTGTCTGCCGTTCGCCCGATGCCATGATCCGAATACGGGAGCAAAATTAGAGTGCGGCTTCCGCTTTTTTCTTTTTTAATTTCAAAATACCTTTTTCGAGCAGGTATTCGGCAATCTGAACGGCGTTGGTAGCGGCGCCTTTGCGCAGATTGTCAGATACGACCCACATATTCAGGGTGTTAGGCTGACTTTCATCGCGGCGCAGGCGACCTACGAATACCTCGTCTTTGTCGTGCGCAAACAACGGCATCGGGTATTCCAGTTCCGCAGGGTTGTCGGTAATAACCACACCGGGAGCCGCTGCCAGCAAATTGCGGACTTCATTGAGATCGAAATCGCGTTCGAATTCCACATTCACCGATTCGGAGTGCCCGCCGATCACAGGTACGCGTACGGTGGTAGCCGTAACACGGATCGAGTCGTCGCCCATTATTTTTTTGGTCTCGTTGACCATTTTCATTTCCTCTTTCGTGTAGCCGTTTTCGGTAAACACGTCGATGTGCGGCAGCAGGTTCAGGTCGATCTGGTATGGATACGCGCGATCGCCTTGTTTGCCTTTGCGCTCGTTCATCAACTGATTGACGGCTTTTACGCCGGTACCTGTGACCGACTGGTAGGTGCTCACTACCACGCGTTTGATTTTATATTTATCGTGCAATGGCTTGAGCGCTACCACCATTTGGATGGTAGAACAGTTGGGATTGGCGATGATTTTGTCTTTTTTGGTCAGTACATCGGCATTCACTTCCGGTACCACGAGTTTTTTCTCGGGGTCCATGCGCCATGCAGAAGAATTGTCGATCACCACGGTGCCTACTTCAGCAAAGCGTGGCGCCCATTCTTTGGAAACGCTGCCACCGGCAGAAAAAATAGCCACCTGCGGCTTTTTGGCCACGGCGTCAGACATGCTGATGATCTTATGGCGTTTGCCACGAAACTTGATGGTTTTCCCAACCGAGCGCTCGGAGGCAACCACCAGCAGTTTGGTGATCGGGAAATTGCGCTCTTCGAGCACCTGCAACATTTTTGAGCCTACCAGACCGGTAGCGCCAACAACCGCTACTTTCATGCTTTTTTTATGTGTTTTAGTGTTTTGGTGTTTTGGTGTTTTAGTGTTTTGGTGTTTTTGTGTTTTGGAGGTGCGTTGCTTTTGTCTTTTGGAATCAAGCGGCCCCTTGCTATCAAATGCTCCAGGGAACGTTCTACAAAAACACTAAAACACTAAAACACCACCACCCCTCAAACACAAATTACCTTCGATTTTGGCCGCAAAAATAGGAATTTTTACTTTTGCGCACTTTCAAAAAAACATTCTGACTTTTGTGCCGCCTTTATTTCCTCACGTTTTTTCAAAAAAGATAATGCTCTTCCGAATTCATAGAGAAGGTTACTCCCTCCTGGCTATTTCTGCGATTGTACTGATCGCACTCAATTTCGCCATCAATCAACTGCTGCCGATTGCATTCTGGCCAGTATTTTTTTTGTCGCTCATTCTATATGCTATCATCCTGCAATTCTTCCGCAATCCGGTGCGCAGCATCGAAGTGACAGACAATCACCTGGTGTACGCACCAGCAGACGGCAAGGTGTGCGTGATTGAAGAAACCATTGAAAATGAATACTTTAAAGGAAAAAGATTGCAGGTGTCAATCTTTATGTCGCCGTTCAATGTACACGTCAACCGAAATCCGGTGAGCGGCAAAGTGCAGTATTTTCGTTACCACAAAGGCAAATATCTGGTGGCCTGGCACCCGAAAAGCAGCACGGAAAATGAACGTACCACCGTTGTGTACAGCATGGGGAATGCCGAAATCCTGATGCGTCAGATTGCCGGCGCGCTGGCCAAACGCATCAAATGGTATATCAAGGAAGGCCAGGAAGTACAGCAGGGCGGCGAAATGGGATTTATTAAATTTGGCTCTCGTGTCGACCTCTATCTTCCGCTCGATGCAAAAGTGGAGGTGAAAATGGATGAAATGGTGAAGGGGAATAAAACGATTATTGCAAAGATATAAGTCCTGAGTCGTAAGTCCTAAGTCCTGAGTCCTAAGTCCTAAGTCTGTAGAGTACACGTTGGTACTTTTGGTTTTTGTGAAAATAAATGCCAAAAGTATCAACGTGTACTCTACGGACTCTCACCTCTCACCTCTCACTTCTTGATTTTGTCTCCGTACTGCACCTTCAAATTCACATATTCTTCCAGGTCGAGGTCGACGAAGCCTTTGCTGCGCATAGACTGGATGAATTCGGGGGTGACCTCGTGAATTTTCAGGTTGACCGCGTTGTCTACGTCGATTTCTTGAAAGCCCAGTTTGGTATAGCCTTCCAGGTCGGCAGGATTGACGTCCTGTATTTTCAGGTTGAGCGCGTCGTCGACTGAGAGGTTTTTAAATCCTGCTTTTTCCATTTCCTTTACAAATTCAGGTGTAACATCCTGAATTTTCAGATTCAGCGCCTCTTCTGCCGACAGGTTGTCGAAACCCGCCTTGCGCATATTAGCCAGAAATGCCGGGGTAACATCCTGAATTTTCAGGTTGAGCATGTCTTCGGTAGACAAGTCTTTGAAGCCCATTTTTTTGATTTCGGCAATGGTTTCGGGCGACAGGTCATGAATACGCAGGTTGAGCGCATCTTCGGCTGATTCTGCTGTGATGCCTGCGCTTTTTAGTCCACTCAAAAATTCCGGCGTGATTTCGTGGATTTTAAAATTAAGCACATCTTCAAATGAGAGTTTTCCAAAACCCATTGCATTGACCTGCTTCACGTATTCAGGTGTAATTTCCTGAATTTTGGCATTCATGATGTCTTCCAGCGAGAGTGTACCGAAGCCAGCCTGGCTCATACTTTTCACATACGCCTGGTCGATGTCGTGGATGGTCAGGTTCAGAATGGTTTCAATGGACGGATCGCCGGCATCGAGTGATTTTGAAATGCCGCGTACTTCTTCGATGCGTTTCTGATCGACGCCCTGTATGGCGAGGCTTTGCAGCTCGTCGCCGGAGATGTTGCCGAGGCCTGTTTTTTGCAGGGACTGAACGTAGTCCTTCCCGATATTGGCAAGAAACAGGTTCAGCATGGCAAAATCGTCGATGCCGGTGATACCCTGCTCACTCAGCCACGATGAAAAGGAGGCGTCTGCGACAAATCGGAAACGGCCGTATCCTTCATTGTTTTCAAATTTTCCCTTGAAGGTCATCACACCGGCAGGGCGTGTGAGGGTAAATTCCGATTCCACTGTGGGCAGCGCTGAAAAGTCAGATTTCAGGTAGCAGTTACCGTTGTTCCAGGAAAAATGTTCGCGCCGGCTGCTGAAATTGACGCACACCTTGTCGTTTTCGATGCTGGCCTCCCACACGCCGCTCAGGTCATTTCCATTGGCAATGGTTTCGACGTGTTGGTAGGAGATGCTGTTGTTGTTTTTGTTTTGTGCCATTCCCAGTCCGATGATGACCAGGAGAATGGCACAGGTTCCGATGATTTTTTCCATAGCTAAATTCGTTGTTTGTTGTACGCGTAAAATGTGTTGAATCCGGTAGAGAAGTTGGTTTTTTCGAGGGCCGGAGAAGGCAGGAACCATTTGGAGTGGTATCATAGCCATTTCCTGGATCAGTACCAGCGTTTTGGCATATTCCATGGATTTGCCGGTCAGTTGTACGGCAGCGTCGTCGGCAGCAATTTCGCGTTCGTGCCGCACCCGCGCCGACAGCCACCACACCGCAGGGTGGTAGTAAAACAGCGTTTCCACCAGACATTGAAGCAGGTTGAACAGGTAATCGCGGTGCAGAATATGCGCCAGTTCGTGCGCCAGAATGGCTTCCACCTGGTGCGGGTCGAGCCGGTTGATGAGGCCGATGGGAAAAAGAACGAGGGGCTTGAGATGACCTATGACCATGGGTGTGCGCACCAGTGCCGACTCGACGAGGCGCACAGGTTGTTGTATGCGCGCAGTACGCAACAATTTTTGAAGCAGCTCGTCCCAGTATTCTTCGGCAGGAAAATTCAGGTGGTTTTTCAGGTAGTACACATAGCCAACATTGCCGAGCAAACGCAGGAGAAATACGCACAGCCCCAAAAACCAGCAGGCTACCACCAGTGGCAGGTTTTGGTTGAAATAGGCGCTCATGTTGAAACCTGCCGACATTTCAGCCGGCTGAAATGCCAGTACAGGAGCAGTAGCACCTTTCATTGCCTGCGTAGAGCCCGAAGTTGTTTCTGCAAGCAAAACAGGTGGCGCAGAATACTGGAAATAGTAGGCAAAGGTGCCTGCTGCCGCCAGCAAAATCAACAAAAGGGCAGTGTTGGCAACCCAGTAACGTGTTTTGGCCGATTTCCTGCGCAATACAATAAGCAGCACGCCTGTGAGCAGCGCCACCAAGCCGGCTTGCCAAATGCTGTGCAGCACCGTCCAGCCTAAGGCCTCGCCCAGCGACCTGGGGATAAAAAACGGGATTGTTTCCATAGCAGAGGAATTTATTTATTTTGTTGATTTTCAAGTTGTTGGATCAATAACTTGATTTGCTCCAGTTCTTCTGCCGAGGTGTTGCCGGAACCCAGTGCCCGCAATGCCAGCGTGGCAGGCGACCCGCCGAAAGCAATAGTCGCCAGGCCGCGAATGACCTTTGCCTGTGTGACTTCCTGCTGTTCAGCCGGGTGATAGATGTGGTTTTTGCCGTCAATTTCCCGTACCAGCAAGCCTTTGTCGAGCATGATCTGCATGAGTTTCAACGTAGAAGAGTAGTTCACCTCCCGCATTTGTTCATTCAGGTTGTCATTGACAAAGCGGACAGTGGAAGGGCCATTCTGCCACAATACCTGGAGGATTTCCAGTTCCGATTTAGTGGGTTCCGGCAAGGCGCCAGATGGATCGTGTTGCTGTTTCATGGGGCAAATATAAGCAGGAAACCGTAAGTAGGAAATTTTTCGTACGAAAAATTTCCTACTTACGGTTATCAGTTATCGGTTATTAGTTATCAGGGGTGGTAAGGAGACCATCTGCACATTCTTTTGGCCACACAAAAAGTCAAGCCAAAAAAATGTGCAGATGGTCTCCTTACCACCCCTGATAACTAATAACCGATAACTGATAACAAGCAACTGATTTCCTCTTTCCAGGCCCGGCTGCTGCCTGTGAAATGATTGGTCATAAAAGTAAAAATGAGGAATTTCCCTTGTCGGGTGCGCACATAGCCGCTCAAGCAGGTGACGCCGCTCATGGAGCCGCTTTTGGCAAAAACATAGGGCTTTCCATCTTTCCCGGCATACCAGTCGGCCAGGGTGCCATCGACGCCGCCTTTGGGGAACAAGGATAGCAGGCGTTCGTGCGGCTGTTCGCGCCAGAGGCGCAGCAAGAGGGTAGAGAGGTCTTGCGGACTAATGAGGTTGTAGCGCGACAGTCCGGAGCCTTCTACCCAGTGAGGGCGCTGTGGCAGGTCGGTCAGTACAGAATCGAGCATCCAGTTGATGAGCGTATCCTGCTGGAGTAGGCCGAATTTTTCGCCTGCACAAAGCAGAAGCATTTGCTCAGCGATAAAATTATCGCTTTGATACATCATGCGCCGCAGTACGGTATCGAGTGGGGTGGAGTAGAGGGTTTGCCACTCGTTAGGTATCAATTCGTAAGGGTAAGGCGTGTAGGTGTTTACCGCTTTGCCCAGCGTGTCGGCCAGTAGGGCAGCACGGTCTGGAGCGGTAAAAGGAAGCCATTTTTCTTCTTTGGGTGCATTCAGGCCAGGTATGCGCCATTCATTTTCAAATTCGCTGCGCACGATATGGTCGGCAAAACCGCCTTTCTGGAATACTTGCATAAAATGCTCTCTGAAAACGGGTGGCTGAATCTCGTATTGAAAATCTGTGGTGGGCACATACCTAACCACACCTCCATATATCGGGAAAGTACTGCGTTCGGCCTGATACCCGTAAGGGTAGTCATCCCAGGCCCAGCCGGGCCCAAAACGTTCGGGCGCAGGCTCGCGGGCGAGCAGTTGCAATGCTTCCGGCCGATTTTTTAATGTCTGGTAAGCGCCTTGCCAATACTGAAAAAACGGGCTTAGGAAAGTGGGGTCACCGCTGCCGCGCAGCAACAAGGCATACTGCTGGGTGGTTTCGTCGATGGTGCGTCGTTGTATTTGCAGGGCCGGCACAGAATCGCCCAGCATTTTCAGGCAGGTGTACAACGTCAGTATCTTGGTCGTAGAAGCCGGGGTAAATAAATGATCGCCATTTACATCGGCGAGGATTTTGCCCGTTTCGGGATCCATCAAGGTAAATCCCGTAAAAGCCCGGCTGAATACGGGTGAATGGCGCACCTCTTTTTCCATTTTCCGTGCTACACTGCGTGGCGTTGTGCAGGAAAAACAGAGTAAAATACCTGTGAGCAAGGTGAGTAATGTGCTGGAACGATCTAGCATTTTAGTTATCGGTTATCCGTTATTGGTTATCAGGGGTGGTAAGATAGTTATCTGTTATCGGTTATTAGTTATCAGGAGGGGGAAATAGTCGACAGTCCTGAGTCCTCAGTCCTCAGTCTGGAGCATACAACAATCACTCTTTGCATAACTTAATTGATATACCCGGCTTATTCAGGTGTACGCTACAGACTCAGGACTGTGGACTTAGGACTGTCGACTTTTTACCACCCCTGATAACAAAAAAACCGGCTGAGGACAAGTCCCCAACCGGCTGGTATTTCGCATTATTCCAAAAAAATCAATCTGTCAGGCACGCTCTCACCTCTCACCTCTCACCTCTCGCCTCTCACCTCTATTAATGTCTTCCACCGCGTCCGCCATCGCGTCCGCCGCCGCCGCCACCGCGGCGATCATCGCGGCCACCGCCACGACGGTCGTCACGACCGCCACGGCCGCCGTCGCGACCACCACCGCCACCGCCGCCGCGTTGTGCGCGGGCTGCGTTTTCTTCGTCGGTAGGCATGGTGCCGTCAGGTTTGGCTACGATAGCGCGGCGAGACAGTTTCATCTTGCCGGTTTTCGGATCGACATCGAGGATTTTGAACGACACAGCGTCGCCAACCTTCAGTACGTCAGCGATGTTTTCGATACGACGGTGATCGTATTCGGAAACGTGCAACAAACCGGTTTTGCCTTTAAATTTGACAAATGCACCGTACTCGGCCAGTTCTTCCACCACGCCTTCATATACCGCGCCAACTTCCGGCATGAATACGATACCCTGAATTTGTGCGTAAGCAGCGTCGATGGCTTTTTTATCGGGGCTGAAAATGGCCACAATACCGCCTTGTTCGTCTTCCGAGATGGAAATAGTGGTGCCTGTATTGCGCTGCATTTCCTGTATAACTTTACCACCCGGGCCGATCACTGCGCCGATGAAGTCGCGCGGGATGCGGAACTCCATCACACGCGGTGCGTGCGGTTTCAGGTCGGTACGCGGCTCTGCGAGTGCTTTGGCCATTTCACCAAGGATATGCAAGCGGCCTGCACGGGCTTGCAGCAGCGCTTTGGTCAGCATTTCGTACGGCATGCCGTCGATTTTGATGTCCATTTGCGTGCCGGTAATGCCTTTGGCAGTGCCGGTTACTTTGAAGTCCATATCGCCGAGGGCATCTTCATCGCCGAGAATGTCGGAGAGGATAGCGATGCGGCCTGTTTCGTCGGCAATAGCGCCCATGGCGATACCGGCCACCGGGGCTTTGATATTCACACCACCATCGAGCAGTGCCAGCGTACCGGCGCATACCGTCGCCATGGAAGACGAACCGTTGGATTCGAGGATGTCGGATACCAGACGAACCGTGTACGGGAAATCAGTGGGCATCACCTTGCGCAGCGAACGGCCTGCCAGGTTGGCGTGCCCAACTTCGCGGCGACCGGGGCCGCGCATGGGTTTTACCTCGCCTGTGCTGTACGGCGGGAAATTGTAGTGCAGGATGAACTTTTCATCGTGCGGATCCAGCGCCGTGTCGATCAGCGCCTGGTCTTCTTTGGTACCCAAGGTGAGCGAGGTCAACGACTGCGTTTCGCCACGGGTGAAGATGGAAGAGCCGTGTGTGCTGGGCAGGTAGTCCACTTCGCACCAGATCGGGCGAATTTCGTCGGTTTTGCGGCCGTCGAGGCGTTTGGTATCGCTCAGCACCACATCGCGGATGATGCGTTTTTTGGCTTTTTCGAAGTAGCGATCAGCGGCAGCGCCCCATTCTGCCATCACTTCTTCGCCAAATTCTTCGGTTACTTTTGTGATGGTGGCTTCCTTGATTTCCTCGATACGCGTTTTGCGGGCATCTTTGTTGGAGGCGCTTCGGGCGAGGGCATAAACGTCATCAGACATGAGTGCTTCGATGCGTTTTTTCAGTTCCTCGTTTTCAGGAATTTCCGGCAGTGCACGTTTCACAAGGGCTTTTTCGCCGACCATTTCTGCCAGGCGTTCCTGAGCAGCAATTTGTACTTTGATCACTTCGTGTGCCAGTTTCATGGCTTCCACCAGTTCTTCTTCCTGGCATTCATTGGCCTCACCTTCCACCATGGTAATATCGTGTTTGGTGGCGGCTACGATGAAGTCCATATCGGCGTGTTCAAGTTCGGCGCGGCCTGGGTTGATCACGAACTTGCCGTCGATGCGGGCTACGCGTACTTCCGAGAACAAGCCTTCGAGCGGAATATCGCTCACGGCCATGGCAGCCGAGCAGGCCAGACCGGCCAGGGCATCGGGCATTACGTCCTTGTCGGCAGAAATCAGGTTGATGATCACCTGCGTTTCGTTCATGTAGCCGTCGGGGAACAGCGGGCGCAGAGCGCGGTCGACCAGGCGGCTGATTAATACCTCATAGTCGGACAGTTTGCTTTCGCGGCGGAAGAAGTTGCCAGGAATACGGCCTACTGCCGCAAATTTTTCCTGGTAATCCACAGAAAGCGGGAAAAAAGGCTGGCCTTCTTTTGCTTTTTTCATGCTGACTACGGTGCAAAGCAGCATCGTGTCGCCCATGCGAAGCATAACGGAGCCATCGGCTTGAGCGGCGAGTTTGCCGGTTTCGAGCGCGATTTCACGTCCATCCGGGAGGTTGAACGTGGTACGGAGCGGGATTTGTTTTCCCATATGTAAAGAGCATTTGTGCTCCTTTTCGTTGTACAACTGGCTGTTTGCCGGAACTTTTGCCGAATGTAGCAGGCAACAGTTTCAAAAACCGAAAAAATCACACAAAGAGGTGAGTAGTGAGTGGTCAGTAGTGAGTGGTGAGTGGTGAGTAGTGATTTATTCACTGACTACTCACTACTCACTACTGACCACTCACTATTCACCTCTTTGTGTGGGGGAAATAACGTCCCCGTTTTTGAAATGTACTGTTCCTGCTTCCGATTTTGTTCCCGGGCATCACCTTCGTTACAACATCAGGAGCGGGTAAAAAATGAATGATATTCCTGTATGAAACCGACGTTTCAAGTCAGGTTGTATATTTTGAATGGCAAAAGTGCCATGTTATCGGCGGAGCAATAAATAAAGGAGAGGTGTTTTCATGTTGGCGTGTGGAGTAAAAAAAACAAAAAAGTCGTCCGCAACGAAATACCTTGCTGCACTGGCAGATCGGCGATTTCGTACGGACGACTTTGCATTTCGCTTACTTACGCAGACCGAGTTTTTCGATCAGGGCGCGGTATTTGTAAATGTCTTTTTTCGCGTAGTAAGAAAGCAGGCTCTTGCGCTGACCTACCATGGTGATCAGGGAGCGGCGCGTAGAGTGGTCTTTCTTGTTGGTACGCAGGTGAGCCGACAGGCTTTCGATACGGTACGTGAGCAGGGCGATCTGTGCTTCGGTGTTACCTGTGTTTTTTTCGTCGCCGGCATACTGCTTTACGATCTCGGCGATTTTCTCTTTGTTGTAGTAGACTGCCATTTTTCTTTATAATGATGAATAAATGAATGATGAATGATGAACGATAAATGATGAATGTCTGGAATGCGTGCGGATGAAAATATTCATCGTTCATCATTCATCATTCATCATTACCCCTTCATCATTACCAAAATGGGATTTCAGAGGGTCAAACGGCAGTTTTTGCCTATCCATCCGATTTTAGCGCGGCAAAGGTACGAGGATTGATTGAAGTAACAAAGGGAATGGGAAAAAGAGTTATGAGTTATGAGGGATGAGTTATGAGTGTTATGTACATTACTCTTGGTTACTCTAATGGAAAAGCCAAGAGTAACGTACGTAACACTCATAACTCATCCCTCATAACTCATAACTCTAATATTGCAGCATTCATCCATCTCATTGCATCTTACCCTATATTCACCCGCTAAAATTCGGAACCATGCGAAAAATTGTTCTCCTGTCGCTCCTTTTGAGTTGTGCCATGTTCATGGCCTGCCACAAAAAACCCGAAGTCATTCTGTCGGATTATTTGCCGGAAGAAAAAGCCGTACTGGATCAGTACCTGACTTTGCCCGACGAAATGGACGTGTACGACCCAAAGTTTTTGTACAACATGGTGGTAGCAGGCGTGGAGCGTCCGCGCATCGACCGGCGGAAGGCGGTACTGGGTCGGGTGCTGTTTTATGACCAGCATTTGTCTAAAGACGGTACTATTTCCTGCGCCAGTTGTCACAAGCAGGAATTGGGTTTTGGCGACGACAAGGCGGTCAGCCCCGGC
The DNA here is from genome assembly GCA_016787415.1 of Saprospiraceae bacterium. GTDB lineage: Bacteria > Bacteroidota > Bacteroidia > Chitinophagales > Saprospiraceae > M3007. Next base: position 32,214 of record JAEUUT010000055.1, on the reverse strand, counting down.
GTATTTGGCCGATTGGGCGAGCGAAATTCGCTGCCCCTGTCGTCGGTGGTGAGTTTTGGAGCGCAATACGGTACGGATATGAATGGACAAATGGCTTCCCGTTTTTTCTGGGACAACCGCAGCGAAACGGCAGAAGCGCAGATCATATCATCTATGAGCAATCCGAAGGAAATGAATATGGATATGGGCGAAATTGTGGCGGCCGTGCAGAGCCAGCCTTTTTATTCCGTGCTGTTTGAAAAAGCCTATGGCGATGCAGGCATTACGCCGAAACGCATCACGGAGGCTATCGCCAATTTTGTCAATTCTATGGGATCGTTTCAAAGCAAGTTCGACCAGGCGTTTTCCAAAAATCCCTTTGAATACATCCAGACTGATTTTTCAGATTTTACAGCCAGCGAAAACCGGGGTAAAACCATTTACCTTCAAAACTGCGCTTGCTGCCATTCTTCGCGGATGACCATAGGCGCCTTGTCCAATACCAGCAACGGCCTCGATGCCGAAGCGAACGGCGACCAAGGCGTGGGCGGTATCAGCGGCGCTACCGGCGATATGGGCACCTTCAAAGTGCCTACGCTCCGCAACATCGCACTCACTGCGCCTTACATGCACGACGGCCGCTTCCAGACGCTCGAACAGGTGGTCGAACATTACAATTCCGGGGTACAAAACCACCCCAACCTGAGCCCCATGCTAAAAAACAACGACGGAACACCCAAGCGAATGAATTTGTCGGAAACGGCCAAGCAAGACCTAATCGCATTTTTGTACACCCTGACGGATGAGACTATTCGCACAGACAAACGTTTTTCAAATCCTTTCAAGTAAGTAGGCTTTGTGAGACTGGATGGGAAAAATCCGCTTCATCTGCCCCATTCAGTCCCCCGGCCCGCTTCGGCGGGCCATCCTGTCCTCATATCCAATAAATAAAATTGTATTTGTTGCAAAAATCAATAAAAACAAGCCGTTCGGCTGCGCGACCTTTGCAGCAACCATAATTACAGTGCTCCCTTGTATAAGTCGGAGAAACCAATGAGCGGATCCCAGTTAAGCGCGTACCCTCACGTTTCCCAAGTGTGACTTTTATCCCAAAGTACCCGGACTCTCGGAGTTCGATATACCCTGCACAACCTGGCCGGGCGTCGTAAAAAGGCGCCCGGCTTTTTTTGTGCTGTAACGGATACTTCTTGCAACGCTTTCTTGGAGAGATGCTGCGAATACTTGTTGTCATGGGGCCTGGGCTAGATTGACAGTTCCTTTTTAGGTCTGATATATAGGTTTGTGCATTATTCACACCATTTAAATACAAAACGACATGCTTATTTACCGTAAAATGTGTTTCTCAAGCAAAAGTACTATTCTGTTATGCTGGTTGTTTTTATCTGCTATATTGCAATACAGTTGCAACCCTGAAGAAGATCAGGAACCACTCACTTTCCCTACCACCTACCAATACCAGGAACTCGATTTTCGGGCCACCAAATTTTACGTTCTAACAGCCACCTCCTTTCAGGAAATTTCTGCCTCTGGTAATTATACTGCCTACGACGGCATCCTGAAAGACATACTCGACATCAATACTACCGAATTTGAGATCGAGCAATTGGAACTTTTGGACGATCATACGGTAAAAGTTACTTTTTTTGATAACCTGAATATCATGCCTTCTGACACGGTACTGAACTATACACTCAATGACAATGTCCTGTCGGTTAATATTGGAACAGTTGCCATCAAATACCTGCTGGATACCGATAACAACAATATCCGGCTTTCGCTGCTGACCTTGCATCATTCCTGGCATCCAGACCCCATGAGCGTCGACTATTCTCCTATGGATGTTTCTTTTGACCTGCCAGCAGATGCTGCTACACAAATTAGCCAACGCAGGAACCAGTTTGGTTTGCAGGCAGGGGATACGATCGCTATTAATAATTCGTATTACAGATATTCCAAACTGTAGTTGTAAGTACACTTGTTTTTTTCCCACCGCTTAGGTCGCCGCACATTGGTTGTTCAACCCTTACCCCGATTGGCCGCGCCAGCGCCGCTCAGGCTAAGAGTATGTTGAGATTTCTCTTGCCGGGCTGCAAACGAAAAATTTTATTTGCAGTTTCGTTAAATTTCTCGCTGGATAGCCCGCATCCGACTGCGAAATTTGCCTCGCTGGAAATAAAATTTTCCTGTTTTCGCCTCGGCAGAGAAATCTCAACATACTCTTAGTGTGAGACAGCCTGCGCGCCAGCGTAGAGTACCCTTGCCGTGACCAGCATAAACTTATTACAATCAATCATTTATACTTTACTTCGGTGTTCGGCGTTCGATATTCGGTGTTCGATATTTTTTAAATAACGAACACCGAACACCGAACACCGAACACCGAACACCGAATATCGAAGTATTGGCCGGCCTGGGCTTTGTGGAACACCTGACGAGATAAAAAACATACTAATACCCAATCATCTCCACCCCCACACCCTCCGGCACTCCTTGCGGAAAACGGGCAAACATCTGCAATTCCTGGAGGGAAATATGACTTTGTGTGTAGGTAACGGATCCTTTGCTGGAAGAACTAACGGCCGCTGCTGTAATGAGGTTGATGGGTAATGTGAACACCAGCCAGTAGCCATGCGACAGGGTACTGACGGTTCCAATGCCAAGTGGCGCCGAGTAGTCCTTGGGCTGTGCAAATGTCAGCCGGAATGTTGCCACGTCCCGGATGGGAACAACCTTACAGCCGTACAGAGAATCCCTCAGCAGGATGATATTGCTCGTATCGATGGCGATTAACTCGCCCACCAGGCGCCGGCCACTTTGCAGCCGAATATCCATATGTGAGCCGTATCTATTGATGCCAATATTGGCTTTTGTAGGGAGGTAATGCGCATTTTGAATCTTGCAGCCACCCACCAGCAGCAAGGCCGATATGCAGATGAAAAAGAGTCTATTTTTCATAGCCAGAGAAGTTTTTGGTGTCGATTCTTGAGTTCCAGAACTCCTGTTCCATGTACTGTTCGTATTCTTTGTAGGCCAGCGCTTCGTCTCGCAGGTATTTGCCGGGGCGCACGAGCATTTGCCGGAGTTTGCGCAGGTTTTTGTCTTTGAGCCAGTGGGCGCGCATCCATTCGAGGTAATAGCCTTTTGATTGCAGGAACAATTCGTAGTGCGGCGCACCTTGCGGCAGCGCAAACTGCAATTTGTATGCACTGCCTGGCATGGAGACAAGGTATTTCCCTTCCGTACGCAGCGAGTGCAGGGCGGATGCATCCACGCGGCCTTTGTTCAGCACGGTGGAAGGCGCGATTTTCAGGGGCTGTTCCTGCTGCACAATACGAGCCAGGGCCGCGTAATCGAGTCGCCAGAGGCCCTTGTTTTGCACAATTTTCAGGCGGATGCGCTCGCTGTTTTGCTGCGAAGCACGCAAGGGCACAAACTGCCGGTTCACTGCGATTGGCCCCGTTTCATACAGGCTGTTTTGCAGAATCCATTCCCCGCGCTGCTCGTCCCATTGATATACATCGATGCTGCCGAGTTCTTTTTTGATGCCATTCAGGCCTGTTTTCAGCCTCGGGCTGGTTTCCAGGCGCGCAAACACGTCGCCCACTTCATCGCCCATGTATCCGATCGCGTTGTATATAAAATAGGTCGTCATCAGGGTCTGACGGAAATCGAGCACCAGTCCGAGTTGGCCCTGCTTGTCTTCCGCATCAAATTCAAGAAAAACTTCCTCTTTGCTGCGGAGGTTTTGCGGATCGGAAGGCGAAAAACGCTCGCTCAGATCGGCCGCCGACAGCAGAGCGGTAATGTTACCCTCCGCCGCTGTGGCCTTGGAAAGCGGATACAAGCGGTCGCATCTGTAAAAACGATTGTCGGGACTCTGATACACCTTTTCTCCCGGCTGCACGGGAACGGCCAGCAGTTGCACATCTTCTACACAGTGCGTTTCCAGCGCTTCATTTTTCATGGTCAGCGAAAACGTATCGCTTGCCGGCCAGGCATGGTACAACGCATCAATATCCGCATATTCCAGCGCAGGGGAAATGGCATTGGAAAACCCTTCCGCATCGGCGTAGTGGAATAAGTCATTTTCGTGGATGTAAAAAGTAGGGCAGGAGCCGAAGCAGGCCTTCGGATTCGAGAGGCAAATGACGCCCAGCGTCAAATCCATCATCGTAATGATACTGACAGCGGTGATACGACCGTCTTCCGTATTTTCCAGTATTTTATTGGTTTCAAAAATGGCCACACTGTCGATGACAACAGTCAATTCGCCCTTTTCGACGAGGTGGCGATTGAAATCATACCTGGAACCGTTTCCGCTGACGATGTTGCGCACGGTGTCGACTTTCCAGGTGTCTTTTAAAATGCAGACATCTCCGTTCTTCAGGTGGGCTTTCAGAAACGGCTTCTGTTGCAGGCTGTCCTGCTGGTGCATCAGCGCATTGGCATCCCGGTAGTTGGCCCGGAAATGGCGCGGCGCCATACATGCCTGTATAAAAAGCAGTGCCAGAAAGGTGTAGATGAGATTTTTCATGGTGAGTTGAGATGTGAGTGAGTGGTTCCAATTTCGGATGTCACTACAAAATTACCCCCCAGGCAGTGCGCGTTTTCAGCGTTTTGTAAGTGATTTAAATATGTTTTTATTAGATATTAATCATTTGAGGTTTTTTATTTGAATTTAATAAAATAAAATATGTTTCTGGTTGATTACGTGAAAACGCAGGTATTTCACAGGTCTACTTTTGTATCGCTAGTTCTAGTATTCGATATCGATGCATTTTTTCATTTGTTCAAACAATTGTAGACCATGTTCAAGAGACTCCTTTTTCCCCTGCTTTGTACGACGATAATACTGATTGCTTCCTGCAATAAAGACCCTGAATTTACCTATTCTTTTTACACTCCGGAAGAAATGCAGGTGCTGTCGCAGCACCTCACGCTTCCTGAAAAACCGGATGATTACACGGTTCATCTTCCGCAGAATTTGGTGAATGCCGGATTGCGTGCAAGCGCCATCGATCAAAACAAGGCTGTTCTGGGGCGCGTGCTGTTTTACGACAAACGCCTTTCGAAAGACGGTACCATTTCCTGCGCCAGTTGCCACAAACAGGAAATTGGGTTCAGCGACGACAAACGTGTAAGTACTGGCGTGTACGGCCGTTTGGGCAGCCGAAATGCCATTGCATTAGCCTCGGTGGCGAGTTTTGCAGCCTATTATGGCACGGATATCAACGGCAGCAGCGCTATTCGCTTTTTCTGGGATAACAGGGCACCTACCGCTAGCGAGCAAAACAAGGGTTCTCTGGCTAATCCAGCCGAAATGGATATGCACATGAACGAGGTGGTCGAGGTGGTGCGAAGCCAGCCATATTACCAGCCGCTGCTGCGAAAGGCATTCGGCAATTCGGATGTCACTGCCGATCAGATGAATGAGGCGATTGCTCATTTTGTAAATTCGATGGGGTCGTACAAGAGCAAATTTGACGAAGAGGCATCAAAAGGGGGATTGGTAACAAGCCCTTTCCCGGGATTTACGGAAAGTGAAAACCACGGCAAATCCATATATATGAACAACTGCGCCAAATGCCACAGTTACGAAATGGGACGCCCTTACCTGTTTTATGCCAGCAATGGCATCGATGCTGGCTTAACCAATGATAACGGAGTGGGCAGTATTTCAGGCATAACAGAACAAATGGGGTGCTTTAAAGTGCCTGCCTTGCGCAACATCGCCCTGACGGCGCCATATATGCACGATGGCCGTTTTCAAACCCTGGCCGAAGTGGTAGAGCATTACAATTCAGGCATTCAGAATCATCCCAATTTGCACTACCGACTGAAAGAAAATGGCGCCCCTAAGCGCATGAACCTGTCTGAAAGCGACAAGCAGGACTTGATCAATTTCCTGCATACACTTACAGACCCACACTTTATTGTAGACCCGCGATTTTCCAATCCGTTTAAGTAAATCATTTAAAAACAAGTAGTTATGTGTAAATATACTTTGCTAATTTGCTTTCATGTACTGCTATGGGAAGTGATGTTGCCTGCACAAAACATAACATATTACGTGCCCAACCCGGTTCAGGTGCCAACGCTGTCGCAGGGCAGGCAGGGAAACGTTCTGGCAGGATTTTCCTGGTCAAACGGCTACACCGGATACAACCTGATGGGAATGTACAGCCCGCGTAAAAACCTTCTGCTGATGCTGAACCACAATGGGCGCAGCGGCCGGGTGTTTCAGAAAATCAAACAATACGCCACTAATTTTCACCTCACGGAAATTGGCGTGGGCGCCTACCATGTCGATCGGGATTACATTGCTTCGGCAATGGCTGGCTATGGACAGGAAAAATTGTTTTCCAGTTACAACAATAAATTGGCCCAAACCTCCACCCTGCATTTGCAGCGCTATTTCTTGCAAGGGGCGTACTCTTATGTCAATAGTGTATCCACCATTGGTGTCGGAATAAGGTTTTTGCTGATCAGGTATACCCAGGGTTTGATCAGTTCTGACCTAGAGCAGGAATACCTGCGTGAATTGAAGAAAATTGAACAAAAATCACCTGTTTTCGTGCCGGAACTGGCATTTCATGTGGGCATTGTTCGCTATCACCCGATAGTAATCAGCATGCACCTCACCACACATCTTCCTTCTGTAAACAAGTTGAAAATACAGGAAAGCAGTTTTGGCATGAGCATAGGCTATCAGTTCGGCAGGAAAAAAACACAGATGGAATAAGGAATCACGACAATTTAGGTGAATTTGTTCCCACCACTCACCACTCACCACTCACCACTCACCACTCACTACTCACTACTCACCACTCACTACTCACCACTCACTACTCCACCACCTTAAACGTCGTCCTCCTATTCGTCTGGTGCTCATTTTCCGTACATCGGGCGCAGGCGCAATCGGCGGCGGGTTGCGTTTCGCCGTAGCCCACCGCGCCGAGGCGGTCGGCGTCTATACCTTTGGTAATGAGGTAGTTGACAGCACTTTCTGCGCGGCGTTGTGAGAGGGTCTGGTTGTACGAGTCATTGCCCCGGCAGTCGGTATGGCTACCGAGTTGGATACGGATGCCCGGGTTTTGTTTGAGCATATCAGCCAGTCGGTTGAGCGTGGGCTCGGCATCGGGGCGGATATCCCATTTATCGTAGTCGTAGTAGATGTTTTCGAGTACGATTTCGCGGTCGCGGTAAATCTTGTCGAGCACGATTTCCAGTTCGAACGACTGCACCGGATTGTTCGGATCTTTGGCCATACCACGGGTACTGAAACGGGCCGAGTTGGAGAGGTAGCCGGGCAGCGCTGCGGAGAACTGATAATCGGTATTTTCCGCGAGGTCGACCTTGTAATAGCCGTCGTCTTTGAGGGTGATGGTTTGCGGTTTTTTGCCGGTATCGAATGTGAGGGCAGCGCCGGAGAGCGGTTTTCGGCCCAGCATTTTACTGTTGGGGTTGGTGGGATCTGTGAGAATTTTTTCCAGCACATACACCTCCAGCGTCATTTTGTACACGATGTTTTTCTTGTCGACGGTGTCGATTTTGGGTGGTTTAGGCGGCGGCACACGTTGTTCGAAACGGTAAATATCGTCGCCGCCACGGGCAGATTCCAGGTTGCGGTTGGAGGTGAAAAAGCCGCTGCGAAGGAGGTCGCCCGGTTTGTGGGCGGCCGCGTTTTTGCCAGGATTCATGGCCAGGCCAAAGTCGTCGGCGCCGCTGTTGACAGGCGCTTTCAGGTTGATCGGTGGCGCCCAGGCGTTGCGCTCGAGTTTGTAGGTGCGGAAAATATCGAGTCCGCCCATACCCGTGAGGCCATCGGAAGCGAAGTACAAGGTATCGGCGTCGAAAGAAGGAAACACCTCATTGCCGGGCGTATTGATCGCCCTGGTGAGCAGTTTGGGGTCGTCCCAGCCGCTCTCCGTTTTGCCGCTGCGCTGCATGGAATACAAGTCGTAGCCGCCCCAACCTTCTGGGTCGTTGCTGGCGAAATACAGCGTATTGCCGTCGGCACTAAGGGCTGGATGCAGGTAATTGACTTTTTCTTTTTGGTAGGGCAGGGGAACGGGCGCGCTCCATCCTCCTTCGTCTGACAGGCGGTTGGCTGTGTAAATTTTATTGAACGCGTCGTCGCCCTTGTACGCGCCCACCGCCCGCACGAAGAATACCTCGGTACCTGTTTTGTTAAAACAAGGCGTGGCTTCGTTGTTTTCGGTATTTAATTGACTGTCAAATACTTGTGGGCTAGCACTGGTTGGGTCTACAATAAAAATATCCATAAACCGATTGCCCGTCCAGTTGTATTTGTTTTCGCCGGTGCTCATGCTGCGGTCGCTGCTGAACACCAGTCGCCCATCGGGGAACAACGTTGGCGCGAAGTCGTTTTGCGTGCTGTTGAACGGGGTAGGCTCTACCTTCCAGCCGTTGGTCGGCAATTCTTTCAGCCAGCCTTCCGCTACGGTGGAAGCCGTTATTTCCTTGCGGTATTCGTAGGGCGAGCCGATTTCTATGCCCAGGTTTTTAAATGCGTCGCGTGCTTCGGCGTAACGCTCCATTTTTTTCAGGGCGTAGGCGTATGCTTTCAGGGCTTCAGCGCCGCCGTTGTTGTCGTAGGACGTTTTGAACCACTGCAAGGACTTTTCATCGCGGCCAGTTCGGCGGTAGGCGTCGCCCAGCAGGTAGGCAATCTGGCCTTTTTCATTGCGGGTTTTGGCGCGTGCAAATTCCTTTTCCAGCATGGGCGCCGCTACGGCATACTGCTTGCGTTCATACGCTGTTTTGCCATCCTTGATTTTGATGGTGTAGGTGCAGGCTGCCAGCAGCAGCAGGAGAAACAGGGGTGTTGTTTTTGTAAGCATAGTAATCTGTAATTAGTCCTGAGTCCTGAGTCGTAAGTCCTGAGTCCGTAGACTACGCCTTGTTACCCTTGGCTAAAGTTTTATAGATGCCGGACTGAATAAGGCGTACTCTACAGACTTAGGACTCAGGACTTACGACTCAGGACTCTAACGTACATACCTTTTGTACTATTTTCCAACTTTCTTCGTTTTCTTGGCGCAAACGACCTGAAGTATTTATTTCCTTCCAAATAGTATGACTCAACGAAATCTGTTTTTCGCTGCCTTCCTCGTCGCAGCCTTTTCTACCACGCTTTTTGCACAAAAGACAAAACCTGCACAAACAACGCTTCAACCGCCTGCATCATCCTCTCCCAAACAGCAAAAGGAAAAAGAAGTTTTAACCCCCAAAATGGCGCCGGAAGCCGCCGATATGGCCGAAAACCTCGATGTAGAGTCGTACAAACCCAAGCCCATCGACACTACCACCGCGCCGGCCATTATTGCGTTTGGCTCTTGCAATAAAATGGAAAAACCACAAACCATGTGGGAGTGGGTGAATGCCAACAACCCAAACCTGTGGATATGGCTGGGCGACATTGTTTATGCCGATACCACCAATGTAAAAGCGCTGACGGCGCATTACAAACTGCTCAAAACCAATCCCGACTACAAGCAATTGCGTTCCAAGGCGCAGGTCATCGGCGTGTACGATGACCACGACTACGGCAAAAACGGCGGCGACAAATACCTGACCGGGAAAAAAGGCACCAAAAAATGCCTGCTCGATTTTCTGGATGTGCCCGCTAACAACCCCGTTCGCAAACGAGAAGGCGCCTACCAATCTTACACCTTCGGTAAAGGCGCTCAACGCATCAAAGTAATTATGATGGATACGCGCTATTTCCGCGATTCGCTGACGGCCGATCCGACCAAGCAAAAACGGTTTTTGCCCAATCCGGACGGCGATATCCTCGGAGAAGCCCAATGGCAATGGCTCGAACGCGAACTGACACACAGCCAGGCCAATCTGACCCTCCTTTGCTCCAGCGTGCAGGTGCTGTCCGACGAACATGGCTATGACAAATGGGGTAATTTCCCCAATGCCCGCAAACGCCTGCTCAGCCTGATCGTCAAAGCAAAGCCCAAAAACCTGCTGATTCTTTCCGGCGACCGCCACATGGCCGAAATTTCCAAAATGGACCTGCAAGGGTTGCCGTATCCGCTCTACGATTTTACCTCCAGCGGACTCACCCACATCCGCAGCGGCCTCAATGAAACCAACAAGTTTCGGGTGGGCGATATGGTGGTCAAACGCAATTTCGGCGTGCTCAAAATCCGCTGGGAAGCAGAACACCCGGTGGTGACGATGCAGGTGCGTGGATTGCAGAATGAGTTGTTTGAGGAAATTACGAACAGGTATTAGAGGAGAGAGGTGAGAAGTGAGAGGTGAGAGGGCGTAGAGTGTGCCGCTCCGCAATAAAATTTCGTTTAGCAAAGCGTCCACTCCAAAATTGTAGAGCAACGCGGTACACTCTACGGACTCTCACCTCTCACCTCTGTACACGCTACGCCCTCTCACTTCTCACCTCTCACCTCTCACCTCTGTACACGCTACGCCCTCTCACCTCTCACCTCTCACCTCTGTACACGCTACGCCCTCTCACTTCTCACCTCTCACTTCTCACTTCTAATATTATCTTCGCCCCATGGAATTCCTGAAACAACACATAGAAGCGCTCGTATTTGCTTCTCCGCAGGCCATTTCGCTGGATGATATTAAATCGGTGCTCGACGAAGCCTGGCAAATGGAAGTGCCAGTGGATGATATTCTGGCCATCATTTCCGGGATACAGGAACAGTATCGGGCAGAATTATTTGCCTTTGAACTGGTGGAAATCGCTGGCGGATACCAGTTTCTGACCAAAGGCGCTTACCACAATACGGTAGCGATTCACCTCAAGCAGACGACCAAGAAACGCTTGTCGCAGGCGGCACTGGAAACACTGGCCCTCATTGCCTACAAGCAGCCGGTTATCAAATCCGAACTGGAAGAAATCCGTGGCGTGAACTGCGATTACGCCCTCCAAAAACTTTTGGAGAAAGAACTTGTTGTGATTGTCGGCAGAAGCGAAGGGCCTGGACGCCCCTTGTTGTATGGCACTACTGAGAAGTTTATGGACTACCTGGGAATCAATAACTTACAGGATCTTCCCAAACCCAAGGATTTCAAGGAAGTGGAAAACACCATCGGCGAAACACCCACGCTCGAAGAATCCTGACCACCTCTCTCACTTCTCACCTCTCACCTCTCACCTCTCACCTCTCACCTCTCACTTCTCACCTCTGGAATGGACTCTCCACTTGTCAATCGTGTAGCAGCCAGCGGCCTGGAAACCATCGACCTGGAAGCATTTTACCCGGCTGGCGACATCGTCGGTTTTGACCTGAAACAGTACTTGTTTATGGAACTGATGCTCAAGGAAAAGGATTTTCGGGAAGCCCTGAAAAACCATAACTGGGAGCAATATCAGGGCAAAAACCTGGCAGTATTCTGCTCTACGGATGCCATTATTCCGATGTGGGCTTATATGCTGGTAGCCACGTATGCGGCGCCGTATGTGGCAGATATGGCGCAGACTACTCCGGAGGAGTTTGCCCAGCAGTCTTTTTTAAAGCGACTCAATAGCATGGACTGGAGCCAGTATGCGGGCAAACGCCTGGTGATTAAAGGTTGCAGCGACAAACCGGTGCCTCCAGCGGCATATCTGGAAATTACGCGCTTGCTCCAGCCCCTGGCACAAAGTATTATGTTCGGTGAACCCTGTTCTACTGTGCCTGTTTACAAAAAATCGAATCCAAGGCATTCTGAAATTGTGGAATGAGGGAATTGTTCGGCTACGCCCTGTGAAGAGGGATGGGAAAACGGATGATACGGATTTTGGCGGATTAAAACTGATTTTTTGATACGGACTGTCAATCCTTACATTGCAGTCCTTTTTTATTTCCTTCAACTTGCTCGGCCATGAAAAAATTTACCCTTTTGCTTTTTTCCTTGTTTGCTATCCACGCCGGAACTGCTTACGCTCAAAATGCAGGTTGTGATGGCAGCCGTTACCTCGATGATATTTTTTCCACAGTGAAAAAAACGACAGTCAATTACGCGCCTACCATTGGACACGTCAACAACTCGTTTACCCTGCAAATGGACGTGTACGAACCGGAAGGCGACAACCTGGCTGCCCGCCCGGCTGTTGTGCTGGCGCATGGCGGCAGTTTTGTGTTTGGCGATAAAAGCATGATGCAGCCTTATTGCGAATTGCTGGCGAGAAAAGGTTATGTGGCCGTGAGTATCCAATACCGCCTGTATCCTTTCCTGCTGCTGGGGTTCCCCGACTCGCTTGATATTTTCGATACTGCCGTGAAAGCAGTGGGCGATATGCGTGCTGCAGTGCGTTTTTTGAGAGAAGATGCTGCCACCAATAACTTATTTCACATCGATGCCGACCACGTTTTTATAGGAGGTTATTCGGCCGGAGCAGTGACGGCCCTGCACTCGGGTTTTCTGGATTCTACGGATGTTGTGCCGGAATTCCTGCAAACACTCGTTGAGAACAATGGCGGACTGGAAGGCATTAGCGGCACCGCTTCCAACCACACCTATTCTTCCAGTGCTAAAGCCGTAGTGAATATGTCGGGCGGTCTGTATCGGAAAGAATGGGTAGGGCTCAACAACCTGCCGCTGGTAAGCATCCACGGCACACAGGACGAAACGGTCAACTACGTATACGGACTGGCAGCAGGCATCGCATTTTTGGAAGGCAGCAGCCTGTTGCACCAGCAGGCAGAGGCCATCGGACTATGGAATTTTCTGGAAACAGTGCCCGGCGGCGGCCACACCAATACCTACAGCGACCCGCAGTTCGAGCCGTATGTCGACACCTTCTGGGTGCATGCTACTGGCCTGCTCGAATCGCTCACCTGTGCCACAACCGATGCCCATGAGGCAACCCTGACGCCTGTGCAATGGTCTGTTGCTCCAAATCCCAACAGCGGGGATGTATTTACCGTTACATTGCCGGAAACGGTTTCTACTGCCAACCTGATGATACGCGATGTGAGTGGCAAGACTGTTTTACAGGTAAAAAATATTCAGAATCAATCACTGGTGCCCATCTCTCAACTGACTGCCGGCGCCTATTTCGTGCAAGTACAAATGCCTGGCCGACCCGATTTGTATTTTCCGGTACAAAGGCTGGTGAAGCGATAAGGGTTGATGAGGGTTGATAAATGTTGATGAGGGTTGATATTCAGCCACTCGATGAACAGAAAATCCTAACTTACCCCGAGCCGCCCCTTATCAACCCTTATCAACATTTATCAACCCTCATCAACATTTATCAACCCCCATCAACCCTCCTCCCACACACAACTCTTTCGCATGAATACCTTCTTTCTACGCCTTTTTTCTACCGGATTTTTTGTGCTGATGCTGGCTGCCTTCGCCGGGGCTCAAAAACCCGTCAAACCTTCGGCAGCCGATCTGCACGATGCCATCAAAAAACTCAATGTACTGGGCTCGGTGCTATATGTCGCCGCTCACCCCGACGATGAAAACCAGCGATTTATCAGTTATTGCGCCAATGAAAAGCATTTCAACGTCACCTACCTGTCGCTGACGCGCGGCGATGGCGGGCAAAACCTCATCGGCCCCGAAATGCGGGAACTGCTGGGCGTATTGCGCACCGAAGAACTGCTCATGGCCCGCTCGATCGATGGCGGCAAACAGCGTTTCAGCCGCGCCAATGACTTCGGTTTTTCCAAAAATCCCGAAGAAACCCTGCGTTTTTGGGATAAAAATCAGGTACTGTCCGATGTGGTATGGGCCATTCGCGAAACCCAGCCCGATGTCATTGTCAATCGTTTTTACCACGATAAAAAATACGATACCCATGGGCACCACACGGCATCTGCCATGTTGTCGGTAGAAGCCTTTGACCTGGCGGGCAAAGCCGACGCTTACCCCGAACAGTTGAAAAACACGGAAGTATGGCAGCCACGCCGCCAGTTTTTTAATACATCCTGGTGGTTTTTCGGCGGACAGGAGGCATTCAACAAAATGGATAAAAGCAACCTGTTCTCGCTTGATCTGGGTGTTTATTACCCTTTAAAAGGCAAAAGCAATACCGAAGTGGCCTCCGAAGCGCGCTCCATGCACCGCTGCCAGGGATTTGGCAACCTCACCAACCGCGGCGAAAGCATGGAGTGGTTCGACTTTATCAAAGGTGAGCGCCCGCAAAGCAACAACCTGTTCGAAGGCATCAATACTTCCTGGAGCAGGGTAAAAGGCGGCGAACCCATCGGTGTGTTGATGGCTCAGATCGACCAGAATTACCGAAGCGACAACCCTGCTGCTTCCGTGCCCGACTTGCTGCGCGCCCTGCAAATGATCGAAAAACTGCCCGACGGTTACTGGAAAAAAGTAAAAACTGCCGAGATCCGGGAAGTCATCCGTGGTTGCCTCGGCCTGTATCTCGAAGCCACGGCTTCTGAGTCCATTTCCACACCCGGACAATCTACCTCCCTGCGCCTGGAAGCCATCAATCGCTCGGCGCTGGAAGTGCAACTGACTTCTTTCCAGGTTCTGCCTGCGATAAAAGACAGCACCACGGCTGCCAAACTCGAAAACAACAAGGACTGGGTAGTAAATGTGCCCGTTCGATTGCCCGAAAACACCGCTTACACAGCGCCCTACTGGCTCCTAAAAGAACCTACGCTGGGTATGTACAATGTTGAAGATCAACAACTTCGTGGCAAACCCGAAACTCCCCGCACCTTCAAAGTACACTGGAACATCACGGTATCAGGCGTACCCATCGAATACGAAACCGATATTGCTTATAAAGCCGGCGAATCGGCCATCGGAGAGGTGTGGAAACCATTTGAAATCCTGCCGCCGGTTTTTGTAGAATGCACCGAAGCCTCGTACATTTTTTCCGACAAAGACAAAAATGTGAGCGTACGTGTGAAAGCCGGTAGCGACAACATCAGCGGAACGGTAGGCATACAAACGCCTGCCGGATGGACAGTGGCGAACGTGGGCGACAACACGTTCCAGTTTAAAAAGAAAGGGGAGGAAAAAACCTTCCTTTTTAAGATAAATGCAGCCAATGGCAATACCGACGGCCAACTGGCGCCCTTTGCCCAAATCGGCGACAAACAGTACAGTATGCGGCTCGTAACCATTCAGTACGACCATATTCCGCAGCAAAGCGTATTGCAACCCGCGCGTGTGCATGCGTCGCGGGCAGATGTGCGGGTCGGTGCGCGCAACGTGGGCTACTACATGGGCGCCGGCGACGACGTGCCTGCTGCGCTGCGCCAGATGGGTTGTACGGTAACGATCCTGGAAGACAAAGACCTGGAAGCCGATAACCTCGCCAAATTCGATGCGGTGGTGTTGGGCGTGCGGGCCTATAACACCAAAGACCAACTGGCCTTTCACCAGCCTGCTTTGTTCGAATACGTGCAAAAAGGCGGCACGCTGGTAACGCAGTACAATACCAATTTCGGCGGTACCGAAAATGTGACGCTGGCGCCGTACCCGCTCAAACTTTCCCGACAGCGCATCACCGACGAAACGGCTGAAATTCGCCTGCTGGCCCCACAACACGCTGCGCTGAACAGTCCGAACAAACTCACTACTGCCGATTTTAGCGCCTGGGTGCAGGAGCGTGGACTGTACTTCCCTTCAGAATGGGACGCCGCTTTTACGCCCATCCTGTCCATGAATGACCCGGAGGAAAAACCGCTCGACGGCGCCCTTCTGGTAGCGCAGTACGGTCAAGGGCATTTTGTGTACACAGGTCTTTCTTTCTTCCGACAGTTGCCGGCCGGGGTGCCAGGAGCATACCGACTGTTTGCAAATTTGATTTCGCTGGGTAAGGCAGCGCAAAAACCCTGACACACGGAAACACGGATTTTGCGGATAGGTATACGGATTTACACGGATTGGGTTGGTAGTAAGGAACAATTGCCCTCTACGCACCAACCCAATCCGTGTAAATCCGTATACCTATCCGCGTAATCCGTGTTTCAGCGTTTCTTGGCTTTCGGATTGTACTCCAGGCATTTTTCCATCCAAAAAGTAAAATCCTCTTCCTTGTCGAATCCGGCCGGTTCCACAAACAGGAAGCCATGGGCCAGTTTGGGGCCCATTTCCATGATGCTTACACCGCCGGGCCTTTGCAAAAAGAGGTCTTCGTCTGCCGGGTCGACACGGGCCAGGAGTTTGTTGTGGCGGTTGGCGCCGGTCAGCATTTTGTCGTTTACCATAAAACAAATGCCGCCGAACATTTTCTTTTGTTCAAAAGGAATACCGCGGGCGGTCAAGAAATCGGCGATGCGCTGGGCTGTAATCTGTTTGTCGTCCATCATGTCGAGTGGAGGTTTGCGTGAAAATTTCCTGCCTGCAAATTGTTATCGAATGATGCTTTCGGCGGAGAGATGCCGCGGTTTGAACACAAAAATAGTAGCAATTCCCCAAAGTGTAATCAAAAATCCCATGTAGTTTACGATGTGCTGATCGGCATAATCGGCCGTAAAAGCAATGTCGATCGTAGCATGAAAAACAGCGCAAATGAGAATGCTGCCCCGAGATGAATTGTACAGCCAGGTGAGCAATACACTGCCAGTCAGCAAACTCATAAACCAGCCGATGATTCCCACAGCATCCATGCTGGTATAGCCCGGGCGGTAAAAAAACAAGGGCCAGTGCCAGACAGCCCAAAAGAAAGTGAGCACCACACTTGCCCATAGCGCGCTCATGCGTTTTTGTAACCTCGTCAAGGCAAATCCGCGCCAGCCTGTTTCTTCACCCAGTCCAAAAAATAGCAGGTTGTACAGGAAAAATACCGGAAAATCGAATTCCGGAAACTCGCGGGAAACAAACCATGCCTGCATACCTACCGTTTTTCCACTTCCCAAAACATTGATAACTACCGCCAGCAATGCGAGTGCAAACGGACTGATCAGGGCTATGCCCAAATACTCCACCGGACGAAACTGAACCATTTGCTTGACCAGCAATGTCAGGCCCTCTTTTTTTTGAAAAATCCAGGTAGTAATCAAGGCAGCCAGAAGCGGCCCAAATCCGCCCAGGGCATGGTGATAAGGCAGCACTGGCAGGCCGGAAATGCCCCAGATGTGGCCATACAACGGAAGCCAGATGATCCAACTGATTAAATAGGCCAGCCCGAAAAATGTAAATAACTGTTTCATCAGGTAATGTTTTCCGCACAAATGTATGCAGGAGCGGGCCAACGCAACATAATTCTTGCCGGTCTATTTGCCCTTTTAAATCAGGTGCATCGCCTTTGCTGGAAGGTGACGAAAATCATAGACACCATTTATTAAACCATAGGAACAATCAATGAAAATTATCTTTGTTTCCCTGTAATTTCGTGCCATCAACCAGTAAACAAATTTCACTTTTATGCAGGAACTCACACCTTCGAGCGCACCGTCTACCCATTCCAACGGTGAAAGCAAATGCCCCTTTTCGGGCGCAACACTCCTGAAAGGCGCTGGCGGAGGCACATCCAACCGTGACTGGTGGCCCAACCAGTTGAAACTC
This sequence comes from Saprospiraceae bacterium, assembly GCA_016787415.1. GTDB lineage: Bacteria > Bacteroidota > Bacteroidia > Chitinophagales > Saprospiraceae > M3007. The sequence continues at coordinate 14,736 of JAEUUT010000055.1, read as the reverse complement.
AACATCCTTCGCCAACATTCCACTTTGTCCAACCCCATGCAAGAGGGGTTTAACTATGCCGAGGAATTTAAAACCCTCGACCTGGACGCAGTGAAAAAAGACATTTTTGATCTGATGACCACCTCGCAGGACTGGTGGCCAGCAGACTACGGCCACTATGGCCCTTTCTTTATTCGTATGGCCTGGCACAGCGCCGGCACCTACCGCATTTCCGACGGACGTGGCGGCGCTGGTTCCGGCACGCAACGTTTTGCTCCACTCAACAGTTGGCCCGACAATGCCAACCTCGATAAAGCGCGCCTGCTGCTCTGGCCCGTGAAAAAGAAATACGGCCGCAAACTCTCCTGGGCCGACCTTATGATCCTGGCCGGCAACTGCGCCCTAGAATCCATGGGCTTCAAAACCTTCGGTTTCGGCGGTGGCCGTGAAGACGTTTGGGAACCCGAAGAAGACATCTACTGGGGCGCCGAGACCGAATGGCTGGGCGACAAACGCTACACCGGCGACCGCGACCTGGAAAACCCGCTCGCTGCGGTGCAAATGGGCCTGATTTATGTAAATCCGGAAGGCCCCAACGGCAACCCTGATCCCCTTGCTGCAGCCCGTGACATCCGTGAGACTTTCGCAAGGATGGCTATGGACGACTATGAAACGGTAGCGCTCATTGCCGGTGGCCACTCTTTCGGTAAAACCCACGGCGCTGCCGACCCCGGCAAATACGTCAGTCGCGAACCTGCGGCTGCCACCATCGAGGAACAAAGTATGGGCTGGTCGAATACCTATGGCAAAGGCCACTCCGGCGACACCATCACCAGCGGACTGGAAGGCGCCTGGACTACCACGCCTACCAAGTGGAGCAATAATTTCTTTGAAAACCTCTTCGGTTTCGAATGGGAACTGACTAAAAGTCCGGCAGGCGCCCACCAATGGAAACCTAAAGGTGACGCCGGTGCAGGTACCGTACCCGATGCGCACGATCCGGCCAAACGCCATGCGCCGTTTATGCTGACGACCGACCTGGCGCTGCGTTTCGACCCGATCTATGGTCCGATTTCGAAGCATTTCCATGAAAATCCGGACGAGTTTGCCGATGCATTTGCACGTGCCTGGTTCAAACTCACCCACCGCGATATGGGCCCACGCGCCCGCTACCTCGGTAAAGAAGTACCGACCGAAGAACTGATCTGGCAAGACCCCGTTCCGGCGGTGTCGCACCCGCTGATCGGCGAACAGGACATCGCTTCCCTGAAACAGCAAATTTTGTCTTCCGGACTGAGCGTTTCCGAACTCGTAGCCACTGCCTGGGCTTCAGCATCTACTTTCCGCGGCTCCGACAAACGCGGCGGCGCCAATGGCGCTCGTATTCGCCTGACTCCGCAACGCTACTGGGCTGCCAACAACCCAACCCAACTGACAAAAGTGTTGGACGTGCTGGAAGGCATTCAGAAGTCTTTCAATGAAGGGGGCAAAAAAGTGTCACTGGCCGACCTCATCGTGCTGGGCGGCAACGCCGGTATCGAACAGGCTGCCAAAAATGCAGGATTCGAGGTGAAAGTACCGTTTACACCCGGCCGTACCGACGCTACACAGGAACAAACCGATGTAGAATCCTTTGCCGTGCTGGAACCGCAAGCCGATGGTTTCCGCAACTATGCCAAAGGCCATTTCGCGGCTTATGCCGAAGCCATGCTGGTCGACAAAGCGCAATTGCTCACCCTGACGGCGCCCGAAATGACGGCGCTGGTAGGCGGCCTGCGCGTGCTGGATACCAATTTCGACCGCTCGGCCCACGGCGTATTTACCAAACGCCCGGGTGCGCTGACGAATGATTTCTTTGTGAATCTGCTGGATTTCGGCACACAATGGAAAGCCGTTTCACCCACACAGGATATTTTTGAAGGCCGCAACCGCGCTACGGGCGAAGTAAAATGGACAGGCACCCGCGCTGATCTTATCTTCGGTTCCAATACCGAATTGCGTGCCATTGCAGAAGTATATGCCTGTGATGATGCACAGCAGAAGTTTGTCAGCGACTTTGTGGCTGCGTGGGCAAAAGTGATGAACCTGGATCGTTTCGATCTGGCTAAATAATTACTGTATTTTATGGGGTTAACATGAGCCATCCCGGATTTTGGTCGCAACCAGGATTCGGGATGCTCTTTTTTCAGGCTATTACCTGCTGAACTATTTTGCGTAGAGTATTTTCCCGCAGAACTCGCAGATTTACCCGCAGAACTCGCAGAACGTAGAGTTGACCTGTTTTCTCTATATGTTATTGTGTACTCTACGTTCTGCGAGTTCTGCGGGTAAATCTGCGAGTTCTGCGGGAAACCACTCTACGGGAGGATACCCTGCGGGAAACCACTCTATGGGAAACTACCCCCGAACCCAAGGCGCGAAAATTCGACTCATATTCGGCTTGCCGAACTCCCCAATACCTACGATCTTTGTTTGTCCTTTCCAAAAACAAAATGCAGACATGGATCAAAATGTAGCATTGCTTCGCAACTGGGATGCCCCCATCGCCCGCTGGCAGGAAAAAGCCGCCCCGGCCATCCGCTCGGGCCGTCGTATGGCCATCCGCGACTATGTTTCGCAACTCGACCCTCAAGCGGATTGCCAGGAGATTGCCTGGCTTAGTTCCTGCTATGAATTTCCCTGGGATACGACGCGTTCCCTGGAATTTGCGCTGTTTCGGGTTTTCGGCGTGGCAAAAGGCAGCCCTTTGCTGGTGAAAACCGGCGAATTCGTGCAGCGCACCCAAAAACGCTACGACGACACAGTACTTATCCTCTCTGAAATTCTGGAAAGCGGAGGCTATGATACCCCGCGCGGGAACGCTGCGCTGGTGCGCATGAACAAACAACACGGTCGTTTTCAGATACCCAACGACGAGTTCCTGTACACTCTTTCCACCTTTATTTTCGAACCGATCCGCTGGAATGAGAAGTATGGTTGGCGGCCACTCACCGAATCCGAGCGACTGGCCAGTTATTATTTCTGGACTGAAATCGGGCGGCGTATGGGCATCCGAGATATTCCGGAAAGCATCGAGGCATACAATCGGTTCAACCGCGCATTCGAAGCAGCGGAGTTTCGGTATTCGCCTGATAATGAGGTAATTGCCTATGCTACCAGAAACCTGATGTTGTCCTGGTTTTTACCCAAATGGATGTATGGCCTGGGTGCTCCGTTTGTTCATGCACTCATCGACGATACCTTGCTCGAAGCAGTAGGAATGAAACCGGCGCCCAAGTGGCTGCAATCGTTCGTACGCGGAAGCGTACGCCTGCGTGGGAAATTAGCAGCGCTGCTGCCGCCCCGAAAGCATCCGCGCCTGCTCACCAAAACAAAATCAAAAACCTATCCGGATGGGTATGTTATTTCGGAGTTGGGGGCCGATAAGGGAGCGTAGGTTCCGAGGTTTTTATTTGGGCAGTACCCAACTGCTTCCACAGCAAAATATCCCGCTGTTCATCGCCGCCCAGCAGAAAACGGTGGTCGCCAATGCGTTCAAACCCGCATTTTTCATAAAACCGCCGCGACTTGTAGTTGGCGTCCCACACGCCGAGCCAGAGGTAACGGCTCCCCTGCATTCGTGCGAGTTGCTCCACATCGGCAATCATCTGTTGTGCCAGTCCGCTGCCATGCAGGAAAGCGCTCAGGTAAATGCGTTCCAGTTCGGTCACTGGAGCGTCGGCATACGGCGCAAAATCAAAATCGAGTACCGGATCGTCGGTATCGAGCGGGCTACGCCCATGGTTTAGTTTGAAATAACCCACTGCAATGCCTTCATTTTCAAGTAAATAGAACGCACTTCCAGCGGTACTCATTTCCCGGGAAAATTGCTCAATGGTGAATGCTTTTACCACATACGGGTCAAAATCTTCGGGATCGTTGAGGTGTGCAAAGGCCTCTTTAAACGTATTGCGGGCCAGGTCGACCAGTGCAGGCAAGTCTTTTTCACTCGCTTGTCGGCAGCGTATGCCGGGCGTAAGTGCAATGCTCATGCGAATATCTGCCCGGGCATACGGAGTAGGTTTCATGGGCGTTTCCACAAAACCAAGTGGCAGGTGTTTTACCATTAGCCAGCCCTCGCGCTGGTCTTCGCGCAATGGCTCGAAATTGAAATGCACCAGGCCTTCTTTCCGAAAACCTGCACGTTCGTACACTCCTACAGGCCCGGCATGGCACATGGCTTGGAGCCAAACGGCGGTGTATCCCAGTCCACGGGCACGTGCACAGACCATTGAAATGAGCCTTTGTCCCCAGCCTTGCCCAAAAAAATCGGGCAGCAGGTAAATTTTTTCCAGAAACAAAGCCTGTTCAGCGCTGCCATTGGGCACAGGCTGCCGGGTGACAAGTTTGAGCAAACCCAACACCTGGCCTGCGTCATTGGACGGCAAGTAGTATTCCACAGCCGGGTTTTGCAGGTCGCTTTCGAGCGCGTCCTGTCCAAAACAATGTTCGAGGTACCATTCCATGCCGGCGGTGTCTTTCCAGACATGGGCGTAATAAGGGGTGTATGTGGCACGTCCGATTTGCTGTACAAGCGGGAGGTCTTTCAGGGGCGCGCGACGGAGGATAATAGCACTGTTCTGCATAGCGTGGGCAAATCTAACAAGTCTGCTCATTCAAGCACAGCGCTATTTTTCAAAATAGATGTGCTACAACTTTTCAAACGACTTCGTGATGTGATTCATGCCTGTTGCTATATGCAGGGAATACTGACCTGAAGGCAAGGAACGGACGGGGATATCAACCGAAAGCGCCTCGGCAGGTTCGTACGACTGCCCAAAAACCTGCCGACCCTGCATATCAAATATTTGCAGCACAAAAGAATCGCTGTTTTGCGTTTGCACACGTACCTGCAACACATCGTCGGCGGGATTGGGAAACACCTCATACCTGATTTTATCAATGCGGTAAATACTGCGTACCGGGCTGTATTCAAATGCGCCATTCATATCTACGTGCTTCAGGCGGTAATAGGTAGCGCCGTTTCCGGGAGAAGGGTCGATCAACCGATATTGGCGTTCGCTACTGGAATTTCCAGCCGCGTCCATCTTTGCAATCGGCTCAAAATCAAGGCCGTCGCTGCTTTTTTGCACCTCAAAATAGGCAGAGGCTTTTTCTGTAGCCGTTTTCCAGTCCAGCACGGCCTGCTCGTTTAACAGACGCACCTGAAAATCAAGCAATTCGACGGGCAGGGCCGATTCGATGGTCCAGGTGACCGAATGCAGGTATCCCGATGAGCCAGGCCAGTACGCCCGGGAAAGCAGCGTAGCGTCGGTTACACGGGCTTGCAGGGTATTGCTTCCTGGCGATAATTGGGCTTCCATAAGCGATACCGATGTTCCCGAAGTAGCAATTGTATTGCCATTGAGTAGCCATTCAATCTGCAAGGTATTGGGATTGGGGAGTATCAGGGTCAGTTCAAAATCCATGCTGGGGCCTGCGAATACCACATTGTTGCTGGCTGGCAAAAATGCGTCGATGGGCGACACCAGTTGGTAAATCCTGTCGATAAACGCCTCTTTGCATACCGAACAAAATGGCAAGCCCAGGTACTGCATTTTACAGCCTTGATGGGGGCGATAACAGTTGGAAGACGCGCCGGAGGCCCCCATTGCATATATTCCTACGCCATTGGTATTGAGCCAGTTTTTCCAGATATTCGTCAGCGGGTCATTGTTGGCAGTCCGGTTTTTTCGTTCGGCGCAATTGAACCAGTATTCATCGCCCAGGTTGGCGAACGAGTGCCCTATTTCGTGGTACATGATTTCATTGGCGCTGTTATGCACCGAACTGGTGGCAACAAAACCACCCGACCCGCCGTATTCGGCATCATTTACCAATAACAGCAACTGGTCGTATTCCGGTACGTTGCTAAAAGCAACCGCTGCCACCTGCGCACCATTGGCGGGCACCAGCAGGCGGTGAATACTCCCCACATCAAAACTGGAGTTGAAATAATTGCTTGGATTGATAACAGGCGAGGCCGGTTCTGTTACATCGGTGGCCGTGCCGGGGTGTTTGGCGCCGCTTTGTGTGGAGGGCACCTTGATAGCATAGGCGTTAAAAAAGTTCTTGTATTCCAGAAAAGGTGTTTGTGTGAAAAGGCTGGCATTTACAGTGGTGGCCTGGGTGACAAAATTGTCCAATTGAGCAATTTGATAGCCATCGGCGAGGTAAACGAGGTTGATTCGTTTGCTGTTGAGCCCGTTCACAAGGATGTTTTCGACAGGAAATACTTGTGCAAAAGCAGTGCAAGCGAAGCATAACACAAAGCAGGCCGTGGAGATAATTAATTGTTTCATAGTTTTAATTCAAAAAGGGTAATTACAGACTTGTCGGGCATGACTTTGCCGATAAGAAGTTGGTGTATATCCGGGCTGTGTTGAACCCGCAAGGTTAATGCTGCGCTGTTTTTGTTCAGGTCATGTCGATTCATGACACCATTTTCTTCAAAAGCCTCGACAGGCGTGGTAAGCGGGTCTTCCTCAATCGATGTTTGGATTATTTTTCCCTGACGGTTGTAAAAATGGCAAATCAAGTCTCCCGGTTGTACAAATCCAGGCGAACCTACAGGATTTTTCAAACGTCCGGGAGCCATCTGGGAATGCATAAACGTGCAACGTTCACCTGCGGGCGACAAACTATCTCGTGAAAGTTCAAATACCAGTAGCTTGATTTTGGCTTGCGTGGTGTCGCTGTGCAATATGACCGTTTGCGGTGGTGGCGGAGTCGTTGAGGCCTGACCTTTTTTGCCTGGATGGCAGGAAAATAACCCGCCCAATACCCATAACACTGTAAAAAACAGAAGAATCCATCGTTCAGGCTTTTTCATATATAAAGAGTGATATATGCAAAGTTATAGCCATTGATTAAAATTTTCACTGAGCAATTGTTGTCACTGCAAATTGCGGACTAAATCACCTTCATTAATTACCATCCCTATGTAAGTTTGGGCCACGAATCAAACTGCACTGCTGCCATGCAACATACCCCTACCACAGAAGAAGCGCTCCTGTATTTATTTCTGGCTGCGGCCATCGGCTCTTTCATCGGCAATTTCAAATGGCGTGGCAACAGCCTCGGAGTGGCCGCCATTTTGTTTGTAGGCCTGGCCATTGGCGCTGTGAACCCGGGCCTGCATATTCCGGATGAAATCAAACTGCTGGGGCTCGCCATTTTTGTGTACAGCATCGGATTGAGTTCGGGGCCTGCATTTTTCCGTTCTTTTAAAGACCGGGGCGCGTCCAATCTGCTGCTGGCCGTGCTGGTGCTGAGTTTGTTGTCGGTGCTCATTGGCGCCCTGTCGTTTGCTTTCGGTTTCGATGCTTCGGCAGCGGCGGGTATGCTGGCGGGTATCACTACCAATACACCTGCCCTGGCCGGGCTGCTGGATGCCATTCAGGCTGCTCCGGATGCTTCTGCTGGCAATGTGATGTCGAACAATGCCGTAGTAGGATATTCCATTTCCTATCCGATGGGTGTGTTGGGGCTTATGATTGGGATGGCCTTGATGCGCCGGCTGCTTCGGGTGGATTACACGGCGGAAGCCGCCGCATTGAGCCAGGAATTTCCAACCGGCCAGCCCATCATACACCAAACCTGTCGGATAAGCAATGTTTCCGCCACCGGAATTACTCTGAGGGAACTGAAAAAAGAGCAACACTGGCAGGTTGTTTTCGGGCGTTTGCGGCATGGCGAATCCTATTCGCTTTGTCATTGGGAAACGGTTTTTCAGGCAGGCGATCTGGTGGCTGTCACCGGCCATTCCGAAGAAGTAAAACGTGTTTGCGCTTTTTTGGGCGAAGAAGCCGAAGAAGACCTGACCGGCCACCACACGATATTTTCCATGCGGCGTATGTTTGTTTCCAATCCTAAGGTAGCAGGAAAAACCATTGCCAACCTCAACCTCGCCGAATCCTACCCCGTGGTGCTTACCCGCATTCGCCACGGCGACACGGATATGATCGTGGGCGCCGATACGGTGCTCGAACTCGGCGACCGCATTCGGGTGCTGGCAAGGGAGGAAGACATGAAAGACCTTGAAAAAATCTTTGGCGATTCCTATGAAGACCTCAGCCACATCGACCTGCTTTCTTTCGGGCTGGGCATGGGCCTGGGTATCCTGATCGGCTCTATCAAAATGGCCTTGCCGGGCGGTATCATTTTCAGCCTCGGCTTTGCCGGTGGGCCGCTGGTGGCAGGGCTGGCGCTTTCGTATATCCGTCGTTCGGGGCCTATTCTCTGGACGTTGCCTTATTCCGCCAACTTGACCCTGCGTCAAATAGGACTGATCCTGATGCTGGCGGCTATCGGCATCAATTCCGGTGCAGCATTTTTGTCGACCATGCTTAGTCCCGTAGGCCCACTGATGTTCCTTTCATCCGCCATTGTGGCCCTCACTGGCAGCGTACTAATCCTGTGGGCAGGTTACAAACTCCTGCACATCCCGTACTCTTTGCTCACCGGCATGATCAGCCACCACCCCGCCAACCTGGATTTTGCCAACAACCAGGCGGGAAATAAAATCCCGACCTATGGTTATGCGCTCGTGTATCCGCTGTTGCTGATTGGTAAAATTGTGTTTGTACAAATGCTATGGCAATTGATGCGGATGTACCATTAACATTCGATATTTTTCTGCTTCATTCAGTGATATTAGTCACCATTCAAGAGTAGCAACAATCGGGAACTTTGTGGCTGGAGACAATAACAAATGCCTCCGGATCACTATGAAATTCTTTTCATTATTGCTGTTCTATGTCAGCCTCGCCTTGAATGTATCTGCTCAAAGCACACCTTTTCAAATTTACCTCGAGCCGCTGGAAATACCCGGTGTGGGCGGTTTGCAGGCCTATGCATTCGGACAACACCAGGGCAAATGGCTGATTCTGGGCGGGCGGCTCGACGGGCTGCATCGCCGACAACCATTTGCTACCTTCGATATTGCCGGACACAACAACCAGATCATTGTGATCGACCCCGTCAGTCACCAGAAATGGTCGGCCCCACTGACCTCCTTACCTGCTTCCGTTCGTGAACAATTGAGTTCCACTAATATGGAGTTTATTCAAAATGGTGAATACCTGTACGTTGTAGGCGGTTATGGCTACAGCAATATGGCAGGCGATCATGTCACGTACGATAAAATGACCGCTGTACATGTCCCGGAGGTCATTAATGCCGTGATACAAGGCACCTCTTTGACTTCTTATTTCAGGCAAATAACGGACGCACAGTTTGCGATCACCGGCGGGCACTTGTCCAAAATTAACAACACCTATTATCTGGTGGGTGGACAGCGGTTTATGGGACGTTACAACCCGATGGGGCCTGCTCATGGCCCGGGATTTGTGCAGGAATATACCGATCAGATCAGAAAATTCAGTATGGACGACGACGGTACAAGCATAACTATTGTTCATCTTCCGTCCATAACAGACACCGAACAACTACACCGGCGCGATTACAATGTGGTACCCCAGATTATGCCGGATGGGCAAGAGGGTATCACTGCATTTTCAGGTGTGTTCCAGAAAACGGTGGATTTACCTTACCTCAATTGTGTCAATATCGACAGCAGTGGTTATGCTGTAAATAATTCATTTTCACAGTATTACAACCATTATCATTGCGCATTCCTGCCTTTGTATTCTGTAAGTGCCAATGAAATGCACACTGTCTTTTTTGGAGGTATCGCCCAGTTTTACGACAGCCTTGGCACGATGGTGCAAGATAACAATGTACCATTCGTCAGAACCATCGCCCGAGTAACCCGCAATGCCGAAGGGGTAATGGCAGAGTATAAATTACCGGTTGAAATGCCCGATTTGCTGGGCGCCAGTTCTGAATTTATTCCGTTGGAAAACTTGCCTGTATATGCCAATGGAGTCATGAAACTGGATGCATTCCCGACAGATACCACATTAGCCGGATACATCTATGGCGGTATTGCCAGTACGGCTGCCAATATATTTTGGATCAATACGGGTACGGAAAGTGTTGCCAGCAGTCAGATTTTTAAAGTGTATGTTGTGAAAAACACTGTGTCTGCTGTACATGAACTGAATACACAAAGCCTGGGACACCTTCGCATGATGGTTTTCCCCAATCCCAACAATGGCATTTTCGGTATAAAATTTACGCTCGACAGTGTAACTACCAACCGACTGACGATTACGGATGAGCAAGGAAGGCTTGTTCACAGCGAGGAATTAAAGAATCTGATGGTGGGTGAAAATATTGTAACCCGCAAACTTCCATCTCTCCGCACCGGCAAAATATACCTGGTTACGCTGGAATCCGGCACTAAAAAAGCCGTTGTCAAAACCCTTGTCCAGGATTAACCGGAAAAATACAAGTGAGCAGGATAAGTGGGAAGAATGTTATTATTGCAAGCACAATTATATGCCTTGTATATGAAACACCTTGCCCTCCTGTCCCTGCTCACTTGTGCCTTCTGGCTCTCCTGCCAGCAAACACAACAACCGTCCTCCGGCGCCTTTTCACCCCCCCAATTCAAATTGATTCAAACGGATACCTTCCGTTTCAACAATTTTGTCGACTGCAACATGGCCGAGGTGTGGATAGGCGATACGCTCCGCATTTTCCCCGGTAAATACGGCGAAGACCCGGTATGGGGCGCTGCGCACGACCTGAAATTTGCCAGCGGCCGCCATGCCGATGAGGTGTTCGGCACACCCGCAAAGGATTACATTGCACCAAGGCTCCCGGTCAATACGCCTGTCGGTACGCCCGGCCTACATGGCGCTGTCTGGTTCGAAACGGTGTATCAGGATGCCCGCGATGCCAGCGGCCGTACCCTGTATGCCGTGTATCACAATGAAAACTATCCTGAAACCCTGCCCTACGACCCCGCTACCGGCGAAGGATACATCGATAATAACTGGCCGCTTGGCCTGACCGACCGCATTACGCCCGCCGCCGTTTGCCGCATCGGCATCATGAAATCGACCAATGGCGGCTGGTCCTGGGAGAACAAAGGGCTGTTTCTGGAAGACAAACAGCCGCGCATGATCCTCAAACCGCACAACACGTCCAAAACATTTGCCGGTGGCGTGGGCGACCCTTCTGCGGTGGCAGTGGGCGATTACCTGTACCTGTTTTACGGGGAATATGGCTATCCAGGCGTGTATGATTCGGCGCATTACGACCCGGCTGTCGAATGGAGCGGCCAGTGCATTAGCATGGCTCGAATCGCCCTGAACGACCTCGACAACCCGCAGGGGAAAGCCAAACGCTGGGATGGCGCGGGATTTAATGCGCCCTGGGACGGTGTGGGCAAACCCGTTGCCTCGCTTCAGATTCCGATGAATAACGGCGGCGGCCCGGCCTCGTCGCCCACTGGCGGCTTTCACTGGGGGCCGTCTGTCAGTTGGAATACATACCTGAATTGCTGGGTGATGCTCATGGGCCACGTGACGGGCAAGTCGTGGGTAGGCAGCAAGATGTTTATTTCGTTCAACCCGCATGCCGACCTGGGTGCAGGAAACAACTCACAGGACTGGACTACACCGCAATTGCTGGTCGACAAACCCGGACACGTGATGTGGTACCCTTCCTTGCAACCGATGAATACGCCGGAAGATATTGCGGAAAAACATACCTCGTTGCGGCTGGGGAAGCGCGCCCGACTGTTTTTTAAATATTCGGATATGGGGAAATACTGCTCGGAATATATTGTGGAGTTTGAGAAGTAGGGCAGGGTCACCTTTTGGAAATCCGATTCAACGTAATCGTTTTCTGCATCCTGCTTTTAAAACGCAGCACCTCGTCATCGCGCAGGGCAGCGTGTTTGGTGGCGCGGCCCTGCACGCGGGCGCGCCATTTTTTCCAGTTCTGTAGCCGCATTTCGGCTTTCATCAGGGCAATGACTTCGGCTTCCGACAGACCGAATTGCATCCGGATAGCGTCAAAAGGTGTCCGGTCTTCCCAGGCCATTTGAATGATGCGGTCGACGTCTTCGGGTGTCAGCAGCGATTTGAGTTCGGCAACTTTACGGGTTGGCATGGGCAGTGTGTTTTTCTTTCCGGCAACGGTCGCTGCAATATTTGACAGATTCCCATACGCGCTCCCACTTTTTCCGCCACACGAACGGACGGCCGCAGGCAACGCATATCTTCTCAGGCAAATGTTGCTTTTTTACGTTTTTCATGACTTTAGTGTGCTCATGCCGCCATCGGCGTGCAGGATTTGGCCGGTAATCCAGGCAGCATCTTCAGAAAGCAGAAACGCCGCCAGGGCTGCCAGTTCGTCTGCCGAGCCCACCCGTTTGAGCGGGTGCCGCTGGGCAGAGGCTTCGCGTTTTTCTTCGGTATTCAATAGTTTTTCGGCCAGCGGCGTATCTGTCAACGAAGGTGCAATACAATTGACCCGAATGCTTGGCGCGAACTCTGCTGCCAGCGCGCGCGTGAGGCCTTCCACCGCGCCTTTGGCCGCTGCAATACTGCTGTGAAAAGGCATACCAACGCCCACTGCGACCGTGCTGAACAATACGATACTGCTGCCCGCACCTTGTTTTAGTGCTTTCAGCGCTGCCTGAATGCAACGAACAGCGCCAATGCAGTTGATTTCCATTTCTTCCCGAAATTGTTCCGGCTTGATCGAAGCAAACCCGCGCAAGTTGATACTGCCTGGTAAATAAACCAGCCCGTCTAATGCAGCAGGTAGCGCCTCTGTTGGAAAGGTATCCTGCAAAACATCGTAGGGGAAGTGACTGACCAGTGGTATCGTCGGTAAATCGGCCGCTGTGCGGCTCAAAACGATGACCCTGTGTCCGTGGGTTGCCAGTTTTTGCGTGAGCGCTCGGCCAATGCCGTGGCTGCCTCCAATGAGTAAATACGTTTTTCCTGTCTCCATGAGGCGAATGGAACGCTTTAACAGGCATTTGGTTTACAGGTTGTTCTCAAGGCTTGCTAAACCAAACCATTCATCGTTTGTTTGCCATGAAAAAGGCAAAAGCCCTGTTACACTATGAAAAAAATTGCAATTTTCCTGTTCGCCTCCGGCATCGCCGTGTTTACCTCTTGCGGACAAACTTCTGCCGGTAAGGCAAACGGAAGTAGCACTTCTTCCTCGACATCTGTTGAAACCAAAGCGCCCAATTCCGATTACAAACCCGCATTTGCCGGACAAACCCGCGCAAACGGCATTAAAACACAAACGCCATATGCTGTCAAGGTGCTGACAGAAGACCTTCAGTATCCCTGGGGCATCACCAGCCTGCCCGACGGCCGCTTGCTCATTACCCAGCGGGAGGATGGAACCTTACGCATTGCTACCATGAATGGCGAACTGAGCAAACCCATTACCGGCCTGTTACCTGTCAATTCCGGGGGACAGGGCGGCTTGCTGGGTATCACCATCGATCCTGCTTTTCAGCAAAACCGAATGGTGTACTGGGTTTTTTCGGAAAATGTGGAAGGTGGAACGCTGACTTCCGTTGCCAAAGGAAAACTGTCGGCGGATGAAACGAAGATGGAAGGTGCTACGGTCATTTACCGGGCTACACCTGCGCACAACGGCACGTTGCACTACGGCGGCCGTATTCTGTTTGATAAAAGTGGCAACCTGTTTATCAGCACCGGCGAACGCTCCGACCTCGTTACCCGCCCGAAAGCGCAAGACCTCCAGACCAGCCTGGGAAAAATCATCCACATCACTACCGACGGCAAACCTGTTGCTGGAAATCCTTTTGAAAAACAAGCCGACGCCCGGCCTGAACTGTACTCCTACGGTCACCGCAATGTGCAGGGGCTGGCTTTCCACCCTGTGACGGGCGAATTGTATTCCAACGAATTCGGCCCGCGCGGCGGCGATGAAATCAATCATGTCCGTGCCGGCAAAAACTATGGCTGGCCTACCATCACCTACGGCATCGAATACAGCGGAAAAAAAGTGGGAGACGCCATCCAGCAAAAAGCGGGGCTGGAACAACCGGTTTACTATTGGGATCCTTCCGTGTCGCCCAGTGGTATGACGTTTTACAGCGGCGATATGATGCCAGAATGGAAAAACAACCTGTTTGTAGGCTGCCTGAGCGGCATGCACATCGTTCGGCTGGTCATAGAAAACGACAAGGTGGTGGGCGAAGAGCGTTTGCTGCCCGAAGAGCAACAACGCTTCCGGGACATTACACAGGGCAAAGACGGCGCCTTGTATGCTGTTACTGACCAGGGGAGGTTGTACCGGATTTCGAAGAAATAGGTAGAAGGGGTTTATTAATAACGGCCAGGTTATTCAGTGTTTTCCGCTGTTCAACCTGGCTGTTTTTTCTATCATTTGCTGTAATGGCTTCTCTTCATATTCACTGTCCTCGCCGGGATAGCGCAGGGTAGGGGCCAGTGTGCTATCGAGTTTGGCGCATTGCCAGATGATGCTTTCCCCGCAAGGAAGGACGCGTGGTTGAAGGTTTCCCAGCGCGTCGGTGTAAGCCTCCCGGGCATCGATCAATTGGCAGTTATTGGCTTTCAAGGCCGTCAGCAGGTCATCCAGAAAAAGGGCATTTAACAAAGAATGGTGAATCAGCAAGGTGTGTTTGACGTCCCTTTTAAACAGGATTTGCGCCAGGGAATCGTAGTAGTTGATCCTGTCCAGAATATGCTGGATGTAAAATTGCTTGTACACGTCGAGGTTTGCCTTCGGGTCTTTTTTTAACACCTCTTCAATTTTAGAGTCGATATACCAATCGGAAGCGTCGAT
>JAEUUT010000042.1 GCA_016787415.1 Saprospiraceae bacterium | reverse complement strand
CTTGCCCACAATAAAAACCCAAACATTTTGGGCTAAAACTCCTGTTTTTAAATATAACGCCCATCAATGCATCTACGCCCATGCCGCCCAAAGCCTAACACAAGGCCAACGCAGGGCGGCACAGGCGCAGATGCTCCCGTTATCAGTCAATGTAAAAGTGGGCCGCACAGACAGCACATTCATTTTTCTTGGCTCAAAAGCCACCGCTCAAAAAACCCAAAGAGCCATTTTTTGCCAACGCACGTAATACGATAAATAAATGAGTGAAGAATTAGTATCAGCAAGCGGGGAAAGAGCGGCAATAGGAGGTTATTTGCCACAATTTGATGAGTTCGCTTGGTTTGTTTATTTGAATCTAATAAACAATAAACTTGAATGGATAAGAGTTGCAGACCCCAAAGCTGAAAAACTTGACGACATTCAGTATTCCACTCATTTAGAACTTCACGCTTATCAAGTAAAATGGACTATTGCAGATGCAAACATATCCTTTGCAAATTTTATAGAGTTAATTCCACTTATCTCGTCCAGTTGGAAAAGTTTAAAAATAAACAATCCGAGCAAAAAAGTAATACCACATTTAATAACAAACAAACCTGTTTCTTCTCATGATAGCTTGAAGGACGGAAATACTAAAATCGGTTCATTTGGAAATTTTATTGTTGAAGTTTGGGCAAAATTGAAATCAAACCAATCAGTTGATGCAAAATGGACTCCAATCATTACAGAGTTTAAAAAAGCAACAACCCTTGATGACACCGAATTTGATGAGTTTGTTCGTGTTTTCGATTTTCAGCCAAATTACGAACAGAAAAAGTTTAGCGTAAATAATACCAGATATTCAAAAGATGATGAAGACCTTCAACAAATTAGTCGATTTATTATTGAAAAAGTAGCAAGTTCAGAAAGAAGCGTTCAGTTCAATCGACAAGATATAATTAAAGAGTTAGGTTGGACGGACAGGTTTAAAACTTTTTTCAATCACGAATTAATCGTTGATAGACAAAGATACCAACCAATTAAATCTACAATTGATTTTCTGAACGCAAAATTAACTGAACACAAAAGCGGATATTTATTTTTACAAGGAGGTCCGGGTTCAGGAAAATCAACTTTATTAAATCAATGGTCAAAAGGTTTAAAAACAAGAATTGTAAGATACTACGCTTTTGATTTTGTTAATCCGTCTTCTCATCTGAATTTTTACGAACGTGGAAATGCCACTCATCTTTTCTTTGATTTAGTTTTTCAATTAAAAGAAGCAGGGATATACAAAAGAGATATTCTTCCTTATAGAGATTTAATTTTCTTAAAAGACGTATTTAACGAGCAATTAAAAGCCGTAGGAGAAGACTTCACAAAAAGCGGTCAACAAACCATAATAATTATTGATGGATTAGACCATGTGCCAAGAGAATACAAATCAACCACAAGTAGTTTCTTACGAGAATTGCCTTTGCCCTCTTCACTTCCAGAAGGAGTTTTCATTATTTTAGGAAGTCAATCTTACGATCTTGACGACATTCAACAAGAAATTAAAACAGAATTTCAGATAGGCAATAGAACCGTTCAAATTGATTCATTAAATAAAGAAGAAGTCTATCAATACATAATCAATCTCAATATTTCAATTCAACTTAGTGAAGATCAAAAGCTAAAAATATTTGAAAAGTCACAGGGACATCCACTATACTTATCTTATTTAATAGAAAAAATTGTTGAATCAGATTCCGTTGACCACACTATAAACTCTTTTGAAACAATTGACGGAAGTATTGAAACATACTATCATAAAATATGGAATCCAATTCAACAAGAAGAAAACTTGATTCATTTTTTGGGATTAATAGCACGGATTAACGGTTCAATCAATCTTCAGTTTGTCCAAGAATGGGGAATTGACCGAAGTGTTTTAAAGTCATTCAAAGAAAAATCTAAAGTATTGTTTAATCAAACTGAAGATTCTTTGTCGTTCTTTCATAATTCATTCAAGCAGTTTCTTCTTTATCATACATCATTAAATTATATAACAAGCAAATTTGACCAAGAGGAAAATCTTAAATACCACAGACAACTCGCTGATTATTATCTGAAATCAAAGATTGAAAAATCATGGAAACAAAATCATCACCTTTTTCAAGCACAGCAATATGACAAATTCGTTTCAGAAGTTACGCCAGACAATTTTACTGCTCAATTATTAGATTTCAGACCTGTTGCAGAAATAAAACAAGACGCAAAATTAGGAATTGAAATAGCCCGACAAACTAAGGACATCAATACGCTTGTAAAATATTTATTTTCGCTGGCAGAAATAGAAAGACGAGAGTTTAATATTGACCCTGCCTCATTTACAGAAAAATATTTAGCACTAGGGAAACCTGATATAGCGAGACTTTATCTACGCACAGGAAACGTTCTTCATTGTAATTACGCTTATGCATTCAAGGCTTCACGTTTATTCATTCAATTCGGATATAATTCCGAAGGCGCAACTCTATTTAATTTATCTTATCCAGAAATTATTACAGATTCTGGAATTACCATTGACGATTCACATAGGTATGAAGAAATAAGAGACTCATTAGAAGAATGGATTTATACTGCTCCATATTTTGAAACAACGGAACGCATTTTGTCCAAAATTGAGAATATCGAATTCTCAGAAAATACACATTTAAATAGATTTGAGGAAAAAGAAGCTGATTTGCATTTAAGGTTAATCGCAAACCTTGGCTATAGCTTAATAGACCAAAACAAATGGGAAGATTTAAAAACCGTTTTAGAAAAAATAGGAACAACTGAACCGAGAGAAATAAATACGCTATTTCAACTTATTCAATATGCCATTGAACTATGCTTAGAATTAAATGACTATAGCCGTGCAAATGAATATCTATTAATATTGACAAGTCAGTTCACAAAAGAAAAAACTAAGCCAATTGGTAAAATATACATTGCTGATTTAGTTTTTAAAGTTACACGAAATGTTGATGAGACACTTAGTTGGATTGATGGCATTGAACAACCTTTGAATATTGACAAAAATCGTATGGATTATGATGGTTCTTTAGAACCTTTTATTCCGTTAATCAAACTCAATAAGCTCCTTAATTTGTGTGGAAAAGGAATCGCAATAACTTCTGCAATTCCGTCTGCTATAAAAGGTTCTGATGAAGAAGTATTAATAGAATTTGAGAGAATGGTGTGCATTACAACTCAGATTTTAGCTGATGGGATTTTGAAGAATCAAGCCTTTGGGGATGTTACGAAAAGAGCATATCCTATTGTTAGGTTTTACTACAAAGATGTTTCACCTCGAAATAGTTATTGGTATAAACTTACACAAGCTAAAGGGAAATATTTTGACTTTTTAATTTCGGCAGTATCAGAACATGGCAAAGAAAACTTAGAAACTTTTGGCGACTATTTATTCAATGAGTTTTCAGTTAGTCCTAAATATTGGAGCACAAGCGACCAACGAAAAATAATAGAGTCATTATTGAACAATGGCTTCAATCCTAACAAAGCCATAACGCAGCTAAGGAGTTTAGAAACTTCTATGCTAGATGACCGTGACATAGATGGTCGTGTTACCGAATGTGTAGCACATTCAAATGCGTGGCTTATTTTAGGAGAATTTGACATTGGTGAAAAGTGGCTTAAACAAGCGATTAAGGAATCTATTGGAGTTGGATATAGAAAGGATTATCAGTTTAGCACATGGATCGAATGGCTAAGAAAAATTAATCGTTTAGATCCGTCAAAAGCTACGGAAAGAATTAAATGGTTTTTATCACATTTAAACCACATAAAAGAAACCACCGAAGGAAGGGCATATTGGAACGCCTCCGAAGAATTATTAGACGCTACATACGAACATAATCTAAATGACGGATTTGAACAAACCGTCTGGCAATTAGAAAATGATTTGGTTGATTTTCGAGATTCGATTACACTATTTATTAAACACTTTGTCAATCGAGTAAAAAACGAAGACGAATTCAAAACCATAGTTCAACTCTATAATGGTTTGTATATCCTTCTTGCTGAATCAGCCAACATTTCCTTGTTGCGAACGATTTTAAAGAAAGGATATGAAATATTGCAGAGGGGATTTTTAGAGCGATATTTATCTGCTATTATTTCATCTATAAAAATTAAAGCATACGAAGAAAATAGGCATTATTTACTTTCTGAAATTGAAAACTTCTTTTCGGAAAACGGAATAAAAATCAATGAGTATTATTCTGATTTCAAAGTTCCCCCAAAAAACAGTAAGGACGATTCAACAGCATCCTCTAACTCATTAACCTTAAAAGAAAATCATAAAAGAATTGATGAAAATGAAGTTTTAAAACGAGTTGAAAATTTTGACGACTTCAAAAACATTGTTCAACAAGAAGATCAAGCCAATTCATACTTCAACTGGTCAAAGGTTATTGACAAAATCGCTTCTTCATTGACTCCATCACAGGTTAATGAAGTTGCCGATCTCGTCAAAGTTGGAAAAAGAGAATCTGACTTTTACTCTAAACTAAGCGAAGTTGCTTTTGAAATTGGAGACAATAAACTTGCCGAAAGTTTAGCCAATAAAAGTCTTGAACTATCGAGTTCATCTGGTTGGGTAAAATTCTACGATGGAGGAACAAGAATCAATGCTTTTAACGCATTGAGAAAAATAAACGCTACTCTTTCATGCGCTAAAGCATTTGAAGTGTTTGCACATGACATTACAAGTGGTAATTATCCGAGTTCGTATATTGAACATCTTGACGACATTGTTCCTTTGCTAACTGAAAACTATGTTGAAGAAGAAATTTGGATTGAAGTATTTGGCTATCTACAAAGATTAATGTCTAATAGCAGGCCTGCTGAAAACCTACCTTTACTTCAATCAACAGAGAAGCCAATTTCTGAAACCTTGGTGGATTATTTATTGTATCTGTCAAAGAATCCTGTTTCATTAATTCGGGAAGAATCTATTCTGCTGTTAGCAAAATTCATCAATCAAAACAACGAATACGCTTTAGATAAATTACTAAACCAAGGAATGGATGATTACACTTCAATCGATGTGATTATGACTTTAAGAGAGCTAAATTCTCCAAAGATTGTAGATGTGAAATCAATTGTTCAAAATTTTGCTTCGTCAAAAGGTTATTTGCTAAGAGAAAACGCAAAACAAATTTTGAACGAATTAGGAGAAGACATTCCCGACATTAAAAGCATTGAATTGCCAAGCGTATATTCTTTGCATCTTCCCGAACCTCAAAGATTACAGATCAATAAGGAGATTGACCCTTATTTTCCAACAGTTGATATTACTAATCCGAGGGACTTAATACGACCATTTGAATTTTTAATCCGTGTATTGTCAGAAGAATCCGGTATTAATGAATCCAATCTTATTTACAGAACTCACTCTATAATGAAAGAAATTGGAAACGAGGAGGAATGGGCTACCGAATATGAAAAGAAATTGAGAAATCATTTAGAAGAAATTTATCTAAAATATTCTTATCCGAGACCGAGAGTTATTACCGCTCGAAGGGCAATAATGCACGTTGCAAATGAATTAATTGATTCAGACACAATTGATGTTAAAAATATTCGAGACATTTTTGTTTCACACGATTATGGGGTTTCTCATTTTGATGAAATTGAAAAACCTGAGTTCATTCCAACAATTAAAGAAAGAGATTTTGGCGGAGTTAGTAACGATTGGTTAGAAAGAATTGGTGAATCAAAAAGATTAAGTGAATCATTATTGATCTATAATGAAAACTTCAAAATCATTGCAGAATACAATCTAGTTAAAAACTTAGATTGGGGTTCACCTTCGGAAGAATATATGTATCAAATTGCAGTAAAT
Organism: Saprospiraceae bacterium; assembly: GCA_016787415.1. Taxonomy (GTDB): domain Bacteria; phylum Bacteroidota; class Bacteroidia; order Chitinophagales; family Saprospiraceae; genus M3007. The sequence goes on along the minus strand of JAEUUT010000042.1, from coordinate 33,421 downwards.
GACAACTTGAATAAAGATGAAAATTATATTTTTGGTTCGGTTTTTCACCAATTAAGCAGCAATTACCATAGCATAAGCGGGGCTGGATATTTTATCATCGTTATAAGAGACCATAGGTTTGATAGATTTGACATAAAATCAAATTGGATCGCAATTAATCCAGCGTTAGCAAGGTATTTAGAATGGCTACCAGAACCATCAAAATTATTTGCGTGGAAAAACTCAAAAGGTGAATTGATGGCTGAATCTATCTATTGGTCAAATGGAAATATCCAAATGATTCCAAGAAAAGACTCAGAAGTTGGAGAAGGTTGGTTTGTGGTTGTTTCAGAGAATGCATATCAGCAGATTAACTCCATAGAACAAAACTTATTTTTACAAAAGAAATTAGTGAGAACTAAATATGAGGATTCAAATCTACTGACAAGAGAGATTTTCAACGTAGATAAAATTCAACTATGATATCCGCACTTCATGGCCACATGACTAAATGACTGACAAACCAACGTACGAAGAAGAACACCGAACCGATAATCGAGTAGGGAGAGGTGAGTAATTTACCCCCCCCCCGATGGCACAGAGGCTGCCCTACCCGATGGCCCGCTAGCACACTGCCCCGCTGGCCCACAGGCTGCCTACCCTTAACCCGAGCGGCACTGGCTAGTCTTCCCACCCGCTAACGCGCCAGCCTGACAGGAAAGCGAGCATTCTGCTGCCTGAGAACAAAAAAAATAGATAAAATATGGATATTATTTGGATAAACAATAAACATATCGGTACTTTATGGCTAAAATATGGATATTTTTATGGAACAAAAACTACAGTTTGATTTTGCGACAACCCAAAAAGTGATTCAGCAGATAAGCAGGATTGATCAGTTTAAAGGGGTATGGGGAAATTTAGACCATGAAGAAAACAGGTACTTGAGGGAACTGCGAAAGATAGCGACCATTCAAAGTATCGGCTCATCTACCAGGATTGAAGGAAGCACTTTAACGGATGCCAAAATTTCTTCGCTTATTACAAATTTAAAAATATCGAAACTTCAAAGCAGGGACGAACAAGAAGTAGTCGGCTACTACGACACACTTGAAACAATCCTTGCCAACCATGCCGACATTGATCTGACCTTGCCTAATATTCACGGGCTGCATAATTTGTTATTGAAGCATAGCAGTAAAGATGACAGGCATAAAGGGAGGTATAAAGAAATGACCAATCAGGTAGTTGCAACCTATCCTGACGGGACAACAAGGATGATTTTCAGGACAACCGAGCCCTATTTAGTACAGAAAGAGATGGAGGATTTAGTAGATTGGACAAATCAATCTATAGCAAAACAAGAAATTCATCCATTGATTGTGATTGCGACTTTTGTTTATGAATTTTTGTCTATTCATCCATACCAAGACGGAAACGGGCGGCTTTCAAGATTGTTGACAAATTTGTTGTTGATAAAACACGGATACAATTTCATTCAATATATCTCATTAGAGCATATCATAGAAGGGGATAAAAAAGCATATTATCAAGCATTAATGGAAGGGCAAAAAGATCGCTACAATGATCAGGAAAGAATTGATCGATGGGTACTTTTTTTCCTACATAGTTTATCTGAACTTATCGTAAAATTAGAAGCAAAAGTCAAAGCGTTTAGGGCATTAGGAGGATATTTGAACGAAAGGCAAAAGGCTGTACTTGAATATATTAGGCAAAACCAGCCCGTGAAAATTGGAGATGTGATAACAAGCCTTCAAGCATATAAGTCGCCATCTATAAAAAAAGACTTGCAATATCTTGTTAGAGAGATGGAGATTGAAAAACTTGGAAAAAACAAAGGCACTGTTTACATCATGAAGGCAAAATAAATATCCGCAGAACTATGGCTTACTGCTGGCTAGCATTTATAGTATACTTCGGTGTTCGATATTCGAAATTCAAAAAATTTCGAACACCGAACACCGAATTTCGAACACCGAAGTTTTAGCGAGCCCACGCTTACCTGCTCAGACTTGGATAATCACCAATTTGCCAATATCTTTGGGGTCTAACCAGACTGTTTATCATGACCATCGAACGCACGGCAGATGCTATCATCGTAAAACTGCCAGCAAATATTAACATCGAGGAGATTCAGCGTTTTTTGAACTACCTCCGGTACAAAGAAATTGTTGCCAAGAGCAAGGCGACCCAAGAGGACGTTGACGAACTTGCAAGAGAGGTCAACAAAAGTTGGTGGGAGAAAAACAAACATCGTTTTCTGCCCGAAGAATGAAAGTTGTAGTGGACAGCAATATCGTATTTAGCGCTATGCTCAACCCAGAAAGTAGCATCGGCGACATCATCTTGAACTCTCAGCAGACGTTTGCCTTTTACGGCTGTGAATATTTAAGGCAAGAAATCAACGACCATAAAGATAAGATAACCAAGATAACCGGCTACGACGAGTACGAATATAACGAAGTGGCGTTTTTAATTTACAAACAGATTGATTTCTTTTCGGAAAGCACAATCCCTTTTGAATTTTGGCAGAAAGCCGCTGACCTCGTTAGGGACGCAGATATGGACGACATCTCTCATGTTGCGCTTAGTTTATTCCTCGACATAAAACTATGGACAGGAGATAAACTGCTCATTGGTGGATTAACCAAAAAAGGGTTCAACAATATCGTCACGACCCAAGAGATGTTACAACTGCGACGTGTATCATAGTGCTAACTCTTCGTGGCAGCCAATCGCTCCGCTGGCCCTGCGGCTGTCCCGCTAGCACACTGGCTGCTCTCATATGTTGAATCAGATTTCCGGCTCATAAACTTTTTACATTCAATCATTTATACTTTACTTCGATATTCGGTGTTCGATATTCGAAATTCAAAAAATATCGAACACCGAACACCGAATTTCGAACACCGAAGTATTAGCGAGCCCACGCTGGCGCTTATGCCCTACAACAAAAAACGATACGTAAACTTCACCAAAAAGATATTCTGCGGCCGCGTATTGAACACATTGTCGAACAGGCTCTTTGGCAGCGGCGTATCCAGGTCCGAATACGCATTCGGGGTGTTGCCCTGCGACCACACGAGGTACACCTCCGAGCCAGGCACGTATTCCCAGCGGAGCACCAGATTGGAGCGAAACTGTACAAAATTAAAGTCGGGTGTGCGGAAAGTATAGTCGACGCTGCCGTTGGCGTCTTCATCTACGGCAAAACCGCCGGGCGTTTCCGAAATTTCCTGCGCCTGGTACCTGTGAAAACGGCTGTCGTACTGCCGCGCGAGCGGGTCGGTCACGTAGCCGTAATGATCGTATAAAGCCCTGAAAATGAAGGGTTGCGCATAGTACTGTACCGTCAGATCGGGCGTGAGGTTGTACGACAAACGGGCGGTCAGGGAAATACTGCGCTGATCCACTTCGCTGACGATCGTACGCCGCTGGCCTTCGTAGTTCACCTGGCTGACAAACTGATCCTGCCTGCGCCAACTGTGGCTGTACCCCGGAGAAAGGTTGAATTTCAAGGCATCCAGCGGCTGCACATTGACGCCGAAACTGTACTCCTCGTACGTCACCGTATTCCCGAAGCCGCGGGCATAATTGGCATTCAGGTTAAAAGACACCTTTTTGCGCCCGTCCGTGGAGATGTACGCAAAACTGCCCATGCCCGGCGGTTTGCGCAATGAAGCGCCGCCACGCAGGGCATTGTTGGAAATTTCGTTGGGGTTCCAGGTAAAGCCCGCCCCGGCGTTCCAGTTGTTTTTAAACCAGGCATGGCTGTTCGTATTATAAGCGGAGTACAAAAACTGTCCGCCAAAATCCCAGCGCGCCCAGTGGTTGTAATTGATACGCCAGGTACGGAAAATGGAAAACGGCTTCTGAATCTGATAGCCAGCCCAGGTAAAATGGTTGATTTCATCGGCGCTCAACAAAAACCCCACATCGTTCAGTTCGAGTTCGGGAGAGCGCCAGGTAACGCCCGATTCGAACTTGAGCACCCCGCCTTTTTTATCCGGAATACCGCCGATTTTGCCGATTTTGAAGGTGCCGCCGTTTCCGGCAAGCGAAGTGCGGGTACTGTCTACGGAAATGTGGGGCGCATTTTCGCGCTGAAACAGGTGAATAAAGCCCGTTTGGGTGGCCAGAATGGTTTCGGCGCTGCCCTCCACGCGGCTGAACAACATATTTGCTTTTACATACCACCAGCGGTTTTTCCAGAACTGCTGAAAATCGAGCCCGCCGGAATAAGCATTGCGGTGGAGCAGGTCGAGGTCGTTTTCGCGGTTAACGGCCGTAAAAATGCCGCCGACGATGGTGTTGCCGCCGTTAAAATCCTTGAGCAGGCGCCCCACGGTATAGTTGGTCAGCGGCTCCACGATTTCCTTGCGCCGCTCGCCATTGTGGTCGATGGTAGCCCGTTCGCGCTGCGTGACGCTTTCCATCAATCCGATCGACCAGCCGTTTTTTGTTTTTCCGCTGAATTTGGCAGCCCCCAGAATCGAGGTTTTTTGCGGCTGATCGACGTATTCGCCTTCCTGCAATTGCACCCCGCCATGCGGAGCGCCGCCGATACGCCGGGAGTAAAACAGCAGGTCGGAATCATAGTCGCCACCCGCTTCCGAGCCTGTGAGCCTGTAATCGAAAATGTTGCGGCTTTCGATAAAAAACGGGCGTCGTTCCTCAAAAAATATCTCGTAGCCATCCAGCCGCACTGCGCCGGGGTCGGCTTCTACCTGCCCGAAATCGGGGTTGATCGTAAAATCGAGGATCAGGTCGCGGGTCACCGCCAGTTTGCCATCCAGGCCCGCGGTAAGGCGGTTTCTGCTGCCATCGGCGAAGGGGTTGCCGTCCTGTTTTTCAAAACGTTCGGTTTGTGCCACCACGTACGGGGCCAGTTCCACCTGTTTGCGCGTGGGCAGGTTGCGCAAGCCCAGCAATTCGCCGAATTCGCTCACCCAGCCGCCCGCGTTTTGGGGAATGTATTGCCAGCATGAGCGCTCTTCTTTCCGGAAAATCCGGCGCTGCACCTCGAAGCCCCAAACGGGTTCGGCCTGGTTACCATAGCGCAATTGGCTGAAGGGGATTTTCAGTTCTGCCGTCCAGCCCTGTTCGTCGATGTGCGTTTTGGCGTACCAGATCGGGTTCCAGTTGCTGTCCCAGTTGTTGCCGTTGCCGGAAATGAATTCATCACCTTTCACGCCGCTGACCGAAATAGTAAAGGAAAATGCGGAGCGCAGGTCGTGGTAACTGTCGATATTGATTTCTACCCAGTCGCCGGGAAATTCGTCGCGGCGGCTCATGCGCTCCACGATGCTGTCGGGCGCGCTGTCGAAGCAGCGGTAAGCAATCAGCAGGTATTTTTCGTCGTACAGGATTTTGAACTGTGTTTGCTCGCTGGGCGGTTTGCCCTCTGCAGGCTGGTATTGAATAAAATCGCCGCCCCACGCTACCTGATTCCAGGTGGCTTCGTCGGGAATTCCATCGAGTTCGATGGAGGCGTCTTTGACAAAAGTGGTGGAGTATTGTTTTTTGACGATGTCTGTTTGTGCCACCTGGGCACGTATTTTTACAGACCACAGAAAGAAAAAAATGGGTAGGAAGACGATTATTTTCATAGATAAAATAATGCAAGAGAGGTGTGCTGGAAAGACACTTCCTGTATCGCGGAGGTTGCAAAACCGGGTCGGGATTTGAATGTTCTTTTTCTGTAGGTGTGACGGCGTTGCACGCGCAGCACCCTGCGTATTCGTCGCGTGCGCAATTACTCGAATTCACCCCGCTTGATACCGAGTTTCTTCATTTTTGAATTTAATGTCGTAGGCGGAACGCCCAATAAATCGGCAGCGCCTCCATGCCCCCATATCCGTCCGTTGCATTTTTTCAAAACGGCCAAAATATGTTCTCTTTCATTTTCATGGATAGTTTTTACTTGAGAGTCCTCCGGAGGTTTTGCTGCATTTTTTTGAATGGCAGGCTGCAAAAAGACCTCCTGAATAACCTCGTCCTGAGCGAGCAGAATACTCCGTTCGATCAGGTGTTCCAGTTCACGGATGTTGCCGGGCCAGTCATAGGCTTCCAGGTTTTTCCATACTTTTGTGGAAATTTCCGTGACGTTTTTGCCGATTTTACGCCCATAATGGCTCAAAAAGTGTTGCGCGAGCAAAGGGATGTCTTCTTTTCGTTCTCGCAACGGCGGCAACACGATGGGAAATACATTCAGCCGGTAATACAAATCCAGGCGGAAGCGGCCTTCTGCTATTTCTTTTTCCAGGTTCCTGTTGGTGGCTGCAATAATGCGCACATCGACTTTGATGGGCGCTTTTCCGCCGATACGTTCGATTTCTTTTTCCTGCAACACACGCAGCAATTTCACCTGCATTTCCAGTGGCATTTCCCCGATTTCATCCAGCACGATGGTACCACCCGAGGCCTGTTCAAACTTGCCAATCCGTCGATCCACAGCGCCTGTGAACGCTCCTTTTTCATGCCCGAACAACTCCGATTCGATCAGGCTGGAAGGCAATGCCGCGCAGTTTATCTTGACCAGCGGCCCCGATTTACGGGGCGAGAGCCGGTGGATACAATTACAGATTTGTTCTTTGCCGGTTCCGCTTTCACCGAGGATCAGCACAGAGGTGTCGGCGGGGGCAACCTGTTCAATCTGCTGAAGCACAGCCAGCAATGACCGGCTTTTACCAATGATACCTTCAAAGGAGTGGGTGTTTTCGGGCAATGGGCCGTTTTTTTTCGGCGAGAGTTTTAACGTTTGCTCATGTCGATACCAGGCAATGTCGAGCGCCACAAGAATATCCTTGTCGCGAAACGGTTTCACAAGGAATCCATACGGTTGTGTGATTTTTGCGGCTTCCAGAATGCTCTGATTGGAGTTGGCCGACAGGTAAACAAAAGCGATCTGCGCTTCATTCAATTCGGAAGCCAGGTCGATGCCGGTTTGTCTACCGTTCAGAATAATATCCAGCAGCACCAGATCGGGTTGTTCTTCGCGGATGAGTTTGCGCGCTTCGGACACGGAGTCGGCGATGCCGCATACGCTATATCCTGCCTTTTGCAGGAGGTGGCGCAAGTCATTGGCCACAATAAATTCGTCTTCTACCAAGAGGATTTTTTTGCGCATCTGAACAGAATATCCGGGTTATGCCATGGTCGCTTCGGGAGCGTTTGGTCTGGCGGTGAGCGGAAACGTTTTATCGTTTGCAAAAAGGATGCGGATCGTAAGGCCTTGCTCATTTTGCATATCAAAACTTCCGTGCAATTGTTTACTCAATCCGCGCATTAGGCTCATGCCCAGTGAAGCGCTTTTTGCGGGATCAAAGCCGGGCGGCAGTCCGGTTCCGTTGTCCGAAATGGTCAATTCATACTGATCCGCTTCGTTGTGTTTCATGGAAATGGAAACCGTTCCAGGGCGATTATCAGGGAAAGCATATTTAACGGCGTTTGAAATCGCTTCGTTGAGGATCAGCCCTACCGGGACAGCCTGCGTGACATCGAGTTCTATCGGTTCTATTTGCAGATGGAAACGCAGGCGCCCTTCAGTCTGATAACTTTCATCCAGGTATTCCACCAGTTCCTGAATATACACAGGCATATTGATTCTTGCAACGCTGTCGGACTGGTATAATTTTTTGTGAATCAACGAGATAGAATGTATTCTTTGCCGGCTGTCGCGGATGGCATGAAGGGCTGCTTCGTCATGGAGGTAAATAGATTGGGTATTGAGCAGGCTCATCACAATCTGGAGGTTGTTTTTCACGCGGTGGTGAATTTCGCGCAGCAGCAATTCCTTTTCTTCCAGCAGGTTTTGGAGAGAACGGTTGGTGTTGTTGATTTCTACCTGCTGTAATTCCAGTCGGCGATTGCTGCGTTGTTTGAGCCTGTAACGATTGTACAACAAACCCAGGATGACCAGCAGCATAGTACCGCCTACAAAAGTGAGGTTTTTGGCGAGCGTCGCCTCTTTCAACCTGCTTTCCTGCAAGGTGCTTTCATTTTGCAAAACCGCAATATCCTTCTCCTTTTTCTCCGTTTCGTATTGAATCTGAAATTCTTCGATCTGCCTGCTTTTTGTAACATTAAAAATCGAGTCATTCAGAAATTTGTGTATTTGAAGGTGGCGAATAGCCGACAGGTAATTGCCCGCTGCAGAATCTACCTGGAAAAGCAGCAGGTGTGCATCCTTGAGCCTGTGCGGAGAAGATATGCCGGCGGGAATAGCCAATACCTTTTTCAGGTAGGGCGCTGCCGTTTTGTAACGATGCCTTTCTACATAAAATTTGCCCATGGTCAAGTAAACCAAAACCGTGTACTCATTTTCCTGTTTCAACAAACGCTCGTATCGCACCATGTCCTGGTAATACTTTTCGGCAAGATCGTATTGCTTCAACGCATCGTAGCAATCGCCCAGGGTGGTCGCAATAAACGTCCGGTCCATCGTTGTTTGAGGAGGCGACCGTCTGATGTAATCCTGTGCCATTTTCAAGGCCTCCTGTACTTTGCCGAGTTTAATCAGTCCCCGCGCCAGCGACACCATATTGGCATCGTTCGCTTTGGAATACGCCTTTTTTAGCCATTCGACATTTTGCTCCGTCTGGCCCAGCAAAAAGTAAATCCTGGCGAGGCGGGAATAAAAAGTCTGGGCCACGGCACTGTCTCCCGTCGCATACATGCTTTTAATTGTTTCCTGGCCGTAATAAACTGCCCTGTTCAGGTTTCCCCTTTGAATACTGACGGAGGTAAGCAAATCGTATGTGAAATGCAGTTTGTTGAACCCGACGGATTTGTACATGTCGAGCACCCGGAGCAATTCTTCTTCGCTCTGGGCAAGTTTGCCCTGCACGAGGTGTATATCAGCAGTTTCTTTTAACGTTTCTGCCTGTTTTTCTACGTTTTTGGCCAATCCATAACAGCGTCCGGCCTGATCGAGCGCATAAAGCATCGTATCGGTTTGCTCCGAATTGGTTCCGATCCAGTGCCAGATTTCTGCTTCTGCGTTCGCATCGCCAGATGCACGATATTGCCCGATAAGCGAATAACAGAGGCGCCTGACCGTTTGCTGGTCTTTGGCTTCATTATAACTTTTGATCAGCAGGACCATGGTCTTTTTCAGTTCCTCCGTAGCATGCAGCATTTCACACAGGCGTTTGGCCTCGTTGAAATACAAAAAAGCACTGTCCAGATCGCTTTGGGCATTTCCCTGTCGGTACAGATAATGCTGGCCAAGTTTCAGTAAGCGTTGCAGCCGATGGGTGTCCTGTGCACTTTCCCGAACCCCTTTTTGGAATATTTCGGGAAAGAGGGCGGATTGTGCCTGCGATAAGCCCGGCAGCAGGACTAGCAGGCTGTAAATGATCCATTTGGATTTGGTCATAGGGAATCGGATTTTAAGCAATATTAAGCAAAATCTGACGCTGGAGGTTTCCATGTTTTACAAACGAACACGCAACCCGCCGGAAACGTCGTGGACACATCCACAGCATGCGCAACTCTATTTCGTAAAACTTTTCGTAGAACAACGAAATATCGTTGTACAGCGCAAGCGAAAAACACTACTAAAAAACTGATTATCAATTACTTATCTCGTTGGCACATCGTTTGAATGGCTACCTGCAACGCAATTGTTCGCAACCATTCATTTTAGTTCATAACCATAAAAAAAGTGAATACGATGGTACCAGCAAAATTACCTGATCAGGTGGTAAATTTCAAAGAAGATCTGCGCCTGACGCTTGCAACAAGAACCTTTCTGCAAGAATTAAATGCCGCAGGCGGACCGCCGCTGGAAAGTTTGACGCCGGAGGCAGCGCGTTTAGTGCTGGTCGGCGCACAGGCATCCGTGCCGACAGACCTCTCCGGCATCTCTGAATCTGAAAAAACGATTTCAGCCGATGGGTATTCTATCACCCTGAATATCGTGCGACCGGAAGCGGCGCAGGGCGATCTCCCGGTGTTTCTATTCATACACGGCGGCGGCTGGGTATTAGGCGACTATCCTACCCACAAACGGATGGTACGCGACCTCGTGGTGCTGTCTGGCTGCGCGTGTGTATTTGTCAATTATACGCCTGCACCCGACAAACAGTATCCGCATCAGATCAATGAAATTTTTGCTGCCGCAAAATGGGTAGCAGCGAATGGCCGCGACATTCAGGTAGACGGTTCTCGTTTAGCCATCGTTGGCAACAGCGCCGGAGGCGATATGGCCGCTGCCGTTTGCCTGATGGCAAAACACAAGGGTGGACCGGAAATCAAATTGCAGGTACTCTTCTGGCCGGTTACGAATGCCGATTTTGACACCGATTCCTACCGGCAATTCGGCGAAGATCGTTTTCTCACCTCATCCCTCATGCAATGGATGTTCGACCAGTATGCCCCCGACCCGGCCACGCGGAGAGAAATTTATTTCGCGCCCTTGCTGGCAAGTCCGGAACAACTGAAAGGGTTGCCGCCTGCACTCATACAGGTGGCTGAAAATGACATCCTGCTCGATGAAGGCGAGGCCTACGGACGCAAACTGGATGAGGCCGGCGTACCCGCCACAGTGGTGCGTTACAATGGCATGATCCACGATTTTGGCCTGTTGAATGCCCTGGCCGAATTGCCTGCCACCCGCTCCCTGTTCGTGCAGGCAGCGGCAGAATTAAAAAGTTATTTGAGTTAATTTCATCATTTTTAAACAGTCTTTTTACCATGAAAAAGCAATTCCCTCTGAGCATTGCAGGCAGCGTTATTGCCTCCATCGTACTGCTTGCCGTACTCTTTTTTTCCTCCACCAGCGCTACCATTGAACCGGCGCCGCTTGGTATTAAAAACGTTGTACTCGTCCACGGCGCATTTGCCGACGGCTCCGGCTGGCAGGGCGTCTACGAAAACCTGACCAAACGCGGATACAAGGTAAGCGTCGTGGGCAATCCCAATACCGGTTTTGCCGAAGACGTAGCCGCCACCAAAATGGTACTTGCCCGCCAGGACGGGCCGGCCTTGCTGGTTGGACACTCTTACGGTGGCGCGATTATCACAGAAGCCGGAAACGACCCTAAAGTAGCCGGACTGGTGTACATCGCAGCATTTCAGCCCGATGCCAACGAAACCTTGTTGTCGCTGCTGCAATCCGGCCCGCCGGCGCCCAATTCGGGTATCCTCCCGCCCGATCAGTTTGGCTACGTCTGGTACGACAAAGCAAAATACCACTCTGGATTCTGTGCCGATTTGCCAAAAGCACAGGCTGATTTCCTGTACGATTCACAAATCCCTGTAAATGCCTCCGTTTTTGGCGCTTCTACGCCCAATCCTGCCTGGAAATCCAAACCAACCTGGTACATCATCCCGACAGAAGACCAGACGATTCCGCCTGACGGGCAGCGTTTTATGGCGAAACGTTCCGGATCCACTGTAAGCGAGATCAAAGCCAGCCACCTCGTATTTATGTCCAAGCCAAAAGAGGTATCGGACATCATTGATCGTGCCGCAAAAACGGTCAAATAAGCGCCTCTCACCATTCAACATCGCAACAATGAAAAGCATCCATTCAAAAACGGTCGTCTTTATCCATGGCGCCTTTGTGCATTACAGTGGCTGGGACAACTGGAAAACCTACTTCGAAAGCAAGGGTTACAAGACGCTTGCACCACCCTGGCCTGAAAAAGAAGACGAGCCGGAATTTCTTCGCAGCAAGCATCCGAACAGCCCGATTGCATCGCTACGCCTCATGCAGGTGATCAACCACTTCGACGCTATTGTGAAAAGCCTGCCCGAGAAACCCATCATTATCGGGCATTCACTGGGCGGTCTAATCACGCAGGTACTTGTAAACAGGGGACTTTCCGCTGCCGGTATTTGTATCCACCCGGTGCCGCCACAAGGCGTAATACCCTACGAGTTTTCTTTCCTGAAATCAGGGTGGGGCGCTTTAGGCCTTTTTACCTCCACGAAGAAAGACTACCTCATGCCGTTCAGCACCTGGCAATATGCTTTTACCAATGGTATGTCTCTGGCCGACCAGCGGGAAGCATACGAGAAATCAGTGGTACCCGAATCCAAAATGGTAACCCGGGACGGGCTTAGTTCCGACACCTACGTGGACTTCAAAAAGCCGCACCCGCCCATGCTGTTTATCGCCGGCACCGCCGATCACATCATGCCTGCTACCCTCACGCGCCGGATCTTTAAAAAATACACCCCATACAAGGATTCGGTGACTGAATTGAAAGAGTATATCAACTACAACCACTTTGCGGTGGCTTCCCGGCAACACTGGAAAGAATACGCCGACTACGTGCTGAACTGGATTTCTGCGCACTGACCCGGAACATCCGGCAGTCCACACCGGTGGGCGTTTACCAATCTTTTTACCATTCAATTTTTCCAAGATGAAAAAAGCAATCTTCGGTCTGCTGTTCGCAGCAGCCTCTATACTCCTGTATTCTGCCTGTTCTGACAAGGACGATACAACTCCATCGGGCAAAACCTACGTTTTGGTGCATGGGTCCTTTCAGGGCGCTTATGCGTGGCAATTTCTTCAACCCAAATTAGAAGCACAGGGCCATAAAGTCGTCGTCGTCGAATTACAGGCGCATGGCAACGACAATACGCCGCCCAGTCAGGCATCTATCACAGCCTACCGCGACAAGGTGATTTCTGCTATCGAGGGCCTTCAGGGCAAGGTGATCCTGGTCGGGCACAGCATGGGCGGCATGGTCATTTCAATCGTTGCGGAAAAGATTCCGACCCGCATTGAAAAACTGGTTTATATCGCCGGTTTCGTACCGCTCAACGGTCAGTCGCTTTTCGATCTGGCGTCACAGGATCACCAGTCTTTGCTGGGCCCTGCATTGATGCCTTCGGCCGATATGCTGACGTTCAGCCTTACCGATGCCAGTGTACCGCCTATTTTTTGCCAGGATGGCTCTACAGCCATCAAACAAATGCTGATAGATGAAAACAGGCCCGAACCAGCCATTCCATTCACACAGGCGGTATCCGTAACCAGTGGCGCCTTTGGCTCCGTTTCAAAATACTATATCCGTACTACACTGGATAATACAGTCGGGATCGATTTGCAGGATCAGATGCTGGCAGCCGGTAACATTACCAACATTTACACGATTGTAAGCGGGCATTGCCCGTTTTTGACACAACCGGATGTGGTAACGGATATATTGCTGAACAAGATAAAATAATTGTCATGCCAAGAGGTAGCACGGCGCCCAGGTGTCGTGCTACCCTTAGAAACCATTCACTATGCTACCTATCGGAACCATGGCGCCTGACTTCACCTTATACGCCACCCCTGACCAGCAAATAAGCCTGCATGAATTTAAAGGCAAACGGCTGATCATCGCTTTTTATCCTGCCGACTGGAGCCCGGTTTGCGGCGACCAGATGGCGCTTTACAATGAATCACTCCATTTTTTACATCGGAACAATGCACAACTCGTAGGCATTTCAGTCGACGGGAAATGGTGCCATTTATCTTTTAGCCAGGATCGACGACTGCATTTCCCGCTCCTGGCTGATTTCGAACCCAAGGGCGCTGTATCACAATTGTACGACGCTTATGACGAACGGCTCGGCGAGTGCAAACGAGTACTGTATATCCTTGACGAAGAAGGAGTTATCCGCTGGAATCACCTTTCCCCTACGGGTGTAAACCCTGGTGTAGACGGTATTCTGGAAGCCCTGGAAGCCATGAATAATTCAAAAAAATAATATGCCATGACATTAAAACCACCTGTTTCTACGCTGGATCACTGTTTTGGAAATCCGGAAGCGGCTATTGAATTAGTTGAATACGGGGATTTTCAATGCCCCTACTGCGGTCGTGCATTTCCCATTGTGAAACGAATCCAGGAAATATTCGGAAATGACCTGAAATTTATATTTCGTAATTTTCCGCTAAGTAAAATTCATCCGGAGGCCAAATCTGCCGCAGTTGCTACTGAAGCCGCTGGTTTGCAAGGCCAATATTGGGAAATGCACCACCTGATTTTTGAAAATCAACGCAGGCTTTTCAAAAATGCCCTGATGGAATACGCAGGCAGGCTCAACCTGCATACGGGTCAATTTGAAGCCGACCTGCATAACCCCGGGTTGATTGAAAAAGTGGAATCCGATTTCGAAAGCGGGCTCCGCAGTGGCGTTAATGCCACACCTACCTTTTTTATCAACGGCGAAAAGTACACAGGAGCATGGGAAGGCCCCGATCTTGAAAATTTCCTCCAGCAGGAACTAGCAAAAAGTAAAAACATTTGAGCACTCGTCTGAACCTTCGCACAGATACATCGCTATTCAAATTTCACATATGAACCATACTGACCCTGGCATTGATTCCATGCTGCAAAGGTTCCGGCCGGTGCTGGCCAAAGACTTTGAAAAATATCGCAACCACGTTTACCGCGTTTTTTCCAACTGCCTGCTCATCGACAACGATGCATCCCGGCGGGAGAAGTATGCCATCGCAGCGGTGTTTCATGACATTGGCATCTGGACAGATCATACATTTGATTACCTGGATCCTTCAATCACACAAGCGCACATTTACCTGCGTGAGGTGCTGATGGAGGAGTATCGCGAAGAAATTTCGGAAATGATCTTTTGGCACCACAAACTGAGTCGCTATACAGGGGTGCATGAAAAGGCGGTGGAAACCTTTCGCAAAGCGGACTGGATAGATGTTTCGCTGGGCCTGCTCCGTTTTGGTTTGGACGCCCAAAAAATCAGTTGGACGCGCAAGCAATTTCCGAATGCCGGATTCCATTGGTTTCTGGTAAAACAGTCTGCGCAAAACTTGTTTAAACACCCCTTGAATCCCCTTCCAGTGTTCAAGAAATAGCAAGGATGGCAGATTTTTCTGCAGGTTATGCGTTTCGGCTGTTCTGATTTCGCCCGATCTTCACTCCCCAATTCCCCTCCACACCATCTACTCATCCCCGCATGAGTGGCATTAATCGAATTTTTGTAACCACCGGAGCCGGAAATGAGTCATATTCGCTGTTGAAAACAATTTATTTGCCAGCACTCTATCAATAGCACTATGCAACTTACCATCCGCAACCTCTCTAAAACCTATTCCAACGGCGTCAAGGCGCTGCAAGATGTTTCCCTCGACATCCCAACTGGCATGTACGGACTGCTGGGCCCCAACGGCGCCGGTAAAAGCACTCTGATGCGTACCCTGGCTACCTTGCAGGAGGCCGATTCGGGCTCGGTGACGCTGGGCGACATCGACGTGCTGCGCGACAAGGATGCCGTGCGCCGCGCACTGGGCTACCTGCCGCAAGAGTTTGGCATTTACCCGCGCATTTCGGCCGTCGATATGCTCGACCACTTGGCCACGCTCAAAGGCATACCCGGCAGCCAGCGCAAAGAAGTGGTGTCGGCCCTGCTCAAACGTGTCAACCTGTGGGATCACCGCAAAAAAGCCGTATCGTCGTACTCGGGCGGTATGCGTCAGCGCTTCGGCATTGCGCAGGCCCTGATTGGCGACCCCAAACTCATCATTGTCGACGAACCCACGGCGGGCCTCGACCCCGGCGAGCGCAATCGTTTTTACAACCTGCTGTCTGAAATCGGCGAAAACGTGATTGTCATTTTGTCCACCCACATCGTAGAAGACGTTAAGGAGCTCTGCTCCAATATGGCCATCATCAATGGCGGGCGCGTGCTGTTTGCCGGCGCGCCCGATGCCGCCTTGCAGGAAATGGAAGGGAAAATCTGGGAAAAAGCCATTCAGAAATCGGAAATAGACGAATACCAGCAGCAATACAAGGTCATTAGCAGCAAATTGGTGGCGGGCAAACCGATCATTCATGTACTCAGCGACGAAGCGCCGGGCAACGGTTTCAAAGCCACCGAGGCCGGGCTGGAAGATGTGTTTTTTGCAAAAATTATAGCGGCCTAAGCACTCCTTCAGGGAATTTTACTCAACGTATTGAGTAAAACTGCATTCCCTAGAATCAACACCATCTCTTCCTTTTGCCTGTACAAGATATGTTCAATACCTTCTTCCAATTTGAAATCAAATCCTGGCTGCGCTCGCCGATGCCCTGGATTTTCATGTTTGTTTTTGCGCTGATTTCCTTTTCCGCTTCTGTATCCGACGACGTGAGCATTGGCGGTTCCTACGGAAATGTGTGGAAAAACGCACCTTTTGTAGCGCAAAACTGGTATGCCGTCTTCTCGGTCATATCGCTGCTGCTGGTAGTGGCCTTCCTGAACGGCGCTGCTATCCGCGATTTTGAAAACCGTACCGACCAGATCATTTTCGCTTCGCCGGTGGGCAAGGCTGCATATTATTTCGGCCACTTCTGCGGCGCGCTGGTGGTGGCGCTTATTCCCATGTTCGGCATCTCGCTGGGCATCTGGCTGGGCGCTTCGCTGGGCCCTGCTTTCGGCTGGATGGATGCCGAACGATTCGGCCCGCTGGAGGTGACCGGGCATATCAACGCCTATGTTGTGACGGTCATTCCCAATATGATTTTTGCCGGCGGTGTGCTGTACGCCGTGGCCGCTCTCACACGCAGCGCCACGTACTCTTACATTGCCGGTGTGGCCTTGTTGGTGGGCTATATTGTGTCGGGCACATTTATGCAAGACATTCAGAATGAGGAAATTGCAGCCTTGCTCGACCCATTCGGCATCCGGCCTTTCAGCCTTGTCACGAAATACTGGACGGTAGATGACAAAAACCACCACTCGGTCGGCATTATGGAGTCGACCATGCTCGTCAACCGACTGCTCTGGATGGGCGTGGGCCTGGCAGTACTGGTGGCCGGTTATTTCAAATTCAATTTTTCCGAAAGAAAACAAACCGGGAAAAAAGGAAAAAAAACAGTCGACACGTCTGACGACGATGGTTACGGCCTCAAACAACTCGGCGAACTGCCCCGCGTGGCGCCGGCTACGGGCTTCGGCACAGCAATGAGCCAGTTGTGGAGCCAGTTTCGCACCGATTTTAAAGGCATCGTCAAAAGCATCGGTTTCATCCTGCTGGCGCTGTTGGGCTTGCTGAACTGTATTCCCAATTTCAAATACGCCACCGAGGGCTACGGCACCAGCAACCTGCCCATCACCTACACGATGGTGGATATGGTCAGGGGTTCGTTTTACCTGTATCTGATGGCTATTCTGACCTATTTCACCGGCGCGCTGGTGTGGAAAGAGCGTACGGCCAAGGTCAACGAAATTTACGACGCCCTGCCCACGCGCAACTGGACAGGGTACGTGGCCAAATACTTCACCGTATTGTCCACCCTGTTTTTGCTGGTGGTCATTGCCATTTTGGCGGCCATCGCAGCGCAGACCCTGCAAGGCTACGACCGCTACGAACTCGGGGTGTATGTACGCGAACTGCTGGTATTCGACATGCTCGGCTTTGCCTTTATGATTGCGCTGTTCATGTTCATCCATGTGCTGTCGCCCAACATGTACCTCGGCTTTTTCCTGTGTGTGATTGTAGTAGCCGTTAACGGTTTTATATGGGGCACGCTCGACATCAGCAGCAACATGGTAAAACTCGATGGCACGCCCGGCTATACGGTGAGCGATTTTTACGGATATGCGCCGTATGTAAGCGGCCTGGCCTGGTTTCATACCTACTGGATGCTGTTTGCGAGCCTGCTGGCAGTGGCGGCGGTTTGCCTCTGGCCGCGCGGCAAGGAATCAGGTGTCGAACAACGCCTGTCGCTGGCTGGTCAGGAATGGAAAAACTACCGCTGGGTGGGTGTCGGCGCTTTTTTGGTCTGGCTGGCCACCGCCGGATTTACCTTTTACAACACGCAGATTCTGAACCCGTATGTCGGTTCCGACGAGCAGGAAAAACGCGTCGTTCGTTATGAAAAAGAGTATAAAAAGTACGAAAACTGGGCGCAGCCACGGATTTACGATGTAAAATACAACATCAATATTTTCCCGGAAAATCGCCGCTACGAAGCAGAAGGGCAAATGTGGGTGCGCAATTTGCACCAGCGCCCGCTCGACTCGCTGCTGGTACAGATTCCAAACAAAGGTGATTTCACATTTGACAACCAGCGCCTGCAACTGCTGCTCAACGATTCCACCTTGTACCTGCGTTTTTACAAAATTAGCCCTGCGCTTGCACCCGGCGATTCCATGTTGCTGAGCTACAAAACCGTGTATGCTGCCAAAGGCTTTGAAAACGAACTGAGCAACAACAGCATTACCCAAAACGGTACGTTTTTCAACAATTTTGACATCGCGCCTTCTTTCGGCTATAGTGCCAGCGGCGAAATGACAGATAAAAACAAGCGCAAGAAATATGGCCTGCCCGAAAAGAGCAGGATGCCAGCGCTCGATACCGCCAACCTGGCCGCCCGTAGCAATCAGTACCTATCCATCGACGCCAACTGGGTGCATGTGGAAACGACCATTAGCACTTCCGCCGATCAGATTGTCATTGCGCCCGGCTCGCTCATCAGCGAAAAAACGGAAGGCAACCGACACATTTACCACTACAAACTCGACCACAAGGCCTGGAATTTTTACTCTTTCCTGTCGGCGCGTTATGCCGTGGCCCGCGAACGCAAGGACAGCATCGACTACGAGGTGTACTACCACCCCGACCATGCGCGCAATGTGCCGCGTATGCTGAAAGCCATGCAAAAAAGCGTAGAGTACTACACGACGCACTTCGGCCCGTATTACCACAAGCAGTGCCGCATCATCGAATTTCCACGTTATGCGGAGTTTGCACAGGCATTTCCCGGTACCATGCCTTACTCTGAAGCCATCGGATTTATCGAAGATTTCCAGCAGGAAAAAGACGATATCGACATGGTTTTCTACGTTGTGGCGCACGAAATGGGCCACCAGTGGTGGGCGCACCAGGAATGTGGCGCCTACATGCAGGGCTCTGAAATGACCACCGAAACCTTTGCACAGTACAGCGCCCTGATGGTGATGGAACATGAATACGGCCGCGACATCATGCGCAAATTCCTGGGCTACGAAACCGACCGCTACCTCCGCTCGCGGGGTCAGGAGACGCTGAAGGAAAAGCCGCTGGCCAAATGTGAAAACCAGGGTTACATCCACTACAACAAAGGTTCGGCAGTGATGTATTACCTCAAGGAAATGATCGGCGAAGAGCGTGTGAATGCCGGGCTCAAAAATTTCCTCGAAAAATATCGCTACAAAAACCCGCCCTACCCTACCAGTATGGACGCGGTGCAGGCATTCGCCGCTCAAACGCCGGATTCGTTGCAATACATCATTCAGGACTTGTTCTGGGATATTACACTCTTTGAAAATCGTACGCAGTCGGCTACCGTCAAAGACCTGGGCAACAACCGCTGGGAAATTACCATACAAACGGAAAGCCGTAAACTTAAAGCCGACGAATACGGCAAGGAAACGGAAGTGCCCGTGAATGACTGGATGGACATTGGTGCGTTTGCCAAACCCGAAGGCGACAAGAAATACGGTAAAACGCTATACCGTCAGCGCGTGAAAGTCAACAAAAAAGACAACACATTTACGTTCACCGTCAACGAAAAGCCGTTCGAGGCAGGCATCGATCCGTTTAAGTTGCTGATCGATCGGGAACCGAAGGATAATGTGCGGGAAACGAAAGAGTAGTGAGTGGTGAGTAGTGAGTGGTGAGTAGTGAGTTTAGTACAAACCCTTGGCTTTGTCAATAGAAAAGCCAAGGGTTTGTACTAAACTCACCACTCACCACTCACCACTCACCACTTCATTTTCTAATCAACTCCATAAACGCCTCTTTCCTCCGCCTCGCCAGCGGCACTACCGATTTATCGGTGAGGAGCAGGCTGTCGCCATCGTCTTTGGCCAGTTTGCGTACAAATTTGGTATTCACCATGTGCGACTGATGCGCCCTGAAAAAGGGCGGCGAAGGCAGTATTTCCTCGAAAGTAGCCAGCGACTCGGCGGCAAGGTGCCGTTCGCCATTTTCCAGAAAAACAAAACTGTAATTGCCCTGCGATTCGAGGTGCACGATCTCTTCCGTTTGCAGGAACAGCAGCCCGTTGCCTGTACTGAGGGTAATGCGGTCGAAAGCGCGTGTCCGGGCGTGGTAGGCTAATTGTTCCAGTTGACGATAGCGGTCAGGCTGATGGACGGGTTGAGAGGCCCGCCGGACAGCGGAGATCAAATCTTCCGGGTCGACTGGTTTGAGCAGGTAGTCGATGGCGGAATAGCGGAAGGCTCGCAAGGCAAATTCGTCGTGCGCTGTTGTAAAAATGACCCGGAAGCCGGGCTGAGGAAACAGATTCAGCAAATCGAAGCCCGTACCGTCGCCCAGGTCTACATCCAGCAGGACGATATCGGGTGCTGCGTGTTCTATCAGCGAGCGGGCAGATGACAAGGAATCTGCTTCACCGGCAATGACTATTTCCGGAGCGTCCGCTTCCAGAAACATCCGGAGCGCGTCCCTGCACGGGGCTTCATCGTCGATAATACAGATTCGGATCGCAGACATACAGATAAGTGCAGGTTCTAATGAGGTTTACAGCCTTCAAAGATAAACCAAATCTCACTTTTTTTCCACCACATTTACTTCCATGTGTACCTGATTTCATTTGGAAAAGCCTGCTATTGCCACGACGGGCATTTTTGAAAGGAACAAAACCTTTTCCTGATGAAATATGCCCTGTTAAACATTCAACGCCGCTACGCTCTTGCTTTTTTGTTGCTGCTCAGTATCCTGAATACGAACACATTACAAGCGCAAACGGGTTGCGACCAAATTACGTTCAACGTAATCGTAATCGGTCCCTGCCATTATCGGCTCATTACCACCAACTCCTCGACCTGTTACCCCTTTATCCGGCTGTTGTTTTTCAATGGCGGTTCATTTGACAACTGGTCGGTGGCCAGCGGCTGGACAGGACAGGAAATCAGCCCGACGGAAATACTGCTCACACACAGCAGCGGTCATGTGCCGACTGGCGCCGCTACGCCTTTTGATTTTTACCTGCCTTCCGGTATCAATGCCACCATGGATATACAATGGGAGGATTCTTGTCCGCCAGGAAAAAGTTGTTTCACACAGGTGGAACTGCAAAGTTGTACCATCCCGTCCGACGGCTGTATCAATGGCGTAAACTTCGTTGATGTCGGTTGTACACAAGCGCCGTATTCCACCCAGCCGAGGCTTTCAGGGCGTACGGTGACCCTGCTGGATGCATTTGGCAGCACCCTTCAAACCACCACTACCAGTGCTAGCGGCTCGTATTCGTTTTGCTTCCTGCCGCCGGGCAATTACATTGTACGCATTACGAATCCGGCCGACTGGACTGCCAGCGTGCCCTCTTCCGGGCAATATGCCGTGGCTTTGGGCGTATCGCAAACGCTCGTGCGAAACTTTGGCAGTTGCAGGGCCAATTGCCTGTGCAGTTCCGTCCAGACCTCCATTTCACCTGTTTCATCGGGGCCCAATCAATGCTGCTACAGCCTGTCGACGCAGTTGGGCGGCGGTGGCAGTTATTGTTTCAACACCATTGATGTGCAGGTCGACGCCGGGTTGATGATTGTACCGGGCGCTACCCAAACAGGCTGGACGATGACAGCCAACGGCATTCAATCGGTCATCGTGACGCCTCCCGGCGGCTATATTCCTTCCAATACGGCCATTGCCGGCAATTTTTGTGTGACAGGCCCTTCGCCGCAATCTATCCTGACGATTGTATCGCACAACAGCACGACCGGACTGCACGAATGTGTTACGGCCCATACCGGGTACTGTAATTCCGCAGATCCCTGCCCTACCGGCAACCCCCGCATTGCTTTTTCACCTGGACCGGAACATTCCTTTTCGGGCGAAGCAGACCTCAATCCCGGCGTCACGATCGTGTCGGCTGTATGGGATTTCGGCGATGGCACACGCGATTCCAGTTGCTGCCTGTCGCCCGTTGCACATACCTTCGAACCGGGCGCATACACCACCTGCCTGACGATTACTACGGCTAATGAAGTAGGAGAAACCTGCACGGACTCTTCCTGCGTGGAGGTGCTGGTCAATTGTTGTTCGGACGATGCTGCTGTATTTACCCAAACCGTACACAATGCCGTGCAGGTTGTAACAGATGACGCAAATTGTAAAGCGACCCTTCAGGTGGGCAATTTGCCCTGCCAGCGCATCGACTGGATCGACTGGGGCGATCAGACGCAAAGCGTCGGGCCTTTCCTGTCGGGCGCGATGCCCATGCACGCCTACGCACACGGCGTTTTTTACCCGATTACTTATCAGGTGACGGAAATAAATCCCGTGACCGGGACGGTGTGTTACCAGCAGACGTTTACGGAAAGCATTATTTTGAATTGCGACTGCCATTGTGGTTTGTACGATCTGGAAATCAGGTTTGGCGGTGCGCTCAACCAGCCGGTATCTTGCGGGCAGACGATTCCGGTGAGCATACACCAGAGTATTTACCTGTATAGCAATTTCCAGTGTCAGGGCACGCATTGTACGTCTTCTACGCTGGTCAACTGGGCACTGACCGGCCCGGGCAACACCAGTATCGGCAGTTCCGACCTGGCTACACCGGCCTTTTCGGTAAGCGCCCTGACGCCAGGCAATTTCGGCACGGCGGGCCTGTACACGCTGAATATGTATGCCATTTGCGGGTTGCAGGACACCTGCCGATGCGTTCTGTATTTTGATGTGATAGGATGTTGTGGCGGCGGGCCGAATGACCCGGATTCTATTTCAACAGAATTAATCACGGTAACGCCTTCCGACGAGCCCTGTGCGGCTATTTTCGAGATCGGCGCGCTGCCCGAATGCTATGCGGTGGATTCTATCCAGTGGGGCGACGGAACGATTTCAGTTGGCCCTTTCGGCGCCGACACATCCATTGTGCATGAGTACAACAGTGAAGACACGTATATGGTGACTTTCGATCTGTTGCAACAGGTGCCGGGAGCAGCGGAGCCCTGTTTCCGAAAATCGTACACAAGAGCGGTGAATCCGGTGTGTCTTATAAGTTGTCCTTGTTTGGGCTTCAGCAACCTGGTATTCACGCCAGGGCCTTCTGGCGGGCCGTTGGCAGTGACATGCGGAACCGATGTGCCCTTGCCTTGTCAGCCCGGAGTCACGTATACGCTAACTGGAACTTTACCTTGTGCTTGTCTTGGCTGGACCTCATATATCAGCTGGCAATTGTACGGGCCGCAGGGGCAAGTGGATGTGGGAAGCACGATCGGCACCCCCAATTTCAGCATTCCACTGCCTTCCGGATATTTTTATGCACCGGGAACCTATACTTTGGTGTTAAATGGGGCTTGTGGCAGCAATGTTGTCTGCCCCTGTGTCCTCTATTTTGTCGTCACCAACCCCTGTCCGCCGCTGTGCCCCTGCGATGTTGTCGATTTAATGGCCGATGTAGCGGCCGGTTTTTCCTATAGCAGTCACCCATTTCTGAGTTGTAACCTTTGTTTCAAAGGCGTAGCATTGGGCGTTTGCGATATGGTGGAGTGGAAAATTGACAACAATCCATGGAGTTCGCCTATTCCGGGCAACCAGCAATACTGCTTTGTTTTCAGCGGGAACGCTACGCACACGATTGAAATGCGGGTAACTCGTAAAAAAGGCGTCAATTCTGTCTGCGAGGTATTTACGTTCCTAAAAACGATTACCGTAAATTGCCTGCCTATCGTTGTGTTCAATCCATTGCCCATACCAACTACACCCAGACAATACCAGCCCGGAACCGGCATACCGCCACGACCGCTGGCGCCTGTGGCGCCGGCTGAAAGGCAATACGATGCGGGTTCCAGTCCGGTTGCAATCGACATCCGAATTGTACCCAACCCGAACAACGGCTCTTTCCGAATGGATATGTCGGAACCTGCCCCGGCCAGCGCCCGCTATCGCGTCCTGTCGTTGACCGGGCAGGAGTTGCGTTCGGAAGACATCCCGGAAGGCGCTTTGCAGCAAAATATTGAAGCGGGCGACTTGCCTGGCGGGCTGTATTTCCTGCAATTGCTGGTACAGGGGAATCTGCGGAGCGTGCAAAAACTGATCAAGCAATGAATCTCCCGGGGCGCAGATGCAGCGCCTGCGGCTACGCCCCGGTTCACTTTTTTCCTCACAAAAAAACCCAACCCTGCATGAAGTTTGCTCCAATTATCACCTTTCTTTTATTCCTGAATATCAACAACTTGTACGCGCAATGGCAGGAAAAACCCACCCCGGTCGGCGGCTACTCGCTTTCCATGGCCGAGCAGAACGGGGTGCTTTTTTCGGCCAGTTACAGCCACGTTTTTCGCTCGTTCGATGGCGAGGTGTGGTCGAGGGTGGAAGCACTGCCTTACGAGGATGATTTCAACCGAAACTACCAACTCCAGACAGCGGGCAACCGCCTGTACGCCATCTGGTACGAAGCCTTTGCCGCGCCCACTTCCGTCGTGGCCGTGTACTACACAGAAGATGCGGGCGAACACTGGGAAGAGTACCCGTTGCAACCCAATACCACGCGGATATTTTTTCTGGGCGAGCGCCTGTTCTGGCTGCGGGATGACAACCGCCTGTTTTTTATTGGAGACAACGGCCTGGAATCGCCGTGGTGGGAGCCCCTGCCGAATAAATTGCTCGATATGGAGATGAAAAACGACACGGCCTACCTGTTGTCGACCTACGACCTATCCTTTTCCACGGATACCGGCCGAACCTGGACGCCAATGTTTGCCGGGTTTCAACTCAACCCCAATGCGCCGGAAACCGTGTTGTACACCGCAGGGTCCAACCTGATCATCGGCTCCTGGGTGACGGAATCGGTATCTACCGACGGCGGCCATTTTTTTGTACCCATCGCGCCGGAGAACATTTACGGGCGTTTTTACGACATGGTGGCATATCAGGGGAAATTGTACGGCGCCCGATCCAGTGTGATTCAAGTATCGTCGGATGGCGGCTTGAACTGGGAAACGGACGTGCGCATACCGGCGCTGGCGTTTCTGGTGCGCGGCGACACCCTTTGGGCGGGTAGTTTCGACGGCATTTTCCGTACCACGGATGGCGAACACTGGACGTTTTGCAGCAAAAACATCCTCGACCAATACAGCGGCGCCATGTCGGAGGTGCTGCCCTTCGACGGCGGCATGGCTGTCCTGTCCACCAACGACGTGCTGTACGTAAGCCGCGACGATGGACAGACGTTTGATTTTGTGACCTTCGGCGCACACGGCCCCATGATTGCTACCGACAATGGCTACGTGCTGGCCTCGCCGTTTCGTTACCGCCTGTCGGATGGTTTTTTGGACACGATCCCCTATCCCGGCATTCCCGAATATTTCTACTACAACTACTCCTACGGCGAAGGGCAATTGCTGGCTACCCGCGACTATATGAACCGATTCTGGCGCTCGCTGGACGACGGGACGACCTGGGATTCCATTCCGCTAGGCAGCACCGAATTTCCGGGCAACGCGGGGATTTCCGGCAACCGCCTGCTGGTGACCTACACCGAGTCGGGGTTGGTGCAGAAGTCGGACGATTTGGGGCAGACCTGGAGCAATTTTATGAGTGGCCTGAGTGGAGACGACCTCCCTTACCTGAATAAATTTCTGTATCAAACGGGCGACGGCCTCATGTTGAAAGCCCAGGATTCGACGTATCGCTATACGCCTGCGGGCTGGAAGGCATGGTCGAGCAGTAAGGTTCGGTGGACTGGTGGCGATGGCATTTCATTCGGCTCGGGTGTGCAGCCCGAACCGCAACTGTGGATGCGCAGCAACGACGGCACACTCAGCGCCCGGCTCGACGGTTCCAATCCTTCGCTGAATTTGTCGTTGCCCCTGGCCTACCACGACCACGTTTTGTACGGTATCGGGGAGTCGGCCGAATCGGACTTGCATTATGCTGTCATATATAGCCTGCCAGTGGCGGGCGCCAATGGCATCGTTTCGGGAAATGTTTTTGTAGATGCCAACAGCAACGGCGTTTTTGATACCGATGAAGCGCCGCTCGAGGGCAGTATCGTTTCGGCCAAATTACTGGGCGCCGTGACCAGCACCAACCCCGCCGGGGATTACACCTTTTTGGTTTGGCAGCCTGGCGACACAATCCGGGCGCAACTGCCCTCGCCGCATTACACCTCGCAGCCGCCGTACCACTTGGTCGGGCAGTCGGGCGCGGTGCTGGATTTTGCCATGCAGCCCAAACCCGATGAACAGGATTATGTCATTCATGCGACCCCGCATTTTGTTTTCCGGCCGGGTTTTAACACCAATATCACACTCGCCTGCAACAATCCGGGTACGGTAAATGCCCCGCTGACGGTGAAAGTCGTACTGCCCGATTTTATTGATTATCAAACGGCGGCGCCCTTGCCGGATGTGGTGGATGGCGACACGTTGTGGTGGAATTTGCCGGGTATCGCGTCTTTATCCGTCAGCAACATCCTGCTCACGGTAAAACCGGAGGTGCTGGCCGTATTGGGTTCGCCCATCGAAATACGCGCAGAAATCGGGCCCATCGAAACTGACCTCGTTCCTGCCGACAATGTAAATGTGCTGCAGGATGTGTTGCTCGCCGCCTATGACCCCAACGACAAGGCGGTGTTCCCGGAATCGCTCACGCCCGCGCAGTTGAGCGCAGGCACTGCGCTGACCTACCGCGTGCGTTTTCAGAACACGGGCACCTTCCCGGCTACATTTGTGCATGTGCTCGACACGCTTTCCAACGACCTGGATATCAGCACCTTGCACGTGCTTGCTTCCAGCCACCCGATGACCTGGCAGTTGCGGGAAAACCAGATTCTGGATTTCTTTTTCGACAATATCAACCTGCCTGACAGCAGCAGCAACGAGCCGGAGAGCCACGGGTTTGTACTGTTTTCCGTGCAGCCGCGGGCGGGCTTGGCCATCGGCACGTCGATTCCCAATCAGGCGGCGATTTACTTCGACTACAATGTGCCGGTGTTTACCAATTTTGCTGAAATGCAGGTGAAACAGTCGGTGGGAACGGGTGCTGTTTCTTTGAGCACCGACGGGATGTACCTCGCGCCTAATCCTGCCTCGAATGTGGTACGGGTATTTTTTGAGGAAAAAACGGCTGCCCATACGCTACTTCGGCTGTTCGATGCGCAGGGACGGATGGTGCTGGAAAAAACGGTGGGCACTGGGCAGGAGGTTTGTACGCTTGATGTGTCCGGCTTGTCGGCGGGGACGTATGTGGTGAAGGTGGCGGGGAAAGCGGGGGCGGTGCTGGTGAAGGATTAGGGGTGGCCTGCGCCTATTTTTTTGAACAGCCAAGGGTGAAAGCGGCGGTACCACGCGCTTTAGCGCGTCGGGATAGCGCCTTTTAAGGCGCTTACGAAAAAAAAATACTTTTTGCGCCATGAATGGCGCTGTCCCGACGCGCTAAAGCGCGTGGTACCGCCGCTTTTGCCCTCGGCTGGTCAAAAAAATGGGGCAGGAGATCGTTCGAACGGCAAATCCATGTCCGACTACTAAAACCAATGGCCGGGATGCGCAAAGCACCTCACTGGGGCGACAAAGCCAAACGGAAACCGCAAGTGACGTAGCGGTTTCCCGGCGCGTCGTAGGCACGACCAGACACGCGGCTGTGCTGTGGGTTGTTGCTCCATGAGCCGCCGCGCAACACACGGCGCGAGCCAGTAGCGAGGCCTTTCGGATTATTAGATGGGCTGTTTTTGTAATAATCGGCGTCGTACCAATCGGAGCACCATTCCCATACATTGCCGCTCATGTCGTAAATACCCAGTTCGTTGGCTTTTTTGCTACCAACGGGATGCGTACGGCAATTGTTTTTATTGATTTTATCCGCATCCCAAGCGCCTGTCAGTTTTTTATCGCCCGAGTTTTCCCAATACCAGCCGACCTCCTCTGGATCATTGCTACCTGCGTATGAGTATCCTTTGCTTTGCTTGCCACCTCGGGCTGCGTATTCCCACTCCGCTTCGCTGGGTAGCCGGTAGTTTTTGCCGGTCTTTTTCGTGAGCCATTCGCAGTAGGCAGTCGCATCATTCCAACTGACATGAATTACTGGATAATTATTTTGGTTTTTGGGGCGGAGGTTGCCTTGCTCGTCATTCCGCCAATTAACCCCGTTTTTCTTTTCCCAACTTGAAACTGACCAGTAATAACTCCACCCTTCTTTTTCAGCATCGGTTTTATAGTTTTCAGCGTCAACAAAGGTTCTGAAATCTTGCACCGTCACTTCGTATCTCCCGATATAAAAATCGTCAAGCGTTACGGAATGAATAGGTTTCTCGTCGTTCTCACCGTCACTGCTGCCCATTTGAAACGTGCCGCCTTCCACCAGAACCATTTCTGCGAAAGCGTTTCGTTCTTTTTCGAGTTCGGCAGTTTTTTCCATCTGCTGCCGTTCTTCAATCTTCCGTGCCGTTTCTGCGGCTTTTATTTTTTTGATTTCGGCTTCGGCTTCGGTACGGTGGAGTTGGTGCTCGTCTTCATCTAGGTAAACCTCGTATGCAGCGATTTTATCTCTGGGTACTTTAGCGGCCTTTACGGCAGCAAGGGCCGTTTGCCAGGCGGTTTCGTCGTTGTCTTTTTGTCTGGCTTTGCGTTTGGCTTCGGCAGCGGCTTGTTGTTTTTGAGCTGCCAGGGCGGCGGCTTGTTGTTCCTCGGCTGCCAGGCGGGCGGCGAAGGTTTTCAGCATTTCATCGGCGGCGGCTTTTATGCCGGTGGCTACATCGTGGTAGGCTTCGTCGAGGGCGTGTAGTTCGTACGACATGATGGGTTTTGCCTTGGGTGGCAGCGCCTGAAAGTTGCCCAGTTCAAAATAATCCTCCCACACACAACGCCGAACGATAATCGGGATCAGTTTGGCCAGTCCGTCGCGGTGTCGCTGGAGGGCGGCCTGGAGTTCCGTTTTTTCGATGTAATCGGAATTGATAAAATCCACACTGACGAACAGCAGGATGAGTTGGGCGTTTTCCAATTTTACTTTAATGGCTTTGTCCCAGTCCTGTCCGGCCAGGATTTGTCCATCATCCCAAATCTCCAGAACGCCCTTTTTTTCATACAGGTTCAGGTGTTTCCGCAGAGCAGAAACGGTGGTGCGGTCTTCGTGTGCGTAGCAAATAAAAGTTTTCAGCGGCTCGGCCATATCGGGTAAATATCATTCATTTTATGCCGGTAAATATATCTGGTTTTAACAGATCGGCTTCTCTTACACCACAAAATCGAGGAAATTATCCCGGTCGACTACTTCGAACGAACTTTCAGGGTACGTGTCGAGCCATGTGGCGGGCGGGCGGGTTTTGTTGTTTTTCCACTTAAATTCGAAACCCGACAAGCGCCCGTCTCGCTCCTCTACATAGTCCAGTTCGGCGCCGGAGTAGGTGCGCCAGTAATAAGCATTACCGTAAAGCCTTTGGTAAGCCACCTTTTTGCGTCGTTCGACTACCAGGAAGTTTTCCCACAGAGGTCCGATGTCTGTCCGCAGATCAAGCGGATTGAAGTTTTCAATCAGGCAATTTCGAATGCCCAAATCGCAGAAGTATACCTTGTTCATTTTGCTCACTTCCTTGCGGAGGTTGCGGCTGAAACCGGACAGCCGAAAGAGGATGAAGCCTTTTTCCAACAAGTCGATATACTGGCTGACCGTTTCGTGGCTCATTTCGAGCGATTGCCCGATTTCGTGCAGCGACACAGGCGAGCCAACCTGAAAAGCCAATAATTTCAACAGGCGAATCAGTTTGTCGGAATGGCGTATGTTGCTCAGTTGAAGTACGTCCTTATACAGATAGGAGCCGGCTAATTCACGCAATCGGCGCACTTTCGCTGCCTCGTCGGGCGCCTGCAATACATCGGGATACATCCCGAACCGCAGAAATTGTTCGAGGTTTTGAGTGAGTTGAAAAGGCGTCTGGCTGCCTGCCAATTCCTGCACGGCCACCGGGTACAGGGTATATGTCCAGGCACGTCCGGTGAGCGGCTCCCGCATTCGGTTGGCCAATTCAAAAGACGAGGAGCCTGTGGCAATAATTCTCAAATCAGGCAGGCTGTCGTGCAGAATCTTCAGGTTGATGCCAATATCAGGTATGTTTTGCGCCTCGTCAATAAACAAGAGTTCGTGGGTGCCGACGACTGACTGCATTTTGCGCAAATCTCTGGCAGAAAACACCTCATTGTACTGCATATTGTCGGCATTCACTTCGATGTAACGAAATGGTAATTGGGCCAAAACCTGACGGGCAAGGGTGGTTTTGCCTACCTGACGTGGGCCATACAGGATCACGATCTTGTTGGAAGTCGTCAAATCGTGGATGATTTGTGGCGCAATACTTCTTGGTATCATGGTTTAGATGTAGTTCTATTCGCAAAATTAGCCTTAATTATGCAACTGTATCCGCAAAATTAAGGCTAACTTTGCGGATAGAACCAAATTCTAAAGCCTTTTATTTAATCAGTTGTTCATATCCATCGGAGGCGTCTAAGGAAAGAGGGGCGTTGAACAACACTTTGAAAACCTTCGTACCCCGTGTGGTAAATAATCCAAAACTCCCTTAGTTTTACCCATAAAACACGCCTCCCACCCACCGGCTTATGACCCGACTTCCAAAGAGGCTATTCCTGGCAACCTGCCTGCTGCATGTTGCACTTCGGCTTTTTGCCCAGCATCCCGCCTGGCGGCAGTACACCACCGCCGATGGACTGCCGGGTAATGAAGTCTTCGGGATGTTGCAGGACAGCCGGGGGTTTATGTGGTTTACCACCAATCTGGGTATTTGCCGTTTCAACGGGTATGAGTTCAGCCGCCCGGTAGATACGAGTGCCTACGCCGGTAATGAAGCCTTTCGCATGGCGGAGGACGCGCAGGGGCGCATCTGGTTCAACCGGCTCGATGCTTCGATTTGGATCATTCAGAACGACACCATTCGGGCCTGGAAATACAACTACATCATCGAGCGGCTGCGCGGCAAATTTTCCAACCTGGGCAAGTTCCTCATCGACCAGCAGGGAACGGTATGGATACAACTGCCCACCTTCGGCATATTAGTCGTGCAGGCTGATGGAACGTACCGGCTATTAAGTGCGAAGTTGGGGGTAATGGTTTTTGCACAGGTAGAAGAGCGGCTCATTTCCAGTACCGTGACATTTACCACTGCCGCGACGAAAGGGTATGTTTTAAAAGAAAAAAACGCCCTGCCGATGTATCACTGGCGTAAAAACGAGATGCACCTGGCGGGAACATTGGACATGTCGCAGATGCAGTGGCAAAAATCGTCGGGCAACGGCGCATGGCTGCTACAAAACGGCGATATCCTGCTCAACATCAGCCAATCCTTTTGCCTGTACCGCAACAACCAAATCATTCGGCAGTGGACCTGCGATGTAGCGACCAACGATATTTTTGAAGACCGGGATGGCAGTATCCTGCTGTCGTCGCTGGGAGCCCGGACGAGCGGCTTGCTACGTTATGCCTCCATCGAACATTTTCAGCGCAATGAATACAGTGTTTTGTTGCCGGGGCACAACGTCGCGTGTTCCCTGCGCGACCGGGAAGGCGGTTGGTGGGCCATTACGACCGATGCGGGCATTTTTTACTGTAAAAACCCGGAGGTCGCCATTTTTGACCAGACGTCTGGCTTGTCCTCTAATGTCGTGCAAAGCATTACTTCGGATGGCGTGGGAACTGTTTTTGCGAGTTTGCGCCCCAAAAGCATCCTTGCCATCGATGCAAACAGCCATACCGTTTCCGCGCTGCCACTCCCGCCGTTCAGCGGCAATTCCAACAACACAATGGTTCGATTCGACCCGCGTACGGGGCGGCTCTGGTACAATCCTTTTCTGTCTTATTATCAAAACAGGGTTTGGAAAAAGGTATTTTTTACACTTCCGGGCGTCGCCTACGAGTTTCCGGTTGATGTAAAAAAAATAACGCAGAGCCGTTTGAACGGTCGGTGGTGGGCAGGCGCTTTCGCCGATTTTTTTTCGATCGACCCGGTTTCTTCAAATGTTACCCGGTATAAATCAGACACCTTGGATTACTGGCGCACCCATGCCGTTGCGCAGGATTTTGACGGCAATATTTGGGTGGCGACCGACCGCGCGGGGTTGCAGCGCTGGCAGCAGGATCACTATGAACCGCCGCCGTTTCAACATCCGGCATTGCGGCATTCCGTGCGGCTGGTGGAGGTGCTGCCCGACAGCAGTCTGTTGCTCTCTTTACGGGGGCAGGGGCTACTGTTGCGGCATAAAAACGGGCAATTTACCAGCCTCAACACTCAAAACGGCCTGAGTACCAACTGGATCAGCGAACTCGATATTTCGCCGGAAGGAACCATTTACGCATCTTCCAATGCAGGCCTGCATATTATCAGGAAAAACAGTCGGGGCGGCTATACCGTGGAGATCATCAGCACGAGGGATGGCCTGCCAACCAATCAGGTGAACGATGTGACCTGGCTGCACGACATACTATGGGTTGCTACCGATCAGGGTGTCGTCAGGCTTCGTGGCAAGCCCTCGGCAACACCCATGCCTGCGCCGCAACTGGAACATTTCAGCATAAACGGCCGAACCGCGCATTTGCCCGACAGTATTTGTACCCTGCGCTACACGGACAACAACCTGGTGCTGCACTTTTTCAGCCTGCATTACCGTTCCAGCGGAGAAATTTTATACAGGTACCGGCTCTTGGGCGCCGACACTGTTTTTTCGTACACACACACACCGGAAGTCAATTTTCCCGGGCTAGCGCCGGGAAAGTACACCTTCGAAGCGCAGGCGCAAACGGAAGCGGGGGGATGGAGCCCTGCCGGCCGCTGGGTGTTCGATATCCGGCCTCCGTGGTGGAAAACGACCTGGTTTTTTGCCTTGATGATTGCCCTGGTGCTGACTGCGGCCTGGCGATTGTACCAGATGCAGGTTCGCCGGATTCAACAGGATGCAGCGGTGCGCGAAAAAGTGCGCGAACTGGAAAGCGCAGCGCTTCGGGCACAAATGAATCCGCATTTTATTTTCAATTGCCTGCAAGCCATTCAGTCGTTCATCCTTCGCAACGAGCGGGAGGAGGCTACGCGTTATCTGGCGCGTTTTGCCAAACTCATCCGGCTGACGCTACACGCCTCGGTGGATGGAACACATACGCTGGCCGAAGAAATTGCCATGCTGGAAAACTACCTGCTGCTGGAACAGATGCGGTTTAAAGGGCAGTTCGATTTCGACATTCAACTTTCGCCGGAAACCGACCCTGAAAATATTCAATTGCCGCCCTTGCTGGTACAGCCTTTTGTGGAAAATGCCATCATTCACGGGCTCCAGCAACGTGAAATGGGCGGGCGGGTGACCATCGTTTTTTCCAAAAAGCAGGACAGCCTGGCGGTCAGCATCAGTGACAACGGTACTGGATTTGATACCGTCGCCACTTCAGATGCCAAACCGCACCATTCGGTCGGTATGATGCTGACGCAAAAGCGACTGGATATGCTGTCAGGCGTCC
>JAEUUT010000003.1 GCA_016787415.1 Saprospiraceae bacterium | reverse complement strand
ATTCCACAATTATTGTCAAATACCCGCAATGAAGACCTGATCTGGAATGACATCATTGATCTTAAACCCATCTCGCAGTTTGCTTTTGGCCAGACTTTGTTGATCGGCGATGCCGCGCATGCCACCACTCCCAATTTGGGGCAGGGCGCCTGCCAGGCCATCGAAGACGCCGTTGTTCTGGCCGACGAACTAATGAAAAACAATACCCCCTTGGCCGCTTTTCAAGCCTTTGAACGCCGACGCATGCCCCGCACTCGTCTCATCGTGGAACGGTCGCATGCCCTTGGTAAAATAGCACAATGGCAAAACCCTCTTTTGGCAGCCGCCAGAAACACTTTGATGCGGCTCCTCCCCGACAGCCTGAACGAGCGGCAAATGCGAAATCTGTTCGAAGTAGACTTCTGAGCAAGACTTTTCTTCTTTTAATTTTTGCCTTTCGTAGAGTGGATTAAGCCATTCGTAGATGGCCGTGCATCCTTCACGCATTTTCACCCGTCTAGTGCCTGCTGTCGGAAGTTGATACGCTTCCGGGCATCTAAAACCTTACAACACACAATGAAACGATTGTTCAAAATCCTCTTGTACGCCCTGGGCGTAGTCGTACTGCTTGTAGGCATTTTTGCCCTGTACATTCAAATGAAAGGTGTTCCGCATTACCCTGTGGAAATGACCGAAGCAATCAAAACCATGCAAGTCCCGCGCGACTCGGCGCATGTGGCCGAAGGGAAACGCATTAGCAGCATGCTTTGCCGCGAGTGCCACTACTCTTCGGAAACCCAAAAACTCACGGGTTCTTTCCGTTCCGACATTCCCAAGGAATTTGGAGAGGTGTACTCGCTGAATATCACCAATGACCCGACGCATGGTATCGGCAACTGGACCGATGGCGAACTATATTATTTCCTGCGCACGGGTATTCGCCCTCAAACAGGAGCATATGTGCCACCGTTCATGCCGAAATTCCCACGCATGTCCGACGAAGACCTGAAATCCGTAATTGCCTGGTTGCGCTCATCCGATCCTGAACTGGCGGCCGATTCGCATGAGTTCCCGCCCAATAAATCCAATTTCCTCGTCAAACTGCTGGCGAATGTAGCCTTCAAACCCCTGCCGCTCCCAACACAGCCTATCATCGAACCCGATTCCAGCAATTCCGTGGCACTCGGCAAATACGTGGCCGATGGCATGATCGGATGCTTCGCCTGCCACAGCGCTGATTTGAAAACGCTCAATGACCTCGAACCCGAAAAAACACCCGGCTTTTATGGCGGCGGTACGGCTATGCTCGATATGGATGGCACGACGGAGGTCGTAACCGCCAACATTACCATGGACAAAGAAACAGGTATCGGCAACTGGACGGAACAACAGTTTGTAGATGCGGTACGCTTCTCCAAAAAACCTGGCGGCGGCCTGCTCCACTATCCGATGGTGCCCCATTCCGCACTCAGCGAAACCGAAGTTAAAGCCGTCTACGCATACCTGAAAACGTTACCTGTCATTCAACACAAAGTAGAGCGCTATCAGGAAAAAGGCGCCGCTCCCAAAAGCCGGTAAATCCGGACTCCAGCCTGCACACACATAAACATGAAAACAATAAAAATGGAAACAAAAACAGCCCGTACCGTTGAAAATCCGGATATCGGGGATCGCGCAACCTTTGTAGAAACCTCCGAAGAAACCAATGGGAAACGCACCCTGATTCACATTGACCTGGCGCCTAAGGGGGGAAACATTTTGCACGTACACCGCGCATTCGACGAAACCTTTACCGCCATGGAAGGTGTGCTGGGGGTGCAACTGGAAGATCAAATACTGTACCTGCACCCCGGCGAACGCGCCACGGTAAAAATCGGTCAGAAACACCGGTTCTTCAACCCTTCCGATACCGACCCCATCCGGTTCGCCGTACTGCTGGAACCCGGCAGCAGCAATTTTGAAATGGCCATACAGGTTGCCTACGGGCTTAGCCAGGACGGCCTTACCCGCAATGCTGTTCCGAAAAACCTGTACCACCTCGCCTTGCTTGGCATATGGAGCGATACCCACATGCCAGGTATAATGGGCTGGCTGGAGCCGGTGTTTCGCTGGCTGGCCGCCCGTGCCGTTCGAAAGGGCATCGATCGCGAACTGAAATACCGCTATTGCAAATTCTGAACACGTAGCGCCGCGACGCTATCAACATCACATTAATTCACTGACAAACAATCGATTGGAGGAATTGACATTCCGTCCAACGCAACATTTCATCACCACCCAATTTTCAATTCTAATTAAGCAATGAAAAACATCATTTCAAAATCCAGCCTTTCTGCCATCCTGTTTGCGATGATCCTGATGCCTGCCTTCACGAGTTGCAAAAAAGACCCGAAACCCACCCTGCGCGACGAAGTAGTAGGCGACTGGAAAATTCAATCCTTTACCGTTGACGGCGTCGAGTTGAAAGGCTCGATTGTACTGGCCTCTAAAATGGAATTCGATGCCTACACAGGCTCCAATGGCGACTTCGAATGGTCGGTCAACTACACCGATGGCACTGCCGACATCATCAGCGGCGATTACACCGTCGACGTGGAGGACAAAGAAATTGTACTGGAAAACGAAGAGGGCCAACAACTAAAGTTCGACCTGGAAATCGTGGGCGATAAACTCGAAATGACGGGTATCCTCGACGGTGAGCGCTACGAACTGGAAGCCGACAGAGATTAACGTAAACCTATACCAGCCGTAGCACGATGGGAGGACGATTGAAACGGATTTTTGCGGATTTCCACATGTTTTCATCAAAAAACAGTTTAAATCAGTAAAAATCCGTTTCATCCGTTGTCCCATCCTGCCACGACGAGTAAGCCAAAATCAATGAACTAACATGGAAACACTCCAATTTTTACTTGCATCGGTTATGATTGCCGTCATTATTCTGGCCCTGCGCACCGCATTACGAGGCCTCAAAGTTTACCGCCAAATGAAATAATGCGCCCTATTTATCCCGCAGTTCCCGCCGCAATATCTTACCCACATTGGTTTTGGGCAATTCGGTGCGGAACTGCACCTTTTTCGGCACTTTATAGCCCGTCAGGTTGGCACGGCAGTGCGCTATGACTTCCTCTTCAGTGAGCGAGGGGTCTTTTTTTACGATAAACACCTGCACCACTTCGCCCGACTTTTCATCGGGCAGGCCCAGTGCGGCCGATTCCAGCACTTTGGGGTGCAGGGCCAGCACGTCTTCAATTTCATTGGGGTACACATTGAACCCGGAAACGAGAATCATGTCTTTTTTGCGATCCACAATCTGGAAAAAGCCGTCCGGGTGCATAAAACCCATATCGCCCGTACACAACCAGCCGTCCTTGATAGTATCGGCCGTTGCTTCGGGGCGTTGCCAGTAGCCTTTCATCACCTGTGGGCCTTTGGCTTGTATTTCACCTACATTTTCCGGGCCAGGAGGCAACGTATTGCCTTGTTCGTCGGCAATGCGAAGATCGGTAGAAGGCACAGGCATACCGATGGAGCCGAGTCTCATGGTGTCATCCACAGGGTTTACCGTCAGTACCGGGCTGCTTTCCGTCATGCCATAACCTTCGGTGAGTTGACAGCCGGTTACCTGCTGCCAGCGTTCGGCCACAGCGCGTTGTACGGCCATGCCGCCGCCCACGGTGGCTTTCAGTTTGCTGAAATCGAGCGTACTGAATTGCGGGTGGTTGAGCAGGCCGTTAAACAAGGTATTTACCCCGGTCACAATGCTGGGCTGGTGCGTATTCCATTCCTTGATGAGCGCTGGCAAGTCGCGCGCGTTCACGATGAGAATGTTTTTGCCGCCACACAACATAAACGCCAGGCAGTTGACGGTAAAGGCAAAAATGTGGTAAAGCGGCAATGGGCACAAGGCCACCACTTCGCCCTCTGCCAATACCGGCGATAGCCATGCTTTGATCTGGAGCATATTGGCTACCAGGTTGCGGTTGGTCAGCATGGCGCCTTTCGACACGCCGGTAGTGCCGCCTGTGTATTGCAGGGCGATGGTGTCGTCGGGCCCCGTCTGAAAAGGTTTGATGGTAAATTTGCGGCCCTGTTTCAAGGCTTCCTTGAAAGAAACTGTATTGGGCAGGCTGAATTTAGGCACCATTTTACGGATATGGCGCACTACAAAATTGACGATAACGCCTCTCAGACCCAGCATTTCTCCAATACTGGTCAGGATAATGGTTTTGATTTGCGTTTCACCGATAATTTGCTGTAGGTTGTAAGCAAAGTTTTCGGCAATAATGACCGCTTTTGCTCCCGAGTCGGTGAATTGGTGTTTCATTTCCCTTGGAGTATACAGCGGGTTGGTATTCACCAAAATAAGGCCCGCGCGCAGGCATCCGAACAAGGCGATCGGATATTGCATGGTATTGGGCATCATCAGCGCGATGCGGTCGCCAGGCTCCAGCCCGCGCGAATGCAGATATGCCGCAAACTGGTTGCTGAGTTTATCTACCTCGCCAAAACTCAGTGTTTTTCCCATAAATACAAACGCGGGCAGGTCGCTGTATTTTTTGAAACATTCCTCCAGCATATCGAGGAGGCGCGGGTATTGGGCAGGTTCGATGTTGACCGGCACGCCGGCGGGATAATGTTGCAGCCAGGGCTTTTCCATAAAATGATATAGTCTAATTCGGTTGAATTTGTAAACAGCAAATGAAACGAAGCGTTCAGCTCGGCGAATCACCTGTAGCCGTCGCGTTGTGCTATTCCGCGTAAATATCTTGTATCGGGCGACAAATTCCATAATTCTTCCCGAAAAAATCTGGCAAAAATGCACCCACATGCTATGTTTGTTGCCAGAAAAGACGGATAAACCATGTCGAAAAAGAAAAAAACTGCCCCTGCCGCCACTCCCCGCACTGCATCGTCGGTAGTTAGCGCATTGCCCGGCATTTCTGCAAAAACCGGATTAATGCTGTGCCTGCTGCTGACTTTTCTGGTGTTTGCCAATACACTGGGCGCCGGTTTTGTCAACTGGGACGATCACGGATATTTGTGGCTTAATCCGCTGGTGCAGCCACTTTCGGGGCAGGCTATTTCGGCCATGTTTACGGGCCACACCTGTGGCAACTATTCGCCGCTGGTGGTACTCACCTATTGCATCGAGCATGCATTTGATCCGGTAGTGCAGCCGGGCATGCAGGTAGCCGATAATTTCAGCCCATTTCTGTATCACCTGAACAACGTGTTGCTGCATGTGGCTACTACAGCAGCAGCGTTTTTTCTTTTTCGCGCCATCGGGCTGCGCAGTTGGGGACTCGTGCTGGCTACTGCCTTGTTTGGCATTCACCCCATGCGCGTGGAAAGTGTGGCCTGGGTGACCGAGCGCAAGGACGTATTGTACGGCGTTTTTTACCTCTCGGCCTTGCTGACTTACTGGAAATACATCCAGCAGCCGGAACAAAAAAGCAAATGGTACCTGCTCACGCTGGGCCTGGGGCTGCTGTCGCTTTTTTCAAAAATCCAGGCTGTTTCCCTGCCTTTGTCGATGCTGACACTGGATTACCTGGCCGGGCGTGATTTGAAAAAAATATCCGTTTGGGTTGAAAAAGCGCCATTTTTTGCGCTTTCACTTGTTTTTGGCCTGGTGGGCCTGCATTTTCTGGATGTAGCAGAAGGTTTGAAAGATACCGGTTATCCGATGCTCGATCGTTTCTTTTTTGCCGCCTGGTCTTTGTTTATGTATCTGGTAAAATTCGTGGCGCCGACGGGGTTGTCTGCCTATTACCCGTATCCGAAAGTGGGTCAAATTCCTGCTACCTATTACATTGCTCCGCTGGCGCTGGCGGCAATCATCTGGTGGGTGGCGCGTAGCGTTCGGAAAGACCGGATTATTGCCTTTGGTTTTCTGTTTTTTTTGGTCAATATCATGTTCGTGCTCCAATTTAAAGGCGCGGGCAAGGCATTTATGGCCGATCGTTTTACCTATACTCCCTATTTCGGACTGTTGTTTATCGTCGGGCATTATTTCACCGGCCTGGTAGAAAAACCCTCGGGCAAAGGCTGGATATGGGCAGCCGGAGCGGTGGTGCTTTTGTTTTCAGCACTCACTTTCATGCAAAACCGCCATTGGCAAAACAGTCCTGCGCTATGGGAAAATGTGACCGCCAAATTTCCGCAGGACGCGCTCTCCTGGACTAATAAGGGGCTGGCCTATTTTGATGCCAACAACAATGAAAAAGCCATCCAGTGCTACGAACAGGCGCTAAAAATTGACCCGACCACCTACGATGCTGCGCACAATCTGGGCGTTACCTACAACAAAATGAAACGCTACCCGGAAGCCGTTCAGGCATTCGGGAGGGCCACCCAAATCAAACCCGAAAGCCCCGAAGCCTGGTGGGGCCGCGCTCAAACGCGCACTAAAATCAATGATTATGCGGCCGCTATCGCCGATTTTGAAAAAGGTATCAGCCTGGGCATGAAACGGCCCAAACACGAACTCAATGCCGCGCTTGCAGGCGCTTATGCCGGCAATCGGCAGTTCGACAAAGCCATCTCTTTGTTCGATGCAGCCATCAGCGAGCAGCCGCTGGCAGACTATTTTTACCAGAAAGGAAATGCCCTGGCTGGCATGGGCAATATGCCCGGCGCCATCGAACAATACGACCTGGCGCTACAAAAAGACCCCAAACTCACCGAAGCGCTCAACAACAAAGGCAATGCGTTTGCGGCCCAGGGCCGATTCCCGGAAGCCATCGCTGCTTTCGGCCAGGCCATCGCCATCAAACCCGAAGCCTCCGATGTGTATTTTAACCGGGGTATGGCCCGCCGCGCTTCCGGCGACCAGGCCGGCGCTTGCGCCGACTGGCAAAAATCGCTGGGCATGGGATACGTACAGGCTCAGGTGGTGCTGCAGCAATACTGCAATTAGTTATCGGTTATCTGTTATTGGTTATCTGTTATCAGTTATCTGTTATCGGTTATTAGTTATCAGGGGTGGTAAGGAGACCATCTGCTGAATTGTTTGGTATTGGTGTTAATATAGCCATGATATTGAGCAGATGGTCTCCTTACCACCCCTGATAACTAATAACAGATAACCGTTAACCAAACTACTTCAGTCTCGCCACCATAATCCCCGTCTGCCCTTTTTGTGCAATGACATAGGTGGCCAGGGGTTGTTTGGAAACAATCACCCGGTGGGAAAGCGAGGAAGCATGCATCAGGTGGATACGGCCGTTAATTTTAACTGCGAAGCCCTGGTGCGCAATATCCAGGTCACCTTTGGCGGAAGTGAGCGACACAATATCGCCTTCCTTGATCAGGTGTTCCATTTGCGCAATGCGATTTTGCGGAATGTAGTACCATTTGTGCGCATTGAGCCGTTGCTCG
This sequence comes from Saprospiraceae bacterium, assembly GCA_016787415.1. Classification (GTDB taxonomy): domain Bacteria; phylum Bacteroidota; class Bacteroidia; order Chitinophagales; family Saprospiraceae; genus M3007. Next base: position 23,202 of record JAEUUT010000003.1, on the reverse strand, counting down.
GCGGCTTGCAGGTCGCGCAGGGCTTTCGGGTCTTTTATTTTGGGAAATTTGGTAGGCCTGGCAGAAATATACCCGATGGTTTTACGGTACGGGATACCGCCCATTTTCTGGGTAAGGTCGTCGAGTATGCCGTTTTTTTCCGCCTGCAACAGCCAGCCGGTGAAATAGTGAATCCGAGAGCCGTATCCATTGATATGGCCGCCCCAGTACCGCAGTTTTTGCAGGTGTGATTGATAATCTTCAAATTCGCCCTGTTCCGTTTGGGCAATGGCAAGGCTGTTTTCTACAAAAGTCCAGCAGTCGAGTTCGCGCAGGTTCACCGTCAGCAGTTCTTCCTGATACGAATCGAGGCGTCCTTTCACATAAGGCGTGCCCATAAACGACCGCGCCACTGCGAGCGTACGCTCCGCAATAGAGGCGTGATCGATCGCGATCTTTTGTTTTTCCTGAAAAATCATGGAATCCAGATCGGATTTGACAACCAGCGGACCGCCCTCTATCAGGTCCGCGAGGTCGGAAGCCGGCGGCAAGGGTACCATGCCGCTGAGCAAAAAGCAGAGTAGAAAACCGAATGATCTCATAATATAAGTCCTGAGTCGTAAGTCCTGAGTCGTAAGTCCTGAGTCCTGAGTCCGTAGAGTACGCCTGAATACTCCTGGATATTTCTTTTTACTAAAGCCAAGGGTAATTAGGCGTACTCTACGGACTCAGGACTTAGGACTTACGACTCAGGACTCTAAAAAAGAATTCCCGCCAGTGTGGCAGACAAATAACTTGCCAAAGTGCCTGCAATCAGCGCACGGAAGCCCAGCCGCGCCAGGTCTTCCCGGCGGCTTGGCTCCAGGGCTGAAATGCCGCCGATCTGAATACCTACCGAACCGAAGTTGGCAAAACCACACAAAGCAAAACTGACAATAGCAAGCGTTTTCGGAGAAAGGGCACCTTGTTCTATAATAGGTTTCAATTGAAGATACGCCACAAATTCGTTGGCCACCAGTTTGGTGCCCATCAAGGCGCCAGCCTGTGGGGCTTCGTGCCAGGGCACCCCCATCGCCCAGGCAAATGCTGCAAAAAGGCCACCGAGAATGGTATTCAATCCGAATTCCGGATGGCCGGCCAGTCCGCCAATGGCGCCAAGAATATAATTGATCAGGGCAATCAGCGCCAGAAATCCCACCAGCATAGCCAATACATTGAGGCCCACTTTGAGGCCATCGGAGCAGCCAGCGGAAATAGCGTCTACAATATTGGAGTGTTGTTTGCCGACTTTGAGTTTCACAGTTCCCTGTGTTTCAGGGTCTTCCGTTTCGGGGTGCATGATTTTGGCAATGGCCAGTGCGCCCGGCGCCGCCATGATACTGGCCGCAATCAGGTATTCGGCTTTTACGCCAAACAAAATATAGGTAGCCATTACGCCGCCTGCAATACAGGCAAAACTACCCGTCATGGATGCCATGAGTTCCGATTTGGTCATGCCTTTGAGGTAAGGCTTGATCATGATTTGCGCCTCTACCTGCCCTACAAATGCACTGGAAATATTGCTCAATGCTTCAGCGCCGCTCACTTTCATGAAGTAGTTCATGCCTTTGGCGAGTTTTTCCACGATCCACTGCATGAGGCCGATGTGGTAAAAGATGTTGACCAGGCAGGCTACAAAAATGATAGTTGGGATAATGCGGAAGAAAAAGATAAAACTGTTTTCCGGGCCCAGGTACTGTCCGAGTTTGGGGCTATCAGCCAAAATACCGAATACGAATTTGGCGCCTTCATCTGAAAAACTCAACACTTTGGTGACGGCTTTTCCCAGCCATTCAAAAATGGATTTGCCCACCGGTGTTTTCAAGATAAACACCGCCAGAAGCGCTTGTATGAGCAAGCCCATGCCTACCGTTCGGTAATTGATTTTCTTGCGGTTATTCGATAACAAATACGCCGTACCTAAAATGAGCACAATACCCAGGATACCGATCAGTCGCTCCATGTGTTGAACAGAAATGTGAAAAGTGTGAAAAACGTTCGATTGGCCCCTGCGGAAGAACTGTTTTGAAATTATTCGCAAATAATTGAAAATCAGTTTTTTATACAAAAACAGACAGGGCGATATATTTCAAATCAGTTCGTTTTGCAGTCCAATTGCAGCCGAAATGTACGCTTCACGTTCGGTTCTCAAAAATTTCTGACGCGAAAGCCTAATTTTGCTGCGTTTTTTTCCATTCGGCCTTTTTGCACATCCGGTATCAGACAAAAGCCCTGCTACCCTGCGCCAGGCCGCAAACTCTACACACCTGATCGGCATGAAACCATTCGTAATCGGCATCTGCGGCGGCAGCGGCAGCGGAAAAACCACCTTCATCAAGCGGTTGCGCGAGCGCTTCAACACCACGGAAGTCTGCATTGTGTCGCAAGACGACTATTACCTCCCACGCGACCAGCAGCATAAGGATCACAACGACGAGTACAACTTCGACCTGCCCAAGTCGTTCGATAAAAAGAAATTCCGCAGCGACCTGCAAAAACTGATACACGGCCAAGCCGTTACCATCGAGGAATATACCTTCAACAACCCCAGTGCCAAGCCAAAACTACTGGTGTTCGAACCTGCGCCTGTCATTATTATCGAAGGGCTGTTTGTATTCCACTACAAAAAAATTGCCCCCCTGCTCGACCTCAAGGTTTTTATCAATGCCAAGGAAAACCTGAAGGTCATCCGGCGTATCCACCGCGACCAGGTGGAGCGCGGCTATCCCATTGAAGATGTATTGTACAAATACGAACACCACGTATTGCCTTCTTTCGAGCGTTTCATTCAGCCCTATAAAGAAGAGGCCGATATTGTGGTGAACAACAACTATGACCTCGAACGCGGACTACAGGTGGTGGAGGGATTCTTGAGGAGTAGGCTGATAGAGGTTGATAAGGGGAGGAATCAGGATTGACAGGATTATAAGGATTAGAAGGATGCCCAACGAGATGTCGAAATTCCAATAATTAATTTCAATTGATCCAGAAGGCGTATTTTCAGTCCAATTTTATTAATTTCAACATCTCATTAGGCATCCTTCTAATCCTGTCAATCCTGATTCCATTCCCTCATCAACCCTCATCAACTCATGGAAGACTGGCAACTTGATTTCGAATGGCTCCAGGTGCAACACAAGGTAAAGGACGCCATGCAGCGGGAAGTACTTCCCGATCTGAATACAGTGCTATTCCTGATTGGAATTCAGGAATTGGGGCGCTGGAAAAAAAGTTTTTCCAAGGAAGAAAAGCAGGATCTCATGCACATTGGCGTGTGCAGGCTGCTGGAAGGGGAAGGCTTTTTTGAATTTGTTGGCCGCGATGAAGACGGCTGGCCGCACTATCGGCAAACGGCTGAAATGCCCAAACAATCGGTGATGGAGCAAGAAAAAGTCCTGAAAATGGCGGCGGTGCGCTATTTCCAGGACTTGGAATTGTAGTGTTATTGTGTTTGGGTGCTTTGGACACTTCCAGCCATGTGATGATGCAAAACCCCGAGGCCGAAGTCCAAAACGCTCTTATTGCAGGGCGATTTCGCGCTCAGCCATCATCTTGCGGATATTGATGAGTGCATAACGCATACGGCCCAGGGCAGTATTGATGCTGACGCGTGTGAGCGATGCAATTTCTTTGAAACTCATATCGGCGTAGTGGCGCAGAATGACCACTTCGCGCTGCTCTTCCGGCAGGGAGTCTACCAGGCGGCGGATACGGTTGTGCGTTTCGCTGCGCATAATCAGGGTGTCGGCAGCATCGTCGCCTACGCGCAGCACGTCGAAGATGTCGAACTCTTCGGTCGGGTTGATGTGCGAGCGGCGTTTGTTGCGGCGGTGGTAATCCACACACATGTTGTAGGAAATGCGCATGGCCCACTGCACGAATTTGCCTTCGTGGTTGTACTTGCCTTTGCGGAGGGTGTCGATAATTTTGATGAACACTTCCTGGAAGATATCTTCTGCCAGCGCCCTGTCTTTGACAAAGAGATAGATGGAGGTGTAAATTTTGCCTTTATAGCGCTGGAGCAGCGTTTCGAAGGCTTGTTCATCGCCGCCAGTGTAGCGGGCGATCAATTCTTGATCACTGAGAATCGGCATAACTTGCATGAGCAAAGTAGGTTTTGCTGTTTAACCGCTTAAATTGAAGGAAATTTAATTGGTGTACAAGTTTGATCCGATAAGCAGAATAAGTTGGTGAGAAAACGTTTAAAGATCGAATTGACTTCCCAAATGTAGGCACTTCTCTTTCGTGACCAAAAACTTTTTAATAATTTTAACATTTCGAACGCAATTTTTCAGGGTTTTCACGGAAACGAATTTCTTAAACCCGGCGTTTTCAGTACTTTTGCAGCCAGATTTCCGGCATTATTCTCTGTGTATCCTGTCACCTTATTCAATCACCAACACTTGCTGCGCCGCAGGGGTGGTCTTTTAGAACCATTCCCGGGGTACACACGCCATTCTGACTGTGCGGTAGCAGTTGCATTTTCATGGAAATATTTATAGTACTCGTACTTATTGTTTTACACGGTTTTCTCGTTCTGGGGGAAATTGCCCTGCTGACCGCCAAACGTTCCAGGCTGGAAGGCGAAAAACTGAAAGGCAACCAGAACGCAGCCATTGCCGTACGGCTGCTCGACAACATCGACAACTACCTGTCGGCCATGCAAATCGGTATTACCCTCATCAGTATCGTGGAGGGCGCCTATGCTGGTGTAGCCATCGGACATCGGTTGGAACCATTGGTGGCCATGGTGCCAGCCTTCGCACCCTATGCAGAGCAGATTTCCATTTCTATTGTCGTTACGCTCATTACCTATCTCTCGCTGATCATTGGCGAACTCGCACCCAAATACATCGCCATCCAGTATGCCGATGCGCTGGCTATTGCCTGTGCGCCGGTGATGAACATTATTACGCGCCTTACCGGCCCGATTTCGGCTTTCCTGAGTTGGTCGACCAAGATGTTTATGCGCCTGCTGTTTATCAAGCCCAACGATCAGCAAAGTATTTCCGAAGATGAGATAAAACTCATGGTGGAAATGGCCAACCAGCAGGGCGTGCTGGAACAAAAGGAAAGCGAGTTTATCCAGAATATCCTGCGTTTTGCTGACCGCGATGCCTACACGGTGATGACGCATCGCAACAACATCGAATGGCTCGACATCGAAGCCGAAAAGGCCGAAAACGAACGTATTATCCGTGAAAGCGGCTACACCAAATTTCTGGTGTGCGAAGGCACCATCGAAAACATCCTGGGCGTCATCAAACTGCGCGATTACTTCGACAGTTGCGACAAACCGGGGTTCAGCCTGCGCGAAATCCTCACGCAGCCGCTGTTTATTCCGGAAACGATGAATGCCCTGAAAATCCTCGAACGCTTCCGAAAAGAACGCAATTACTTCGCTGTCGTGGTCGACGAATATGGCTCTACCCAGGGCATTATCACCCTGCACGACCTGACCGAAAATATTTTTGGCACCCTGCCCGACCTCGACGACGTGGAAGAACCCTCTATCGTGGTGCGCGAAGACGGCAGCATGCTGGTCGATGGCGTTATTCCGATTGACGAACTGCGCGACACCATCAATCTCAAGGAATTTGATTTCGAAGACGCCGACTACTCCACACTGGCCGGTTTTATCCTGTACAAACTCAGCGAAATACCCAAAGCAGGCGACCTGCTCGAAACGGAGGGGTACCGTTTTGAAATCATCGATATGGATAAAAGCAAGATCGATAAAGTGCTGGTTTCGAAGGTGTTGGTAGGGGAAAAAGAAGAGGCGGAGGGCTAACATGAGTCATCCTGAATTTTGGTCAAGGCCAGGATTCGGGATTTTTTTGTGGCTATTTCCCGCAGAATAATTACCCGTAGAATAATTTCCCGCAGATCGCGCAGAATACACGCAGATTTACGCAGAACGTAGCGTACACAAATATTCTGTAAAAGGTGTACGCTACATTCTGCGTAAATCTGCGTGTATTCTGCGCGATCTGCGGGAAATTATTCTACGGGTAATATCGCAACTGAAATCAATCTGTTTCGGGCCGAAAAATTGGGAGTGTCTCATGTTTTACACCCCTCCGATGTTTCATAAAAATACCCGATATTCGCCCCGGCCAAACTACTCCGACCCATGCCCGCGCCTGATTTCTCCCGCATCGAATTTGACCCGAACCTTCGCCCGGCCGACAACGCCGACGCTGCGCCTTCTTTATCTCCGTTTCGGCGCTACGTTGCCGGCATTCCGCCATTTCTGGGGGGGCCATATTCGGCCATGTATGTGACGCAACCCTGGACAATCCGGCAATACGCGGGTTTTTCCACCGCCGAAGCCAGCAACGCTTTTTACCGCCGCAACCTGGCAGCGGGGCAAAAAGGCCTGTCCGTAGCCTTCGACCTGGCTACCCACCGCGGCTACGACTCCGATCACCCGCGGGTGCAGGGTGATGTCGGCAAAGCAGGCGTCGCCATCGACTCGGTGGAGGATATGAAAATCCTGTTCGACCAGATTCCGCTCGACCAGATGTCGGTATCCATGACCATGAACGGCGGAGTCATTCCCGTGATGGCCTTCTATATCGTGGCCGCCGAAGAACAGGGCGTGACGCCGGAAAAACTCTCCGGCACCATCCAGAACGACATTCTAAAGGAGTTCATGGTGCGCAACACTTACATCTATCCGCCAGGGCCGAGCATGCGCATCATCAGCGATATTTTTGCCTATTGCGCCCGAAAAATGCCGAAATTCAACTCCATTTCCATTTCCGGATACCACATGCACGAGGCGGGCGCACCTGCTGAAATAGAACTGGCGTACACCCTGGCCGACGGGCTGGAATACATCCGGGCCGGACTGGCTGCCGGGCTCGACATCGACGATTTTGCGCCGCGCCTGTCGTTTTTCTGGGGCATTGGCATGAACCATTTTACGGAAATTGCCAAAATGCGCGCTGCCCGACTGCTATGGGCCAAACTGGTGCGACAATTCAACCCCAAAAGCAACAAATCGCTGGCGCTGCGCACCCACTGCCAAACCTCCGGCTGGTCGCTCACCGAACAGGATCCGTTCAACAACGTGGCCCGCACCTGCATCGAAGCCATGGCAGCCGTGCTGGGCGGCACCCAAAGCCTGCACACCAACTCCTTCGACGAAGCCATTGCTTTGCCCACTGATTTTTCGGCAAAAATTGCCCGTGATACACAGATTTTTATCCAGAAAGAAACCGACGTCACCCGTGCTACCGACCCCTGGGCCGGCTCGTATTTTGTAGAACAGCGCACGCAACAACTCGTGGAGGCGGCTTGGGCGCTCATTCAGGAAGTGGAACAAATGGGCGGCATGGCCAAAGCCATCGAAGAAGGATTGCCCAAACTACGCATTGAGGAAGCCGCCGCCCGCAAGCAGGCGCGCATCGACTCCGGCGAAGAAAAAATCATCGGCGTCAACATTTTCAAGGTATCCGACAATGAAGCCTTTGAAATTCTGGAAGTAGACAACACGGCGGTACGGGAAGCGCAAATACGGCGTTTGCAGGACATCCGGCAACACCGCGACGAAGCCGCCGTGCAACAAGCCTTGCAGGCGATTCGCACCCTGGCGGCCAGCGCACCCATACCCGGCGATGCCGACAATATGGAGCGCAACCTGCTGGCACTGGCCGTAGATGCCGCCCGCTTGCGCGCTACGCTGGGTGAAATATCCTCGGCCATGGAAGAAGCCTTCGGCCGATATGTAGCCACCACCCGCACTATTTCAGGCGTTTATGCAGCCAGTATGAGCCACAACGAGGATTTTGAACAGGCCCGCTCTTTGGCCGACACCTTTGCCGAAGCGGAAGGCCGCCGTCCGCGTATTATGATTGCCAAACTGGGTCAGGACGGCCACGACCGAGGCGCCAAAATTATTGCAACCGCCTTTGCCGATCTCGGCTTTGATGTCGACATCGGCCCGATGTTTCAGACGCCGCAGGAAGCCGCGCGGCAGGCTGCCGAGAACGACGTACACATCCTGGGTATTTCTTCGCTGGCTGCGGGCCACAAAACGCTGGTACCGCAAACCATCGCTGCCCTGCGCGACCTGGGCCGGGAAGATATTCTGGTGGTGGTGGGCGGTGTAATTCCGCAGCAGGACTACGATTTTCTGTTCGAAGCGGGGGCCGCAGCGGTGTTCGGTCCAGGCACGGTGGTAGCCAAAGCGGCGACGGAATTGTTGAAAAAATTGATGTGAAGGTGCGTTTCAAGACAGTGTTGTACGAGGGATTTGTTCGGCTACGCCCCTCGTAGAGGGATGGGGCGTAGCCGAACAAATCCTTCTTACACCCCTAATTTCAAGATCAAAATGAACGGAACCAAATCAATGTCCACCTCGTTTACAGCCGCATGACAGAAACTGGAACTGTAGTGAAATCAACCGGTAGTTGGTACAATGTGTTGCTCGATTCGGGGGTGGCTGTTTCCTGCCGGATTGTAGGAAAATTCAGGCTCGACGATATTCCGCTGACGAATCCTGTTGCCGTAGGCGACCGGGTAGAGGTGAGCCCGGAAGGTGATGGGCAAGGCTTGATCAAAAAAATTCTACCTCGCACGAATTGTGTCGTACGCCAGTCGCCGCGCCGCAAGCACGACCTGCATTTGCTGGCCTCCAACATCGATCAGGCTATTCTGATTGTCACGATCGTGAACCCCACCGTCAAACCCGGCTTTATCGATCGCTTTCTGGTGATGACCGAACGCGATGAAATTCCGGTGACCATCGTTTTCAACAAAAGTGATTTGTACGACGCCGAGGATATGGCGCGCTATGAGGAGTTAAAGTCGATTTACACTAAAATCGGATACGGTGCCTTGCTCACGTCTGTGGTACAACAGGTTGGTTTAGAAGACTTTAAAAACCTGTTGAAAGACAAAACTACGCTCGTCAGCGGGCAATCAGGCGTCGGGAAAAGCAGCCTTGTCAACGCTATTCAGTCGCAACTGGAACTGCGCACCGGTGAAATCAGCGATTATTCCGGCAAGGGACAACACACCACCACTTTTGCCGAAATGTTCGAACTCGACTTCGGTGGCCGGCTCATCGATACGCCGGGCATCAAAACGCTGGGTTTCAACGATAAAGACAAGGCGAATATCGCCCACAGTTTCCGCGAGTTTTTTGCCCTTTCCGACAATTGTAAATTTGGGGGCGCCTGCCTCCACCGCAACGAGCCGGGCTGCGCCGTCCATGAAGCGCTCCGCCAGGGGGAAGTGAGCGAACAACGCTACATGAGTTATTTAAGCCTGCTGGAAGAAGCGGAAGACCAGAATTATTGGGAAAGGAACAAAGAGTACTAGTCCTGAGTCGTAAGTCCTAAGTCCGTAGCGTACACCGTTATATTCTTGGTATCTTTACAAGTAAAAGCCATGGGTACAAAGGTGTACTCTACGGACTTAGGACTCAGGACTTACGACTTAGGACTATGAAATAGATTCCACTTTTCCTCCCTTAATCTTCAGCACCCTTCCAGTTCGTTTGGCCAGTTCCAGGTCGTGGGTAACGAGCACCAGCGTGGTATTGGCCGTACGATTGAGATCGAAAATAAGGTCGACGATGCCGGCTGCATTTTCAGAATCCAGGTTGCCAGTAGGTTCGTCGGCAAACAGAATTTTCGGATTGTTGGAAAATGCGCGGGCAATACATACGCGTTGCTGTTCGCCGCCCGACAGTTGTGCCGGGTAGTGGTGCAGCCTGTCGGCAAGGCCAACTTTTCCCAGCCATTCGCGGGCGGCATTTTCGGCGCCTGCCTCACCGCGCAGTTCGAGTGGCACCATTACATTTTCTAGGGCAGTGAGGGTAGGAATCAATTGGAAGTTCTGGAATACAAAACCCACGTAGCGGTTGCGCACGTCGGCGCGTTCGTCTTCCGAAAGGCTGTCCAGCAAAACGCCATTCAGGGCAACCGAACCGCTCGTGGCACGGTCGAGGCCGGCGCACAAACCGAGCAGGGTTGTTTTACCCGATCCGGATGGGCCCACGATGGAAAAAGTATCGCCTGCTTCGAGTTCGAAAGAAACATCGTCGAGCACGGTCAGGGCATGGACTTTACTAGCCGAATGGTATTGTTTGGTGAGTCTGGAGACGTTCAGCATGAGTCTTGTTTTTTACGGAGGCGAAAACGCCCGGAAGGCAAAGTTGGTTTAAAAAAACCGACTGGCAGCGCATTTCGCCCGATCAGCGGATGTTTTCTACCAATTTTTACCAAACACTGACTGCTAATTTCCCGGCATGCCCTATCCTTGCGTCAAAAATCAGAATATATGCGCCTTGCCATCATTGCCCCCTTGTTTTTGCTGTCTTTCACCTCCCTTTTTGCGCAGGCAGACAAACCCGCTCCAATGCCGGAAAAGCACCTGAAAAACATCCGGCAGGTAACTTTCGGCGGCGACAATGCCGAAGCATACTGGAGCCCCGACAGCAAACGACTCACGTTTCAAAGCAACTACAAAGCCTGGGGACTGGAGTGCGACCAGATTTTTGCGATGGACGTACAAAAAGCCGCTGGTGATTCTACCTATCGCCCGCAAATGATCAGCACGGGCAAGGGCCGCACGACCTGCTCTTTTTTTATGCCCGATGGCAAACATATCCTCTATGCCAGCACGCACCTGGGCGGCGACCCATGCCCTGCAATGCCCGACCTGCGCACAGGAGGCAAATACCTGTGGCCGATTTTTGATACCTACGATATTTTTGTGGCCGATTTGAAAGGCAAGGTGGTCAAACAACTGACCAACAGCAAAGGCTACGACGCAGAGGCGGTATTGAGTCCAAAAGGGGACAAAATATTGTTTACGAGCGACCGCTCGGGCGATCTGGAGTTGTGGACGATGGATCTCGACGGCTCCAACCTGAAGCAAATAACATTCGATCTTGGCTACGACGGCGGCGCATTTTTTAATGCGGACGGTTCCAAAATCGTGTTTCGCGCCAGCCGACCCAAAACGGAGGCCGAAATCAAGGAATACAGGGATTATCTCGCCCAGGGGCTTGTAGCGCCTACCAATATGGAAATTTTTGTGTGCAATGCCGACGGCTCCAACCTGCACCAAGTGACCCACCTGGGCAAGGCCAACTGGGCGCCATACTTTCACCCTTCCGGCAAAAAAATCATTTTCAGCAGCAACCACCACTCTTCGCGAGGCTATGATTTTCAGTTGTATATGATCAACGAGGATGGCACCGGCCTGGAAGCCATCACTTCCCAAAGCATTTTTAATTCGTTTGCCATGTTTTCTCCTGACGGGAAAAAACTGGCCTTTTCCTCCAACCGCAACAACAAACCCGGCAGCCGCGATACAAATGTGTTTGTGGCAGACTGGGTGGATTGAGGGAAAGGGAGGGGCAAAGGGCAAAAAGCAAGAGGCAAGGGGCAAAGGGCAAAACCACCCGCTCTTTATCAACCCTCATCAACCCTCATCAACTTTATCAACCTCATCAACATTTATCAACTTTATCAACCCCCATCAACATTTATCAACCCTCATCAACATCCCCCGTCAAGTACCGAAAAAATCCTACTTTTGCAGCGCTCCAAACGCCCCCCGTTCATACTCACCATCATTTTTTTGAAAAATGGCCGATTCTAAAAATCAAAACCCGCAATCTGCGATCAATATTGAAATCTCGGAAGAAGTAGCAGAAGGCGTGTATGCCAATCTGGCGATCATTTCCCATTCCAATGCAGAATTTGTTGTCGACTTCATTCGCATGATGCCCAATGTGCCCAAGGCGAAAGTAAAATCGCGCATCATACTCACGCCACAACACGCCAAACGCCTGCTCATGGCCCTGAAGGACAATGTGCAGAAATACGAAATGCAGTTTGGAAAAATAGAAGACCAGGAGCAGCAAATGCCGCCCATGAATTTTGGCACGCCTACTGCCCAGGCTTAAACGCGACCCCATGAACAAGCGAGTAGCGTTGATGTTGCAAATGGAAGCCGTGTGGTGGGTAATTACAGCCATCGTTGTATTTGCCGTACTGTATCCTGTTCATCAAGCCATGTATGTGTGGCCGTTTCAGGGTTGGAACATCGGTTTCATTATCGCGCTGATTACCCTTACCCGTTATATTTTTTTGCTCCCGCACACGGTGATCGCCCGGCAGCAGGTGGTGAAAATTGGACTGCTTCTGCTAATGTTTCCGCTTACATTTGCTTTCATCAGTGGTCTCAACAGTTTTCTTACCTACATTGAAGAACAAACCTGGGATGCGCTCACCGGCCACCTGCCTGGCGAAACCAAGCTGTCGACGGAGCACTATATATGGAGTGAAATGATTTTTTTTGGCTCAGGGAGCATCATCGCGGCGCCCATTTTTGCCGGCCGGCTGATGTGGTCGATCTGGACCCTGCGAAACCGGGGCGAAGCCTGAGTTGAAAAGAGGTAAAGGGCAAAGGGCAAAAGACAAAGAGCAAAAGACAAAAAGGCATTGTTGTAGCCATACCGTCTGAAAATTAAAATACCCAACCACAAACATGAGGATTCAAATTCCATTCCTTACGCTTCTGGCAGCACTGTCGCTGGCATCCTGTGCGGTAAAACCTGTAGCCAGTTTCACCACGCCAGGCGGCAAACTGGTAGCCCCTGCGGAGGTTACCTTCACCAATACTTCCCTGAAAGCCGAAACATACGCCTGGGATTTCGGCGACGGCGGCACCTCTACCGAGGCCAGCCCTGTACACCGATACACCCATTCCGGCAATTACACGGTGGTGCTCAAAGCCACCAAAGGCTCTAAAACTGTCACTCGCAAACAAATGATCCAGGTTACTGCTCCTGAACGCTGCCTCGTGGAAATCGAAACAGATTACGGTACCATGACAGCCGAACTTTACAACGCCACGCCCAAACACCGCGACAATTTTATCAAACTCGCGGAAGAAGGCTACTACAACGACCTGCTCTTCCACCGCGTTATCAACGGGTTTATGATTCAGGGTGGCGACCCCAATTCGCGCAATGCACCGGCTGGTCAGTCACTCGGCTTTGGCGGCCCTTCACACCTGATTCCTGCCGAATTTGTCGATTCGCTGGCCCATTTCAAAGGCGCTATTTGTGCAGCGCGTACCAACAACCCCGAGAAAAAATCATCGGGTTCACAGTTTTATATCGTTCAGGGTGGCCCGGTTACGGACGAAACACTCACCCAGATCGAAACCATGAAACGATTTCACTACACACCCGAACAACGCGCGGAATACAAAGCCGTAGGCGGTACGCCACACCTCGATCGCGATTACACCGTGTTCGGCCGCGTTATCAAAGGCCTGGATGTAATAGATAAAATCGCAAGTGCAGAAACGGCCACGGGCGACCGCCCGAAGAAGGATGTGAAGATGAAAGTACGGGTGATAAAGTAGAGAGGTGAGAGGTGAGAGGTGAGAGGTGAGAGGTGAGAGGTGAGAGGTGAGAGGTGAGAGGTGAGAGGTGAGAGGTGAGAGGTGAGAGGTGAGAGGTGAGAGGTGAGAGGTGAGAGGTGAGAGGTGAGAGGTGAGAGGTGGATGCCTGATAAAATGAAAAAAACCGAATATTGGTGCAAGCCGGTATTCGGTTTTTTTTGTGGCTATTTCCCGCAGAGAGTAATTCCCGCAGATTTTCCCGCAGAGTAATTTTCCGTAGAGTAATTTCCCGCAGAACTCGCAGAATACACGCAGATTTCCGCAGAACGTAGCGTACACTAATACATTGACCGATAGTAAATGGTGTACGCTACGTTCTGCGGAAATCTGCGTGTATTCTGCGAGTTCTGCGGGAAATTACTCTACGGTATACTCTACGGGAAATTATTCTGCGGGAAATTACTTTACGGAAAATAACGCTACTGAAATCAACCTAATCAATCTGTTTCGGGCCGAAAACTCGGGATGTCTTAGGATTTTTGTGGCATTGGCTATGTAACAACCTCTTTGTATACAAATTACAGTATCTGCTACCAAAATTACCGAACAGGGCAGGCGAGTCGTTTTTGCATGGCATTTTCACCTAATTTTGGGGAGCAAAAACAGCGTTATGGAAAATTATCACAACTTCGAAACCATCAGTCAGTACAACAAATTCAACAACACCGAAACCCTGCATCCGCTGGTGAGTGTGTTGGATTTGTCGAAAGCAGCCCCCCGGCAACATGGCAAAATTCGCTACGGGTTTTACGGCATTTTTCTGAAAGAAGTAAAATGTGGCGACCTGCGCTATGGCTGCAACACCTATGATTACGAAGAAGGTACGCTCGTATTCATCGCGCCGGGGCAAGTGGTGAGCATCGTTAACGACGGCACATACTACCAGCCCAAGGGCCAGGTACTGGTGTTTCACCCAGACCTGATTCGCGGTACGGCGCTGGGCAGGCACATCGACGAGTATTCGTTCTTTTCCTATGAATTGCACGAAGCGCTGCACCTGTCGGAAGCCGAACGCAATACCATCTTAGACTGCCTGGCCAACATCGAATTCGAACTGCAACACGCCATCGACAAACACAGTAAACGCCTGATTATTTCCAATATCGAATTGTTTCTCAATTATTGCACACGTTTTTACGACCGGCAGTTTATTACCCGCGATACCGCCAATAAGGGCATTCTGGAGCGTTTTGAAACGCTGCTGAACAGTTATTACCATTCCGAGCAGCCGCAAACTGTGGGGCTGCCCTCTGTTGCGTACTGCGCCGGGCAGTTGAACCTCTCGGCCAATTATTTTGGCGATCTTGTCAAAAAAGAAACCGGCCGTTCGGCACAGGATTACATCCAGGCCAAAGTGATCGACATGGCCAAGGAAAAGATTTTCGACCCCGGCAAATCCATGAGCGAAGTAGCCTACGAATTGGGTTTCAAATACCCGCAGCATTTTACACGGCTGTTTAAACAACGGGTGGGGGTGACGCCGAATGAGTATCGGGGCATGAATTGAGGTGTACAGTGGCGACAGTTTTTCAAAAAAAGCACCTTCCAGCAACAGCGATTTCGGAATAAAATCTACTTTCAGAACCTCTCCAGGATCATTCTCTTACTGATCGCCATTCCGGCCGAAGTGCCCATAAAAACGGCGTTGGCAATAGTGCGCATTTTTGCTGCGGCATCGCCAACGGCATACACGCCTTTTATGCTGGTTTCCTGAAAACCATCGACGCTGATATAGCCCTCTTCCGTCAAGGTGCAGCCCAATGATTCCGGAATATGGCACTTTTGTTGAAACGGGCTCGGAGCATACACGACCTTGACTGAAGTGGTGGCACCGTTCTGAAAATGAATGTTTTTGATATAGCCTTGTTCATGTTCAAAACGGGCAATTTTTTTGTCATCGACGGCAATATGACGCGCCCGAAGTTGTGCCGCTTGCTCCGAAGACAAAGTAGAAGGGCCATTGGTGTATAAGGTCAAATCTTTTGTCCAGTTGGAAATAAGCCGTGCAAAATCAAAACCGACGTCTCCATTGCCCAATACCCCTGTTTTTTCGCGGCGCACTTCATATCCATGACAATACGGGCAATGGATAAGTGAAATGCCCCAGCAGGCATGGGCGCCCTCTATTTCCGGCAGCAAATCCTTTATACCGCTTGCAAACACCAACTTCTTTGCGGTAAAAGTCTCCCCTGCATCTACCTCTACATTAAAACCATCTGTTGTTTGATAGCCGCGAATGGCAAGCCCTTTATAGAAATGGACGGTGTCATATTGGCGGACTTGCAGGCGGGCCGTTTCAGCAATCTCCGCAGGCGTTTTGCCGTCATTTGTAAGAAAATTGTGCGAGTGCGGCGTTTGTTTGTTGCACGGATCTGAATTGTCAATAACCAGTACATCTGATAGTGCCCGGCCCAATGCCATAGCAGCCGCCATCCCTGCGTAACTTCCGCCTACGATGATTATATCAAATCCTTTATCGGTGGTCATTTGTTTGAAAATTGAATAAAAATGAAAAAACTGGCCACCACGCGGTCAACATACCTGATGGGCGCGTGGCAGCCTGTTTCATAAGTTTGAGCCTCCTACATCAGCCTTGCGACCCGTTTCTCCAATCGGACGCCTTACGCAGGAATGCATCCACCAACGGTACGCCTGCGAACATTATCCAGGGCACCAGCGATATGGTGAGGATAAATGTTCGTTGATACAGCGGGATAACCGATAGTTTTTCCCCGAACACGTACAGAAAGAAGGTGATGGACGGATAGATGACCACCCAGATTTTCAAAGCGGCGATCCATTTCATTTTAGATTTCATATGTTTCATTTTTTTACCTGCAAAGGTATTTTCAGTTGGAAACCACCTGATAGGACAAAAACCCAGTTGTACAGGACTTTTGAAATGCGCGCAAGCCCTTTGATGGTTATATTTGCAACCATCCGCCGCCACAAACCGCAAACCACCTCTTGCAGATAAAGTCAAATGAAGAAGATTCCCGTCAGACAGATCAGTCCGTCCCAGGCAGAACTATCCGCGCCCGAACGATTTAAAATAAGGCGTATAGAGGATATTTTGGGAGAAACGGACTTGTTGCATGATTTGCATAGGCATGATTTCTATTTTATCCTTGCCTTGAAAAAAGGGAAAGGGGTGCACCAGGTAGATTTTCATGATTACGATGTGCACGACCACTCCGTTTTCTTTTTGCGCCCCGGCCAGGTGCATCAACTTCAACTGCACGCAGGCTCCACAGGATACCTGATCGAGTTCAACGCCGAGTTTTATCAACCGCCCGCCAAGTCGTCCAACCATCGTTTCAGGGTAGTCGGCAATAACAACTACTATGATTTTGAGGCAGAACGGTATGACAAACCCGCGTTGGTTCTGGCACTGATGTTTCAGGAATACACCCAGAGGGAAGAAGGATACCGCGATGTAATCAAATCGGGGCTCGATATTTTTTTTGTAACCTTAATGCGGGAGGGCATACTTACTTCTCGTGAATCGAACCCTGCAAATAACTACACCCAAGAGCGTTTTGAAGACTTTCTGGAATTGCTCGACAAACATATTGCCACCCACAAACAGGTAGCACATTACACCAGGATGATGAATCTGTCGGCATATCAATTAAACGAAATCACCAAATCGAGCATTGGAAAAACGGCTTCCGACATGATCAACGAGCAAATCATCCTGGAGGCCAAAAGATACCTGCTGGCTACACCCAGCCAGGTAAAAGAAATAGCCGACCACCTCGGTTATGAGGATACTTCCTATTTCATCCGCTTTTTCAAAAAGCACATGGGTTATTCGCCGGAAGTATTCAGGCAACAGTTCAGATGAGTACCTGTTATCTGGAGAACCAACTACATTTGGGCATTGATAAACAACCATCCATCTATGCAATACCGTCGTTTTGGAAAAACCAATTTCCCTGTCTCTGAAATCGGCTACGGCATGTGGGGCCTTGCCGGCTGGACAGGCAATGACCCCACCGAAATACAACGCGCACTGGACCGCTCCGTCGAACTGGGCGTCACTTTTTTCGATACCGCCTGGGGTTATGGCGCAGGTAAAAGCGAGCAAATTCTGGGCGATTTGCTGCGCCAGCACCGCGACAAGCGGCTGTATTTTGCCACCAAAATTCCGCCAATGAACTTCAAGTGGCCGTCGCGCCCGGAGTACGCCCTGAAGGATTGTTTCCCGGCCCGCCACATCGTGGAATACACGGAAAAAAGCCTGCAAAACCTGCGCGTCGAACAAATTGACCTCCAGCAGTTTCACGTCTGGAACGACGCATGGCACGATCAGGACGAATGGAAATCGGCCATCGAAAAACTCACCCGCGAAGGCAAGGTGGCCCACTGGGGTGTCTCTGTGAACCGCTGGGAACCCGAAAATGTGCTCGACACCCTGCGCACCGGCATGATCGACGCCGTGCAGGTGATTTACAATATCTTCGATCAGGCGCCAGAAGACGAGTTGTTCCCGCTTTGCAAGGAATTAGATGTGGCGGTCATCGCCCGAGTACCTTTCGATGAAGGCTCGCTCACGGGCATGCTCACGCACGACACCACTTTTCCACCCGACGACTGGCGCTCCACCTATTTCGTACCGGAAAACCTGCATGCCAGCGTCGACCGGGCCGATGCGCTTCGGCCGCTCATCCCCGCGGGCATGACGATGGCGGAAATGGCGCTTCGCTTTATCCTGAGCACGCCCGACTCGGCCACCATCATTCCCGGTATGCGCAGCGTGCGGCACGTGGAAAGCAACTGCGCTGCTTCGGATGGTAAAGGCTTGTCTGCGGAGGTGGTGGCAGCCTTGAAGCAGCATCGCTGGGATCGGCAGCCGACTTCGTGGAGCCAGTAGGGCTATGGAAGCAAAACACTATCTTTGCCCCGTTCACAAGTCCCAACCATGCCCATCGTAACACTCACCACCGATTTCGGAACGCAGGATTACTACGCCGGCGCGCTCAAAGGCGCTTTGTTGCGCCGCAACCCCGACTTGCAATTGGTAGATATTTCGCACCACATCGAACCTTTCGATATTGTGCAGGGCGCGTTTGTGGTGCGCAACACCTGGCAGGAATTTCCGGAAGGTACCATCCACCTCATCGGCGTGCATTGTGTGTACAGCACAGGGTTCCGTTTTGTGGCGCTGCGGCACAAAGGGCATTTCTTTCTGGCGCCTGATAACGGACTGCTTACTTTGTTGTTCGATGAAATTGACCCGGCTGATGTGCGCACCTTGCCTACTGACGTTACCCGGCATTTTGCTGTAAAAAACATCTATGCAGACGCGGTAGCCCACCTCACGAGCGACAAGCCTTTTGAAACCCTCGGCAATTTTCCGGCGCCCTTACTACAACGCATTAGTATTCAACCTGTTATAACGCCAGGCCGCATACGGGGCACCATCATCCATGTAGATAATTACGACAATGCGGTGGTGAATATCCGGCGTGAATTATTTGAAAAAACAGTCGGCGACAATCCTTTTTCCCTGTATTTCAAACGCAACGACCCAATTACCAAACGCTCCGATAACTACTGCGATGTGCCCGTTGGCGAGCAATTGTGCCTGTTCAACAGCGCCGGTTTCCTCGAAATTGCCGTGAATATGGGCCGCGCCGCTACCCTGCTCGGCCTGAAAGTGGAGGACGTGGTGGAGATTGTGGTGGAGTGAAAGGGAAGGGGCAAGGGGCAAAAAGCAAGAGGCAAGAGGCAAAAAGCAAGGGGCGAGAGGCAAGAGGCAAGGGGCAAGGGGCAAATTAAGGTATCCCGAACTTTGGACACATCTCCACAAAAACACCAAGCGCGAAGCGGTACACGCTACGCACTCTCACCTCTCGCTTCTCGCTTCTCACCTCTTCTCACGCTCTCACCTCTTCTCATAACCTACCCTCGGATCCACCCAGGCATACAACATATCCGCTACCAGGCTTCCCAGAATGGTGAGCGCGGCAGAAATCATGAGAATGGCATATAGCACAGGGTAATCCTGGTTCATAAATGCCGATTGGGTTTTGGAGCCCATCCCCGGATAATTAAAGAGGTATTCGATGACCAGCGAGCCGCTGAAAATGACGGGAAACACGCCGCCAAAGATGGTAATAAGGGGGAAAAGTGCATTTTTTAGCGCATGTTTTCTGTACACCACCTTTTCATCGAGTCCCTTGGCGCGGGCCGTTTTGATATATTCCTGATCCAGCACTTCCAGCATGCTACTGCGCATCTGTAGCGCCAGTATTGCAAGAATGTGGATCAACAAGGTGAATACCGGCAGAATGAGTTTGCCAGCATGTTTGCCCAGCCACCACCAAAAGGATGTGCCAGGAATCCAGGCATCCACCGACACTCCTTTGATCAGGAAAAGGCCCTGATCGGGCGTAGCGAATGCCAGAATAAGCAGACTCCCCAGCCAGAATACTGGGAATGCATACAAAGTGAGCAGGAGGTTTTTGCTGCGCCGGTCGAAGGGCCGGTTGTGATAGCGGGCCATCCGCATCCCCAGCGGTATGGAAATGAGATAAGCGAGTAAAATAGCCAGTCCGTTGAGGGCCAGCGTAGGAAACAGGCGGCCGCTGATTTCGTCATGCACTGGTCGCTTGTTGATGAGAGAAGTGCCCAGTTCGCCAGTAAAAAAACCTGTCATCCAGCGGTGGTACTGGTTATCAAGTCCATGCCAGTAAAAGGCTGGCACAGGCATCCCTTTCTCAGCCGCAGCACGCTGAAGGGCGGTGGCCGACGCCTCCAGCGAATCGAGCGCACCCAGCAGCGAAGCCGGCGTCGGCAACGCCTGAATGGCAATTCGGGCATGATACATGGCCGAGTCCATCAAGGGAAGTCGGTCGATCAGTTCTAGGTTACTGACAGCATAACGGAGTGCGGTTTTGGCCCGCAACGAATCGGGCGTCTGCCCCGTCAAGCGCAAAATTTCGGACAGGCGGCGGTCGTATGCTTCTACCAAAGGCCAATTGGCGGTTTGCGCGCTGAGGTGCGCCATGCGGTTTCTACGGGCAGGCGGAAAAACGCGGTACAGCGTATCGGGGTACGCCGTGGTAGTAACAGTAAAGTAAAACGCCGGGCGGTCGAGACCCAGTTTCGTGGCTTTCAGGTGGTAGTTTCGAGCCTGCCCTTCCGGGTCAAAAGCGGCCGTGAATTCGGAACCGTAAATGGCTACCACCGGGTCGACAGGCGCGCATTTGTTCAATGCAAAAACCACCCAGGATACAATGATCAGGGTGGGTATGGAAAGCAATATGCGACGTATCAGGTAGGAAAACATACGTTTGCAGCGCCTGGTGTTTAGAAACCGTGACACAAGGTAGAATGCCCGTTTCGAAACACCAAACGCTGCAATAGTTGGACTACAAAATCGCCCGGTTGCGCCTCAATTCTTCCCGCAGGTTCGGTTTGATCCGTTCGGCAGCCTGCACCAGCATATCTTCATCAGCCGGGAAAGGCAGCGGGCGGTTTCCAATGCGCAGGCGCGAGTCGCGGCTCAGGGCACGTTCATCGCCTGTAAACGTACTGGCGTAATTTTCAAACAATACTTCGGTGCCCATATCGCGGGTATCCATCAGCACCTTGCGCGAGAGGTCGTAAATTTCAACATAACCCGTCAGGCGGGCGGCCTTGGTTTGGTACACTTCCACCACATGGGCGCGGATACGCACGTAACGGGGACGTTTCACGTCGTTGCCCAGCGAGTCTTTCAGTACATTGCCTTTCGAGTCGAGCACGTATTCAAAGCCGTCTTCGATTTCCTTTTCGTCGGTATAGTTGCGTTCATTGATGCGTTCGGGGCTGATGTCGATGTTGCGCACCTTGAATGTGGCTTTGTAGTCGTACTGCACCCCCGATTTTTCTTCGAAGAAATATTCTTTCCAGTCACTGTCGAGGTCTTGTTTTCCAATGTTCATCAGGCGTTCGGCAAACTGGCGCGGCAGCACCGTATTAGACTGATTTTTCATTTCAAACAGGATGTAAGTAGTTCCCAGGTCGCGGGCGGTAGCCATCAGTTCGTTCTTGTCTTTGTAGTCGCGGTAGTAGTGGCTTTCAAGGTCACACAGGGCGTAGTAAGCGTCGCGGGCGGCAAGTTTATCGCCGCGTTCTCCTTTGGCAATCAATTCTTTGGCCTGGTTATACAGGTGGTCGGCGGCTTTCTGGCGGCTTTCGCTTTCGAGGCGGGCAATGTCGATCAGTTCGAAACGAGCGGCATAACCATCTTTGGATTGCAGGGGCATCAGGGGTGTTATTTTATTCTGGCGGTCGCGGATATTGCGGTGGATCGCATTCACACGCTCCCAGTTTTCCGGGCGGTTTTCGGCTACGAGGTGATCGATGGCATCCAGGTCGCGGGCCTGTGCTTTTTGGAAAGCCGCTTCAAGACCTTGTACATATTCTGTTTTCTTTTTCGATTTGCCCTGTAATTTGCGGACGCAAAAATCGATGGCGCTGTCGTAGTCGCCCGATTCAACGAATTTCTGGGCAGTGTGGCAGGCAGTGAGTACAAAACTCAGTAAAAACAGGTTGGCGAGCAATCGGATACCGGTGTTCATATTATTTCGTTTTGATTGTTTTCAAAATCTGCCTGCAAGATGTAGGAGATGGTTCGAACGGAACTTTTAAAACCTGTTAGGGGAATTTGAAAATTTGTTAAAATTGAAAACGGCTTGTAAATAGCCCTTAATTTTTTGCCAATAACATGGAGAAAATCACCGAATCGGCCTCGCATTACCGGCACCTGGAGCAAATGAGTGTGGCTGAATTGCTGGAAAATATCAACAAGGAGGACCTGACGGTACCCCTGGCCGTGCAAAAAGCGTTGCCACAAATTGAAGCGCTGGTGTCGGCCATTGTTCCGAAAATGCGCGAAGGCGGCCGGCTGTTTTACATCGGCGCAGGTACCAGCGGCCGCCTCGGCGTGCTCGACGCTTCGGAAATACCGCCTACTTTCGGCGCCCCACCCGACTGGGTGATTGGCCTCATTGCCGGTGGCGACCGCGCTATCCGCAATCCGGTGGAACATGCCGAAGACAATACGGAGCAGGCCTGGGTCGATTTGCAAGCCTGGCAACCCGATGCGCTTGATACGGTGATCGGCATTGCGTCTTCTGGCACTACGCCGTATGTAGTGAGCGGCCTGCGCGCATGCCGACAGCATGGCATCAGCACCGGCTGTATTACCTGCAATCCTGGCGCACCGATTCTGGCAGAGGCTGACTATCCCGTTCTGGCGGTGGTAGGGCCCGAATTTGTTACCGGTAGCAGCCGCATGAAAGCAGGCACGGCACAAAAACTCATCCTCAATATGATTTCCACCTCCGTAATGATTCAACTCGGCCGCGTACAGGATAATCGTATGGTGGATATGAAACTCTCCAATGCCAAACTGGTCGATCGCGGCACACGAATGATTGTACAAAGTACCAATATGGACTATGAAGCCGCCAAGGCATTGTTGCTGAAGTGTGGGAGTGTGCGGGCGGCTTTGTTAGAGGCGAGAAGTGAGAGGTGAGAGGTGAGAGTGCGTTTGAATCAGGATTTTGGGGATTTAATGGATTAGAAGGATTCCCGACGGGATGTTAAAATTCTCCTAATTAACTCAAGTTGTGACCTATGCCAACCATTTGTCCAAACCGTAAACGAAGACAAATACGAAGCATTTGATCAGAAATCCGTTTGCGGTTACTGCATGGATAGACCGAGGAAACATGTCAGTAATGGCACTAA
>JAEUUT010000004.1 GCA_016787415.1 Saprospiraceae bacterium | reverse complement strand
TAAAGCCGGCTTCGGCCGACTGGGGTTGACCACCAAATCTTTGTGCTGTCGCTAACTGCCCTGTGAAGGTTCGAGTCCTTCCCTTACAGCAAGCGATGATAAGTACTCCCCGGCCTGCATCATGTATATGGTGCAGGCCTTTTTTATTGTTCGGGTTTGGGAAACGGTATCTGAGCAGTAATAAGCACCAAGTCCACTGGCTAAACTAATATTGACTTGGTACTTATGTACCTTTGCCGGCTATGAAGTTATTGAAATCCACTACCCCTTTCTCGTTCGTATCCTTTGTTTTGATGTTTGCCGTCGCCTTGATGTGGTATGGCTGTGCCAATGCGCCCGGCCCCGATGTGCAGGCGGCGCAACTTGCCCAATCTGACCATAAAATAGCCCTTGATTCGGCTTCCCAAGCCATTATTGACGATTATGATCGATATTTTTCAAGGGAAATGGCCAATACCCAGACGCCTGGCGCGGCAGTGGTTATCGTGCTGGATTCGCAGATAGTTTTTATAAAAGGGTATGGAAAACGCGTATTCGGACACCCCGAGCCAGTGGATGAAAATACCGTTTTTCGAATCGGTTCCCTGTCAAAAGGTTTTGCAGGCGTACTGACCGGGCGGCTGGTGCAGGAAAACGTCATTCACTGGGACGATCCCGTGCAACAGTACTACCCCGATTTTACCTTGCGCGACAAGGCGCAGGCCAAACGCATCCGGCTTTGGCATCTTCTGTCGCACACCACCGGACTGCCCTATCATGCTTTTACCAACCTGATTGAACAAGGATATGATACCCACCGGATTATCAGTGAGTTTTTTCCCAAAGCGCCGGTTTGTGGCGTGGAGGGTTCTTTTTTCAGTTATCAGAACGTCGCTTTCTGCGCGATAGAAGAAGTGATGAAAAAAGCAACCGGCCAAACCTATCAGGAACTGTTGACCAATAAAATTTTTCGGCCGGCGGGCATGCGCACGGCTTCCTGCGACTATTCGAGCATACGCGCCTGCACCGACAAGGCTTGCCCACATATCCGGATCAGCAATACGGCCTGGGTAGCCGATTCTATTTCGTCACTTTATTACAATTCTGCCGCAGCCGGTGGCGTCAATGCGAGTATTGCCGACATGGGCGAATGGCTCAAAGTATTGCTGGGGTACAAACCTGAAGTGGTATCCAATACGACCCTCGACAAGGTATTTACACCCGTAGTAAAAACCGGCAAGGAGCGCCGTATCATGCCGCACTGGATCGATCGCGACGCCGCTGCCTATGCTATGGGCTGGCGGGTGTTGCAGCACAAAAGTGATACGATCATTTACCACGGCGGGTTTGTAAATGGATACAAGGGAGAAATTGCTTTTGACCGCAAAGCCAAAGTGGGCATCTGTGTGCTTTTTAATGCGGCTACGGAGTTGAGTGGTAACTGCATCCAGGAATTTTTTGAACGCTGGCAACAAAAGCAGGTAAAAAAATAAGGCCCCGACGCTTTCGCCAGGGCCCGTTAACCAAATCAAACTTTCTGTGAAGCTTGCTCTTGTTCACAACGCTGTTCGGCGCTGGAAATATTTCTTTTGTTGGAATGGACACACAGCGAGGGAAAACCTTCATTTGAGATAGCAAACGGGTAATAAAAACCTCCATTTACCTTAAAGACGTAACTAAACACCTCAACTTAAAGGATGAGCAATATTATTTGAAATGTATATGCTCTACGTAAAAATTAGGTAGACGGCTCATTTTTGGATATGAACGACAGGTTTGATCCTTTTTTTGCATCACCCATCGACGAAAGTTCTCGTAATCAGGTGGCATACAAAAGCCCTGGCTCGCCAGTCTGTTACAACGACGCCTGCATGTAAAACTTGAAAAGCGGAAGGAGAATCAGATGTACGTCGTCTGATTTTTATCGGAAAGAATATCTTTCAACTCTTTCAAAAAAGCATATTGCTGCGGCATTACACGTTTAAATGCTTCTTTTACAGCAAAATAGGCGCCTTTTTCAATATCAGGGAGAAAACTTTTCAGGTGTTGCTTTGCTTTCTCCTTTGCCACCCGATAGTCTTCGTACATCAAGGCGCGCAACGATGGAATTTCATGCCAGTCGGCTTCAATGGCAATGGCTTTGCGCACAGCGCCCGTTCCATCATCCACCGGATCGAGTTCTATATAGGAATGAACAAGGCGTTCGGGAGAGTTTTCGTCGGCGGTAGGGGCCGAGAGTTGTTCCGGGTTGGAAACATCCTGATTTACCAGAAAAACCTCCAGTCCGCTTTCGCGTACGCGGTATATGATTACGTCCACTTGTTCGCTGGCTGCCATGACAGGTAATGTGTTATCGTGCGATAAATTTGTCGTATC
>JAEUUT010000001.1 GCA_016787415.1 Saprospiraceae bacterium | reverse complement strand
CTTCCTGGATATCTCCAGTGTGGCTGCCAACCAGGCTACTGTTTACCTCCGCTGGGAATGGGTCGGTAACTACGAGTACTGGTGGACACTTGACAAAGTTGAACTGACAGATATCAATCCTGCTCCAGCCAACGACCTGACGGTTGCCGGTTTCTTCTACCCGGTTTCCAGTTATGCTACGCCTGCATCCCAGATTGCTGTAGATACCTTCGGCTTCTCGGCATACGTTACCAACAGCGGTACTGCGCTGCAGAACAACGTAAAACTGTACGCATATGTACTGGAATATGATCCAAATACGGGTCAGGCAATCGGCCTTATTCACTCCGATAGCATTACCATTCCTGCACTGGCTGATGGTGTTGACAGTTTCCAGATGGATATTCCCGGTCAATTCATTCCAGAACTGCCGGTTGGTTTGTATGCTGTTGCTTACGAAGTGGTGGCTGATGCCCCGGATGCCATCACAACAGACAACTTTGATGGTGATTTCTTTGAGGTAACAGACCTGCTTTTTGCAAAAGAAAATGGCCCTCAAACGGCAGGACGTCCTCAAGATGGCGGCGACTATGCAGTAGGTAACTACTATCGCATGGGCGACTACGACGAAACGCTGGATAAATTCAGCGCACTGGGCGCCACGATTTGCTATGCAGTGGATCCTCCGCTCACTGCTGGTGATGTGAATGTAGAGGTCAATCTGTATCGCATCAATGATGACGTTTTGGAAGATTTTTCCAACTTTGAAGACGACGGTTCCAGCATGACTCTGATTGCAACCGGCGCACTGGATGCACCGGACAATGCCGAAGACTATGATCTTCAGGATGTAGAAATTTACGACTTCAACACTGCTGAAGTAGGCACTGAACTGGAGCCGAATGGCCGTTACATTCTTTCTGCTGTTTATGCTGGTGAAAGCGCCGATGCATATCAGGCTACCAACAGCAATGTAAATCACCCTGGTATTTCTACCATTCTCTATATCGGTGGTACATGGGGTGGTAACTATGTAGGCGACCCGAATCCTATTATTCGTATGAACCTGGAACTGACTGTTTCTACCGACGAAAAACCGCTGGTAGAAACGGCTCTGACGGTATCTCCGAACCCAACCAGCGATTTTGTAAACCTGAAAGTGAAATTCGACGAACCAACCAATGCTACTATTACGCTGGCTAACATCGATGGCCGCGTGATCCGTACGGAAAATCGCAAAGGTATGCTCGACGAAACGGTAACGTATCAGACAAAAGACCTGGCTGCCGGAACTTACCTGGCTCGTATCGCTACGGCTAAAGGTACCCGTACCCTGAAATTCGTTGTTCAGCACTAATTCAACGAATTATTGATTGATGGCGGGTTGAATCGGTTAGCCGATTCAACCCGCTATTTTTTATGCCCTGTGAACACCTGCGTTTTTCTGCCGAGGCGAAAAATGAAAACCTCAACCTGTTTTTTTTAATGCGTCCGCCCAGATTTGCAGAAGGGTGCGTTGTTCGTTCTCCCAATTCCAGATATCGCGTGCCATCAGGCAATTCTTTCTAAAGGACTCGTATATAGTATCGTCATTTAATACATTTCGAAGATACGTTACCAGCGCATCCTCGGACAGTTCGGGCAATAAAACGGCAACCGGAAACTCCTTTTGCAGGGCTCGATACTCAGGAAAATCCATTGTAAGAACCGGTACGCAAGATTGCACGTAGTCAAAATATTTGTTGGCAAGCGAGTAGTAATAGGATAGACCTTTATTTTCAAGCAAGTTGATTCCCATCCAGGCTTGTTCGGTATACTCAGCCAGGTCTTTGGGTTTCACATAGCCTAAAAATTGGACGCGATCTGCTGCGCCGGATGTAGCCGCCAGTTCGCGGAGTTGTGCAGACAGGTCACCTTCTCCAGCAAGCCAGAGTTCCAGTTCAGGAAGGTGTTTTAAGGCTGCTATGGCCGTTTCTATACCTCTTCCTTCATTTAATGCGCCTTGATACAGGAGTATGTATGGTTGTTTATTGGATCGCAATGCCGGCTTTTTTTTCATTGCGGGCACATTTCTCACCACCTGGAACGGAATGCCGTATTTCTTTGAAAAAATATCGGCCAAGCCGGGGCCCACAGTGTAGGCATATTTGTAAAACGGCAGGCAAATCCGCTCCAGCATACTCCAGCATTTCCTGACAAAAGCCCGTCCCTGCAATTCAGGTACTTCCGTAAAGTATTCATGCGCATCGAATACACGTTGTTTCCGCCGAACAAGCGTTGCCAGGCAGCCAGCGCCCAAAGTGTCGGTATCGATAGAACATACGGCATCGTAAGATGCAAACAGCAGGTGTCCGAGTAAGCGCAGGTTGTATTCGGCGTAAAATGCAAAACCCTTGTTG
>JAEUUT010000283.1 GCA_016787415.1 Saprospiraceae bacterium | reverse complement strand
CCTGCTGGGAGTGTGGCTCGTTTCACAAAATTTTAACGTCCTGCCTCCAGAAAAACCGACTTCCGTACAAACCGGCGGCAAAAGTAGGGATTCTTTTCAGTCGGCAACCTCTATTCTCCAAAAGCATCTTCAAACATCTGGTTATCAGGTAAAAACGGTGGTGCTCGATGCAGGCCACGGAGGCAAAGACCCCGGCTGTTCGGGCGTATCAGGTACCCATGAAAAACACAATGCGCTGGCGATTATCTTGCAATTGGGCGCCCTGATCGAAGAGCATTTTCCGGAAATAAAAGTGATTTATACGCGGAAAGAAGATGTTTTCATCGAACTGAACGAACGCGCCGCCATTGCCAACCGCAACCACGCCGACGTTTTTATCAGCGTTCACTGCAATTCCATGTCGGTATCATCTGCAAAAGGTACGGAAACCTACGTGATGGGGCTTCACACGGCCCAGCACAACCTGGAAGTGGCCAAACGCGAAAACGCATCAATCCTGCTGGAAGAAGGGTATCAGAAAAATTACGGCGACTACGACCCCAACAGCCCGGAAGCGCATATCCTGGGCGCTGTTTGGCAAAGTGCTTATCTCGAACAAAGCATTCTGTTGGCAGGAAATGTGCAGAAACATGCCAAAAACATTGCAAAACGCGATGACCGGGGCGTCAAACAAGCCGGATTTCTGGTACTCCGCGAAACTGCCATGCCCGCTATTTTGGTCGAGGCCGGTTATATGACCAATGCGCTGGAAGAGTCTTTTCTCCTGTCGGATGAAGGCCGGTATCAGGTGGCGCTCTCCATTTTTTATGGTTTTGAAGACTATAAACGCCAAATGGAAGGAAAAAAGCCGATCACTCACCCGCCTTACGTCGAACCTTCTACCCCCAGAGTAGTGGCTGTAAACAACACCCAGCCTGTGCAGACAGCGAAAAGCGCACCCGTCAAAAGCAATACGCCACCGCCGACCCATGCTGCCACGACGACCCAGACGACACCGGCAGCACCTAAAAAAAACGTTGAAACGCCCAAAGCCCCGCAGCCCGTTTCCGGTGATTACGCCGGACCGGTGCGCATTTTCCTGCTTTCCTGGCCGCAGCGCCTCGATCGGAATACCGGCCAACTCGGGCTGCTCAGCGATGTACAGGAAGAAATCATCAGCGGGCAGTATCATTATTTTATCGGTAATTTTGCCGCCCGAACAGAAGCCGATAAAATGCTCTCGGAAATAAAAAACCTCGGATTTAAAACTGCCTTCCTGGCGCCCACCCGATAAACGCGAAAACGCAGCAACATATACCATGACACGGATCAGCAACGAAACAAAGATTGCACTGCTCGCCATTGCCGCAGTGTTGATCGCCATTTGGGGGTTTAAATTTTTGAAAGGCATCGACCTTTTTACACCATCCCAAACCTTCTACGTCAAATATGAAAACGTAGATCAACTAACGGCTTCCAGCCCTATTTTTATCAAAGGGCTGCGGGTAGGCACTGTGCGGGATTTGTATCTCGACAATACTGACGATAAAACCATCATTGCCGTACTGGATGTGGAACGCGGTGTCGACATCCCAAAAGACGCTATCGCCACCATCGTTGGGCAAAGTCTGATGGGCGGCAAAGCCATTGAAATCACTATTTCCCACCCCTGTGAGGGCGACGGCTGCGCCGAAAGCGGCTCCTATCTGCAAGGCTCCTACCGCTCATTCCTGCAAAGTATCGTCGGCGAACCCGGCCAGATCGACGCTTATACCGATCGCCTGCGCAAAGGACTGAGTATCAACCTCGATTCGTTGGCAGCCGCCAATCCGGAGAGCCCCGCAGCATCCATTCAGTCGCTCGACCGCTCCCTGCGCAACCTGGAGGTGATGACCAATCGCATCAACCACCTGCTGGCGTCCAGTTCGGCCGGTATCAGCGCAACTGCCGACAATGCTGCCGCCATTACCAAAGGCCTGCGCGACAGCAACAAGGACATCTCGGCTCTGATTGCCAATCTCTCGGAAGTGAGCGCACAACTAAAAAATGCCGACCTGACCTCCAGCACACAAAAAGCAGTGGCTACGCTCGACTCCGTCACGTTGTCGCTGAAAGCCCTGCGCGGTACCTTGTCGACCACTGAAACCACCATCTCGCGGGTCGATACGCTGGCGCAAAACATGCTCAAAGGAGAAGGCCTCGTCGGCAAATCACTCACCGATGAAGCCTTGTACGACAACCTCGTACGCACCACCCGCCACATGAACCTGTTGCTACAGGATCTGCGCCTCAACCCCAAACGCTACACCACCGTGAAACTCAAACTCTTCGGCAAAAACAAAACGAAAGGATATATCAATCCTGTCGACGACCCGGCCTATCAGTTGCTGATGGATAGCCTGGAGCGGGATTATGAGAAGAGGATGAAGCAGTGAAAGAGAAGCGAGAGGTGAGAGGTGAGAGGTGAGAGAGGTGAGAGGTGAGAGGTGAGAGGTGAGAGGTGAGAGGTGAGAGGTGAGAGGTGAATCAAGATAAAAATAAGACATTTATCAAAAAAATACGGCCACTGTACGAGGAGCATGGCGCGGAGGGTTATTACCGCGACCATGCCGAGGCGTATGAAAATCCTCATTTTCCGGAAATAAAAGCCCTGATCGAACGCAACCTGGCGCGATTCGACTGCTCTGCTGTGCTCGATTTTTCAGCCGGCGGCGGAGAGGTGACGCAGGTACTCCAGCAGGCCGGCATTACGGGCATCGCTGGTTGCGACCCGTTTACATTTGCCTTGTTTGAAAAAAATACGGGCCTGCCCTGTCTCCGGCTTTCCTTTATGGACGTCATCAAAAACGGCCTCCCCGGCAAGTACTCCCTCATTATCAGTTCCTTCGCCCTGCATTTGTGCCCCCCACGCGATCTCTTTTCGCTCACCTGGCAATTGCTGGATGCGGCTCCGACGCTGGCCGTCCTCACCCCACACAAACGCCCCGAACTGGAACAACTTTCCGGCGTCACCCTGGCCTGGGAAGACAGCGTGGCAACGGAACGTGGCAAAAAGGTGCGGATGAAGGTGTATTGTAAGGAATGAGGGAAGAGGTGTTGATTTTTGATTTAAGATTACATGATTTAAGATTTTAGATTTACACGAGATGCCCTCCATCTTAAATCTTAAATCATGTAATCTTAAATCTTAAATCATGTAATCTTAAATCTAAAATCAACACCCCTTGCCTCTTAAAAAAAATCCCCTCCCACTCTGCAGCAATTTCCCAAAGCATCCCTACATTTGTACCAATATTAACCAAATGGTTAAACCACTTTGTCAATCCACACCCTGACTGACCCAAAATTTGTTCAAACGCTCCCTTACCACCCTGATAACCAATAACTGATAACTGATAACGACCATGGAACGCTCCCTTACCACCTTGATAACCAATAACTGATAACCAATAACTAACAACCAACATGGAACGCCTTATTGCCTTCATTATCAAGGAATTCCGGCATATTCTGCGCGACCGGCGCACGCTCCTGATTCTGTTCGGGATGCCCGTGGCGCAGGTACTGCTATTTGGATTTGTGCTCACCAACGAGATCAAAAATGCTTCGATTGCGATTCTCGACCCATCGAAAGACACAGAAAGTATTGCACTGACGAGCCAACTGGTTTCCAGCCATTATTTCCAGGTGGAGCGAACCGTTTCCACGGTGGAAGAAATAGACGCCGCCTTTCGTGCTGGAAAAATCAAGATGGCAGTGGTTTTTCCACCTGATTTTTCGGCGTCGATAGCGCGTGGCGAAGCCAAACTCCAACTGATCGGCGACGCTTCCGACCCGAATACTGCCACCACGCTGATTCAGTATGCCAATGCGATTGTGCTGGATTTCCAGAAAAACAGGCTGCAGCAAGCGAGCACCACTTCAGGTGCGCCGCTGATAGCCGTGCAAACCCGCATGCGTTACAACCCGGAACAAAAAGGCGTTTTCAACTTCGTGCCGGGTGTAATGACCCTGATTCTAATGCTGGTTTCGGCTATGATGACCTCCATTACCATTGCCCGCGAAAAAGAAATGGGAACGATGGAAGTGTTGCTGGTATCGCCGCTGAAACCTATTCAGATTATTTTGGGCAAAACGGCGCCTTACCTCGCACTCACCATACTCAATACACTGATTATCATACTATTAGGGATTTTCGTATTCGGCATGCCCCTTCAAGGTTCTATCGGTTTGCTGGCTGCCGAATGCGTGTTGTATATGTTTGTGGCGCTTTCGCTCGGCATTTTTATCAGTACCAAAGCGAAGGATCAGATGACGGCCATGTTCATCTCTGCATTGGGACTTATGATGCCTACCATGCTGCTGTCGGGGTTTATTTTCCCGCGAGAAAGTATGCCCGTTCCCTTGCAGGTAATTGGCAGCGCTATCCCGGCTACCTGGTTCAATAGCATTATTAAAGGTATCATGATCAAGGGCGTGGGGCTCACCTACATTTGGAAACAGACGCTTATTCTGGGTGGAATGGCCCTCTTTTTTCTCGTGCTCAGCCTCCGTAACTTCAAAGACCGGCTGGAATAACGCCCTCTCACCTCTCGCTTCTCACCTCTCGCTTCTCACCTCTCACCTCTCACCTCTGAAAAATGCGCACCGTATTTTTCCTCATACAAAAGGAATTTCTACAGATTTTCCGAAATAAAACGATGTTACCGCTGCTGCTGGTGATGCCGGTATTTCAGACATTGTTGCTGTCGTTTGCAGCCAATTATGAAATCAAAAACCTGAATCTTGCGGTTGTAGACGCCGATTTGTCCACTTCGAGTCGGCAACTTGCCGCCCGTTTCCAGGCATCCGGTTATTTCAAAATCCGACAGGTTGCCGCCGCTACGGAAGCCGATGCCCTGATGTCGAACGAAGAAACGGATCTGATTCTGGAAATACCGCCGCATTTCGAACGCACCCTTGTGCGGGAAGGAAATGCTGCTGTATCGCTCACCGCCAATGCCATCAATGCCACCAAAGCAGGACTTGGTATGGGCTATGCACAGAACATCATCCGAAACTACAACCGGGAATTTGCCGAAACATGGGCGCCGCGACTGGCATCCACCGAAGCAGGCGCTCCTGCGCCGGCAGCACCCCGGAATGTTCAAATCGAATATTCCAACTGGTACAACCCCCGCCTCGACTACAAAACCTTTATGGTGCCGGGTATTCTGGGTGAAATAGTAGCGCTGATTATCTGTTTCCTCACTGCCCTGAACATCGTTCGCGAGCGCGAACTGGGCACCATCGAACAACTGAACGTCACACCTGTCCAGAAATGGCAGTTTATTCTGGGAAAACTATTGCCGTTCTGGTTGCTATCGCTCGTAATGATGACGGTAGGGCTATCCGTAGGCAAATTGGTGTTTGATATTCCCATGCTGGGCAGTCTGTGGCTGGTGTTCGGCTACACAGCAGTATTTACGCCTTGCATGCTCGGACTGGGTTTTCTGATCTCTAATTTTGCCGACTCGCAGCAACAAGCCATGTTTACCGCCTGGTTTTTTATCCTGATTTTCCTGCTCATGTGCGGCCTGTTCACGCCTGTGGAAAGTATGCCGCAATGGGCACAAACCATCAACGTGATTAATCCAATCGCCTATTTCGTGTCGTTCATGCGCCTGGTGCTGCTCAAAGGCGCTGGCTTTCAGGATATTCAACAGAATTTCTTTAGCGTGCTGACGTATGCTGTAGCGGTAAACGGGCTGGCAATGTGGACTTACCGGAAGCGGGTTTAGTTGTTGGTTATCAGTTATTGGTTATTGGTTATCGGTTATTGGTTATTGGTTATCAGGGGTGGTAAGGGTCCATTTGTACATTTGTTTGGCCGCACAAAAAGGGACATCAAACAAATGTACAAATGGACCCTTACCACCCCTGATAACCAATAACCAATAACCGATAACCAATAACTAAACCCATACCTCCAAAAACTCGCTCAATATCATCGCTGTCGCGCCCCACACAATTTTTCCTTCTACATCAAAATAGGGAACATCCTTCAGGGTGATGCCATTGGAGAGGGTCAGCGTGGTGGTTTTTCTGCTTTCGGGCTTCCGGAGCACGTCGATGGGTGGATGAAGCACCGATTCCACTTCACTCCATTGGGGTTTTAGTTCAACCGGATTTTTAAGCAAACCGACGAAAGGATGCACCACATGGTTGCTCACAGGAATATACAATTCCGTGAGGCGCCCCAGAATTTCAATTTGGTCGGGCGGAATACCCACTTCTTCAAAGGTTTCGCGCAGGGCGACATTCTGCAATTCGCCGTCATTTTCCTCGTATCGCCCACCCGGAAAACTCACTTGTCCGCTGTGTCGGTCGTGCGGATTTTGAGTACGCTGAATCAAAAGGGTACGCCAGCCATCGTCTTGCCAGGAAAGCAAATTGAGCACACAGGCAATACGGGCATCCTCAGGCGGAACGGGGTTGAAACCCAGTTCTTCCAAACGGCGTATG
>JAEUUT010000220.1 GCA_016787415.1 Saprospiraceae bacterium | reverse complement strand
CCATACATTATGATTTAGGTTTTCCGTCCATAAAGGCGGATAATTTATATTGGGCTTTATTAAAAATGTCAATTACTTCTAACTCGGTGATACCCTGTGCTTTTGCTACGTTCTCTACCGTCATACTATTTTCTTCAAATGCCATAAAAATCACGAATTCCTGCTCATTCAGTAATTGTTGCGCCATATCCTGCAAATACTTGCTCCTGCTAATCTGACAGCCTACAAATGTTTTATAAAATGTTTTTTCAAATTTCTCACGCTCAGTAGTCGATGGCGCCTCATCGCGTAAGGTTTGAAACAACCTTTTTAAAAACTCTATATAAAACTGCCGATACTGTATCCCATCTACACATGCTGTCAAAATTCTATCTAGATCCAATTCTCCAGCGGCTATTCCCGCCCCCTGCGAGCCCTCCTCTCTAGCGGCAATATTCATCGTTACATACCTGGGTCCCGACACACTATTTCCTTCAAACGGTGTGGAAATCACCGGCTTATGCATGGTTGGACTAATAATCTGATCAATCGTTCTCCCAAAATAGTCTGCAATGCAATACAACGCATCAATTCTCGGCATCGCCTCCTCTTTTTCATAGTTCACAATAGAAGTGCGTTGTAATTGAATATTAAAATCTTTATATTTTTCATTCAGCGCTTCTGCCAGTCTTGCCTGAGTCAAGTCATTCTGATTGCGTAAACGTTGCAAGTTTTTTGCAAAGTTCTTTTTCAAAGTATCTCCAAGGCTCATATTACTCGATCATAGTGGTATTAATGCGGATGGTAGATACCCGCAACGGGCCGGACGAGCCGGCCACTTCAACGGGTTTATCTTTTGCCTGGCGCCTGGACTGTTCCAAATGCCAAACGGAATGTCAAAAGTAGGTTTATTATTTGATATTGTCAAGTGTATTGACAAAAAATATCTGTATTCAAAGGCCAAAAATTAGTTTTTTTCTCTTTTTTAGTTAAAAAAAAGTTAAATAAGTCATTTTTGTTGACTAGTTCAATTAAACACCACATTTTCGTACCTGATTTCTGCAGCACACATCATCCACACCGCTGCCTGCTCATCACGCGGCTAATAAATCCCGACCACTTGGCAGAAATCAGCGGGGCAGGCAGCGTACTTATTTGCTATTTACGTCCGGTAAATAAAGGACTATTCATACAGGCGTCTTTTTAAATAGATATGGTAATGGTATGGCAGGCAGTGTGTACAACACTGCCTGTTTTTGTATACCCCGGCTGGTCACAACAACCGAAGGAAGAAAGAAATTCCCCTCAGGATAACTATCGAACAAACAATACTTTAGCGCCAGAGCGATTTCCTGTTCTTGCCTGCACCATGAATACGCCTGCTGGTAAAACGGGCAGGTAGCATTTTTGCTGGCCTTCTGGGCAATGCAGAACATGCAGAACCTGGCCTTTGGCATCATACACCGCTACCTGTGTGTCGTATTTGAGCCGTTCCGGAAATTCCAGCATCACCGCCCTGCCCTGCGTGCCCGGATTGGGCATCAGGGAAAAATCGAGCGATGCAACCGCCGGATAATGTACGCCTACTGGCAAACTGGCTACCCGAAACACAGCCGGCGGTGTGATCACTGGCGCATTGTAGTCGAAATAAATGCCAGCCGAATTCACGATTGAATCGCCAGGCGCGAGGCTGCTGCTACGCGTTTTTGCCTGAAATGCTACAAATCCGTGGCTTCCCGGTTCATTGCTGATGCTATCGGGCAGGTCAATCGGGTCGAAGCGGAATTCGAGCACCCGCTCATTGTACACCCGCCATACAAACGGGTGGCTGGCGCCCTGCACCTGCAAGGTACTCAGATCAAGTTGGGCGGGCAGGGTGTCGCGTATCACCACAAACGAGGCCGGGAAATTGCCCGTGTTTTGGAAGCGGATCACGTATTGCAGGGCGCTGGTATCCAGTTGTTCCTGCATCAGCATCTCGGGCGACACCTGTTTGTCATTGGGGTCG
Source organism: Saprospiraceae bacterium (assembly GCA_016787415.1). Lineage (GTDB taxonomy): Bacteria > Bacteroidota > Bacteroidia > Chitinophagales > Saprospiraceae > M3007. The sequence goes on along the minus strand of JAEUUT010000220.1, from coordinate 3,482 downwards.
ACGGCGTTGACAACTTGGTTGGTGTAACGCGAAAAGTTGTTTTCAAAATTGGCATCGTCTTCCGGCCCGACACTGGACGAAAACACAACGGGGGTATTGATGGGCGTATTTTCAGGCGTTCGAAACCGCAGCGTGAACCACATGCTTTGGCCCACCCCCAGCGAATCGATGATCCAGGAAAAATGATCGTCGGCCTCCACCGTCGGCGTCGGGTTGCCTGATATAAATTCGAGTGGTAGCGGCGTAGTTTGCGTCACAATCAGCAAATCAACTTTTGCCGAATCTACCGGCAACGTACCAATATTGGTTACGTATATCTGCACATCGGTCGTAAAACCTGGCCGGAAACGGGTCGCATTGACCGTCACAAGGCACAAATCGTGGTAAAGCGGATACACGGCCGCGAAATCCATGGGTGTCTCCATGGAATCAGGGATGGCGAAAGCGGGCGTGATCGTCCACAGCGGCTTGTTGACGGCAGCCTTCAGCGTATCGCCTACAATGTTCGAATAAATCCGGTATTGCCCCGCATCGTCAGTCGTGGCGAACGCGCCTGCTTCGGGTACGCTGATCAGTACGTTTTTTAAGCCGGGCTCATCGGTTTCCCGTGTGCCGTTTTCATTGACGTCGTGGAAAACCGTTCCGGAAAAATTCCAGTTCTGGGTCATGTTCAACAAGAAAATATCGATAAATCCTGCCGATACAAGGTTGTTTACAGGCGCCAGCGGGTTAAAATCTACGGTACCGGCAAAACTGCCCAGCATAAACATATTCCCATACGGATCGAGGTGGAGTGACACGGCGCCGTCTGCGCCGGTACCGCCCATGCGCCGCGCCCATATCATGTTGCCGGCGCTGTCCAGTTTCATCAAAAAAGCATCTTCCGAACCGCTGGCCGATGCGAGGTTGAACACGCCAGGGCCGGGGTTAAAATCGGCTGTTTGTGAAAAAATGCCGCACACATACACCGCGCCATCCTTGTCAAAACCAATCGACTTGGCTTCCTCGGTCTGATTACCGCTGCCGGTGATGTGTCGCGCCCACACGAGGTTACCATCCAGGTCGAGGTTCAGGATAAATGGATCATATCCATTGGCCGTGAGGCTTACCGTACCGGGGCCGGGGTCGAAATCGGCCGTTTCGGAAAAAGTGCCACTGATGTACAGGTTTTCTGTGCCATCGGTTTTTATTTCACTTCCAAACTGAAAGTACGAACCCGTCACCTGTTTGGCCCATACAAATTGGCCGGATGCATCCATTTTTTGGATAAACATATTGGCATAAAACCCGCCCGTGACATTGAGATTGGCCGTGCCCGGGCCGGGATCCATATCGGCGATATTCCGGAAAACGCCCATTGTGTACACAAATCCCTGTGCATCGACGGTGAGGTCATCAACACTTTCTACTTGAGCACCGCCAATGCTGCGCGCCCATTCCAGCGTGCCTTTCCAGTCCATTTTTGTAATAAAAACATCAGATCCGCCCGCAGAAGTGAGTTCCATCACATCGGGGCCGGGGTCGAAGTCGCCCGTTCCGGAATAGGCGCCACAGGTGTAGATATTGCCGCGCGGGTCGATGCTCAGGCCGGTAATGGCGTCGGATTCACTTCCGCCCATCTGGTTTACCCAGGCAAAACGCCCTTCCGGGTCGAGTTTGAGAATGAAGGCATCGTAACTGCCAGATGAAGTCAGTATGTGTTCTTCTGTTCCTGGGTCGAAGTCTACTGTTCCGGAAAACAGTCCGGCCATTACGACATACCCGCGGGCGTCGACCCGGATCACTCTGGCTACTTCGGCATCCGGGCCGCTGATGTGCCGGGCCCAGAGCAGTCGGCCTTCGGGATTCAATTTCACCACAAACATGTCAGACATACCGGCAGAAGTGACATTCAGCACGCCGGGGCCTGGGTCCAGATCTGCCGTCAGGTTGAAGGTGCCGGTGATGTAAATATTTCCAAATTCGTCGAGGGTAGTCGATTCTGGGGTTTCAAGGCTGCTGCCTCCCAGGTTCAGGGCCCAGCCGAAGTCCTGGCTGAAGGAGGGGGCGAGTGTACATATTACAAAGGCAAATGGGAGCAGAAAGCGGTACATATAGTTTGATTTAAGTGGAGACGGTGCTTGAAAAAACAGTTGCTTGTTTATTTTTTCCGAAAGATATTCCGGAAACCTGTTACGCTCGGGCAAAATTCCTTACTCCTCTGTTTTCTTTGAAATTTTCCTGTTTATCTTTAACCCGCATAATCCGTTTCACCACACTTTATACGCTTCTTTATGTTAGTCAAAACTTATGCTGGCTCCGTGCACGGGGTCGACGCACGCACCATCACCATTGAAACAAATACCGGCGGCTCACTGGGCAACACCGACAAGTTGGGCATCTACATCGTCGGGCTTCCCGACAGTGCCGTACGCGAAAGCCTGCCCCGTATTGAAGCCGCTGTCAAAAACTCCGGCTACCGGCTCCCTCGACTCAAAACGATCATCAACCTCGCTCCTGCCGACATTCGCAAGGAAGGTTCGGCATTCGACCTGCCCATTGCGCTGGGTATGCTGGCCAGTTCGGGCGTCATTGCTCCGGATGGCCTCGATGCGTTTTTTATCATGGGCGAACTCTCGCTCGACGGTTCGTTGCGGCCCATCAAAGGCGCCTTGCCTATTTCCATCCTGGCTCGCCGTGAAAAATTCAAGGGTTTTATCCTGCCCAAAGCCAATGCCCGCGAAGCGGCTATTGTGAGCGATGTGCTGATTTACGGGGTTGAAAACCTGCGCGAAGCGCTGGATGTGTTGTCGGGCGAGTCGGAGATACCGCCAATGGTGGTGAACACCCGCGAGGAGTTTGCCAATGCTTCGGGCATTTACGATGTCGATTTTGCCGATGTAAAAGGCCAGGAAAACATCAAACGCGCCCTCGAACTGGCGGCTGCGGGCGGGCACAACGTCATCCTGATCGGTCCGCCAGGCGCGGGCAAAACCATGCTGGCGCGCCGCCTGCCCACTATTCTGCCGCCGCTTACCCTGTATGAGGCGCTCGAAACCACCAAAATTCACTCTGTTTCGGGCGTTCTGCCCGACCACACCTCGCTCATCACCACGCGCCCTTTTCGCTCGCCACACCACACCATCAGCGACGTGGCATTGGTGGGCGGCGGCTCCGACCCTATGCCCGGCGAAATCAGCCTGGCGCACAACGGTGTACTGTTTCTAGACGAACTGCCCGAATTCAAGCGGCAGGTGCTCGAAGTGATGCGCCAGCCCATGGAAGAACGCAGGGTGACCATCAGCCGGGCCAAAGTGAGCGTCGATTATCCTGCCAGTTTTATGCTGGTGGCTTCAATGAACCCCTGCCCCTGCGGCTACTACAACCACCCCGAAAAAGAATGTGTGTGTGGCCCGGGCGTGGTGAAACGCTACGTGTCTAAAATTTCCGGCCCGCTGCTCGACCGCATCGACCTGCATGTGGAAGTGACGCCGGTGAGTTAT
>JAEUUT010000207.1 GCA_016787415.1 Saprospiraceae bacterium | reverse complement strand
GGTTGAATCAGGATTTTTGGGATTGAAAGGATTAGAAGGATTCCCTGCGAGATGTCTAAATTTAATAAATTGAGTTAAAGGCTTAAATCCCAAGCAATCAGCCTGCTTTGAATTAATTTATTAAATTTAGACATCTCGCAGGGAATCCTTCTAATCCTTTCAATCCCCCGAATCCTGATTCAACCTCCCTCTCCAAACGTTCGAATCCGAACACTCCACGTTCGGGTTCGAACGTTTTTTTTATAAAAAACTTTTTTAAATAATTGACTATCAGTTGCTTAAAAAAGTGGCGAAAGGTTTGGCAACTATATTCAGGTTGGGGAAATTTATCTTGGCATTGAAACCTGAATCTGATTCTTATGGTGTACAACTACCTGAAAAGCGCTTTACGGGCACTCTGGAAAAACAAGGGTATCGCCCTGATCAATGTAGCCAGCCTCTCGCTGGGCATTGCCTGCTTTTCCATCGTATTGCTCCATGTTCTCGATGAAAACACATTCGAGCGTATGCACAAAAAAGCCGACCGGATTTACAGGGCTTACGTGCATTATCAGGAAGGACTGTCGGGTGAGCCCGAGCAAAAAAGCGTGTACCTGCCCATGCCGCTGGGGCCGGCTATGCAGGCCGATTTCCCGGATGTCGTGCGGTATTCCAGGTACCGGGGGTATGGCGATTCTTTTGTGCGGACGAACTCCGGCGTGACCAACGAACGCATCGAATTTGCAGATACGGCCTTTTTTTCCATGTTTTCCTTTCCCATATTGTACGGCGATGCGACTCAAGCGCTCGCCGACCCACATCGGGTCGTGCTGACGGAAAAGGTGGCGCAACGCCTCTTCGGAGAATCCAATCCGGTAGGAAAAACGCTGGAAATCAAACTGGAAGACAATTTCGAACCTTTTACGGTATCGGCCGTGGCAAAAAACCTGCCTTCCAATTCCACGGCGCAATTTGAAATACTGCTGCCATTTTCCCGATATGCCACCACTGCCAGCGGAAAACGCAATACGGATCGCTGGAACAGTTCATCCATGATGACTTTCGTGGAACTGCGCCCGGGCTCCGGGCTGGCGCACAACGACGCACAACTGCTGCAATTCCGCCAGAAATACCACCCCGACGAGGAAAAGGAATACCGCAGCAAGGGCGCCTGGTCGAAACCGGGGCCGCCGATTACCTACGGCTTGCAGCCGCTCCTTACGTTGCACAACGATACTTCCACTGGCGAAGCCGAGGGCAACCCGAAGCAGACGATGATCCTGCTGGGCATCGGCATCATGATTTTGCTGATTGCCTGTATCAATTTTACTACACTGGCCATCGGGCGCAGTGCGGGCCGGGCGCGTGAAATTGGCGTTCGCAAAGTGATCGGTGCAGGCCGCAGCCAGTTGGCCCGCCAGTTTTTATCAGAAGCCTTTTTGCTGAGCGCAGCCTCGGCGGCGCTGGGCCTGGGGTTGGCAAAACTGTTGCTGCCTGCTTTCAACCAGATTGCCGAGAAAAAACTGGTGTTTGATGTAGCGCAATTTCCGGAATTGTGGTGGCTCCTGCCAGGCGTTGCCGCACTTACGGGGCTTCTGGCAGGCATCTATCCGGCGTTCGTTTTATCGGGCTTTTCGGCACTGGAAACCTTGAAAAGCAAAATCAAAATCGGCGGCGCCAACTGGTTTACCCGCTCCCTCGTTACCGTACAGTTTGTGCTGTCGGTCGGGCTAATCGCCTGCACCCTCGTCATGATGCGCCAACTGGATTTTCTGAAAACCCGCAACCCTGGTTTCAACAAGGAAAATGTCGTCGTCGTAAATGCGGAAGGCACCAAAAACAGCAAACAAACGCTCGAACGCTTCCGGCAATCGCTCCAGCAGCAACCGGGCATTTCGGGCATCACCAGCGCCGAATTGTCGCTGGGCGCCGAAGCCGGCTGGAGTCGTTCCAGTTTTGGCTATAACGGGCAGCAAAAATCGCTGTACGAATACCATATCGACCCGCAATACATCCCGGTACTGGGACTACGCCTGCTGTCGGGCCGCAATTTTGATGATCATGTGGTAGCCGATTCGCTTACCTCGGTGATTATCAACGAATCGGCGATGCGCGATTTTGGCTGGACGCCCGAAAGCGCCCTCGGCCGACCGCTGACGGGGTACAACAGCGGTAACCCTGCGCGCGACCCCATTGTGATCGGTGTCGTGCAGGATTACAACTACCTGTCGCAGCGCGAACAGGTGAAACCCATGATGTTCCAGATGTTCAGCGACTACGCGCCGTTCCAGTTTTTTGTGCGTATCGCGCCGGGTTACCCGGGAGAAACACTCGACCGTATCCGGAGCGCCTGGGCACACGCCGAACCCGTGTTGCCGTTTCGCTATTCGTTTTTGGACGAAAATCTGAATAAATTTTATGCTGCCGACGAACGCCGCAGCCGCCTCGTGGCATACGCCGGTATACTTGCCATTGCGCTGGCCTGCCTGGGGCTTTTCGGACTGTCGGCGCTGGCTGCTGCCAACCGTGTCAAGGAAATCGGCGTGCGCAAAGTGCTGGGCGCCGGCGTGACAAGCCTGACAGGATTGCTGGCAAAGGATTTTTTGCGGCTGGTGCTGCTGGCCGTCGTTATCGCCTCGCCTATCGCCTATTATCTGATGCGAAAATGGCTCGACGATTTTGCCTATCACATCCCGTTAAGCGCATGGATGTTTGTGGCAGCAGGCGCACTTTCTATCCTGATCGCCCTGGCCACCGTATCGTATCAGGGCCTCAAGGCAGCCCTGACCAATCCCACGCAATCCCTGAAAAACGAGTAAAAGCAGGTTAGGGATTTTTTTCAGGCCCGGAAAAAATCCCGAACATGCTCCAATTTCCTGATCGAAAAATACTTGCCTCCTATGTTTACCAACTACCTCACTATTGCATTTCGCAACCTGCGCAAGAACAGTATGTATTCAGGCCTCAATATTGTAGGGCTGTCTATCGGTATTGCCGCATGTCTGCTGATCGTTCTGTTCATTGCGCATGAAACCAGTTACGATCGCTGGAATCCAAATGTCGAGCGTATTGTGCGTCCGACATCGGATATCAATTTTGGCGGCAGCCACCTCGAAATGGCGGTAACCTCTTCTATTGTAGCGCCCGAGGCAGCCGCAGTACTGCCTGAAATTCAGTCGTGGTGCCGGTTTCGGCAATACGGCACCTTTCTGGTAAAACGCGACGGACTTTCCCAGCAGAATATCCGGGAGGATCATGTGCTGACGGTCGACAGTTCGTTTTTTGAGGTATTTCCTGCAAAAATCATTCAAGGCGACCCCATGCGTTGTCTGACGCAGCCCAAAACCATGGCTATTTCGCGCAGCCGGGCCGAGCGCTATTTCTCCTCTCCGCAAATGGCGGTGGGGCAAACGCTGGTACTGGAAAACCAGGATCGCTGGCTCGTGACCGCCGTTTATGAGGATTTGCCTGAAAACACACACTTCAAAGCCGATTTGCTGCTGTCTATGAACGGCAATGACGAAGTGAAACAAGATCCGCCATTCTGGGCGGCCAACAATAATTTCCAGACCTATTTTCTGCTGCGCAAAGGCACGGACATAGAAGCGTTCCGGCAAAAATTTACAGAACTCACCCAAGCCAAAGTCGCTGTTACCGCCCAGCAACTCATGGGCACCAATATGGCCGATGTGGAAAAAACCGGACAGTTCGTGCGCTATCCTTTACAGAAACTGAAAGACATCCACCTGTACTCGGGCCTCACCATCGAACTGGCCCCCAATGGCAGCATTCGGTATGTGTGGATTTTTGGAGCCATCGCGGCATTTATTCTGCTGATTGCCTGTATCAATTTTATGAACCTCGCAACGGCACGGTCTTCCGGCCGTGCCAAGGAAGTAGGCGTCAGAAAGGTGCTGGGTGGCCGCCGCAGCGCGCTGATCGGGCAGTTTTTGAGCGAATCGATGGTTTTGTCGGGCTTTTCGGTCGTACTGGCGCTCGCAATCGCAGCAGTGGCCATGCCCTGGTACCGCGATCTGACGGGTATTGGGCTTGAAATTCCATGGAAAAGCCCTGTGTTCTGGACGACCCTGGCGGGCGGCACCGCCCTGGTCGGGTTGCTGGCCGGCAGTTATCCCGCCTTTTTTCTGTCTGCTTTCGACTCCATCCGGGTGCTGAAAGGACACCTGAGCGGCATGGGCAAAGGAGGCAACCTGCGCAGCACACTGGTGGTGTTCCAGTTCACGGTTTCCGTGGTGCTGATCATTTCTACCATGCTGGTTTTCAAACAGTTGAACTACATTCAGCATAAAAACCTGGGCTTCAACAAAGAGCAGGTAATCGTGCTGAACGATGCATATGCACTGGGCGATAAAATTTATACCCTGAAAGAGGAAATGCTGAAAACGCCGGGCGTGACCGCCGCTACCGTGTCAGGCTTCCTGCCCGTGTCCTCGAACCGCAGCGACTACACTTTTTCCAAGGTGCGCGGCTTCGACGAACAAAATGCAGTGAACATGCAATGCTGGACCGTCGATGTGGATTACCTGAAAACCCTCGGTATGGAAATCGTGCAAGGCCGCGATTTTGACCGGGGCCGACTGACGGACAGCACAGCCCTGATTATTAATGAGGCCACGGCGAAACAACTTGGTTTTACCGATCCGATCGGGCAGAAGATGTATTTGCCGCCCCGCTTTATGCAAGGCGCGCCCCAACCTAAAGATTTTACGGAACTGGAAATTATCGGCGTTGTGCGCGATTTTCACTGGTCGAGCCTGCGCGACAACATCGGCGCGCTCAGTTTCCGGCTCGGGGAGTCCACAGGCCTGGCATCCTTCCGGTATGAGGGCGCACAAACGGCTTCGGTCATTGCCGCCCTCGAAAAAAACTGGAAAGCCCTGTCGCCCGATCAGCCGTTCAGTTACAAGTTCCTCGACGAATCCTTTGCACGCATGTACGATACCGAGCAGCGCATCGGAAAAATAGCGGGCATCTTTGGTTTGCTGTCCATTCTTATTTCCTGCCTCGGACTATTCGGACTGGCGGCTTTTACTACCGAACAACGCACCAAGGAAATCGGTATCCGAAAAGTGCTGGGCGCCTCTGTTGTGTCGGTCGTGGGTTTGCTGAGCCGCGATTTTCTGAAACTGATCTTTATCGCGCTGCTCATTGCCACGCCAACGGCGTGGTATTTCATGCACCAATGGCTTGCCGACTTCGCCTATCGCATCGACATTTCCCTGTGGACATTTGCCTTCGCCGGCGCGCTGGCTGTCCTGGTTGCATTTGTTACCGTGGGGTATCAGAGTGTGAAGGCAGCGCTGGATAATCCGGTGAAAAGCCTGAAAAGTGAATAGTAGACAGAGGTGAGAGAGGTGAGAGAGTGAGAGAGGTGAGAGGTGAGAGGTGAGAGAGTGAGAGGTGAGAGAGTGAGAGAGTGAGAGGTGAGAGAGTGAGAGGTGAGAGAGTGAGAGGTGAGAGAGTGAGAGGTGAGAGAGTGAGAGCCCGTAGAGTGTACCTACAACCCTGATAACGGATAACGGATAACCGATAACAGATAACCGATAACGGATAACAGATAACCATGCTGGAAAACTATATCAAAACGGCCTTGCGCAACCTCTTGCGCAACAAACTGCACACTTTCCTCAACCTGTCCGGTTTGGGCATCGGGCTGGCTTGCGGCTTGCTCATCACCCTGTATATCAGCCGGGAATGGCAGTACGATCGCTACCATAAAAATGCAGACCGTATCTGGCGGGTGACACGTTCTTTCTACGACATGGACGGCACGCAAAACCTGCACCTGAGTGCCATAGCGCCACCTTTCGGTACATTGCTGCCGCAGCATTTTCCTGAAATTGAGCACATTACCAGGGTGCTGCGCAATTACAATGCCGTGGTGCGTACCGCTGCCGACAACAAACTGTACACCGAAGGCGAGTTTTTCTATGCAGATGAACACCTGTTTGACGTATTTACAGTGCCTATGATAAATGGCGATGCGGGAACGGCCTTGTCGGGGCCCTGGCAAATTGCCTTGTCGGAATCGGCTGCGCGTCGTTTTTTTGGCAACAGCAATCCCATCAATCAGGTGCTGAAAGTCGACAACGATTTTCAATACAAGGTAACCGGTGTGTACCGCGATTTCCCCGTCGCCTCGCACTGGCACCCGGATGCGCTGATGTCTTTTGTGTCGCTGGAAGATACGACGCTGTATGGGGCCGACAACCTGCGCAGCAATTTCGGCAACAACGCTTTTTACACCTATTTCACCACAGGGCAAGGGTTCGAACCGGCCAAAATGGAAGCGCGGTTTCCGAAGTTTCTCGACGATGTATTTCCACCGCCACCCGCGGGCAGCGCCAACAACCGGCGGCCGCATGAATTCACCCGGCTGCACCTGCAACGCCTCACTGATATTCACCTGCAAAGTCAACACGATGATGAAATAGAGCCGGGCGGCGACCAAGCACGGGGGCGGATGTTCGGATTGATCGCACTGGTGATCCTGCTGATTGCCGGCGTTAATTACATCAACCTGGCTACCGCATTTTCCCTGCGCCGCGCTCGGGAAATCGGCGTTCGCAAATCGACCGGTGCACGACGTGGCCAAATCGTCGGGCAATTTCTGTCGGAAAGCCTGCTGCTGTCGGCCGGGGCTGCCGGACTGGGACTGGTAATGACGGCCATTGCAATGCCCTTAATCAAAAAAAGCCTGGACATCGACCTGACGCCCGCCCCTGCCACTACAGGCTGGATGCTCGCTGCTTTTGCCGGTGTATCATTGCTTTCAGGCCTGCTGGCAGGTCTGTATCCCGCTTTTTTCATGTCGGGATTCCGGCCGGTGGCCGTGCTGAAAAGCGGCAATGCCATCACAAAAGGCAATGTTTCCCTGCGCAAAGCGCTGGTGGTGTTTCAGTTCAGCATTTCCATTGCGCTGCTGGTAGGCACCATTGTCATTTACCGGCAGTTGCATTTTATGCAAAACAAGGAACTGGGGCTCGACAAAGATCGCGTGGTCACGCTGCTGCAAAACAACAAGTTGCGGCCTCAATGGAATGCTTTTCGCACCGAACTCCTGCGCAGCCCGTACATCAAGGATGTGGGGCAATCGTCGCGCTTCCCGGCCGACCGCCTGCTCGATTACCTGAATGGCACTTCCGTGCAAATCGGCGACACCATGTCGCCCCTGACCGTCACGCTGAAAATGCTGAACGTCGATATGGATTTTGTCAATACCTATCAGATTCCGATAGCAGCCGGGCGCTCGTTTTCGCGCGATTTTCCGACGGATACCACGCAAGGCTGGATGCTCAACGAAGCCGCCGTGCGGGCCATCGGCTGGCCCTCTGCAGAAGCCGCCGTGGGCAAACGACTGGTGTATGGCGGCCGGGAGGATTGCTATATCGTGGGTGTGCTGCGCGATTTTCATTTTGAAAGCATGCACCAGGCCATCACGCCGATGATTTTCTTTATTCCCCGCCAAAGCAGTAACCTGCAAGGTATTTCCATCAAACTGGCCGGCGACACCCCTGCTGCGCTGGCTTATGTGAAACAAACCTGGGAAAAGTTCAATCCGGATTTTCCGTTCGATTATCGTTTCCTCGATGAAGATTATGGCCGCCTGTATGAAGCCGAAATACGGGAAGGCAACCTGTACATG
>JAEUUT010000206.1 GCA_016787415.1 Saprospiraceae bacterium | reverse complement strand
AATTTTAGAAATGTTTCCAATGAGGTTTCACCGGATTTGCAGCGACTCGGCATGGTGACGGATGCTACCCTGGCCAATGTCAGCGGCGACGAAACGCCCGAACTTATTATCGTAGGTGAATGGCGCAATCCAATCATTTTTGAAATCAGGGATAAAAAGTTTGTCTCCATTTCTTCCAATCTCAACAATTACTCCGGCTGGTGGGGCTGCGTCAAAGCCGACGACGTGGATGGCGATGGCGATCAGGATCTGATTATGGGCAATAGGGGTGAAAATTTTTACTTTACCGGAAGCCACGAACAGCCTTCCAAACTCTGGGTGTGCGATTTTGATCAAAACGGTACGGTCGAAAAAATCATCACCCGACGGATCAATGGCAAGGACATGCCGGTGCCCATGAAAAAAGACCTGACGGGCCAAATCCCAAGCCTGAAAAAGCAAAACCTCAAACACGTCGATTATGCACAAAAATCCATCCAGGAACTATTTTCGGCAGAGACCATGAAAAGAGCCATTGCCATGGAAGGAAGTTATTTCAAATCGGCTGTAGCACTCAATGATGGCAACGGACAGTTCAGGGTCATTCCATTTCCCAAGGAAGTGCAATTTTCCTGCGTATGCGGTATCTGGTGTGGCGATTTGAATAAAGACGGAAAAAACGACCTTATCCTGGCAGGAAATGATGATGGTTTTATCCCTCAGTTTTCCAAACTCGACGCCAGTTTCGGACATGTTTTGCTCAACAAGGGCGATGGCACCTACACCCGTGTGGAAAATCGCCAATCGGGCCTGTCTATTCGGGGCGACACCAAATCGCTGAAACATCTTCAGGTAAAAGGGCAGCCTTATGTTCTTGCAACGATTAACAATCAGAAGCCACGCCTGTATCGGGTTGAATAATCCCAGGAACATTTATTAACTGCCTGTTTATGTGTGAGAAAATCCGCGATGTACTGCGTATCTGTTTGATTGCCGGCGTTTTATGCCTGCAAGCAAATGGCATATTGGCTCAAACCGACGACCCGGTTACGGCAGAATTGCTGGAAAATTTCTTTCGCGATAACGAAACGGCCTCCGAATCAGATGCCCAGCAGTTTCTGGAAAACCTGGAAACCTGGCGCAACCGCCCGCTCGACCTGAACAGCCTGAGCAGAGAAGACCTCAACGCAATGCACTTGTTGAACAGCCTGCAAATCGAGCAATTCATTGCCTATCGCACGCAAATGGGCCCTTTTTTAAACGAATACGAACTTCAAGCCGTTCCAGGCTGGGAGTTATCCGATATTCGGCGGGTACTGTTGTTTGCCCAGGTGCGCAGCGGACTCAATCAACGCAATACCAGCCTTTGGAAGGGCCTGCTGGAAGGAGACAACGAACTGCTGATGCGAATCGGCTCCATGCGGCCGGGCGCTTATCCTGTCGATGTGGAAGGAATACCCTACAATCGGGGCATTCGGTACAGGCATACGTTTGACAACCGCCTCCGATTTGGTTTTACAGCAGAAAGCGACCCCGGCGAAGCAATTTTCAGAAAAAGTAATCGTAACGGGTTCGATTTTCACAGCGCTCATTTTTTTATTCAAAACCTGAACCCAACGGTCAAAACACTGGCGCTGGGCGGCTATTCTGCGCGTTTTGGCCAGGGCGTCCTGTTGCAAACCGGTTTTTGGCCTGGCAAATCGGCCGAAACAGTATCCGTCAGTCGGGGCGGCAGAAAAATCAACGCTTACGGCGCCTTTGGAGAAGCCTTCTTTTTTCGGGGAGCAGCTGCCACTGTTGCCCTAGGCGAACATATTGAAGTGACTGCGCTGTATTCCGACCGCCGCCGCGACGGCAATATCGTTTTACCAGATTCCATCGACCTGGAATCGCCAGAATTGGAATTTTCTTCGCTTCAAACATCGGGCCTGCACCGCACCCCCCCCGAAATTTCGGATGAAAAAGCGCTGCGGGAACGAATCGGTGGCATTTCCGCAGAATACAAATGGCAAAATGGCCAGGTGACGGCCAATGGTCTGTACATCGCATACGACAAACCCTGGGCGCCCCAGCCGGCAGCCTACCGGAAGTATGTATTTCAGGGGAAAACACTGGCAGCAGGGAGTGTCGACTACAACTGGCGCTATCGAAACTGGTTACTTTTCGGCGAAACAGCACGCAGCGACAATGGCGGAATGGCAGCAGTCAACGGTCTGCTGGTGTCGCCCGACCAACATATTACCCTGACCGCTATGCACCGCGCGTTGGGAAAAGACTATCAGAGCATCTATGGCGCTCCATTTGCTGAAGTATCAAGGGCCTCCAATGAACAGGGCATGTACCTGGGCGCCGACATTCGGTACATCCGTCGCTGGCAAATCAACCTGTATGCCGATGTGTGGAAACATCCCTGGCTGCGTTTTGGGGTGAGTTCGCCGTCACGGGGCCGCGAATTTCTGGCTCGGGTAATCTGGACCAAAAGCAAAACATTTTCGGCCTACGCACTCTGGCAGGCTGAAATTAAGGAACGAGACAGTGATATTGAAGGGGTGATCGGATTGCTGGAAAACAGGCGCGACCGCTTTCGCCTGCATGCTGCCTACAAGGTTGGGCCGGGCGTAGAACTGAGAAGCCGGGTGGAATGGACGCTGTTTTCAATTGAAAATGGCGGCGTCACACACGGTTTCATCGCCTATCAGGAGGCTGCCATAAAACCACTCAGTTTTCCAGTAACTGCGACTGCGCGCTATGCCATATTTGATACAGATGGCTTCGACACGCGTGTATTTGCCTTTGAAACCGACCTTTTTTCAGCCGTTTCCATCCCTGCCTTGTCGGGGCGCGGTTCGCGTGCTTACCTCAACCTGAGTTGGCGGGTGAATAAATGGTTACGGCTCGAAGGGCGCGTTGAACAAACGAACCAGGTTCGAGCCGTAACAAGTTCCGGCTACACCGGAAGGGAAGTGTTCTGGAAATTCCAGGCAAGAGTAAGATGGTAGTACTGAGTCGTAAGTCCTGAGTCAGGAAAGGCCGTTGACGGCTTCGACGCCCACGATCTCGGGTATTTTGCCGCGGATGGCTTCCTGAATACCTGCTCGCAGGGTCATGGCCGACATAGAGCAGGATTCGCACATGCCTTTCCAGCGGATTTTCACGTGCATATCATCGGTGAGTTCCACCAGTTCCACGTCGCCGCCATCCACATTGAGGTGTGGGCGAATGGTGCTGAGGGCATCCTCAATCCTGTCAAGCATTTGCTGTTTGTCGGTCATGTTCGAAAATTTCTGCAAAGATAACAAAATGTAAGTGCAACTACTTTTTAGCGGCACTTTTCACTGATTTTGGAAGAATTGAAGGCTTATGGCTTCAATTTATGCGCCCATTTCTGACGGAATTTCTTCACTTTTGGAGCAATTACAAAAGAGCAATAACCCTGATTCGGGTTGTCTTTGTAGTAGTTCTGGTGGTAGTCTTCGGCTTTATAAAATTTGTCAAAAGCCGTAATTTCGGTCACAATCGGATCGTCCCAGATTTCAGCAGAAGCCGCCTTTACTTCCTCAGCAGTTGCTTTTTGCTGAGGAGAATGATAAAAAATGGCCGAGCGATACTGGGTGCCGGTATCGTTGCCCTGCCGATTTAGCGTAGTGGGGTCATGTACGGTAAAAAACACTTCCAGGATTTCCTTGAAAGAAATGACCGCCGGGTCAAAGGTCACTTGTATCACTTCTGCGTGACCGGTGAGTCCGGAGCAGACCTCCCGGTAAGTCGGATTGTCGATATTACCGCCAGAATAGCCGCTTTCCACTTTCAGCACCCCTTGCAAATCCTGGTAAACGGCTTCCACGCACCAGAAACAACCGCCGCCAAGCGTGGCGACTTCAGTTTGTCCGGATGGAGTGGTTATAGCAGGGGTTGCGGATTGGGCAGTGGTCATCATGGCGTCTTTTTTTTCAGGAGAAACATTCTGGGCTGAGTGGCACGAAGTGATCAGCATGGCCAGCAGAAAAATGTTGTATTTCATTGATGTTTATTTTGTGATCAATAAACGTCGTGTACCCCTGTTTGGTTTTCGGCTTGTCTAAAGGCTGTCTAAATTGTCGGCGCCACAACACTTTGCCGTTCCAGGTGATAGCCCTTTTCGGGTGATAATATTTTCAGAAAACGATTGAGTGCAATCCATTTGGATTCATCCAGGTCGTAACTGATATTTTCTCTGTAATATTCATCGAGGTTGAACCCTGGAATGGTGGGTAATATTTTGATCAGTTCGGGCAAGTGATCGAGTCCTCCAGCCAGCGCCTGGTTAAAGCGTGCAAGCATAGTGCCGTCCAGCGGGCGTGTACTCACCCAGGCTGCGTACACAAACGGCAGGTTGGTCCAGGAAGTCCAGGCTTCCCCCAGGTCGTATATAAACGAGTATCGTTTGTGTAATCCGATCGTACGGTCGCCGATAATCAAAGCCGCCGTATCACCAGAGATGCTTTTTTCAAAACCTTCCGTGGCATGCACCAATTCAGGCTGTATATGCCAGTATTGCTCGCACAAAATACGGACAAGCGCCACAGAGGTGCGTGAATGAAAATCCAGCAGGATGGTTTTTATTTCGTGCAGCGGTTTTTCTGAAAACAGGCAAACGGTTTTTACGGTACCTGTTGAGCCGATACAATAATCGGAAACAACCCAGGCTTGGGGCAATTCCGGGATAATGGCTACTGGTGTGAGGGCGAGATCCACCTCTCCGGCTTTGAGTTTGCGGGCACATTCCGAAGGAATATCGAGGTTGAGTTCGATTTCATCGGCCAGTTCACCGCGAAACAA
The DNA here is from genome assembly GCA_016787415.1 of Saprospiraceae bacterium. Taxonomy (GTDB): domain Bacteria; phylum Bacteroidota; class Bacteroidia; order Chitinophagales; family Saprospiraceae; genus M3007. The sequence continues at coordinate 11,511 of JAEUUT010000206.1, read as the reverse complement.
TCCATAGATAAACGGTTTGGTATTCAGGTAACTCACAGCGCTGAGCCGGATCTTGTTATGCTGCATAATGTTGTTCTTCTTGTAAATGACTGGTATCGTTTTCCAGTTCGAAAACAAACATATCTCCTTGATAATGAACCTTGTACAAGCCCGTATTGGTGTGCGGCGTTCCTTCCATGTCTGCCGGGCCAAGGTTTTTCATCACGGTTATCAGACAGCGCAAGGTGCGGCCATGCGTAGCGATGAGGATGTGCTTCTCCTTGCGGGTTTTGAGCCAGGACACAAATCGATGGACGCGTTCGAGCAATTGTGCTGCCGTTTCACCTTCGGGCAAAGAAGCGTGCAGGTTGCCGTTTTTCCAGTTTTCGATCATATCGGTATACAAGGCTGTCCGCTCTGGCGTAGCCGGCAGCCCTTCATGCGCGCCCCAACTGATTTCATTGATGTCCTCCATTTCAATCCAGGGGATATCGCGATCCAGAAAATGCTGCACGGTCTGATGGGTTCGGCGCAATTTTGAAGTTACAATCAGTTCAAAATCAACATGTTGGTAGGTTTTGAAAAATGCAAGTGCCTGCTCCAGGCCTGTTTCATTCAGGTCCGAATTGACGCCGCTGCCCTGAACGATTTGCAATTTATTGAACTCCGTTTCTCCGTGTCGAATGATGTAGAGGGTCATAACTAATTCAAGACCGGAAGTTCCAAATAACCCCTGAAGGCTTTGTCTTCCTCAAATTCTGTGTGGGTGAAATCTTGTAAAACGTTGTAAAGCGTATCGCGTTCGATGGGGCGGCGACCCACTTTCCGGATCAGATCAACCAGTTCGCGGGTACTAAGCGTCGGGTGCTGTTCTTCCGATCCGGCCATGGAATATATCTTGGTGGTATCGTCGATGGTGCCGTCGAGATCGTCGACCCCGAAGGCAAGCGACATCTGTGCAATTTGCCTGCCGATCATAGGCCAGTATGCCTTGATATGATCGAAATTGTCGAGATAAATCCGGCTGATGGCGTAATTCCGCAGGTCTTCCACGGCTGTACTTTCCGGCACATGGCTCATTTGATTGTCCTGATTTCGGAATTTCAACGGGATAAAAGTCTGGAAACCGCGGGTTTTATCCTGCAATTGCCGCAATTGTTCGAGGTGATCAACGCGGTGGTGAAACGCTTCGATATGGCCATACAACATGGTTGCATTGGAACGCATGCCCAGTTCGTGCCAGATTTCGTGGATACGCAACCATTGCTCGGCGGTACATTTGTCGGCAGCAATTTTTTCGCGAATCTCCGGGTGGAAAATTTCAGCGCCGCCGCCTGGCATGCTATCGAGCCCCGATTCTTTCATCAGGCGCATACCGTCTTCATAACTCACTTTGGCTTTTTTGAAGATGTAATGGTACTCAACGGGTGTGAGCGCTTTTACATGCAAATCGGGGCGATGCTCCTTTATTTTTTTGAAAAACTCCGCGTAAAACGGCATATCGTATTGTGGCAGCACGCCGCCCACGATATGTACCTCTGTGACGGGCTGATGGTCGTATTTATACACCATCTGGAGCATTTCTTCCATGGTGTACGCCCAGGCACTTTCGTCGTTGCGCTGTTTGATGAGGCGTGAATACGAGCAGAATTTGCAATCGTACACACAGAGATTAGTGGGCTCGATATGGAAATTTCGATTGAAATAGGTGGAATCGCCGTTTTTGCGTTCCCGCACCAGATTGGCCAGTGCGCCTACAAAAGCCAGGTCTCCTTTTTCAAACAAAAAAACGCCTTCATCAAAGGAAATGCGCTGATTATCAGCCACTTTTTGAGCAATTAGCCGATGCTCGGCGCTCAGATTTTTATCCTCCAGCAGGATGTTGAGTTGTTCCTCGCTACGCAACATGGAATAAATGATTTAAAAAACTCGACAAGGCAAACAGGCCTAGCCTTTTCGAACAGATGTCAGCATGTCAAACGAAAAGAGTGCTCGTTTGTTCAGAATTTTCAATTTATTTTGAAAATTAAATTTCAGGGTAAAACAATTTTAATGCATCAAATTTAATTTAATATATACACGCTACCCTACCCCTCCTGAAAATTAATAATTTCCATCAGTTTTTTAGCATTGAGATCGTTGGAGAACTCTGTGCCCAGCAAAGCCTGCCGCTCTTCGATCCTGCTTTTTTCAAACGGCGCATTGATCAGTGCTTCTACCGTTTGGCGAATAGCCGCCGCCGAATTGCGCACATAGCAGAGTTTGGCCAGTCCGGTTCCGCTGACCATCAATTGATTGACCACACAGAATCTGCCGCGGAAAAGCGCATTAATCAATTTTAATTTGATACCGGCAGCCTGAAAAGATACCAGCAGGTTGATATGAGCACTGGAGATGAGTTCATTCATCCGGCGTTCGTCCGGATTTTCCACGAGGGTTACATTCTCGTATCGCTGAACCAGGTCTTTCAGGTGATCGGAAGGCTGCATGCCGGCAACAACAAAAGGAATGTCGACTTTAGAAAATACCTCTTCTATGAGCCAGGTTGCTGCCTGGTCGTTGTCGGGCACACTCAGTTTTCCATGAAAAAGCACAAATTCACCACGACCGGTCTGGCTTTCCACACTGGAATTGGGGTGAAAGGCAGGGATGTAATGCGTATGCGCCTTCGTTTCTCCGTAATATTTTGCGTCGTGCATCGAAAGCGTGATAATCTCGTCGGTGTAGAGTACCACTTTGGGTTCGATGCGCTGCAATTTGATGCTTTCTATAAAATAATACGTCTTTTCAAGCGGTTCAGTCGGCGGTGTCAGTCGCGAAAGGTTTTCGTAATACTGCCATTCCACATTGTGCATGCGCACAATTTTTTGTCGGCCGCGCAGGCGTTTGTGCCACACATAAGCAGCAGTGTGCATGCCTTCAAACAAAATCGGGTGTTTGTCTTTGCGCAGGCGTTTCAGCAGGTTTGCGTTTTCACGCGTTCGCATGATGAAAGGAATCAGGCTAAACTGATAAAAAATGGAGCGGCTGCGCTTATAGTAATGCACTTCATGGCAATACTTCTGCAGTTCGGGTTGAGGCGTCCGGTCGCCGTATTGAAAACAATGCAGGATGATTTTCACCCCTTGCTGGTGCAAGGCCTTGATCTGATTAAAAATGACAATCACACCGCCATAATTGGCCGGATATGGGATGTCGAAAGAAACAATATGCAAAAACATGTGCTGGTTAATTGAACCGCTTTTAATAATTGGTTGTCGCGGCAAAGGTAGGGCCTTTTCTTCGCCCCGAGTTAGGCAAAAAAAACGGAAATGGATGAATCTTGCAAATGTGAACCTCCGCTGTTAAAATGCGTTTAAAAGGTGTTTGCTGGGAAAGAAAAAAGCAAGGCAGACAACAAAAATTTTCATTCCTTTTGCTTGTTTTTTCTTTGGCAATAACCATACCTTAGGCAAACTTTTTCAGGCAAATTTTATTGCTTTTGAAATTATATTGTTCACCAAATATTCAGGATTATGAACATTACATTTGAAGAACTGCGCCGGATTAAGCACGCATTACCAACGGGAAGCGTTGCCAGAATCGCTCATGACCTCAACCTCGATGAGCAAACCGTACGAAATTATTTTGGAGCGCATCAGTACAAGGACGGACAATTGGTGGAATGGCACCTCGAACCCGGCCCGAACGGCGGCATAGTTCATCTTGAAGACACTACGATTTTAGAACATGCTCAACAGATTCTGAACGAGCACAACGCTATACTTTAAGCAGCAGGCAAACACAGCCTTCAATATTTTAAAACAACATTTTTTTGAACGGGTCATCCACAATACATTTGGGTGACCCGTTTTGTTTTTAGCATGAACCGCAACCAAAATATCCGCCGTCTTCGCGACGAATCCTTTGACCTTTGCATCATCGGGGCCGGGGCTTCCGGCGCAGGCTGCGCACTCGACGCCGCCTTGCGCGGATTGCGTGTGGCGCTCATAGAACGCGACGATTTCGCGTCGTCGACTTCTTCAAAAAGCACCAAATTGGTGCACGGAGGTGTTCGTTATCTCGAACAGGCCATCAAAAACCTCGATTTTGCCCAACTTCGTCAGGTGCGCCACGGGTTGCAGGAGCGTCACCTTGTCATTCAAAATGCCCCTCACCTGGCCCATCCGCTGGGCTTGCTCACCCCTGTTTTCAGTTGGTGGGAAAGTATGTATTTCAGCATCGGCCTGCATTTGTATGGCTTGTTTGCGTCGGGTAAAGACCGGCTCCCCAAAAGCCGCCGCCTTTCCAGAAAAGAAGCATTGGCTTTTATGCCCGGGCTCCATCCCCGAATTTATGGAGCCGTATTGTATTATGATGGCCAACTAGACGATGCGCGTTATGCACTGGCGCTGGCCCAAAGCGCCATGCAGGCAGGGGCAGCCACTGCCAACTACCTGGAAGTAATTGATTGTCAAAAAGATACAAGCGGAAAAGTGCAATCCGTGCTGGTCAAAGATCATCTTAATGGAGAAACCTTTCCCATTCGCGCAAAGCATTTCCTCAACTGCACCGGCCCCGGCGCCGATACCGTACGCCACTTGGTCAACCCGCAACTACCCCTCCGCATCCGGCCTTCTAAAGGTGTACATGCGGTTTTGCCACTTGAAATTCTGGGTGGTAACACGGCGTTGCTGATCCCGAAAACCAAAGACGGGCGCGTGGTTTTTGCAGTTCCTTTCAAAGACTCCCTGTTGCTGGGCACTACCGACGATCCTGTAACAGATACGCATACAGAGCCCGTGCTGGAATCAAAAGAAATTGATTTCTTACTGGAAACTTTGCAACCATTTGTACAAAAACCTGTACGACGGGATATGGTGCGCGCCGGTTTTGGCGGACTGCGCCCGCTGCTGGCTGCCGTGGATCGTGTACATAAAAAAGTAAAAACCAAAAGCCTGCTACGCGACCACGAAGTGGAGCACGACCCTGTGTCAGGCCTGTTCAGCCTATTGGGTGGCAAATGGACGACTTACAGGCTAATGGCACGCGATGCGGTGGATGCTATTTGCAAAGCACTGAACGTGCAGGAGGCCTGTACGACTGCATCTCATTTGTTGGCTGGCGCACAGGGCTGGTCGGCCGATTTACCCCAAATACTTCAATCTGAATACGGGCTGGATACCGATACTTGCGCGCATTTGAGCCAAACATATGGAGCAAATGCCCGAAAAGTGGCCAATTTGGTAAAAGAACGCAGCGAATGGGCTAGCAGGATTGTTCCGGGGTTTCCTGCTATTTGTGCTGAAATCGTATTTGCTACCCGGTTTGAAATGGCGTGTACCTTGCGCGATTTCATTGCCCGGCGTATTCGGCTGGAAATCATTGACTGGCGGCTTGCGCGTCAGGCGGCGCCCACAGTCGCACAAATTATGGCAGAAGAACTGGTATGGACACAACAGGAAAAACAAGCGCAGACCAATGCTTATAAAAGCCTGCTTGATTCATTTGAGTCTCATACAGACAATGCTATTAACCCTTGACAAACAGGTAGTTAGGATTTTTCATAACGAGGCCCAGGCCTTTCCAGCGGCGCATTTCCCTGGCCAGTCGTACGCTTCCGTACTTCCAGTAATCGGCAGAATCATCCAGCAGGATTAAACCGCCAGGCAGCAAATATTCCAGCGTATTTTCCACATCGCGACGGGCCTGTTCGTAGGAATGATCGCCGTCGATGTAAACAAATGACAGGCGGCCGCCCAATGAAGCCTGTCTGCCGAAAACATCTGCATGCGTTTCCTCTTTTTTCCAGGCATCAAAGAATGTATCCGATTCGAGATGCAGCGCATGTGGCAACGCATCGTGCGTGAACAACAGTGTATTCCGAATAAAACTTTCTCTGATAAAGTGGGTGTATACCTCGCGGGTTACATGCTCGCAGCCTTCAAAATGTTGCATGTAAATCGCGTCATCATGCCTCACTTTGTCGTGATACCCGTCGTACACCCAGGGGTCGCAGCAAAAAAACGGCGTGGAGAGCCTTTGGTGTTTCCGAAGCAGCCAGGTAATGACATTGGTCGACAAACCTGCAAAAGAGCCTATTTCCAAGATAGCGCCTTCAGCAGGAGCATGGCGTATGGCGTAGTCCAGCGCATACACATTGCCCGGGTGCAGCATCCCGGCGCCACCGATAGACCCCTGTAAGCGCGTGACGTAATCGTCTTGCAGACTTTTGTAAGGATATAGCCGAAGCAACAATTTTCGATAAAGCGACATAGGCGATATCATGCAGATTCGTTGCTGCCCGAATGACTCATTTGCTGATGCAAGGCCACACATCCGGAACATACCAGCGCGCCGGCTACTACCATCAAGGCATTTTGAAGAAAAAAACCGGCAGCACACGCTGCGGCAGCACTGTAACTGTGCAACAATACAATGGTAGAAGGCAATCGCTGCATACTATCGGGCAATACCAGCGCCACGCCCAATGCTGCTCCGGCTATGGAAAAGACAGCAAAATAACGCGCTGCCTCCGGCGCCACCACATCCGAAGCAAAAACCAGTCCGCTGAGTGTGATAACGGCAAAACACGCCAGATACCCCAAACGCCATTTTTTGAATAAAGGGAATTGCCCCGGTTTCATCCGGCCTGTCAAGTGCGCCCATGCCGCCAACGTGCCTGCCAAAGCGACCGCACTTCCCGCAGCAGATACACACAATGCCAGTCCGCCCGTAAAGCCCTGTCCCGCTGGCCGCGCATAAAACTGCGCATAGGTCACTAACCACAACGCTGCGGCGCCCAATGCATTCAACAAAGCAACAGAGGCATAAGTAACTTCCTGGGGCATTTTTCTGATCCATGCCACACCCAGGGTGGCTCCGGCCAGCAGCCCAAGGAGAATGTAATCGAGGCGCGCCACATGCCGATCGAGTACGGTGACCAAAATAGCAGCAACCATGCCCACTCCGGAAATCAGGCGACCGTTTTGGGCTGTTTCGGTCTGTCGGGACAATTTAAAACCGATGATAAAAGCAACGGCCGACAGCACATACACGATATGGATCAATGTACTGAAGCCCATGCTATTTATCTTGATTGTTCCTGAACTGATCCAGCCAGCCGCCCGTACCCAGGTAGCCGGCAACAACATTGACGAGGGCCAGGGCCAATGCAAGGCCTCCCAACAAGGCCGCAAGGTCGTTGTTGCCCGCATTTTCGGCCAACCCGGCCGTCAGCACTGCCCCCAACACGCCAATTCCCGACACAGCATTGGCAGATGACAGCAGCGAGAGTTGTGTCGATGCCGGCGTTTTAGAGAAAATTTCCTGCCCCAGAAATACAGCCAGAACGAGCAGGAAAATCAGCAGGGTCAATGTGGTCGTTTCCATACAGGTGGCTTAACGCATGCGAGGCTGGCGGCGTTTGCTGCCTGGCCGGAAGCCGTTGCGACCACCCATCATGGCCATCATGGCCGGGTTCATGGTTTGTCCGGCCTGTTTGAGTTGTTTCTCAATTTCCTTCACCTGCTCTTTCAATGTGGGCTCGGTAATATTGAGTTTTTTCAATTCGGCAAACTGAGCCTGCGCGCCTTTAACGTTGTTTTTTCCGGCCTGAATCATAACCAGTTGCATGAGGGCTGCGCCGCGTTCGTTGTCGGATGGCAAACCGGCGTCGAGGGCTTTTTTCACCCACACTTCGGCGGTATTAAAATCGCGTTTTTGCATCGCGATACCGCCGTGCGTCATGAAATAAACGCCTTTATAGCCCACCAGAAGCAGTTTTGGGAAATAAGTGAGTTTCAGGCGCTGTTCTGCTTCATCGAGGCGTTGCTGGCTTACCAGCATATTGGTAGAAAGGATCGTGCCCAGCATCAGGTAGCCGATCAGCAAGACAACGCCAACCAGTAAAAACGGAAAACCGTACCAGAAGCCATAGGCAGCCCACAATCCGATACCGCCCAGGATACCAGCTGCAATAAGAGCAAAACGAAGATAAATATTGATGGTAAACATGAATGTTCAGAGATGATTGGTGTAATTGAGGACAAAAGTACGGAAGTACGGTTTCAAAATCGTTTTATCTGATTTTTTTAAACGACTGAGACCCACTTTCGGCGCCCACGTCGGAAAAACGCAAGGTGTCGGGGGTGCATTTTGCAACGAGGTGGCACTGAATATCATACTGGCCTTTTTCGAGGAAACACCAGCCGTCTTCTGCAGCAGCGCCCTGACAGGACACATTGCTGCAGAAGCCGTCTACTTCAATATCTGTTTCACCTGCCAGTTTTCCGCCGCTGAAATGCCGCATTTTAGTATCGACAATTTCAAGGGTGTAGGCCGGGTCGGCGGTGTTTTGCCACTTACCTTGCAAGGTTTCCAGCAGGTCGTTGTTGTCTGGTTCCGATTTTGTCTGCTCTGTTTGCTGCGCGGTGTTTTGCGCCTGGTTTTGATTCTTGCATGCCCAAATCTGTAAGATTGTCAGTACAGCCAGTATCCACATTGCTCTTTTCATACGTTGTAGTTTTAAGGTTAACCAAAAGCGGAGCAATGCTACGAATACCGGGCCAAGATTGCTATATCTTCCAGTCTAAACGAAGTGTGAAATTGCGCGGCCCTTCCAATAATGCTGGCCTGTAACTGTATTCTTCATTGAGCAAATTATTGCACAATGCACTGATTTTCAAACTCTTGTTCAACTTGTGCGAAGCGCGCAGGTCGACTACGCTAAATCCTGAATTGTGGGTTTTCCGGAAGTTTTCCACCCCTGGCAGGAAAAATTCAAAAACGCGGTCTATGGCGTCCATATTGCTATTATACTGTACCGACAGACCGATGGCCGAGCGCCCGAACTGGTATTCGGAGTCCCATTTGAACACATTTTTGAAACGGTATTTCAACACATTTTCCAGGGTATCCGAACTGCCCCAGTAACGGCTGATGTCGCCACTTTCAGGTTTGTACCCCGCATCGCGATTCCAGTCTTTGTATTGCGGATTGGTGTAGGTGTACCCCGTAATCAGAAGAAGCGTGCCCGGGCCCAGTTTCCCCTGACCGAGGATAGAAATTTCTCCTCCGCGGATACGGGTGGCGCCCTGATTTTGGGACTGAAACAAAGCGCCGATGCCCTGGCCTGGGACAAACTGTACCTTGGCGAAAACGAATTCCATCATTTGTTCGTATTCCTGCGTAAAAGCAGCCAGGTCGACGTAGCCCTGCCATTTTCCTATCTGGAACCCTTGTTTCACCGCCAGTTCGGCCGACCAACCGGTTTCGCTCACCAGGGCTGGGTTGGGCGCCACGGAGTTGGAGCCGCTGAAACTTGTATTGATAAATTTCTCGGCAATGGTCGGGTATCGGTAACCTTGCCCCCACGATGCACGGAAATAGGTGGCACGCCCAGCCTGGTAGTTGGCGCCCAGGCGGAACACCGGTTTGGCCTCTTTGGTTACACCCCCTGGAATGACATACACTGTGCCGTCGTAGAGCGGGATGGAGTCCGGACTGCTGAGGCGGTTTTGTTCGTAGCGCACCCCAGCCGACAGGTTCAGTTTGTTAAACGCCTTGTAGTCGGCCTGGAAATATCCTGCCAGGTTTCGGTTGGAGTACTCGCCGCCGCCATACAAACCTGCTTTCACGGAGGTGTAAATACCGACCAGTCCCGCCGTCATCACGAGGCTTTTAACCTGCCGTTGAATCTGATATTCTCCATACAGCATCTGGCTCTTGTTGCTCTGGTTGCCGGAGTTGTTGTTGTCGACGGAATAATAGCGGCCCAGGAATTTGTGGCGGTTGCCTCCTGCATCGAAGTATTGTACCGTAGGATCGATGGTGTAGCGGAAACGCCCCAGCGATTTGGATGCGGAATTAAGCCCTGCCTGGTAAGTACGGGTGCTATCGTCGCCCCAGATAAAGAAACTCCCGCTTCGGCCGAAGTTAAAATTGGTATTCAGGCCAAGTGTCAGGCGGTCATTCACACGATAACGGAAATTGGGTGTCACGCGGCCATAACGGCTGTAGGTGTCTTTGTTGTAACTGTCGCGGATAAGCCCGTAAGCGCCCAGCACCACATCGAGTTTACCGGCCTTGCGGCGGTGTACGAAACTCATACCAGTTTCATAAGGCTGTGCCAGGCCAGAAGTGTCCTGTCCCCACCATTTTCTCGATTTATCTTTCGGATCGCCCCAGGTGCGGGCAAAATAGGCGGCTTCGGTTTCGGGTTTGTCTTTGGCAAAACCAGTGCGAATGTTGATAATGCCGTTCATAGCCGAAGAACCATACAGCGCAGAAGCGGCCCCTTTCAAGACTTCAATTTGGGCGATGTTTTCTACCGGAAAATCGTCCCAGTTCGGGTAGCCGGCGTCTACCTGAAGTGCCGGAATGTCGTCGATCAGCAGCAAAACCCGCGTGCCTGCGCCATAGGAAAAGCCTGCGCCACCGCGAATATTGGCTTGTCCGTCGATCACGCTCACGCCTGGCACTTTGGTCAGCACCTCATCCACAGAAGTAGTGTTGGTATTTTCCAGCAATCTGGGCTTTAGAACCTCCAGCGAAACGGTGACTTCGCCCAGCGGTTTTTCGAATTTACCGGAAGTAACGGTTGCCGTTTGGAGCAGGTTGTCGGCGTCGCCCAGTTGAACATTCAATTCCAGTGTTTCGCCGGCACCCAGTCGAATATCCTGCGTACGAGACTCATATCCCACAAACGAGAAAACAGCGGTGTATGCACCTGGCGCCAGCGAGAGCGTGTACATTCCATCTACATCCGAGGCCGCGCCGGAAGTTCCGACACGCACGGTCACACCCGGCAGTTTTTCGCCGGTACGTATATCGGTGACGACACCTTTGAGGGTGGCGTTTTGTGCAAAAGCGGTAAAAGAGGAGAGGAGTAAAAGAAAGGTCAGGTTAATTCTCATGGTGATGTTTTTGGTTGTGAATTTGGAAACGGCGTAAAAGTAAAGAATTTTGCCACCTCACAAATTTACCTTCCCATGCGCGTTTGGTGGATTCCTGTTTTTATCGTATTGTTGTCGAACACTTGCTGTTCACACAAAACCATTTACCCCTCTATGACCGTACATGCACTCCGGCTTCGGCCCGGACAGGATTTAAGGCAGGAATTGGAAGCATTTGCCCGAAGGGAGCATTTGCAGGCCGGATTCATTATAACCTGTGTCGGCAGTTTGCAACAGGCTGTTATCAGGCCCGCCAATCAGCCGAACGCGTTGACGCGTGTGGAAAAATTTGAAATCGTATCGCTGACTGGAACGCTTTCGCCAGACGGGCCGCACCTGCACATTGCCCTTTCCGACAGCCTGGGCAATACCTTTGGAGGGCACCTGCTGGCAGGGAGCCTGGTGTACACCACAGCAGAAATTGTAGTGGGAGAGGCCGAACACTTGCGTTTTTCCCGTGAAACTGACTCAACCACTACTTATAAAGAACTGAAAATCAACCCAAGACAATGAACCTTTGCTACTCCCCTATCATGCGTAAAAGCGTATTCTATCTGTGTACGCTTGCCCTGTTGAGCACTGCGCTTACCACATTTGC
>JAEUUT010000174.1 GCA_016787415.1 Saprospiraceae bacterium | reverse complement strand
CGTTCATAGCACTCGCAGACGTAGTAGTACAGGGCGATTAGTTTATTTGATTTCACACCTCAAAACTATTTCATCCTCTATTCATTACGTCTGCTTTCTTGTTGGCCCAATTCAACTCCTAATTCGCATAACTCATAACTCCAAAACTACATTCCCAGCGCTTTCAAAAAATCCACGTTATCCGGCTTTACCTTCGACGGGAAGAAATTGACGAGTTCCCCTTTTTCATTGATGAGGTATTTGCAGAAATTCCAGGTGGGTTCCTGCGTATTCCAGCCATTTTGGGCAGGGTCGGTGAGCCACTGATACAGCGGGGCTTTGGTGTCGCCTTTTACTGCTACTTTTTCAAACATCGGGAAGGTAACGCCATAGTTTTTCTGGCAAAAACTGCTGATTTCGGTAGCAGAACCAGGCTCCTGACCGCCAAAGTCGTTGCAAGGGAAACCCAGCACCACCACATGGTCTTTATTGGCTTCGTAAAATTTTTCCCAGTCGGCGTATTGAGGCGTGTAGCCGCATTCGGAAGCCACATTGAGCACCACAATGAACTTACCGCGATACTGCTCGAGTGAGACAGGTTTGCCATCGAGGCTGTTGACAGTAAACTGGAAAAAGGAGGTACGGGAGGAATCGCTGGTCATGGTGCTTTGATTGGAAGGTCGGGAAAGTGTTTTACCGGCGCAGGCAGCAGAAGCCATGAGAACAAAGGCTGCAACTACGGGAAGCATGCCGGAAAATTTGAGAAATTTCTTTTTCATGTGAGCAGAATGTTTTCTCCATAACCGGGTTTTGTGAAATATGTTGAAGCGCGTGTTGTTTTTTTCGGGACAATGTTCGGCCTCCCTGTACTTTTTTAGAGATTTGCTGCAAAAAAAAACGCGATGGCCAAACGCTCGTCGGATGAATTGTTTCAGTTGATCAAGTCGCTCGGAAAAGCGGAAAAGCGCAATTTCAAATTGTTCGTAAAGCGCAATCAGGCCACTGTCGACCTGAAAACCACTACCTTGTTCGATGCCATCGACAAAATGGAGGAGTACGACGAGGAAGCGCTGCTGCGCAAGGTAAAATCGCTGAAAAAGATCCAGATTCCGAACCTGAAAGCCAGTCTTTACCGACAGATTCTGGCCAGTTTGCGTACCCTGCGCGACGAAAACAACATCGAAATCCAGTTGCATGAACAGATGGAATACGCCCGTATCCTGTACAACAAGGGCCTGTTCCAGCAAAGCCTGAAAATGCTGCAACGTATCAAGGACATCGCCAAAACCTACCACCAAACCACTTTCTGGCACCAGGCGCTGGTATTTGAAAAAAAAATCGAGCAACTGCACATCACCCGCAGTATTCAGAACCGGGCCGAAATTCTTTCCGTAGAGGTCAATACACTCAATGAACGTCTCTCGCTGGTGGGCAACCTGTCCAACCTGTCGCTGCAACTGTACAGTTGGTACATCAATGTGGGCCATGCCCGAAATGCAAAAGATGCTGTTGCTATTCGCGAGTTTTTTTCCTCCCGCCTGCCGCCCGATGCGCACCTGACCAAGGGTTTTTTCGGGCGATTGTACCTCTATCAGGCGTACTGCTGGCATGCGCTCATCTTGCAGGATTTCCGGATGTATTATCGTTATGCACAGAAATGGGTCGACCTGTTCAGCGACGAGCCGCATATGTATCGTGTGGAAACGCTGTTTTATGTAAAAGGGCTGCACAACCTCTTGCTGGCTCATTTCATGCTGCGCAACCACCGGAAGTACGACGAAACGCTTGCGCTCTTTGAAGCATTTTCCAATACCGACGAATCCAATGCCAATGACAACACTCGAGTACAAACCTTTGTCTATCTGGCTATTGCGCGTATCAATGGCCATTTTTTGAAAGGTACCTTTACCGAGGGGCTACACCTGGTGTCAGGCATAGAGGAAAAACTCACGCAGTTTAGCCTGCTGATCGATCACCACCGCACACTGGTGCTGTATTACAAAATCGCCAGCCTTTATTTCGGCGCCGGCGATGCCGAAAAAGCCATCGAATACCTCAACCGAATTATCCACTGGAAAGTCAACCTGCGCAGCGACCTGCAATGCTACGCCCGGCTCCTGCATCTGATTGCTCATTACGAACTGGGTAATTTTGAAATCCTGGAACATCTCATCAAATCGGTATACCGCTTTATGGCTCAAATGGAAACGCTCAGCGTGGTAGAAGAGGAAATTTTCCGTTTCCTGCGCAAAGCCTTCCAACTAGACAGCCCCTTACGCCTGCGATCGGCATTCGTAATCCTGAAAGAAAAACTGGAAAAATTGCAGGAAAGCCCCTTCGAAAGCCGCTCTTTTATGTACCTCGACATCATTGCCTGGCTGGAAAGCAAAATCGCAGGTATCCCGATTCAGGAGGTTATCAGGAGGAGGGAGAGTGGGCTAAAACGGTAGGGGCGTTATAGTTATCTGTTATCCGTTATTAGTTATCAGGGTGATAAGGAGACCATCCGTACTGATTCTTGGCATCCCTATTTGTTTAGCCAAGGATCAGTACGGATGGTCTCCTTACCACCCTGATAACCAATAACGGATAACGGATAACAAAAACTACCGCGCATCCAAAGAAAAGCGCCCTGGTCCGGTCAAAAAAATGCTGAGGTACACCGCCAGGTACAAGAGCGGCAATTCCTTGTCCGTAATATCATTTTCCCAGTGAATGCGAAACAAAGCAACCAGCATGGTAATAACCAGTGGAATGAGCGCGTATCGGGTAAACAAGCCGATCAAACACAAGGTGCCGCACAGCATTTCGGCAAACATGACAAGATAAAAGGTGGCCGTAGCCCCCAACCCGACAGGGTCGGGAAAACTGTCGGGATTTTCGCGAAACAGGGCAAATTTGACAAATGCGTGGTTGAACAGAAGCAGGCCGAAAAAAATGATTCGAAGAATCAACACAGCCGAGTCCGTAGAAATTGGTGCAAGAGAGGACAATTGGCGTATCATGGCAAGAGTTGAATTGGTTTTATCCCTACAATGATACTTCTTTCAAACCAAAACACAAAAACCCTAAAACACCAAAACACTAAAACACAAAAACACTTTCCCCCTTCCTCAATGCAACGAAGTCACCTTCACCCGCTCAATATTTTTCAAAACCAGTTGGATATGGCGTTCATGTGCCTGTTTTTCAAATTCGCTGATCATTTCCAGCACATCATAGTCGATAAACCGGCTGTCTGACCCGTCGATAGTAAGAACAGAATAAGGCGGCACCAGATACAAGGTTTTCTGAAGGTTGACTTTATTTAAAAAAGTCACCATCGAATTGAGTTTGATGTAGAAAAACTCCGTTGCCGACTGGTGGTGCCGTTCAATTTTATACTCTGCATTGAAATTATTCCGCACGATGAAGTAGATAGACAAGGTCAGCCCGATAGCCACACCCACCAGCAAATCGGTCGCCAAAATGACTACGATCGTAATGAGAAAAGGCAAAAACTGGTTCCAGCCAAGTCGGTACATTTGGCGAAACAAGGACGGGCGAGTCAGGTTGTAGCCTGTCATAATCAGAATAGCGGCCAGCGAGGCATAAGGAATTTTGTTGAGCGCAAAAGGTACCGTAGCCACTGCCAGCAGCAAAAAAACGCCATGCGTAAAGGATGATAAACGTGTACGGCCCCCAGCATCCACATTGGCAGCGCCCCGCACAATGACGGCTGTCATGGGCAATGCGCCGATTAATCCGCACAACATATTGCCTGCGCCTTGTGCCAGGAGTTCGCGGTTGACGGGCGTTTTTCGCTTCAAAGGATCCAGTTTGTCGATGGCTTCCACGCAGAGCAGTGTCTCCAGACTCGCCAGCAAACCGATGGTCAGGGCATCTTTCCAGATGCGCGCATCAGACCCGATTCGCGAAAAATCAGGCCAGGAAATTTCTCCAAAAATATTATCCGGGATATGTACGATCTGGGTTGATTTCAGTGCCCAGGAAGGGTTGATATACGGCTGTATCAGTGAAATAGCCACACCTGCGCCTACTACAATCAGCGGCAAGGGCAGCCAGCGTGCGCGACGCCGAAAAAATTCACTCCAGTAGCCCAGGATAGCCAGCGAAACCAGGGTAATCACCAGCACCGAATTGGAAAAGTGGTGATAAAAGGCATCAACATTGGAAAAAAAGCGGCTGTTGCTGAAAATCCCCAGGAATCCATCTGTCCAGAAATCAGGCTGATCATACCCAAAAGCAAGTGGTATCTGCTTGGAAATCAGGATGATACCAATGGCGGAAAGCATGCCCTTGATCACTGCCGACGGAAAGAAATTGGCCACTGTGCCCAGCCGAAGCAGTCCCAGCAATACTTGAAACAGGCCGGCTCCAAAAACCGCCAGCAGAAAAATCCGGTAATCGCCCAGACCGATAATCGAGGCCGATACCACCGTGGTGAGGCCTGCCGCAGGGCCTGAGACGCCCAGTTGGGAGCCGCTTACGAGCGACACCACCAATCCTCCAATGACGCCGGACAAGATTCCCGCGTACAGAGGCGCTCCCGATGCCAGCGAAATACCCAGGCACAAAGGCAAAGCAACCAGAAAAACAGTGAGGCCTGCAGGAAGGTCGTGTTTCAGCCAGACAAGGCGGTAATAATGTAGTTTTTGGCGGTTTAATAAAGAACCTGGTTCCATGATGCAGCAAGCAATACAGTTTTGAATCAGGTAAACGTCTGTTACCTGAAAAGATTTTTAACCATGTATATGCAAGCGGGCAGGTCGGGGTCAGGGCTGCAAGATACGGAGATATGCCACCCAGGGGCCAACATCTTCTTTATATTGATGGGCCATCACCCTCGAAATTTGAGCAATATGCCCCAGGTCGTGCGCTACCCAGGTCGACAACAACTGGTACAATTGTACTTCGCCAAAGGCCGGGTGAATGCCCGTTTTCATCAGGTCGTCTTCTGAAATCGCTCTTGATTGCAATATCCGAAGGCTTTTGGCTCTGAGCGCCTCGAATTCGTTGAGCAATACGTCCAGCGGCTTCTGTTCTTGTATCAGTTGAGCGAAACGATCAAAAGGTTCAAATGTTTTGTCGGCCACGTCAGACAAAATAATTTCCATTCGTGGAATCCAGTCGGTCTTTTCTCCGTGGATCAGGTGCCCTACCACATCGTAGGGGCTCCAGGTGCCTTCACCTTCATTGGCATGCAGCCAGTGATCGGATAATCCTTGTAAAAATGCGCGCAGTACGGCCGGTGTGCGCTGAAGCATTTCGATGGAATGGGTCAGGTTGAATGGCATGAAATGATTTTATTTACTGAGTTGAATAATAATGGAGATGGCAAAACGCAGGGGCGGGCTCAAAAAGTTTCGGCTTTGCCAGGTGGATGAACAAGGATTACGCGGATAATTTCCCGCAGATTAATTTCCCGCAGATTTACGCAGAATACACGCAGAATTCGCAGAACGTAGAGTACACATTTAACATCAATGAATAACATGGTGTACTCTACGTTCTGCGAATTCTGCGTGTATTCTGCGTAAATCTGCGGGAAATTACTCTACGGGAAACTACTCTACGGGAAAGCCTCTATGTGGAAACTACTCTGCGGAAAACTATCCGCCTAATCCTTGTTTCACTCCAGTTTTCCCAACAGCCACTCCCTTTCCGCCACTGCCTCCAACTGGCGGATTTGTTGTGCCAGTGCTGCGCGTTTGGAGCGACTGGCGTACACCGTTTTGGCCAGTTTTTTTGTAAATTTCACCAAACTGAGGTAACTCTCCCGGTGATATCCGAGGTTCTTCTGGCGTCGCAAAAAAGCCTTGAAACTGTCGAGCAAACTGGCCAGCGACAGCCACTCCCCCAATTCAAAGTAACTGCGCAACAGCATTTTACGTGCATCCAGTTGAATGAAAATATCGGAAAACTCCACTTCACGTAACAAATCAAGCACCGCCCGATACTCCGAGCGGCGAAAATGAAATCCTGCCAGCGCATAGCGGTACATATTGTCGCGTTCGGCAGGCGGCAAGGCTTCGCGGCTACTTTCCAGAAAATGCAGCGCCCAGTCGTGCGCGCCGGTGAGTTGTGCCAGGTTCTGCACATTGATATAAGTGTGTTTGGACAACAAACCATTTTCATGCAAAATGCCCAGTTCCAGGGCTTCCCGATACAGTTCAAATGCTTCGAAGGTGTAATTGCGTTCGCCCCGGTTGTGCCTGCGAATGGCAAAGTTGATCGCCGTCATATATAAATCCCTACATTCCGAAGGCGGGAAGAGCGCGCGATGGGTGCGCAGCAGGGTTTTCAGCCTGCGGAAATTCTCCTCATTCTCCGGCTCGCAAAGCGCAGTATGCCCGGCATGCATGAGTGCCAGGGCCGGGTTATCGTTTTCTGTTACGGCTCCGGCAGTGTGCAGCACGCCTTCAGAAAGTGGCAGTGGCGGCAGGGCCTGTCGAGAGTACGACTGCAACGAACGGGTAGCGCCGGCCCATTTGAGGTGTTCGAGGAGGTAAAAATTTGTCAGGCTTTCGGTTACTGCGGGCAGATTGGTTTGCCGACCGCCGCTTTGCAGTACCTGGTGGGAAAAAACTTCATTTTGCAATTGATATTCCAGCAGCCAGAACCCCGCATTTCTGTGTGGCGTGGCATGGTGGTCGCGCTCCAGTTGGGCAGCGTTTTTTTCAAAATGCCGACTCAAACCGCGTTTTCGAAACGCACGGCATCTGAACAGACGGTTTTGTATGCGGTCTGACAGCAATTCTTCACAGGCCAGAAACTGTTCGAGTAGTTCTACCAGGAAGCCGCAGAGGTAGTTGAATTGCAGTCGATTCCAGGCTTTACCCGGATACACCGCTTCAAAAAACTGTTCTTTGTCGGGCGCCTGGCCGTTGCCCGTTGCCAGGCTGCGACGGAGCAAACGATACATGGCATGCACGTCTTCACGGTGGTTGAAATAGGGCGATTCGAGAAATTTGCCAAATCGGAGCACATCGCGAGCAGAAAGTGAATTAAAAAGATACCAGGTAAGCGTATTAGTCATTTTGATTAGTAGTGAAAAATGGTTTCAAAAATGCGTTTTCAAAAACAGGCTTACAGGTCAATTATGATGTTTTTAGATCAAATAAAGTATCTAAACATTTTTAAAATACATTTTTTAGTTTAAAAAAGAACCTTAACCAGGTTTTTTATTTTTTGATCACAAGATAAAACTGTTACATTTTTTGCTGCCCCACTCCCCCACTTTTGTATCGAAAAAAAGAAAACAACAAAAAGATGAATAAACACAGCCATTTCCTGTTTGTCGCGATTTGCTGGTTTAGTGCCTTGATTACAGGTTCAGCCCAATCGTTTTTAAAATTTTATGACACGCCTCCAAACTCCGATCTACAGGCGCAGTCTGTTTTTCAGTACCCCAATGGCGACTTCGGTGTGTCAGCCGTGCAGGGCGCCAATTCAACCGGGCCGGGAAGTGTTGTGGCATTGCTTCGCACCGATGCCAGCGGCGTACAAATTTCTCTTACCCCACAGACAACACCCGAAAACGCGATTCACTATCGAGAGCAGGACGGCTCGGTAGTTACACTAACTAAAGTGGCTGATTCGCTGGTCGTCTGGAAGCGCAACCCCGCACAGGCCATCGTTTGGCGCACAGCCGTAAAACTGGTGCCCAACCTCACCAACGTATACCCCTGGAACCTGACAGAAAATGAGGCCGGAGAGGTATTCGCCAACGGGTTTTATGTGGTTACCGGCTCGGCTCACTACTTCAATTTTACAGTAAAGTTTGCTTCCGACGGCTCGTTTTTATGGAAAAACACGGTTACAACCAACGATTACCAGTACGCTTATGGCATCGTGCCGGATGGTCAGGGTGGCTGCCTGGCAGGTTGGCCCATCATCGATACCGTTTTTTCACCCAATAGTTTTTACCATTTGCTCACCCGTTATTTGCCTGACGGTTCGGTAGCCTGGCACCACAAAACCTACCCCAACCAAGGCCTGAGTTTATTCGGTTACGGCTCCAACGACGCGGGCCAGAGCCTGGTTGTAAAAACGGAATTCGAGCAAACCAACGATACCTCCCGCTTGCTCCTGCTGGGCCCAGGAGGCGACACCATCTGGCAACGTTACCTGAACAATGTGCCTGAAATGTGCCAATTGCAAGCCAGGCTGGTACTTCCCATTGGCAATGATGGCTTTTATGTGGTGGGTACCAATTATCTGGACAACCTGAATCAGGTGAATGCCACCGTGGCCAAAGTAAACGCCGATGGGAGCATTGCATGGGTACGCAGTTTCCCCAATCAGGTGCTTGGCATCATATCTCTTACAGCGGGGCGTGTGCTGGCCGACGGCTCCCTGATTGCAGCAGGTCTGCGAATGAATCAAGATATGGTACTGCTGAAAATTGCTCCCGATGGGAATCTTAGTAGTTACCAAAATACAATAGAAGGTAAGGTCGTGATCGACTCCAACGACAACTGCCTGGTCGACAACGGAGAGTCTGCTTTGCAGAACTGGATAGTAACAGCGCAAGGCCCCGAATTTGCACTCTACACCCTTACTGATGCTGTAGGGCACTACCGGATTCCATTTATTGACACTGGCTACTATCAGGTATTTCTGACGCCGCCAAGTTATTTGTGGCAATCGTGCCCGGATACCATAAATATATATTTTGCTGCGGGCTTGCCGCCTGTTCTCGGCACTGCCAACTTTGCCGTTCAGACGCCAACAGATTGCCCTTTGCTTCAGGCAGAAATAGCAACCCCCAATTTCAGGCGTTGCACCACCATAAGCGCCAGCGCCACTATCTGCAACTGGGGTGCTGCAACGGCCAGTCCTGCACAACTTCGCCTGGTGTCAGACCCTCTGATTACGCTGTCGAATTTTTCACACCCGCATACATTGGAAGGCGACACACTTGTGTTTACATTCGACTCTATCCCGCCCCTGGACTGTCGGGTAGTGACCATGTCGGCTTATATCAACTGTAATGCTTCACTCGGTCAAACACTTTGTATAGAAGCCTCTGTCAGCCCTGATTCCATTTGTAATACTTCTGCGACAGGCAACTGGTCGGGCGCCAATATCCAGGTGGCAGGCGTCTGCGATGCCGACTCCGTGCGGCTCTATCTGGCTAATAAAGGACTCAACCCCACCATCGAGCCCGTTGGATATGTCATTATCGACGATCATGTCATTACCCGCGAAGGGGCTGTTAGCCTTCAGGGAGGCCAAATAGTCGAATTTCCTATACCTGCCAATGGACATACCTGGCGTATTACTGCAACACAGGAGCCCGGATACCCGCTGGGCGAACAAGCCCCCACTATTGCTGTAGAAGGATGTACCACAACGGGAAATTCCACGACAGGTATGGTGAACCTTTTTGACAACAACAGCGGCAATGGGCTGGGCGATATTTTCTGCAAGGAAGTGATCGGAAGTTACGATCCGAATGACAAAACGGCTTTCCCCTACGGCGTCGACGAGCCGCACTGCATCGAAGCGGATCAGGAAATCGAATACCTCGTTCGTTTTCAGAACACCGGCACCGATACGGCTTTCCGGGTGGAAATCATCGATACGCTCTCGCAATGGCTTCAGCCGTCGAGCATCCGGCCCGGCGCGTCCAGCCATCCCTACTCCTGGAAACTGAGCAGTACTGGTATCCTGTCTATCCTGTTTGATGGTATCATGCTGCCCGATTCCAATGTCAATGAGCCTGCCTCCAACGGGTTTGTGACGTTCCGGATTACACAAAAAACGGGTAATCCGGTAGGCGCTGTCATTTACAATCAGGCGGCAATCTACTTCGATCAAAATGATCCGGTGCTGACCAATACGCCTTATCAGACGGTTTGTAAAGACTTCCTGGAGGTCAATCTGGTGGGCACGGCTGTTCCAGTGGCGCCGCAAACGCTGATTCAAATTTCACCCAACCCAGCAAATGAATATGTGCGCATTAGTTGGCCCGAAAACACCTTGAAAAATGGCGAAATCGTATTGCGCGATGCATTCGGGCGAGAAATACGACGCATGCATTTCAATGGAACAAGCATAGAATTGCAACGGGAAGGACTTGCTGCAGGCATTTATTTTGTAGAAATGCTGGACAATAACGCCCGGGCAGGAGTCGGTAAGGTGGTTTGGAGATAATAGGGACGTAATAATTGAGGGGAGTAAAAGTCAGCGGGAGCCGGATTCATTTTTGCCTTGGCAAAAATGAATCCGGCTCCCGCAGACATTTACACCCCGCAATTATTACGTCCCAATTATCTCCAAACCACCTTACCGACACCGGCCCCGGCGTTATTGTCCAGCATTTATACAAAA
>JAEUUT010000107.1 GCA_016787415.1 Saprospiraceae bacterium | reverse complement strand
CTCGCTACAGATGGCGATTTTACCCTTTCCGAAACCCTGCTGGAGCAAATTCGCCAGCACGCCGAAGCAGGCATTTCACTTTCTGTGTTCAAATTTGGCAGTAAACCGGGGCAAAATCTGAAAACTGTTTCCGTTAGTGGTCGGGGCAACCTGATCAGTATCACGCCGGAAAATGCGGAGATTTTTATGATCAAGGAAGCGCAGAAGTAGGGTGGGGCGACTCCTCCCCGACGCGTCGAATGCATAAAAGTAAAATTCAAGCCAAAACAATCGGATATTTCATTTCACTTTTGGCCAATTCCCGGTAGTTTTGAAGTGTTTGCGCTTACTGCTGGTCGTTTTCGATGAACGAGACCTGTAAGGTTTTTAAAACCTTACAGGTCTGGACACACAAAAAAATGGCTGGGAGTGTGGCATTTGCTTCCATGTCCCCTGTGCGTATGAAAAAACCAACTACTGTACTTTTCCTGTTGCTTCCCTTGCTGTTGCCTGCGCAATCGGTTCCGATTACCGGCTTTCAGGTAGACGATTACGGCGTGGCAAGCGTGAGCGTCAATGCCGATGCACAGCACTATTACCTGCTGCATGCACGCACACAAGCCGGCAACGCGTTCGAGCAGGTGACGGTGATGGCAAAGGGCCTGGCAGGCAGTCTTGCCTTGCCTGAAAACCTCGCCGCTTTTCCCGTCGATCAATATCGCGTCACGGCGCACCTGCTGGCTTCTCCCGACGATACGGATGAAGATGGTTTGAACGATATAACAGAATGGAATCAACTGCCACAGGAAAGTCCGCTGAATAGCGCGGCAGGTATCGATTTTGCAAGCGGCGCTGTTTTTATTCCCGACCGGCTGGCATTCAAAAAACTGGCAGTTCCAACCGACATTCCGGGCATTGGCATGATAGAAGAGGTCAAGTTTTTTATCAAAAACCGCGATGCCGCGCATCCCTTGCTGTATTTTATCAACAGCAATACTTTTGAAACGCACACACAGTTTGCCAACAGCCTGGGCTACACCAACGACGGCACCCTGATGACCGGCTCCATCCTGTACCACCCGACGGTGGCAGCGCCGGGCGGCGGACTGGGGGTGTACCGCTTTGTTTTTCAGCCAAACAATACTTTTTCGTGGCAGTATGTACAAAAAGCCATGGAACTGATGGCGGCCAACATGCCCTTCCTCCACAACAATTTCTGCTACTATCCCAACGAACCAGGGGGCGTGCCGGTGTACTGGCAGGAAAAAGACCTGTACGATGCTTCCCGTGTGAAGGTGTTGCTCGAAGATGACCTCTTTGCCGACATCGATTATGTGGCGCTGCATGTGGCAGAAGGGTACGGCCTGCTTCGGGTGGTACAAAGCGGCGAAACACCTTTTTCCCGCGATGTGGTGCTGTACGAAACCCTGCCCAACGACCTTCCACGCGTGGGTGGCATCATCACCAGCGTAATGCAAACGCCGCTTTCGCATGTCAACCTGCGGGCCATTCAGGACAATGTACCGAATGCGTTTATCCGCGACGCCAGGCTGCTGCCCGGCATCGATTCGCTGATCGGGCGGTATGTATATTTCAAGGCCACACCGGAAAATTACATCCTCCGGGCGGCTACCCTCGCCGAAGTGGACGCGCATTACGAACGCATTCGGCCCAAAACAGTACAAGAGCCCGTGCGAAACCTGTCGGAAACGCGCATTTTACCACTAGACAGCCTCCATTTTGCCTCCTCCGTCAGTTTCGGGGTGAAATGCGCCAATGTGGCTACCCTGCGTACCCTGGGTTTCCCGGAAGGCACCGTGCCCGACGGGTTTGGCATACCCTTCTACTTCTACGATGCATTTATGCAGTACAACGGCTTGTACGAACAGGCACGGCAAATGATGGAATCGGCTGATTTTCAAACGGACTTTAATGTTCGCATCGAGCGGCTCGACGCATTTCGCCAAACCATCAAAAACGCGCCCATGCCCGGCTGGATGATGGAGGCGCTGACGGACATGCAGCAGCAGTTTCCGACGGGAGTGCCCATCCGCTGTCGATCGAGCACCAACAATGAGGATTTGCCAGGGTTTAGCGGCGCGGGCCTGTACGATTCCAAAACGCAGCACCCCGACGAGGGCCATATTTCAAAAAGTATCAAGCAGGTATATGCCAGCACCTGGAATCTGCGCGCATTTGAGGAGCGCGATTTTTACCGCATCGATCATTTCAAAACAGCAATGGGCGTGCTGGTACATCCCAATTTTGAACATGAAAAAGTGAACGGCGTAGGCGTCAGCACCGATCCGGCGTACAATACCATCGGCTACTACTACCTCAACTCGCAGGTGGGTGAAGACCTCGTGACCAACCCTGCGGCTAGTTCGATCCCGGAAGAAGTGCTGCTGAGCGCTGCTTCGGGGCCGCAGGAGGATCATTTTGTGATGACCCATTCCAATCAGATTCCCGCCGATTCGGTGCTGATGACGCCTTTTTATATCGATCAAATGCGCACGTACCTGAGCGTGATTCATCAGGTATTCAAAGTGTTGTACCACGCGGAGGCGTCCGACGCATTTGCCATGGAAATTGAGTACAAGATCGACGCCGACGGACAATTGGTCATCAAGCAGGCGCGGCCCTGGGCTGGATTCAAGGCCTTGCTGCCGGAACCTGGCGACACCACAGATATGCCGCTGGAAGTGACCATTTTTCCAAACCCGTGTAGCGATTTCTTTTTCTGGAAACGTGCGTCCGCGTCCGCTTCACTCGACTGGTGGCTGGTCGATGCACTGGGCCGGGTCGTTCAGCGCGGCCAAATAGCCGAGGGGCTGCTGGCCGGACAAGTGGATATGAAGGGTTTGTCGGCGGGTGCGTACTGGTGGCGGGTGCAGCGAGCAAACGGAGAAGGTCGGGTATGGACGGTGGTGCGGCGCTGAGGCCGCATTGTTTTATGCTGTTTCCTCGTATTCCAACTTTTTTTAAAAAAAATTCCATTTGCACTTACGTTGTCTGCCTGCGCTGCAATGAAGGGTTAAACATCTGTCGTTCTACCGATTAGGTTTTCGCCAGATGATGTAAAAAAAGAACCCAAACGTCAACTGTTAACATCAAAATCCAGGCACCATGACTTCCAAATTATTTTCATCGACAGCGCATTTCTCTATCTGTTTTTTCATGCTGTTCTCCGCAGCAGTATCCGCTCAAAAAACCAATGTATGGCGCGGCGGCGCTCCGGGCCACGAAACGGACTGGTCTTTTTTCAAAAACTGGAGCACTGGTAAAGTCCCATCCGAATTTGACAATGTAATTGTTCCCGATGTGTCTGCTTCAACGGGAGATTACCCGGTTATCCGTACAGGAGAAGTAGAGATTTTAGGTCTTGAAATTCAGTCGGGTGCGTCGCTGACACTCATGCCGGAAGCCAGACTGCTGGTCGAAACGCTCCAGATTTCCGGCACTTGTAAAGGCTGCAAATCGCGCATTCTGATGGAAGGAAGTGGCGATTTAAGGGGAATGGCCGCTTCGACCGGGCATTAACCCTGACTTTGAAACGCGAAAACAATCTGTAACAATAAAAAAACCATATCATGAGAACAACACTTTTGCTTTGTCTTTTCATTGCGGGCTGTTCAAGCCTGTTTGCCCAGTTGAAATACCCGCCCACCAAAACGGTGGAGGCACAGGATACCTATTGGGGCGTCACGTACACCGATCCTTACCGCTGGCTCGAAGACATGAAAGACCCGGAGGTAAATAACTGGTTTAAAGCGCAGGCAGATTTGACGAATACTACGATGAGCAACATCGCTGGAAGGGATGAACTGATCGCCGAATGGCGGAAATTAGACAAGTTGCAACCGCCTCAAATCTACTACCCAATCAAGGAAGGCGGCCGGATATTTTACCAAAAAAGAATGCCTGGCGAAAAAGTGAGCAAGGTGTATTTCCGTGAAAACGTGGGGGCAGCAGAGCAATTGCTGTTCGACCCGCTTACCTATCAACAGGGAAAAACCCTTTCTGTACAGCAGATTGCGCCCAGTTACGACGGCAAAAAACTGCTCATCGGCTACGCCGAAAATGGCGCTGAAGTACAAACCATCCTGGTAGTGGACGTGAACACCGGAAAAATTCTGCCCGATGTAATACCCGCCACAGGTGGCATTGGTGGCTGGACCTTCGACAACAAGGCGTTTATGTACATGTGGATAAAATCGGCGGACAATACCGATCCCGGCGGGCGTTTGAATCCCAAAACCAAACTGCACACATTGGGCGCCGACCCGGCCGCGGATATCGATTTTTTCAGCAATGAATCCTATCCGGATTTGAAAATCGATGCCAAAGTGTATCCTTATACTTTTTTTGAGAAGGATTCCAGGGACTACATATTTGCGGGCGAAGGAACGGTGCAAAACGAAATGAAAATGTATTATGCGCCCATTTCACAAGCCAATTCGGGAAAAATACAATGGAAAACCTTGTGTACTCCGGCGGATAAACTGGTGCGGAGTTTTGACGTAGCAGGTGACAAAGTATTTGCCATTACCTACAACGGGGCCAAAAAATACAAACTCGTTACAACGGATTTAAAAAATCCCGACTGGGCAAATGCAAAAGTCATTGCCCCCGAAAAACCTATGACGCTGGAAAATTTTACCCGTTGCAAGGACTTCCTGCTCATCAGTTACAGCGATGGCATCAACAACCATTTCTACAAGTACAACCTGCGCACAGAAAAAATGTCGGAAGTGACATTGCCGTATGCCGGATCGGCGTATTCGATGTGCATGGACACCAAAACCAATGAATATTATGTGGGCGTCACTTCCTGGAATAAACCGTTTACCGTGTTTGTTTACAATGCCGATACGGACAAGTTTTCGCCCAGTCCTTTATTTCCTGCTCCGGTTTATCCCGACGAATACAAAAACCTCATAGTGGAGGAAGTGGAGGTAAAAGGACATGATGGCGTGATGGTGCCACTTTCGATCATCTACAAAAAAGGCACTAAAAAAGACAGTTCCAATGTCTGTCTGATGGAAAGTTATGGCGCGTATGGGTATGGCATGTCGCCTTATTTCAATGTGGAATTGAATTCTCTTGCAATAAAAGGGGCCGTCATTGCCATACCACACGTGCGCGGCGGCGGTGAAAAAGGGGAAGACTGGTACAAGGCCGGTTATAAAACTACCAAACCTAATACCTGGAAAGATTTTATCAGTTGTGCCGAATACCTCATTGCTAATGGTTACACGAAGGCTGATAAATTAAGCGGCACCGGCACCAGTGCAGGCGGTATTTTGATTACAAGAGCCATTACCGAGCGCCCTGATTTGTTTGCAGCGGCTGTCTGCAACGTGGGCTGTGCCAATGCCTTGCGGCTGGAGTTTTCGAGCAACGGCCCCGTCAATATTCCCGAATTTGGTACGGTCACAGACAGTATCGAGTGCAAGGCATTGTACGAAATGGATGGCATGCAGCACGTGAAAAAAGGCGTGAATTACCCTGCAGTCATGAGCGTTGGCGGCTGGACCGACCCACGCGTGGTGGTATGGCAGCCTGGTAAATTTGCCGCTGCTGTGCAAAATGCTTCTACCTCCGGCAAACCCGTTTTGATGAAGGTAAACTACGACAACGGGCATTTTACGGAAGACCGGGAAGTTACTTTTGCCAATTTTGCCGACCAGTATGCTTTTATGATGTGGCAATGCGGGCATCCGGACTTTCAGGTAAAAAAGGAAGCGTCAGGTTCCAAACCCTGATCGGCCCTGAAAATGTGCGTACACGCTACGCTTTGTGTCCCTTGTGCCTTCCTTTGTGTCCTTCGTGTTAAAAATTTTTACCACAATGGCACAAAGGAAGGCACAAGGGACACTAAGTTACACTGTAGTAAGGTTGCATACCGTGTTCACACGCCACCCACAACTGGCATTGAAATGGTATGGTTGATCTATTCATCACAAACCTCAGATCCATTTCATGAAAAAATCCGTGTTGCCCAGTCTCCTGACAGGAACCTTGCTACTCGTACTGCCTTGCCTCGTTGTGTCCCAAAACACAATACAGGAAACGCCTGAAATGCCAACGGAAGTAGAGCCGGAATGCGGTGGCTATGCGCCCACGGCATCTTTTCACGTAGTTACCACCGTAGACGGCCTTCGGCTCCGACAAGGCCCCTCCAAAGACGCACCTGTACTGGCTACCCTCCCCAAAAATACTCGCCTGATCAGGCACGAAAACATATCCGAAGAGGTGTTTGAAGCCACTTTTAGTGATGGTATCCCGCGCAAAGGCCGCTGGGTGAATGTCACTGTCTGGAAAGGGCAGGGGCAGTCGGGCTGGGTATTCAGCGGGGCGCTTATGTTGAGTTACATTCAGTATGATGCGGAATTTGGCGGCGGCCTGGAATGCCTCAACAGCGATTTGGTGCATATAAAACGTATAGATTCCTTGGAATTTGCACGACAATTTGCCCAGTCGACCAGCAAGCGGCAAAAAATGGACGCCAAGCCCCTGCACTCGCCCGATGCGCAATACAGCCTGAGACAACTGAACACCCGGCAAGATAAAATGACCGGGCTGGAATTTTCTTTCCTGAAGGCAGGCCGCAGTACCGGAAAAATTACCCTGGAAATGGTGTATGGAAATCACCTGCGAAGGGTTGCCTGGACAAACGATTCCAGTACAGTATTGATAGAATGGGCAGATGAAGAAATGGGGAAACTGTATTATGAAATGAAAGCGCTGGCCACTCAACCCGGTGTTCCCTGATAAACAGGCGCCCTTCCAAACATAGGTTCTATTGCGTAACTTTGCACAGCACAAACCTCGTTTTGGAAAGTCCCGTTCAACTCTTTTTCCTTTTTTTCTCCATCTTGTCTGCCATTGCCGTGGCAGCAGTGCATTTTTTTATCAAGGAAAAACTCGACGACAAACACGACAACGGGCTGCTTTGGGTAGCCGCTGCGCTCTTCGTCTGGTTTTTGATGGGACTGCTGGAATACGGTTATTCCAGCACCAATCCAGAAAAACTGGCCAACGAATACCGTGATTTCTGGCCGTACTGGTATGGCCGAAAAGCCTTGTCCATTATCAACTCGGCCCTGTTTGTTTATTCGTTGTCCTATTTCCGCGACGGGTGGCTGCGGCTGCACAAGCGGCTCGAAAAAATCAACCTGGGTATGCTGGCCATTGTCACGGTTGGTCTGTGCTTCGCCACGTTTCCGCTGGAGCCCCGGGTGTGGCTCCTGACCGATACGGTGGTTTCCGTAGTGGTTGCCTTGCTGCTCTGTCTGAGTATTGCGGTCATTTTTTATGAGCGGGGCATACATGTAATGGCCCTTTTTACCTTAGTGGTTTGTTTTTTTCTGGTGTATACCCAGGTAGCCGAGTTTTTCAACGACCCAAACATCCACAAAAATGAGGGCGGGCATTGGGCGATGGATGACCGCCTTATCCGGATGTTGTCGCGCCCCTCATTGGTTATTTGCATCCTCGTACTCGCCATTTCCTGGCTGGGCAGCCAACTGGAAGAAGAAGTGGTGTCGCGACCGCCGGGGCAGCAGGCCAATCAATTGCGCTTCGAAACGCGCGGTATTCGGCACTATGTGACCATGAGCCTGCAAACCGAGCATTTTTCCTTTCAAAACCTGGTCTTTGATTTTACCAACCGGCAATCGCCCTATCTTTTTCTCCGGCGTTGTGCCGAGCGCGTGTGCGCGGGCGAAAACTTCCACCGCGAAGAATTTACCGAAAACTTTGACACCATGGTCAAGCGCCTGCTCGAGCCCATCAACCAGAAACTGGCGGATGAAGGCATCAGCCACATGCTTCAAAAAGGCGACCTGTTCGTGCGCGACGGAAAGGGGATTTACTCGCTGGTTTTTAGCAGGCAGGAAATTGCGCTTTGAATAGGCGGGTTACCATCCTGCTACAACGAGTGAAGCAGCCTCAAAAGGCCTCTTGTTACCCATTTTGTTACATTCCAATAGCCAATCCGGTAGCCTTTCAGCCCACTGCGGCCCTGACATTTGTGGTATTCGTTCACATAAATTCCGCAATGTACCATGGCCAGCACGTCCAAACTTCCCCGCAGCATTTATTACATCGTCGGAAACGAAGCCGCCGAGCGCTTCAGTTTTTACGGCATGAAAGCCATCCTGACCACCTTTCTGGTATCGCAGTTTTTCAACCCGGGCCATGATCCGGCACTGCAAGCGCAGGCGGCCGCAAAAGCCAACGACATCACCCATTTTTTCAACACCCTGGTATATTTTCTGCCGCTGGTGGGGGCTGTGGTGGCCGACTGGTTTTGGGGTAAATACCGTGTCATCCTGTACCTCTCGCTGGTGTATTGCGCGGGCAACGCCTGCCTGGCTTTTTCCCAGAACAACCTGAACGGCTTCCTTTTCGGCCTGCTGCTTATTGCAGTGGGTGCCGGTGGCATCAAACCCTGCGTGTCGGCCAATGTAGGCGACCAGATCGACCGTGCCGACGAGTCGCTGCGCAGCAAGGCTTTTTCCTGGTTTTATTTCAGTATCAATGTAGGCGCCTTTATTTCCATGCTGCTTACGCCGCTCGTTATGCAATATGCCTCGCCGATGGTGGCCTTTGGTGTGCCGGGCGTGCTGATGGCACTGGCAACGCTGGTGTTTTTCCTGGGCCGCAAGAGTTATGTGCGGGTACCACCTTCTGGCGTCAACCGCGCCAACTTCATGTCTATCAGCGCTTTTGCTGCCGTGCAGTATTTCCGGGGTGAAAGAAGCCAAACCGGCTGGCTCGACGCCGCCAAAAGCCGCTACGCACCCGAACGGGTCGACGCCGTGAAATCGGTATGGCGCATTCTGGCCTTTTTTGCCACCATCCCTGCCTTTTGGGCGCTCAACGACCAGAACAGCAGCGAATGGGTGTTGCAGGCACAAAAAATGGATCTGCATTTCCTGGGGCACACCTGGCTGGCCGAACAGGTGCAGTCGGTCAATTCCATCCTCGTGCTGGTTTACATTCCGCTGTTTAGTTACGTGGTGTTTCCCTGGCTGGAAAAACGCGGCATCCGCCTCAGCCCTTACCGAAAAGTCGGTGTGGGTTTCCTGCTCACGATCCTGTCGTTTGTACTTATTTACTTGATTCAGTTGAAAATAGATCAGGGGCAAAGTCCCAATATCGGCTGGCAGGTATTGGCCTATGTCATCCTCACCGCTGCCGAAGTGCTCATTTATCAAACCGGGCTGGAATACGCATATGCACAGGCCCCAGAAAGCATGAAAAGCACGATCATGTCGTTCTGGCTGCTTACGATTTCCCTAGGCAATTTTATTGTGTCGGCCATCAACGGCAGCATTGCAGCCGGCGGTGTTTTTGCTGCGCTGATCGGGGCGAATTACTATTTGTTTTTTATTGGGCTGATGGCCGTAGCAACGCTAGTATTTGTAGCAATGATGTGGCGTAAAAAATCGGAGGCATAGAAAGGCGGAGGAGCGAGGAACACGTGTTTTAACCGTCTGCGGTAAGTGGTACCAGACGGTTAAAACATGGGATGTATCTGACAATCAGGAAGACGTATGACGACCGGTTTGAGTTAAAACAGGTCATACGTAATTCCAGACATTATTGTAAAATGCTGATAGGCAATTCTACCCACCAGTGCGCCTTCATCCTGATAGCCGATACGAAGCAGGCGGCCTTCCAGCAGTAATCCCAAACGACGCCATTTAGGGTTGAAGCCCAATCCGAAACTCCACCCTGTTTGGCTATCCGGCTCGATGGCATTTTCAATCGCCGACAAGCCATTGCTAATCAGGTAGTTGTATGAAAAGTTCTTTTCCTTTTCAAAACTCAAAACCGGCCCTGTAAAAACATAAGCAGGCAGTTCAAAACGCTTGCCACTGATCAGGGTGTACTGAAACTCGGGTAATAGAGACCAGGTGTATTTTTCATTGTACAGATTGCCCAATATGTATTTGGGCACATTGCCATCCTGTTGTTCTGCATGGAAGTAAGTCCGATAGGCTTTATAGGAGCCATCCACGCGGACGTAAAAATGACGAAAAGCCTTGATTTTGATGCCCAGGCCCAGTTGTACAGGCAAAGTGTCAAAATACGTACTTGTTTCTCGGGAAACATATCCTGTTTCGATATCCTGTATTCGGCCTTTACTAAAATTGGTACCTGCCTGCGCTTGAATTTGTAAGCGCTGTGCTGTTGCATCGGTCAGGTTTAAGAGAAAAAATGCGACCAGGAATAGTTTGGTGGCGGTTGCAAAATGCTTGAGGTGGGCGGAACGTGGAGTCTTCTTATTCATAAAGTGCGGTTTTAGTTTCTTGACTTGGGTGGCGGTTACCTTGTGTGTTGTTCCGGAGCACGCCTGGCAACAAAGATAGAAAAGTGATGTGTTTCCTGGGAAAAGTTCGTGTAAATATTGTTGGAAATTATTGAAGCCCTTTCCCTTTCGTTCCACCATGCGCTAAAAAACGATCATTACTTTCTTCAAAACTTTCAGGGGCGTATCTGCCGCTGCAATTTCCACGAAATAAAACCCTGCTGGAATAGAGCCAAAATCACCCAGATCAATGCGGTTTTCGCCTATATGTATCTGTTTTTCAACAGAAAACAATACGCTGGAAATATTCGATACTTGCAGAGTGACCTTTTGTTCTTTTTCTGAATAAAGCATCAGGGTAGCAGGCCCGGCGGACGGATTGGGTGCAATCGAGGCTTTCAGCGCGTCATTGCCAGACTCCTGCGTCGCCACAGGCTGGGTTGAAATGTCGATCTGCACTTTGAGGATATCGCTTCTGAAAACTATCACTTGCGGAATCACCACCAGATCATCCGACTGTACGATGGCGCTCCCGTCTTGCAAAACCTGTTGAGTGGCAAAATCCCTCACCCACCAGTTCACAGTAGTACCCGTGGCGGGCTTGAACTGCTGGGGTTTGCGGATAGCCAGGTCGGCTAAAAGCGAATTGATCGGGCAATTATCGTTGTCATAAATGGCGTCTGATTCCAGCCAAGCCATCGTTTGCCAGTGAGCGGCATCTTCCTGCGGATGCTCCCAGCGATGATATGCGCCCCAGGTGCCCCAGTTGTCGCCGTCGCCGTTATTGATGCCTTGCAGGCCTGTTCCGGGGTCATTGTTTTGTGGGTCGAGCCGGTGGTTGAAAAACGCCGGAAACGACACATCGGAGCGGAAATGTTCTTCTTCGTAGGCGATGTCGTCCAGGATAGTTTGTTGCGTAGGCAGGTTGCCGTTGAGCCAATGGTCGTCGTAGGCCGGCCCGGTATCCGGTCCGTGCTGGCGCTCGCTCCAGTTGAGTTGCGCCCCGAAGGCCAGCGAGTCGGCCGCCCTGAAATTGGCGACCACGCCCGGATCCCAGGAATTGCCCGTTAGTGCTTCGTCATTTTTGTCGTTCTTGCTGTGGTAAAAGCGCATGAGCGGCAAATCACGCTGGTTCGACAGCCTGGTATAGTAGTCCGATGCATGGGTAAAGGGCACTGTGTTGCCGCCGTAATCGGTCAGGTTAGTGGGAAAATTCAACTCCGTCAGGCCATAAACCACATCCGACAAACCGGGTGGGTCGTCGTCTATTCCACCATTGTTCAAAATCGTGGCAGAAGCGTAGTGGCCCGGAAAAACCTTGGCCATCATTGTTGCCCCGCGCGAGCCCATGCTGTGGCCATTGATGTTGATACGCGCCGGATCAACCGGATAATGCCGCATGATCCATTCATCTATCCATCGGTAACGTCGTTGGGTGTAGTTGACGATTGTATCGATGTCCGTCGGTGCTGCGCCGGTAAAAGGGTCGTAGTTTTTGCGCCAGCCAAAGTGTTTGGAGGCGCCGTCTATGCCTGAAAAATAGCTCAGGTAGTACCCGAAGAAGTCATCATTGTGGGCGAGCAGAATGCCTTGTTTCGGGTTCAAACGAATGATCTGTCTGCTGCCGGCGAGCGATTGCCGCGCTGTGCCCCCGCCCCCGTGTAGCCATACGGAGAGCGCAATGCCGCCTGTCGTATCGAGGTTCAAGGGTGCAGACACCATAAAGAAACCTGGCATACCGTTTTTCGCAGCATTGGCCATGACAGGAAAGTCGGGGCGGTTTTCCCATTGGTTTTGCCGCCCGTCGGCCCACATGTAGAATGCGAAACAGGCGTAATCGGAATCGAATGGAGAGATAAATGTTTTCTGTAAGTGGCATTCGACCGGGTCGCCGACCGGGTCATACTGGAATGGCACGGCAGACGATGTAATGTTCACGCTCGATGTGACAGTATTTTCTCCCCAGGCTACCACCGCAAAAAACAAGGATCCGGCCTGGTGGGGTGTCGCAACGAACAAAGCCTCATTGCCGGCCAACTGATAAACGCCGCCATTTCCGTTCGGGATTCGATAGGTGGCCGCTGTATCTACCTGCTCGCGCAGGGCCGCAGGGCCGTATTCTTCCTTGAAAAGCCGCCCGACGAGTGTGGCATTGCTCGTATTGTTGAACGATACGGGTTTGGCATACACGGCAAAGGTTTCCGGCAGCGGGTTGGTGGCCTCCCATACTACCCATACCTGCCCGTCGGCATACCAGGCGCGTACGTTGGATTGGGCGAACAGCAGGCTGTGGATGGCCAGCAAAAAGGGGAGAAGGATACATTTTTTCATGTCAACAGTTGGTTTTTAAAATTTCAATACACGTCTGCCAGGGCATATATTCGGGGGATGGAATATTGCTCATACCGGATGCCCTGGTTGGACATTCCTTTGCTGGAAAAGTTTAATACAGTTTCCTGCAACAGCGTTTGCGGTTGCATAATGCGGCATACCGACATTGGGCTGTTGCAATATTCTACCCAGTCGGCATTGTTTGCGACTACATTTGGGATAGCGGCCAGAGATTGTGTTGGGGTAAGCCCGGTGGCTACATCATAAATCGGCGCCATAAATTCATCAAAACCGAAATTTACAGGCAGCAGGTCTTGATCAGGACGTGTGCCCACTGCGCCGATTGATTTTTTCCATTCGATGCCTACCGCAATTCCATTGCCGGGATAACGCTGTTTATGGCGTTGGGCAAGTGCTGGCCGCCACTACTGTCACTGTACCAATGACATTCTTAGTGACGCAGCCGGGGTTGGCATTCGTCAAGTTTTGCAAGGCCGTCAGTGCCACATTGCCCTCATAGGTGAGCGCAGAAGCGCCTGTTACCTGCAATTGAACCGAGGACTCGCTGCCTGCGCCGCCGGGCACGCTAGTCGGGTCGTAGGCGGTGTTACCCGACACGACCGAGCAAGCAGAATTGCACACGGTTGCGCAGTTAGTTTGCACATAAATAGGTGCCAACGGACACAACACGCCTGCCCCGCATGCAGCCCCAGCCGTGCCAGTGGGCGCGGTGACAGTATTGTTGGTGACAATGAAAGATGCGCCGCCCGTACCATTGCGGGCGATGCACTCGATGCCCCTGCCCGTAGGGATTTGGTGGAGGGTGTTGTTGTTCACCAGGATTCGGGCGTTGGCGCCGCCATTGATGTTGATACGCATCCCGTTGCCGATTTTAGAGCCGGAGTCCATCGTCGCCTGCAGGCCGATGGTATTCCCCTGAATGGTGCCTCGGAGGGTGCCCCCTGTACCTGCACCCGCCGCGGTGAAGGTGTTGAAAGCCTGTGCGTTGTGGCCGGTGAGCGTGTTGTTGAGGAATTGATAGGTCAAGTTCGACGTCTGGGCAGTGGCGAAGTCGGCGCCGATTTCCTGGCTATTGCCCGTGCCAGTGTCGGAGAAAGTGCAGCCATTCACGATGAAACTGCTTATGGTTGCATTGTCGCCTGTGATGACCTGCATTCCTATGGAAAAATTGTTGCGGAAGATGCTGGTCGTAACGTTGACTGCTGTGACCAATGCCGAGCCTCGGGCTTCAAAGAGGAAGCCGTGATTGCCGAAGGCAGTGGAATTGTTGTGACCCTCGAAAGTGCTGCCACTGATGTTGAAAGAGGTCAATGTGCCGCTGCTATTGTCGAGTTTGAAGTTGTTGTGGGCATTATTGGTCACAGTACAGTTGCTCATGGAGCATGTGCCAAACAGGTTAGTGAATTCGATTCCCTCGTCGAACGTGGAATTGCCATTGTTCGTCACGGTGCAATTGGAAAGGTTAAAGCCTGTCACGGTAGTGCTATTTATGCCGTCTTTACCGCTGCCTTGTATGTTCATGCGGGAAAGGCTCACGCTGGTAGTGTTGGTAAGCGAAACGCCCACATCAGTGCAATTCTGAATGGTTCCACCACTCCCGGCGCTTCCCGTCCCTGTCACGGTCAGCCCTCCAAGTGTACCCGTGCTGCTCAGAACGATACCATTGGTGGGGTCGGCAGCCGCGGTGTTGTTGCCAGAGGAAATACTCTGGAACGTCATTCCACTCGACCCGATGTCTGTGATATTCATATTGAGGGCGGTGCCGGAAGGCGAGTTGATCGTATTGCCCGTGCCCGTCACATTCACCGTGCCGCCGCCCGTAGCGCTGAAGCCCGTGCCGCTGGTGGTGGTAATGGCGAGCCCGCCGCCGCTGAAATTGATCTGCGCGCCGGTATTACTGATCAGTCTCACAGCAGTATTGACACCTGTACTCAGGATTTTGGCAATGCCTGAAAAGGTTTTTGTTCCACCATTACAGTTCTGTACACGAATACCCGAACCTGTCGAGGTAATAGTACCCGAAAGGGTCACGTTTCCGCTATCGTGGTCGCTCACGTCCACCACAAACCCGGTGTTGTCAAACAATGAAGCGCTGCATGCAAAAACCACTGAACCGCCCTGTACCAATACACAAGGGCCGCTTGGGTCCAGTATTGAGCCACCGTTTACAGTAAATGTACCTTGGCAGTTGGTCAGGTTGATGCCGTTGGGGCCGCCGATAGTGGAAATGCTGCTAAAAACAACGTTCATACCTGCCCCGCTGCCCCCGTTGGCGTCAAACCCGCCGCCACCCGAGGGATTGTTGATAGACACTTCGCTTATTACCAGGTCGCCCACCGAACTCACTCCGTTGTTGATGCTGAAATTCGAGCAGGCCCCCACATTAAAACCCCGCAGGTTGTTGTTTTGGGCAAGTAGTACGCCGTCGCCAGTGGCATTGGTAATGACCGGGCGGGTACCGTTGATGACAGGCAGCGTCCAACTATTGGGCGCCACAGCAAACGGCAGCACATCTGCCAGCGTAATACCGCCTGTGTGACCTGTACCAATCAGGTACATATTATCTCTCAATCCGATTCCACCGGGATAATCGGTTCCAGTTTCCTGAATATATACAACCTGTCCGGCGGCCGGGCCAGAGGAGGCGTTGTAGTCGGCCAGGGTTTTGAACATGTTAAGCCGTGTACCAGTACCCCCTGTACCGCCGCCTACATTGCTGATGAACCAGACCATATTACTTACGGTAATGGTAACAGTCGTATTATCGGTAGTCGGCACCGGCGCGCCTACCGGATTGACGTCGGTAATGGTATAAGTAAAATTATCGGTACCGATGAAGCCGGCCGGAGGGTCGTAGGTAAAACTGCCGTCGTTGTTCAACGTCACCATGCCGCCATTGGCTGATACGCAAGAGCCGCATGAAAGGGTAGTTAAGGGCAGATTATCGTCGAAATCATTGGCTTTCACGCCACTTGCTGCGGGTACGTTGATGCCTACATTTCCCGTACAGGTATACGCATCCGGAATGGCCAGCGGCGAACTACGGAAGGAATTGCTCACGAGTGTGGTCACAGCATCGGGCACAACGTTGACCTGCGTATTGGTGGCTGGACCGGTGCCGGTGTTCTGGATGTTGATTTTGTACCGGATACGGTCGTTGGGGTCGGCTGTGCCGCTCTGACCGTTGTCTATGATAATGGCGTCCGTTTGAATAGGCGAAGCGATGTTGGGCGCAGAAGCCGCTGCTTCAACCAGATTGATGGCGCAGGATTTTTCAGTGCCAGATACGGTCATGACGATGGCGCCTACACTGGCAAAGTTGGCCCCGCTGCCAAGCGTAGCAATAAAATCAGTGTTGAAATTCAGGTAAAAATCCGTCGCGGAGGCCACAGCCGGCAGGATGATACCTGCGCGGGAGGCATTGCTGCCATTGCTATACACATCGAAAATGAGTTCGGTACCTGCCGTGGCGCTCAGCACATTGATGCGAATGGCATTGTTGCCGGTAACGCTCAAGTCAACGCCCCCCAGTCCGGTCGGCGTCAGGGTGTTCGCGTTGGCATCTCCGTCCCACGAAACCACTGCCTGTCCGCGAGAATCGGGGGTGGTGTTCGTTACATTAAAATTCAGGCTTCCTCCTGCAACAGCAACCGTTGCAGGCCCGACGCCCGACAGCATATTCATGGACATTGCCCGGCGGGTTCCGATAATATCCGCCCCGCCAGTTACCAAAGAAGAAGTGCTGGGCGGAGCGCTGAGCATCAGTTGGTTTGTGGCAAAGGCATCAATGGTGACCGCAGCAAGAAGGATAGGGGCGTCTGCTGCCGAGATGTTGTGTCTTTCCGATAAAAATCCGGTTTTCGCTTCTGCAGCATTGATGGCGACTTTCTGATCAGCGTTATTACGCAGGACGATTGGGTCGCCTTGGCGTGAAATAGAAACTTGAGGGGTGGGAACGAGCCAAATAGATGACGCCAGTTGGCAAAAGAGAACTACGAGAATTGTTTTCATACTTTCATGTGATTATATCTGAGAAGCCAAGGGATTAGGAGTTGCCTCTAAAAAGGGCAAATCTAATGGTTTGGTATATAATTATTTTTGTAAATTGAAGGGACGTCCTCGCCAACCAGTTGAACTGACTGGATTTACTCAGTGTCGCAATTCCTTTTGAAATGATCCTGCATACGGAGCAAGTCGTTACAAAACTTGTAAATTTGACCATTCAGCCCCAGGCAGGAGATACAAAACGCCATACACATTGCTATGTGGAAAATTTCCCCTTCCCATACAGCCGTGTTTCTTCCGAAACTTCCTGCATGGAAAACCCCGGAGTTGGAAGCGGTGCAGCAGTTGCGGGATGGATGGATTCCTACGGGCGATGACACGCTGCAACTGGAGTTCTTTTGCCGCCACGCGGGTTTTCGAGAGGACTTTTCACAGAAGTGCCGATAAAAATAAGTGGACACCAACAACGACCGAAACATCGCAAGATTCGGGTTGCCACACCGGTCCCGCCGGAGGACTTTTGTACTGTTAAATTAAAAGCAGCACACCACCGGACAAAAGGCTTTAACTGGCTGGGAAACAGCACAATGGGCCTCGTTCTCCCTTAATTTTTAAAATTCAGATGCATGAAAACCTTTATTTTGGTTCACGGCTCGTGGCACAGCGCGTGGAACTGGCACCGCATTGTGCCTGTATTGGAAAAACAGGGCCACAAAGCGCTCGCCATTGACTTATTGGGCATGGGCAGGGACAAAACACCCATTGCGGAAGTGACTTTTGCCAAAAATGTCCAGTACTTATGCAATTTGATCGACTCGGTAGAAGGCAAAGTGGTGTTGGTGGGTCATAGTAAAAACGGCATCATGATCTCGCAAGCGGCTGAATATCGACCCCATAAAATCGAAAAGTTGGTGTATTTGGCTGCTTATTTGATCCCCCATGGTAAAACGCAAAGAGCCTATTCCTTGCAGGATACGGCAGGGGTGTTGAAACCGTATGTCACTTTCCACGACACCCTCAATGCCTCCACGCTGCAGCCGGAGATATACAAGGAAGGTTTGTACCACGATTGTGATGATTCTATTGTGGAATTGGCAAAACTTTTATTGAGTTACGAGCCTTTTGAATCGGGGATAACTCCCTTGCAACTTAGCGCAGAAAACTACGGAAGCGTACCGAGATACTACATCGAATGTAGTGAAGATAAAGCCGTTACGCCGTTTATTCAACGCAAGATGTACGAAGAGACCACTTGCAACAAAGTGTACACGATGCCAAGCAGCCATTCCCCGTTTTTTAGCCAGCCGAATGAATTGTGCGCTATTTTGACGGAGATTGCTGAAAGGGAGGAAGGGTAAGTGGAGGTGGAGTGCTCGATTTGTACCGCTTACTTACTGGTGGCATTGGCCGCGCGCCAGCGGGGGACGGAAAAATCCCTTGCCTGTCTGACATCCGACAAGCAAGGGATGAGTAATTGGCATATCAGCACAAGTGGATTTTATGCGTTCAATCTTTTTTAAACAGGTCAAGCACTTCATTGAATAGGGTAAGGCCGCCTTTCAGAAACGGCATGTTTTCCGCCAGAATATCTTTTACACTGCCAGTGACAGTAGAGGCTTTCCCCAGTAGTGGGCTAAACCAGTTTTTCTTTTCCTTGCGTTTTTCTGTCAAATGTACTACTTCAACTGCACGTTTGTATGCCTGCAACTCCAGCAGTAAGGCTTCCTTGACAGGTTCCTCTATGTGATAGTTATTACCAGGGCCTCCATTGTATGCTATATCCAAGTCTTTTAAAAATTCTTCGCTGAGGACAATGTCATACACTTTGTCCCGCAGTTCGAGGAACTGATCTGCCGGTCTGTTGTCTTTTCGTGGAACCAGCAAGGTTTTCACGCTCTCGACAAATGCGAGCCAGGCCTTGCGAATGGGAGATTCCTGCGGTGTTTCATTTACAATTTTGGATGCCATGATGTATTGGTTTAGTGAAAATTTATGTGTGATTTAGCCTTTATGTAATCAAAACCTACCCAAAACCCACATTAATTAATGATCGCCCCTTTGTTATTCGCCAGTTTATCTTTCCATTTTTGAATGTCTTCAGATGCCTGCTTCGCCCAGTCTGTTACTTCTCCAATGATCTTTAAGGGCGCTTCAGAGCGATAGGAACGCGTCAGATTACCCGGAAATTTTTTGTCCGTGACATTCGGGTCATTTTCAAAAAGCCCCGTAGGTTCAACGATATAAACGCGCTCCTGCCCATCTCCTTTTGCCAGGGCCGCAGCCAGTCCGGCTCCATTGACCAGGGCGGTGAAATAAATGTGATTCATTTGAAGATCACGCTCATAATTGGAATGGCGCCCTGCCGTCAGCAAATCACCCACCTGCAAATCTGCTTTTGTCCCGTGATAAAAGGGGCCGGGGTCATTGGGGTTTTCCCCGAATGAACGGGCTAATTCCTCATTCTTTTGTGCGTTGACAGGATCGTTTACATTCGCAAAGCACTGGGCAATGGTTCGGTACAGAGAAGGCAAAGCACTGCGAACGGCGGGATCATGTACCTCTAAAGCAAACTGTAAAGAGGTTTCTGCCCATTTTAATTTATCGGAGACATTTTCCTGGTGCCGGGCTACATAATGGGCTGCCAGAAATTTTTCAAAATCGTTGGTGGCTGCCTCCCATGCCTGAAGAAATAACGCGCCGGCGGCCTCGGGTTCGCCTTTACTTTCCAGGGCCATCCCTTGAAGGCAGCGTTGAACAATGTTGTTGGCTGGGCTGAATTCCATGTTCTAATGAGGTGTGGGGCTGCTGGATTGTGCCGACAAAAATAAGATTTACTCCAATATATACTAATCTGATTTTTGACAACTGCGGGATTTATTCCTGAGGGGCGCGCACAGGTTCAGGGGATGCTCGCCAGCGTCGCTCGGGATAAGGCATGGAGCACTGTAGCGCAAGCGAGGAGAAAAGTGCTGAACATCTACATTTTTCTGAGCAGAATCAAAACAAGTCCCACCAAAAATATCGTCGTGAAAATAGTCTTGTTGTGCCTGGCCAGCCAGTTGGGCAGGTAAATGTCAAAGTTGTCTTTATCAGAATCGGAGTATTTTCTGGCCATAACCGTCAGCGGACAAGCCCATTTAAAAAGCAGCAAGACGATGCCTTCTGCAATGATCATGGCAATGGCAATCCAGGTGAACATTGTGATACGATTGAGCAGCCCTGAATAAAAAATATACAAGGTTGCACCGGCCAATACGAACCAGATGAGGGTATGAATTAACTTGATGGCGACCAATGGCTGTTTCATACTGCAAATCTGATAAAAAAGGAGTGTTGTGTAGTGAAATAGTGTATTTGTGGACGTTAATAACGGCCGAAAAATACGGCTAACAAAAAATCCCGGTTTCTCTGCTGGTTCACTGGTTACTTTACCCTGAGTGTTGCTGGCGCGCGGCCAATGACAGATCAAAAGTTGGTACCCTTGCGAACTTGGCCGAGGGCGTTTCAGGTGGTAGCACGCGCTTTCAGCGCGTCGGGAGGGCGCCTTTTAAGGCGCTCAACATGAAATATCATGCGCCATAAATGGCGCTGTCCCGACGCGCTGAAAGCGCGTGCTACCACCTGAAATACCCTCGGCCAGCCCAAAACGCTTGGAAAACAAGGCCAACGCTTACTGCGTGCTGGATGATCAAATAGAAAATCTCCCTCCCCTGCTGAACACCCCTCCGTTCTTTTCCCATAGGCGCCCTCCCTTTTCCTCGTATGGCGCTGGCGCGCGGCCAATGCCGCTCGGGTTAATGAAAGCGAGTAGCCGTTGCATCAGCGTGGCGAGCAGATGCTGCGCCAGCGGGGATAGCCTTAGCGCTAGCGGAGACGCTGCAGCGACGTTGCGCTTGGGCAAAGCGGGAAAAGGAAGGCCTGACGAGGCGGAAACCGTTCACCAAAAAAATAACATTCCTTTCCCCAAATTCTCCCCCGGAAAGCATAGTTTGGTACCTGAATTTTTAACAACTAAACCTACATGATACGACTATGAAAAAAACATTTCTTTCCCTCGCATTCTGCGGCGCAATGGTAGTGGGCAAGGCGCAAACTGCCGATGAGGTAGTGAACAAACATATTGAAGCCATGGGCGGCAAGGATAAGCTCCTCACCCTTAAAACATTAGTGCGTGAAGGCGTGCTGAATAGTATTGGCGTGGAAATTCCGATTACCCTTACTTCAGAACAGGACAAAGGCTTCAAAATGGAGGTGAACGTAATGGGCACCATAGGTTACGAAATCATTACCCCCACAGGAGGCTGGATCTATATGCCGTTCCAGGGTAGCACCGGCTTGGAATACATGACTGAAGAACAGGTAAAACAGGGGCAAGATGACCTGGATGTACAGGGCGAATTGCTCGATTATGCGGCCAAAGGGCATAAGGTAGAGCTGCTGGGTAAAGAAAAACTGGATGGCGTTGAAGTGTACAAACTGAAACTGACCTCCAGGAGCGGTATGGTAAAAGACCTGTATATAGATGCATCTACCAGCTATGTGGTTAAAGTAGTGGTTACTGAAAAAGACAAAACTTCCGAAGTACGCTATAGCAACTACAAAAAAACACCGGAAGGCTTTCTGTTCGCCTATACATTGGTGCGTCCTGAAGGCGAAGTAAGATTTTCAAAAATAAGCACCAACACCAAGCTGCCAGATAGCACATTCAAGCCCGAAAATTAAACCGGAGAAGGGTTAGCAGCCCAATGCCATATTATTCAGCACGTTGCAGTTTATGTAACATACTTTGTTATTCCACAGCCATAATCTTTTGAAATCTGCAGGGCAAGTTCGTATGTTATCGACCCCATAACGTAGGGTCTACCTGAAAAAGCCCAAGTTGTTCTTAGTGAACAACTTGGGCTTTTTCAGGTAGACCCAAATTCCACAGGGGGTATGAGCAAATGCTCACCCACACGCTGGCGCGCGGCTGTGCCGCGTGCCTTGTACTGTTGATGTTTTGATTGCTGTGTATGTCCTGCAATAACAGGCTGCGAAGATGAAAGGCACGCGCCAGCGCCGCTCGGGGTAAGGGGTAGATGAGTTTAACCCATCAATGGAAAGTCAGTATTCCCGAAAAACCAGCCGCCGTCGGCTTCAAAATCTGTCCAAAGCAAATGGACGTCGTAGATACCGTGCCCAGTAGCGTAATTGCTGGCACTGCTGTATATCCAGTCCTGTGGTCGTTTTACAAAGTTGGCCCGCACGGGGTTATCGTGCAGGTATTGAAGTTTCTGGATAACTACGGGTTCAGTATACAGTTCTATCGGATGGTTGCTGGGTTCCCATAATTGGAAGGTTTGTTTGCTACGCCTTTTTCTGGCAGAATCCTGGAAAAGTGGTAACAACCATTCGCGTCTGCTTTCCTGCTTGCTGAAATCCTGCAAAACTTCGAGAAACTTGCGGGCTGTATGTGCCTTGAAATCCCGGATCGTATCTTCCAGTCGAAACGGCGGCGCAGCATTGGCGATCATGTGCAAATGGTTGGGCATGATGACGTAGCCCCAGATTTGGAGACCCTTGTGCTGACTACAATATCGCCAACTGTCCAGTACGATATTTCGGAATTCGGCGCGAGTAAAGAGGTCGGCCCAGCCTGAAATGGTGCAGGTAATGAAATTGAGTCCGTGTTGGTCACGGATTTTGTACTTGGTGCTCATATATGAAGTTGGTGTGTGATGGTTGGATTATACCACCAAATGTAAGGCGTATTTCGACAGGTTGCAAGGTTCTTTTTGCAACCTGTACCTTGCGTGGCGCTGGGTGTCGCTGGCGCGCGGCTGTGCCGCGTGCCTTGTACTGTTTATGTTTTGATTGCTGTGTATATCCTGCAATAACAGGCTGCGAAGATGAATGGCACGCGGCACAGCCGCGCGCCAGCGCCGCTCGGGGTAATGAAAGCGAGTAGTCGTTGCCTCAGCGGGGCGAGCAGATGCTGCGCCAGCGAGGATAGCCTTAGCGCCAGCGGGTCGCATGCATTTTTTTGTGCGAAAGTTACAAAATTGTACTTACCATACTTATTCCTGATTATTATCAATAACAGACAGAACAAGTCGCTAATCATCAATTTGTTCAAAACTATGTCCACAAAAGCGACAAATTTTGGCTTCTTGCTTGACCATTTCAGCGCATTTCGGACACTGCTTTTCAGGGGGGCTTACAGTATTTTTTTGTTCTTGAGTTGCGGATTTCAATTCAAAGGTAACAGATAGAGTCCCATCTGGCTTAACGATTAGCATGTAGATGAAAATCAATACTCCGACGATTACGAAGCATAGTAATAGTGCTAATAAAAAAGCGCCACACCCGTAAGAGCCTTGTGCATAATTTTGTGTAGTGGGGAAATATCCCATTCTTGCCATAACTACAGCATCCTTTTGAAATTCTGCCGTAGCAACACTTTGTGAACCTCT
The DNA here is from genome assembly GCA_016787415.1 of Saprospiraceae bacterium. Classification (GTDB taxonomy): domain Bacteria; phylum Bacteroidota; class Bacteroidia; order Chitinophagales; family Saprospiraceae; genus M3007. The sequence goes on along the minus strand of JAEUUT010000107.1, from coordinate 15,964 downwards.
ATAGGTTTTGACGATTACGGTTTGCATTATTTATCTGATTTTTTTGTTAACTACTACTACATCTTTGCTACAATGATTATACAGTTGATTGATACCCAAAAACCTAGTCAAAAAACTTTTGCATGTTGGGAAAAAGACTTTTCAATTAATACAGATCACTTTCAAAAGTACCAAAGGTGTTTACAAGCCACTAAAGTAACTTACAATCTCTACACCGCCAACCCCTCCCCCAAACAAAAAATCCCGGACTCTCTCCTCTCAGAGAAAATCCGGGATCAAATATCCACTATCCTAATCCCGCCGAAGCGGGAGGTAAAACGTCAAGCAATTAATCCGCTTCTTCCACCACAGCAGCCTCCGGCTGATCCTTGAACGGGCGGCCCGAACCCGTCACCTGCAGGCGCTCGTAAGCGCGCATACCGGTACCGGCAGGGATTTTCTTGCCCACGATCACGTTCTCTTTCAGGCCCATCAGGTGGTCTTTCTTCGCAGCGATAGCGGCGGTAGACAGTACCTTGGTGGTTTCCTGGAACGACGCAGCCGAAATCCAGGATTCCGTACCCAACGAGGCTTTCGTGATACCGAGCAGCATCGAAATAGCGGTGGACGGCAGCGCGTCGCGGTATTCCACTAATTTTTTGTCGTTGCGTTTCAGGAACGAGTTCTCTTCGCGGATCTGACGCAGCGTCACGAGCGCACCGGCTTTCAGTTTGCTGCTGTCGCCCGAGTCGAGCACGTATTTCTTGTCGAAAATCCAGTCGTTGTAATCGATGAACTCGTTGCGTTCTACCGGTTCGCCAGCGAGGAAGTGCGTATCGCCCGGGTCAACGATCTCCAGACGGCGCAGCATCTGGCGTACGATCACCTCGATGTGCTTGTCGTTGATGTTGATACCCTGCGAGCGGTACACCTCTTGTACGCCGTTGACGAGGTACGAAGACGCAGCGAATGGTCCGCGGATGGCGAGGATATCTTTCACCGAAATGGTGCCCTCTGTCAGCGGCGTGCCGGCGCGTACAAAGTCGCCGTCCTGCACGAGTACGTGTTTGGTCAGCGGAATCAGGTACTTGCGTTTCTGGCCGTCTTTGGCTTCGATGATCGACTCGCGGTTACCGCGTTTGATGCTGCCGAAGGTGATCACGCCGTCGATCTCTGCCACGATGGCCGGGTTCGATGGGTTACGCGCTTCAAACAGTTCGGTTACACGTGGCAGACCACCGGTGATGTCGGCGATTTTACCCAGTTTACGCGGGATTTTCACGATCTGCTGACCGGAGCGTACTTCCTGGTTGTCTTCCACGGAAATGTAAGCGCCTACCGGCAGCGAGTATGTTTTCAGTTCCTCGCCCGTTTTGCCATTGATAATGGAAATGGACGGGATTTTCTTCTTGTTCTTACTTTCGATAACAATCTTCTCAGCAAAACCCGTCTGGTCGTCGCGTTCCATGCGGAAGTTCGTGCCTTCCTCCAGGTTGTTGTAGCGGATCACACCAGCGAAGTCGCTCACGATCACGGCGTTGAACGGATCCCATTCGCAGATTTTATCGCCGCGCTGGAGTTCCTGGCCATCGGTAACGAACAGGATAGAACCGTACGGGATGTAGTTGTTGGCGAGGGTACGACCGTTTTTCGGATCCACGCTGCGGATTTCACCGGTACGGGAAACGACTACTTTCACAGCCTTGCCATCGTTGTCGACACCGTCGACCGTGCGGATGGAGTCGAACTCCACGCGGCAGTGGTTACGAGCGGTGATGTCATTTTCGGTCATACCGATCATGGCCGTACCACCAGTGTGGAACGTACGGAGCGTGAGCTGCGTACCCGGCTCACCGATCGACTGTGCTGCGATGATACCCACGGCGTCGCCAATTTCGGCTTTACGGCCGGTAGCGAGGTTTTTACCGTAGCATTTGGCGCACACACCGTGGCGGCTTTCGCAGGTAAGTACCGAACGGATGGTCACCATTTCGATTTCTGCCTCGTCGATGGCTGCTGCAATTTTATCGGAAATGTATTCCGCAGCGCCTACAAGCAGTTCTTCCGTATCGGGGTGGTACACATCGTGCAGGCTGTAACGGCCTTTGATGCGGTCGCGCAGGTTCTGAACGATTTTGTCGCCTTCTTTGAACGCCGTGGTGTCGATACCGCGGAGGGTGAGGCAGTCGTCTTCACGAATTACCACGTCCTGGGCTACGTCGACCAGACGACGCGTCAGGTAACCAGCGTCGGCCGTTTTCAGAGCCGTGTCGGCCAGACCTTTACGGGCACCGTGCGTAGAGATAAAGAACTCTTGTACGGACAGCCCTTCGAGGAAGTTCGACAGGATCGGGTTTTCGATGATCGCGCCGCCGGTATCGCCCGATTTACGCGGTTTAGCCATCAGTCCGCGGAGGCCGCAGAGCTGTTTGATCTGCTGTTTAGAACCACGCGCACCGGAGTCGAGCATCATAAACACGGAGTTGAAGCCCTGTTTGTGGCTGCTCAGTTCGCGCATCAACTGGTCGGTGATGCGGTTGTCGGCAAACGTCCATTTGTCGATGATCTGGTTGTAACGCTCGTTGTAGGTGATAAGACCCATGTTGTAGTTGTCCCACACCTCGTCTACCTCCGACTGCGCGGCTTCGAGGGCCGTGCGTTTCAGGTCGGGGATGAGCAGGTCACCCAGGTTGAACGACAGACCGGCTTTGAAGGCCCAGCCGAAGCCCAGTTCCTTGATGGCGTCGAGGAATTCGGCCGTCTGTTTGAAACTGGTCTGGTTGATGATATCGCCAATGATGCCTTTCAGGTTCCGCTTGGTGAGCAGGTCGTTGATATAAGGCACGGTGGCTGGCACCGCCTGGTTGAAAATCACGCGACCAACGGTCGTTTTCATGCGCTTGGTCACCTGCTCGCCATTTTCCAGTTGGGTAATACGGCATTCGATGGCGGCGTGCAGGTCGAGGCGGCCTTCGTTGTAGGCGATGGTCACTTCTTCCGGCGAATAGAAACGGCTGCCTTCGCCTTTTACCGGATTTTCCGGAATGGACTTGCGCTCTTTGGTCAGGTAGTACAGGCCAAGAACCATGTCCTGTGAAGGCAGGGTGATCGGCGAACCGTCCTGTGGGTTGAGCATGTTGTGGCTCGACAGCATGAGCACCTGTGCTTCCAGGATAGCGGCGTGGCTCAGTGGCACGTGAACGGCCATCTGGTCACCGTCGAAGTCGGCGTTGAAGGCCGTACAAACGAGCGGGTGCAACTGAATTGCCTTGCCTTCAATGAGGCGTGGCTGGAATGCCTGGATAGACAGGCGGTGCAGCGTTGGAGCGCGGTTGAGCATGACCGGGTGGCCACGCAGGATATTTTCGAGAATTTCCCAGATGACCTGGTCTTTACGGTCGACGAGTTTTTTAGCCGATTTTACCGTTTTTACGATACCGCGCTCGATGAGTTTGCGGATGATAAACGGTTTGAACAGTTCGGCAGCCATAGCCTTCGGAATACCGCATTCGTGCAGTTTCAGGGTAGGGCCTACGACGATGACCGAACGGCCGGAGTAGTCGACACGTTTACCGAGCAGGTTCTGACGGAAACGACCTTGTTTACCTTTCAGGATGTCGGACAGCGATTTGAGGGCGCGACCACCTTCTGCTTTTACAGCGTTGGACTTACGCGAGTTGTCGAACAGCGAGTCGACGGCTTCCTGCAACATGCGCTTTTCGTTGCGCAGGATCACCTCTGGCGCCTTGATTTCGAGCAGGCGCTTCAGACGGTTGTTGCGGATAATCACGCGGCGGTACAGGTCGTTCAGGTCGGACGACGCAAAACGGCCACCGTCCAGCGGCACCAGCGGGCGCAGTTCGGGCGGCACCACGGGCAGGTACTGGATCACCGTCCATTCCGGGCGTTGTCCAGCGCCTTCGAGGCCTTCGCGGAAGGCTTCTACAACGCGGAGGCGTTTGTTGGCCTCCGTTTTTTTGGCCATGCTGGTTTCTGTATGCGAGTCATTGCGCAACTGGGCCGACAGGTCGTCGAGGTTGAGCGTGCTCAGCAGGGCAAAAATAGCATCGGCGCCCATTTTAGCGACAAATTTGTCGGGGTGCGTCTCGTCGAGCAGGTGGTTTTCCTTCGGCAGCGCGTCGAGGATTTCGAGGTATTCCTCCTCGGTCAGCAGGTCCATGCGGCTGATGCCTTCCTCTGCTTTTACGCCGGGCTGCACCACTACATAGCGCTCGTAGTACACGATGGCTTCCAGTTTTTTCGAAGAGGTACCGAGCAGGTAAGCGATTTTGTTCGGCAGGCTTTTGAAAAACCAGATGTGTACTACCGGCACCACCAGACGGATGTGGCCCATGCGTTCGCGGCGCACTTTTTTCTCGGTTACTTCCACACCGCAGCGGTCGCATACGATGCCTTTGTAACGGATACGTTTGTATTTACCGCAGTAGCATTCGTAGTCTTTTACCGGGCCAAAAATGCGTTCGCAAAACAAACCGTCGCGTTCGGGCTTGTAGGAACGGTAGTTGATGGTTTCCGGTTTCAGAACTTCGCCGTAGCTGCGCTCCAGAATTTCATCCGGGCTGGCCAGGGAAATGACGATGGAGTCGAAACCCTGATCTGTCTTATTGCTTTTCTTTTTGAAAGGCATATTGCTGTCGAGAATTTGAAATGCGTACGTTTTGTGGTTGGCGGGGGTACTGGTACTGAAGTGTTGATGAGGGTTGATAAGGGTTGATGAGGGTTGATATTTAGCCGCTCGATGAAAAACAATCTTTTTTTTACCGAGCGGCTAAATATCAACCCTCATCAACCCTTATCAACTCTCATCAACCCCTAAAAAGAAGTTAGCCTCTTATACACCCATGTATGTTTCAAAAAATGTTTGAAATCCAGGTATTTTTTCCGTTTGGGTACGCCCAGGTATTTTCCCAGGTCGGCATCCATCCATCGGCGGTCATTATTTGCCAAAAATCGGAACAGCAGCGCAATACCCCCCGTTTTTTCCGAAGGCAGGTGCCAGATAGGCAACCTGTCGTCTTCGGGAGAAACGTTGTTGTATTTCGGTGAAGTCCAGATTCGTTTGATAAATGGGTCGAGCAGTCCGAATCGACCCATTTTATGGTAGCAATAACTCAAAAAATGGGCTTCTTCGTTGAACTTGATCTGACCGTTGCGATGGCGTTCCAGCATGTGCTGCCAAACTCCCGGTGCGATGGCATTGATTTGCCGGATCGTCGGGAGCGTGGCGGCGAACACTTCCCCGCCATAATAGAGTGGGGGAGTGGCCGGAAAGTGGCCGTCGAGTGCTGCGTACACCTCTTGCATGCCCTTGCGCGTGATGCCGTTGATGTTAAAATCTTCGTCGTACGGCATGGGCAATACCATGAGTGCATTTTTTCTAATTTCGCGAAACAACTGCTCCAAAGAGGCGTGTATCACGCAATCGGAATCGAGCACCACAAATGCGGATTCGTCACTAACTTCTTGTCGTTCAATGAACTGTAATATGTCGAAAATGTAGAACTGGTTTCGCCATTTTCCAAAATACCCTTCCGGCGTTTGCCAGGTGAGCGGGATTGTGACGATGTCTACCTCTTGCTCTTGTAAAAACTGCTGTATGTTCAGGCCATCTACTACTGGAAATTCCGCTGCTTTTTTGTTGGAAAACAGGATGTGTCGCGACGTTGGGTTGTAGTGTTTGCTCAAGGCAAAAAACACCGCCACGCAACGCCAGTACACTTTCTGAAAATCGCTCTGATGCGATCCCTTTCCTACTTGCGGATACTCGGAAGTTTCTTCCGGGCTATCCAGGTAAATCCAGGTGCAGATGCTGTTCATGTTAATCGTTATTCGTTATCAGTTATCTGTTATCAGGATGGTAACTTTTGGCATCTTCAATAAATCAGGCCAAACGTGACTGCCCTGATAACAGATAACTGATAACCGATAACTTTAAGACTCAAACTTCACATCCAACGCCAGGCCACGCAACTCGTGCACCAATACGTTGAACGATTCTGGTATGTTGGCATCCGGCAGGTTATCACCTTTAACGATGGCTTCGTAGGCTTTCGCACGACCTTGAATATCGTCCGATTTGTACGTGAGCAGTTCCTGCAGGATATTGGATGCGCCGTAGGCTTCGAGTGCCCACACCTCCATCTCACCGAAACGCTGACCACCGAACTGGGCTTTACCACCGAGCGGCTGTTGCGTGATGAGCGAGTATGGTCCGATCGAACGCGCGTGCATCTTGTCGTCTACCATGTGGCTCAGTTTGAGCATGTAAATAATGCCCACGGTGGCCTTCTGGTGGAAGCGGTCGCCCGTTTCGCCGTCGGAGAGGTAGGTCTGGCCGAGTTCCGGCAGGCCGGCTTTTTCGATCCAGTCTTCTACTTCGTCGGTTTTGGCGCCGTCAAAGATCGGGGTAGCGAATTTAAGGCCGAGGCGTTCGCCTGCCCATCCGAGTACCGTTTCGAAAATCTGGCCCAGGTTCATACGCGAAGGTACACCCAGCGGGTTCAGTACTACGTCGACCGGCGTACCGTCTTCCAGGAACGGCATATCTTCCATACGGACGATACGGCTTACGATACCTTTGTTACCGTGGCGGCCGGCGAGTTTGTCGCCCACTTTGAGTTTACGTTTTTTTGCAACGTACACTTTTGCCAGTTTCAGTACGCCTGCGGGCAATTCGTCACCGATGCTGATGTTGAATTTCTCGCGTTTGTAGCGGCCTACTTCTTCGTTGACTTTGATGCTGTAGTTGTGCAGCAGGCGAGAAATCAGTGTATTGCTGGATTTATCGCTGAGCCAGTTCTGATAGTCCACCTGACTGTAATCGATCTGGTCGCGCAGGATCTGAGTGCTGAGTTTGGAACCTTTCGGCACCATTTCTTCGCCATAGATGCTGCGGATGCCGTTGGTGACTTTATCTTTCACCAGCAGTTGCAGTTTGTCGATCAGGATGGTTTTCAGTTTGTTGAGCGCTACTGCGTGTTCGTCGTCGAGTTTGTCGAGCAGTGCTTTTTCCGATTCTTTCTGGACTTTGTCCTTTTTGGCACGGGCAAACAGTTGTTTGTCGATCACGACGCCGTTGATGCTCGGCGGTACTTTCAGCGAAGCGTCTTTCACGTCGCCGGCTTTGTCGCCGAAGATAGCGCGCAGCAGTTTTTCCTCCGGTGTGGGGTCGGTTTCCCCTTTCGGTGTGATTTTACCGATGAGGATATCGCCTTCCTTGGCCCATGCGCCGATACGGATGATACCGTTTTCGTCGAGGTCTTTGGTGGCTTCTTCGCTCACGTTCGGGATGTCCTGCGTCAGTTCTTCCTCACCCAGTTTGGTATCGCGCACGTCGAGTTCGAAGTGTTCGATGTGGATAGAGGTAAATACGTCTTCCTGAACTACGCGTTCGGAAAGCACGATGGCGTCTTCGAAGTTGTAGCCTTTCCATGGCATGAAGGCCACTTTCAGGTTCTGGCCGAGGGCAAGTTCACCATTTTCGGTGGCATAGCCTTCGCAGAGGATATCGCCTTCTTCCACACGTTGTCCGCGGCGTACGATCGGTTTCAGGTTGATGCAGGTACCCTGGTTGGTACGCATGAACTTGGTAAGATGGTACGTTTTGCGGGCATCTTCGAAGGAAACGAGTTGGTCTTCTTCGGTGCGGTCGTAGTTGATGATAATTTCGTTGGCGTCTACGTATTCCACCACGCCACTGCCTTCAGCGTTGATGAGCATGCGGCTGTCGCGGGCTACTTTCGCTTCCAGGCCCGTTCCCACGATGGGGGAGTGAGGGCGGATAAGCGGAACAGCCTGGCGTTGCATGTTCGATCCCATCAGGGCGCGGTTGGCGTCGTCATTTTCCAGGAACGGAATGAGCGATGCCGACACACCTACGATCTGGTTGGGTGCTACGTCGATGTATTCGAGTTCTTCCGGAGTCAGGATCGGGAAGTCGCCGTGTTCGCGGGCTTTTACGCGGTCGTTGAGGAATGCGCCGCCTTCGCCTACCGGCGAGTTGGCCTGTGCAATCTTCATAAAGTCTTCCGCTTCAGCCGACAGGTAGTGTACGTCGCCTTCCATCACCACTTTACCCGCTTTTACCTGGCGGTAAGGGGTTTCCAGGAAGCCCATTTTGTTGATCTTTGCGTGTGTACACAGCGTAGAGATCAGACCGATATTCGGGCCTTCCGGCGTTTCGATGGTACACAGACGGCCGTAGTGCGAGTAGTGGACGTCGCGCACCTCGAAGCCGGCGCGTTCGCGGCTCAGACCACCAGGGCCGAGGGCGGAAATACGACGTTTGTGCGTGATTTCCGACAGTGGGTTGGTTTGGTCGAGGAACTGCGACAACTGGCTTGTTCCGAAGAACGAGTTGATGACCGACGACAGCGTACGGGCATTGATCAGGTCGACCGGCGTGAATACCTCGTTGTCGCGTACATTCATACGCTCGCGGATGGTACGCGCCATACGGGCCAGACCCACGCCGAACTGGGCGTAGAGTTGCTCGCCCACGGTGCGTACACGGCGGTTCGACAGGTGGTCGATATCGTCAATCTCGGCTTTGTTGTTGATCAGGGAGACGATGTAGCGCACGATAGCGATAATGTCTTCCTTGGTCAGAACGAGCATGTTCTCGTCGATATCGTGACCGAGTTTGCGGTTGATCTTGAAACGGCCTACTTCACCGAGGTTGTAACGTTTGTCGGAGAAGAACAGTTTGTCGATGATACCGCGTGCGGTCTCGTCGTCTGGCGGATCGGAGCCGCGCAGTTGACGATAGATATAAGTCACGGCTTCCACTTCGGAGGAAGTCGGGTCTTTTTGCAGCGTATTGTAGATGATCGAGAAATCTTCGTCTACATCGAGGCGTTGCAGGATAACGGTTGTTGTACCTGCATCGAGGACGTATTCGATGTTTTCTTCATCGAGGATAGTATCGCGTTCGAGAATGATCTCGTTGCGTTCGATGGTTACCACCTCGCCGGTGTCTTCATCCACAAAGTCTTCCGTCCAGGATTTCAGTACCCGGGCGGCGAGTTTGCGGCCGATAGCGCCTTCGAGGTTATCGCGGGTACAAGTGATTTCATCGGCCAGGTTGAACAGGTCGAGGATCGCTTTGTCCGTATCGAAACCGATGGCGCGGAGCAGCGTGGTGACGGGGAATTTCTTTTTCCGGTCGATGTAGGCATACATCACCAGGTTGATGTCCGTAGCGAACTCCATCCAGGCGCCTTTGAACGGGATCACGCGGGCGCTGTAGATCTTCGTGCCATTGGGGTGATAACTTTGGCCGAAGAATACGCCCGGTGAGCGGTGCAGTTGTGATACGATGACGCGTTCGGCGCCATTGATCACGAAGGTACCTTTCGGGGTCATGTACGGGATGTTTCCGAGGAATACGTCCTGTACAATAGTTTGGAAATCAATGTGTTCCGGGTCGTTGCAGGAAAGTTTCAGTTTCGCTTTCAGCGGCACGGAATAGGTGAGACCGCGCTGCATACACTCGTCGATGGTGTAGCGGGGCGGGTCGATGAAGTAGTCGAGGAATTCCAGGTTGAAAATATTCCGCGCATCGGTGATGGGGAAATTTTCCTGGAATACGCGGTACAGCCCTTCATTGATACGGTTGTCGGGAGTGGTTTCCAACTGGAAGTACTCCTGAAACGATTTGAGCTGTATTTCTAGGAGGTCAGGGTAGTGACCGGCGAGGCGAATTTTCCCGAAATTCACGCGTTCCTGAACGCCTGTTTTGGGGAATGCCCCTGTTGTGATGCCGTTATTGGTCATTTTTGCAGTATATGCTTGAATGCTTGTGGGCAATGTATGCTATGCCGTTGCTTAGCGGGCTCCTTCTGAGTATATGCAAGCCGATTAAACAGATCGGGCTGGCAGAAAGTTCAATGTTGGTGTAGTATCGGCCTGCATACAGACAACGATAGGCTTAACGCGGTCTCTGTGAAGAGGGCCGCATTAAGCCTTATCGTTAGAATCTGATGTATGTAGGTCGAATACCTGTCATGGAGAAATGATCGTAAGTCAGTTGTCAGAAAAATGAACCCGAAGGGAGGATTCAAACCGGAACAACCGTGCTTACTTCACTTCTACTACTGCACCGGCTGCTTCGAGGGTCGATTTGATCGACTCTGCTTCTGCTTTGTTCACGCCGGATTTCAGCGGGCTTGGAGCGCCGTCAACGAGGTCTTTTGCTTCTTTCAGACCCAGACCGAGAATGGTTTTCACCTCTTTCACGATGTTGAGTTTGTTAGCGCCTGCGTCTTTCAGAATTACGTCGAACTCGGTTTTTTCAGCCGGAGCCGCGTCGCCGCCGCCAGCAGCAGCAGGGCCGGCTACCGCTACTGCAGCAGCAGCAGGTTCGATACCGTATTCATCTTTCAGGATATTGGCCAGTTCATTGGCTTCTTTAATCGTGAGGCTCACGAGCGATTCAGCCAGTGCTTTCAAATCTGCCATTGTAGTAGAATTTTAAAAAGTTGTTTGCGAAAAGTGTGTGAAAATGAAGGTTTTATGGTTTGGTTCAGTGGGGCTATAGTGCGAACTTGGAAGCCTTTTTGGAATGATGAATGATGAGTTATGAATGATGAATGCCGATTTAGATTACTCTATGTGTGCTATTCATCATTTATCATTCATCGTTCATCATTAACACTAAGCGGGGCGCTCTTCCAGCGTTTTCACGATACCGGCGATTTTGCTGCCGGTAGCGGTGATCTGGCTGGCGAGGCGTTTCGCCGGCGACTGGAGCAGACCGATGATCTCGCCGATCATCTCCTCTTTGCTCTTCAGTTTGGTGAGCACAGCCAGTTGGTCGTCGCCGAGGTAAACGGACGAATCGATGTAGGCTGCTTTGAGGAGAGGGCGCTCTTCCGTTTTGCGGAAATCTTCCAGCAATTTGGCAGGCGCTTTCGGGTTGTTAGAGATCAGGATAGTGGTCGGGCCTTTCAGTGCTTCGAAGAGGGCTGCATAGCCTTTCGATTCCGGTGCATCTTCCAGGGCTTTTTGAATGAGGGTGTTTTTAGCCACCTTCATAGAAATGCCTTGGGTAAAGCACATACGGCGTAGTTGGTTGATTTTAGCAACCGGGAGCGTTGAGGAGTCGGCGAGGTAGAAGAACATGGCATTGCCGAGTTCTTCTTTCAATTCCGCAATCGCTGCCGTTTTATCGTCTCTTGTCATTTCTGATGTAGTTGAAATGTTGAGTAATTGTTGAGATGTCGAGATGTAGGGGTAGTGAAGTCGTGCTCATCCTCTACACCGGCTATCCCTCAACCATTTACACTTTGATGGATTTAGGATCGACAGCGATACCGGGGCTCATCGTGCTGGCTACAGAAATGGTTTTCATGTAAACGCCTTTTGCACTGGCCGGCTTCATCTTTTGCAGGGTAGAAACCAGTTCGTGGGCGTTTTCCACCAGTTGTTGCGGCTCGAAGGAGACGCGGCCGATGGAAGCGTGAACGATACCGAATTTGTCGACGCGGAATGCGATTTTACCTTTTTTTACTTCCGAAACTGCCGAAGCGATGTCGTTGGTTACCGTACCGGTTTTCGGGTTGGGCATCAGGCCGCGTGGGCCGAGGATACGGGCAACCTTACCGAGTTGGGCCATTACGTTGGGGGTAGCGATGATCACATCGATATCCATCCAACCTTCGGTCACTTTCTGAATGTAATCGTCGAGGCCTACGTGGTCGGCGCCGGCTGCTTTGGCTTCTGCTTCTTTGTCGGGAAGGCAGAATACCAGTACACGTTTGGTTTTACCCGTACCGTGTGGCAGCGAAACCGTACCGCGCAATGCCTGATCGGCTTTCCGTGGGTCGACGCCGAGGCGTACGTGCACGTCTACCGATGCGTTGAATTTGGTTGTGTTGACATCTTTCACCAGCGACATCGCTTCTGTAAGCGAGTAGAGTTTGTCGGCGTCAACCTTTCCTTCAACGGCTTTGCGTTTTTTTGTCAATTTTGCCATTGATAAATGTATTTAAGGTGTAGCGTCCCGATGGGCGGGACTCCCTTGTGTAGTGTTTTTGTGTTTTTGTGTTTTTGTGTTTTTGTGTTTTTGTGTTTTTGCGGTGATTAACACCTGATATTGTGCTGAATCGATCCTGTATTTTGTATACCGAACTCTATCTATTAACACAACCCAGTGAAACGCACTTCTAAAACACTAAAACACCAAAATACTAAAACACCCAAAAACACTTAGTTTTTCACTTCAAACGGCGCATCACCCGTAATGGTCAGACCCATGCTGCGGGCGGTACCTGCGATCATTTTCATAGCAGATTCCACAGTAAAGCAGTTCAGGTCGGGCATTTTGCCTTCGGCGATCGTGCGCACCTGTTCCCAGGTCACGGAGCCTACTTTTTTACGGTTGGGTTCTGGCGAGCCTTTACCCGGTGCGAGTTTGGATGCTTCGAACAGTTGGATAGCAGCCGGTGGCGTTTTGATGATAAAGTCAAAGGTTTTGTCTTTATACACCTGAATGATTACCGGAAGTACTTTACCAATTTGTTCCTGTGTTTGCGCATTGAAGCGCTTGCAGAACTCCATGATGTTGACACCTTTCGAACCGAGTGCCGGACCGATTGGGGGAGCAGGGTTGGCCTGACCGCCTTTCACCTGGAGTTTGATATAAACTTCTACTTCTTTTGCCATTTTTTCAAATTTTCAGAATGCAATATTCTGATATTGAATGATATATGAAATTAATGAGGGCACCTGTTCTGTGGAAAGCGAGCCTGGGAGAAGCAGGCATCAGTGGGTGTACTCAACTAATTTTCTCTACTTGCATAAAGTTCAGTTCGACTTCGGTACCGCGACCAAAAATCTTCACGATCACTTTTACTTTTTTCTTCTCGTCGTTCACTTCCTGCACGTCGCCTACAAAATCGGCGAAAGCGCCGTCGATGATTTTCACGGTTTCGCCTTTCAGGAAAGGTTCTGCCATGGTTTCGCCGGCCTCGCTGGTTTCGTCCACTTTGCCCAGCATACGGTTGGCATCGGCGGGCGGCATGGGCGTTGGGGTTTCCTTGCCCAGGAAGTGGATGACGTTGGGGATATCTGCAATGAGTTTGGCTACATCGCCATTCAGTTTGGCGCCGATGGCTTCGATGAGGATGTATCCGGGGAGCAGGTTGCGTTCCTGCATTACTTTTTTACCATTTCTGATCTTGTAGACCTTTTCGGTAGGTACGATGACCGAAAATACAATATCCTCCCAGCCGGAACGCTTTACTTCCAGTTGAATCCGCTCCTGAATCTTCTTTTCCTTTCCGCTGATAACGCGGAGGGAATACCATCTTTTATCATCGGCTGTTGTAGAAACGGCCGTGTCTTTTTGCTGATCCATGTGCTGGTGAGGGATGTGGGGAAATGATTAGAACAATCCGTAGATGGTTTTGAAAAGCATACCGCAACCCAGGTCCATCAGGAAGATAATGAGGGCCAGTAAGCCGGATGTTGCCAAAACGACCATGGTGCTTTCCTGCAATTGAGCAGCAGTGGGCCAGGATACGTTTTTGGTCAGTTCGTGGTAACTTTCGCGCAGATAGAGCGTCAATTTTTCCATTTCGGGTAGAAATTCTTACTGGTTAAACCTTTCTTTTTTTTGGCAAAAAAGTCCGTTGAGGCAAGAGCCAGACAACGAACGCGCCGAAAAATGATTTTTCTATTTGCAGGGGCAGCAGGGCTCGAACCCGCAGCCTGCGGTTTTGGAGACCGCCACTCTACCAATTGAGCTATGCCCCTAAAAGAAGTGAGAGGTGAGAGGTGAGAGGTGAGATATGCTCTCACTTCTCGCCTCTCGCTTCTCGCCTCTGTTGTTTAGTCGATGATCTCTGTAACCTGACCAGCGCCTACTGTACGGCCGCCTTCACGGATAGCGAAGCGAAGACCTTTTTCCATAGCGATGGTGTTCAGGAGTTTCACTTCGAGTTCCACGTTGTCGCCCGGCATTACCATCTCAACGTTGGCAGGCAGTTTTACGTCGCCTGTTACGTCGGTGGTACGGAAGTAGAACTGAGGACGGTAGCCGTTGAAGAACGGGGTGTGACGACCACCTTCTTCTTTCGACAGAACGTATACAGAGCATTTGAAGTGTTTGTGTGGTTTTACGCTACCTGGTTTGCAGATAACCATACCACGCTTGATTTGCTCTTTATCGATACCACGGAGCAGCAGACCTGCGTTGTCGCCAGCTTCACCGCGATCGAGGAGTTTGCGGAACATTTCTACACCTGTGATGGTGGAAGTCAGCGGCTTTTCGTCTTCTTTCATCATACCGATGATTTCAACTGGATCGCCTACGTTGATTACACCACGCTCGATACGGCCAGTAGCAACTGTACCGCGACCGGTGATGGTGAATACGTCTTCTACCGGCATCAGGAACGGCTTGTCTACTTCGCGAACAGGCTCTGGGATGTCGTTGTCGCAAGCATCCATCAGATCCATGATTTTTTGCGTGTAGGTAGCATCGCCTTCGAGGGCTTTCAGAGCCGAACCCTGGATGATCGAGGCGTTGTCGCCGTCGAAGCCATAGGAGCTCATCAGTTCACGGAGTTCCATGTCAACCAGTTCGAGCATTTCCGGGTCGTCTACGAGGTCCACTTTATTCATGAACACAACGATTTTCGGAACACCTACCTGGCGAGCGAGCAGGATGTGCTCACGCGTTTGGGGCATCGGGCCGTCAGTAGCAGCGCATACCACGATTGCACCGTCCATCTGGGCGGCACCCGTGATCATGTTCTTTACGTAGTCGGCGTGACCCGGGCAGTCAACGTGCGCGTAGTGACGTTTTTCCGTTTCGTATTCAACGTGCGCAGTGTTGATGGTAATACCGCGCTCTTTCTCTTCCGGTGCAGCGTCAATGGCATCGTAGTCCGTTTTTTTAGCCAGACCTTTTTGTGAAAGAACGAAAGTAATGGCAGCCGTCAGCGTCGTTTTGCCGTGGTCAACGTGACCAATCGTGCCAATATTTACGTGCGGCTTGGTGCGAACAAATGTCTCTTTTGCCATTGGTTTAGACTGTTTGTATCAGACTTTAGTGAAAAAATATTTACTTCTGTGTGTCAATGAAAAATCAAAAATGCCCTGTGGTTTGTATCACCTGAACATTTTTGATGTTTGTTTCATCGTTCGAGCTGTTGATGAGATTTGAACTCACGACCTCTTCCTTACCAAGGAAGTGCTCTACCCCTGAGCTACAACAGCAATTCAGCGTGGGTCGAATCGGGTGTGCTGTGCAGGTGCACTGCCACCTCGCTTGACTTACCCACACTGAACTAGATTGGAGCGGCGGACGAGATTCGAACTCGCGACATTCAGCTTGGAAGGCTGACGCTCTACCAACTGAGCTACCACCGCAAGCTAGAGGTGAGAGCGTGAGAGGTGAGAAAGTAAGAGTCCGTAGAGTACGCCGAACAATTCAGCATTAGCCAAAGCAATGTACTCTACGCACTCTCACATTCTCACATTCTCATTTTCTCGCGCTCTAAATAAAGGTGGGGGTGGTGGGATTCGAACCTACTCAGTAGTTAAACACCAGATTTACAGTCTGGCCCGGCTCTCCAACTCCGGGGCACCCCCTTGCTTGTTAGAAGTGAGAGTGTGAGAGGTGAGAAAGTGAGAGTTCGTAGAGTACACGAAACTTTTTGCAAACAAAGGAATGCTAAAAGTAAATCAGTACACGCTACGAATTCTCGCTTCTCGCTTCTCACCATCTCGCTTCTTTTTAGAGCCACTGGAGGGACTCGAACCCCCGACCAGCTGATTACAAATCAGCTGCTCTACCAACTGAGCTACAGTGGCATTTTCTTAGCCTCCAAGGCTATAAATTCGTTTTCAAACAACTGAATTTCGAGTGAAATTTGACCCCCTCTCGAAAAGCGAGTGCAAAGGTATATCTTCTGAATGAAACTGAAAAACAATTTTTAAAAATTTCCGCAAAAAATAG
>JAEUUT010000035.1 GCA_016787415.1 Saprospiraceae bacterium | reverse complement strand
GCGTCGCCCAGTTGCAGGTCAGGCAAGGCCTGGATACTGTATTTCACAAAACCGTGGCTGCCGGGCTCGTCGCTGGCGGCGTCAGGCAGCAGGATGTTGGGAAAGTTGAATTCCAGCACCCGCCCGGGTCTGATTTGCCAGGAAAAATCGTGCGAGGCGCTGATGACCTGAAGCGTGTTCAGGTCGAGCAACTCGCTCAGGGTGTCTGCAATACGCACCTGATCGGCGCGGTAGTTGCCCAGGTTCTGGAAACGAATGGTGTAGATACAATCCAGCGTGTCGGCCAGCATTTGCGGCGAGATGTCGCCCTGCGGGAAAACCGATTTGTCATTGGGATCATAGGAATTGACCGTCTGCAAGGTCAAATAAGCCGTATTGTTTTGCGGATGTTCGTCGGTGCCCTCCGGGGCTACCGTTGCGGTAAACGGAAGCAACTCGCCGACGGGCGTGGAAGGCAGCACATAAAACGTCGTTGTGATCTGGTAATGTTCTCCAGGCTGCACATCCGGCAGCAGCCAGGTGTGGCTATCAGCACTGGCAGACGAGGCCGGCGGGTCGGATTCGACAAATTCCAGATCGAGGTCGGGGAACAGCGTTACCACCAAGTCTGATGGCGTATTTCCTGCATAATAACCGCTGATATTCAGGTTCAAATTAAAGCCGGCGCGCGCCATGTCCACATTGGTCAGGTCAATACTGGCATCGTAAACCGGCAGAAATTTCACCCCGAACAACAAGCCACTCGCCGTTCCTGTCGCCTCTACGCCGGGTGTGGTGGCCATGTAGTATGGGTTGTTGGGGCTCACTTCGATCGTGTCAGCGCCCGCATAGTTCGTGTAAAGCGTAAAAGCGCCGGCCGCATCTGTCTGCACAAAAATGCCATGTTCGCGGGCCCGCACCGTAATGTTGGGCTGTAAGGATTCATTGCTGTCCATCACCCCGTTTTCATTTTCATCCAGAAAAACATGCCCTTTCACCAACTGGTAGTTTTCCAGTTGGGAAATCGGACGCCGCCAGATACCGCCATTCCATAGTCCAGCGTACAAATACCCGTCGCTGATGTGCAGGGTGTACACCCTGTTGTTGCCGAGCCCGTCGTTGAAAGGAAGCCAGGAAAGGCCCTTGTCGTAGGACACAAATACGCCCAGGCCTTTCACGCCAGCCAACAGCATGCCGTTGTAACTGGCAAAATCTTCTACTTTGGGCGAATGATACTGAGACGTGCAGCATTCCGTCACATAGGGCGACGCCTCCCAGTTGTCGCCGGGCAAATGCTTACGGAATATCTTATAATCGAACATGAAAAATGTGCTGTCGGCATAAAAGATACCGTTGACATTGTTGTTCAGATAAAGTTGGCTGAGGTTGCTGGTTATTTCCTGCCAGTTGAGGGCATTGTCGGAAGCAAAAATTCGTGTCTGGTGCACATGGCAGATGAACTTGCCTTCATTGTAGTCCACCTTTTTTACACTACCGGGCAAAATGGAAGAAATACCCCAGGTGAAGCCCCCGTCGCTACTGGTGACCACGTAATTTGACTGGGCGGCGTAATAAAGGATAAACTTCCCGTCGAGGTACAACACCGTTGCATAGTTGGTGGTACCGATCAGATTCAGTGTCGTGGTTAGTTGCCAGGTAGCGCCGTAATCTTCTGAAATATAGACACTTTTATGTGAAACGCCGACCATGTGGCCATTCCCGGAACTGGCGACCGACTGTAAAGGCGTGGCGGTGAAATTGGTCCAGTTTTGCCCATTATCTGTTGATTTGACGACGGTATTAAATGAATTGGCCCATATATCGCCGTTGCCAGGCGTGCAGATGCCGTAAATCCTGCCTTCGCGCGGACTCAGAGATGCCGCATTCCAGGCGCCGCCGCCGTTAGAACTGGTACGAACGCCCACATCATCGGTTGAGAACAGCGTAGTCCCGTTCCAGTAGCATTGTTGAAAACTGGTCATCGTGGAGGGCGTTTCCGTCCAAGTGTCACCGCCGTCGGTGGTGTGTTTAATTTTGCTGCCGCCTGTTGACAGGACATAGACTTCGTCGCCAATGCCGCTCAAATAAACGGGAATGAGATAATTACCGGTAATGGTAGTTTTCAATTCAAAACTCTGCCCATCATCTTCCGACTTATAAATTTCCACCACACCACCTGCCGCGCTCAATGATTTCTTCCAGAGCGCATCGCCTATTTGAATCACGTTAAAATCGTAGGAAAAGTCCTCCTGCGTCCAGGTAGCCCCGAAATCGGTGGAACGCATGGTACGTTTGCCGGGGTAGGCTGACGCCACAATGGCATTGCCCACCCAGGCAATACTATTGAAATAGTTAACATCATTGGGCAGTGTTCTCACCATGCTGGGCGTCATGCCGCCGTCGTAGGAAATCAGCAGCCAGTCGCCATGTGCCACCATTACAGTGTCGCCCCGAACGGTCCAATCCTGGTTAAAACTCCCGTAAGTACTCGTCATTTGCAGTTTTTGCCAACTGAGGCCGCCATCTTCGGATACAAACAGATCGTCGTAGCGATTGAAACTGGTGCCCATGACGTACAGTTTGTTTTCAATCACCTTGAAACTCAGGATGGTGACGAAAGGTGTATTGTTTGGAAGCGGATTCCAGGTGTCCCCTTCATCATTGGAGTAGTAAATCCCGCTTTCGGAAGCGACATAAGTATATTGGTCATCGCTGCCAAAACCAACGATTTTCATCTGGGTGGGGCTGCCAAGGTATTCCCATTGGGCCGTCAAAGTATGAAAACAACAGCAGGTAATTATCAGGGTTAGGGCCACATGGGAAAGGAAGTTGGTATGTTTTGCCATGATGTAAAAGTTGGATGGGAGAAGGATAGATGGAAGTAAATGTAACCAAATAATCCATACGACGCAAAAAACATTGTAGCGTGCGGATGCTGTTGGCATCGAGGTTGCCCATTTGGGAGAAACGTTTCATTTCTCTTTTACAAGGAGGAAAGGTTTATATCGGAAGAGAAATTACCTACACCATGAAGAGTATGCTCAGTTAGCAGCAGGCGGATTTGTCGTTTCTCAGTTGGATGGAATAATGGAGGAGGATTAAAAAAAAAGTCGGCAGCGCTTCAAGCGCTGCCGACGGTATAAACCCAAAAGATACCAGAGGGCATTTATTTGATATGACGCGAATTAATCCATTCGCATACATCAGTAGATCCTCCCGCACAAATGTCTGTGTAAATAATATTCGGGAATTTTATTCTATCTATCCCATTGGCGTCAGTACACAATGCTACAATTTGAGTACTCAAATTTCCCGTGGCTTTTTGTGCCAGTTCCATAATGTCGTAAGTGCCCGGATTTAGAGAGTCGGTGTCTGACAAGGTTAAGGTCCATGACAACAAGAATAAGTCGCCGCCGTGATAATTGGAGTTCAACAATGCATATTCCTGACCAGGATACTGAGGATCCGAGGGCAGGTTTTTACTCATCATTACTTCCACATCATTGGTTTTGGAGTAACGGTCGAAAACGACCAGATCGGCCTGGCCTGCATTGCTGGGACTAGGATCGAAATCGAGGTAACTCATAACCCTGGAAATTTGCAATCCTGGCAGTTCGGAAACATCAAAAACGATGATTGCTTTGCCTTTGAGATATTTCAATTGAGTCTGGGAAACTCTGCCTGAAACAGATGCCAAGATACGATTATCGCCCAGTTTACTTCTGATACGCGATATCAGCGAATTGATAATTTCTTGTTTGGTATTCAATGGGAGTGAAGAATCTTTTAAAAACTCTGTATCAGACCCACAAAGGAAGAAGTGAGAAAACTTTAAGATCACTACTTCTGTTGGGTATTGCTCCAAAAAAGATTTGACACCGGTCAGAATGTCATCCAGACTTTCTCCATAACAACCCTTGATGCCTACAGCAGTATTGCTGAAATGGCCGGTTTTATAATCCGTTACACTAAACGATGCATTAATTTTCAAGGCAGGTCGGATGTCGAAATAACGAATACCTGCTTTTAACTGATCTTCCACACATAGCAGTTGTGTCTGTGTGTTGCCCGAGGTAGCGCCAACAAATTCTGAAGACCCGGAAGTAGTTGACATGGCCGCATCATGTGAACCCGGAATGGCCAGGTCGCAAAGTGGTTTCTCCTGATAATTATTCATCCAACTGGAACGATCCCACAACCTGGAAATGCAGGCAAATAAGTGATTATGCTTGACGGTCTGGTACATTTGAACGGCATTCCCGGCGTTGTTGAGTGCAACTTTTGGAAATTTCCCCCCCATTCCGTCTATATCTGCACGGGAGTCCAGGCAGTACTTTTGTTCGTAATCTTTTACAAGCACATGGTTCTGTGTATCAATATGAAATTGAATGAAGTAAAGACTGTAGTCCTTGGATTTTCCAGTAGCATGCACTTCTACGGCGATGCCATTGTCGTTCAATGAGATGGCTGGAGAAATGGAAGCGCTGTTTTTGCTTACCCCCTTATATTCATCCTGTTTATAGATGTGTATGGTTCCATCTGTATTCATTTTCCCCAAGGTATAATAAATGGAATCGAAGTTCTCTGACTGGTGTACTTCCAGAAAATAGCCACTGTTATTGATGGCAACGCACGGATTAATGCCATCCGTATAGTATTTGGCACGATGCCAGTTAATCTTGTTGTGGCGTGTATAGTCAAAACTGCCAATTCCATAATATAACTTATGTGTCCCCAATTCTTCATATGTCAAAACCACGTTGTTGTTGTCATCTATGGCAATTGAGCACTTCTGAGCCATGATTGTATCAAGGGTTACGGCAGCATCGTACCAAACCGGAGCCCCATTTTGATTGAAATATCCAATCCGATAGTTGATATTGTGTGAACTGTCGATGTATGCTACTACAAATTTCGGCGTGTTGTTGATTGCAATAGTTGGACTGGATCCATTGCCTGCAAGTAGACTGTCTCCAAAGTTCAGTACAATGTCGTTATTTCCTATGGAAGAAAAACGACAGTAAAGGTCAAGTGAAACTTCGTTCCTGTAGACGGATGCCAACAGTTGTTCATTCATGTCGATGTCTGGACTGGAGTACAATCCATCTGCGGTAGGCGAATAATTGTAAGACGCCCCAAATGCTACTCGATTCATAATCAAATGATTATTTAAAAGATTTAAGAAAAAGGTGAACAAAAATGACACGAGCATTGAGTTCGGAAAATGTAGCGGTATGATGCCGCGATCGCGGCAGAGGCGGGTAAATGAAAGCATGCTCCTCTTTTCATCTGGTTTTCCAAACTGCATAAAAAAAGCCGTTCGCTCGTCTTACCATGTAAAAACGAGTGAACGGCTGTAATAAAGGAAGCAGATAAAAGTGTTACAAATGGATTATGCGGCTAAGATAAGCGGGTCATGATGAATTTAAAAAACTTATATGTATTTTTTTTTATTCTACCTTAAAAAAACGTCGGCAGCACTTCAAGCGCTGCCGACGTTAAAAAATTCAAAACCCATCACAGTACCACGCTCTTAAAATCCCAGTTGTTCAAAAATCCGGTGTGGAAATTGCCTTCCTGGAAGTCTTTGTTGCGCATCAGGCGCTGGTGAAATGGAACGGTAGTTTTTACACCTTCGATCACAAACTCGTCGAGTGCGCGTTCCATTTTCAGGATAGCCTCGTCGCGTGTGCGGGCACGGCAGATGATTTTGGCAATCATCGAGTCGTAGTACGGCGGAATGGTATAACCGGCATACACGTGTGTGTCTACGCGTACCCCGTGGCCTTTTGGCGAGTGGAACGAGGTGATTTTGCCGGGGCTTGGGCGGAAGTCGTTGAACGGGTCTTCCGCGTTGATCCGGCATTCGATGGCGTGCATTTCAGGGAAATAGTTGCGGCCGGAAATCGGGTGACCCGCAGCGATTTTGATTTGTTCCTTGATCAGGTCGAAATCGATCACTTCCTCCGTTACGGTGTGTTCTACCTGAATACGAGTGTTCATTTCCATGAAATAGAAATTCCGGTATTTGTCTACCAGAAATTCGATGGTGCCCACGCCTTCGTAGTTGATGGCATTGCAGGCTTTGATCGCGGCCTCGCCCATTTTTTCGCGCAGTTCGGGCGTCATAAAAGGGGAGGGGCTTTCTTCCACCAATTTCTGGTGGCGGCGCTGAATCGAGCAGTCGCGTTCGGACAAGTGGCAGGCGCGGCCGAGTTGGTCGCCCGCTACCTGGATTTCGATGTGGCGGGGCTCCTCGATGTATTTTTCCATGTAAATACCGTCGTTGCTGAACGAAGCCTTGGCTTCACGGCGAGCGGTATCCCACTGGTTTTCAAACTCTTCCGGTTTCCATACGATGCGCATGCCCTTGCCACCGCCACCGGCCGTGGCTTTCAGGATGACGGGGTAGCCGATTTCGGCGGCCAGTTTGAGGCCGGCTTTCACATCGGTGAGCAGCCCTTCGGTACCGGGTACGCAGGGTACGCCGGCGCGCAGCATGGTTTCCTTGGCGGTGATTTTGTCGCCCATGGCGCGGATTTGATCCGGCGTCGGGCCAATGAATTTTACGCCGTATTCCTTACAGATTTCTGCAAATGCGGCGTTTTCAGACAAAAACCCGTAACCTGGGTGGATGGCGTCGGCGTCGGTAATTTCAACAGCAGCCATCAGGCGCGGCACGTTGAGGTAACTTTCGGAGGATGCCGGTGGCCCAATGCACACTGCCTCGTCGGCAAAGCGAACGTGCAGGCTGTCGCGGTCGGCCGTGGAATATACCGCGACGGTTTTGATACCCATTTCCTTACAGGTACGGATCACTCGCAGGGCAATTTCCCCACGATTGGCGATAAGTATTTTTTTGAACATAGAATGGCAGTCAGAAAAATGCAACAATTATCTCACCTCTCGCTTCTCACCTCTCACCTCTCACCTCTCACCTCTCACCTCTCACTTCTCACTTCTCACCTCTAAGAAGGGTCGACAAGAAACAAAGGCTGGTCGTACTCCACCGGAGTGGCGTCTTCTACCAGCACTTTCACCACTTTGCCTTTGATCTCGGATTCGATCTCATTGAACAGTTTCATGGCTTCGATGATGCACACTTTCGAGCCTGCGTCTATGGTGTCGCCAACTTTTACAAATGCAGGTTTGTCGGGGCCGGCGCTGCGGTAGAACGTACCTACCATAGGCGATTTGATTTGTTTGTAGCGCGGATTGTTGTCGTCGTCGGCAGCCGGTGCGGCGGCAGGCGCGGCAGCGGGTTCCGTTTTGGCTGGAGCAGCCGGAGCGGCAGGGGCCGGAGCCACAGGTGCTACGGCTACTGGTTGTGCAACGGGCATCATGGCAGGCGCTACGCTCACATACGATTCGCCGCCGGAGGTCTGGTTGCGGATAACGAGTTTAAAATCCCCTTCTTTCAGGGAAAATTCGGAGAGTTTGTGCTTGCTGACCATCCGAATGAGTTCTTGTATCTGGTTGAAATCCATGTCGAAAGATTGTTTTTACAACTGCAAAAAAAAACAGAGGGAGCAAAGAAAAAATCTTTCCTGCGAAAAATTTTTCCTCTCTCCCCCGTCATCACGCATTGAATGCCGGCATACAATGCATTGGTCATGTTTCGATCTTGTTTGGCCCACAGGTAGAGAAATGGAGTACCGCAGGTAAATTGGGGCTCCAATATTACGCCTGTTCGGGAACAATCGGACGAAACATTCTTATTTTTTTACACGCTCCATGTAGGCGCCGGTAGCGGTGTCGATTTTGATCAGATCACCTTCATCGCAGAACAGCGGAACGCGCACTTCAGCACCCGTTTCCACCGTAGCAGGTTTGAGGGTGTTGGTGGCAGTATCGCCACGTAAGCCCGGCTCGGTGTAGGTGATTTTGAGGATCACGGTTTGCGGCAATTCCACCGAAAGCATTTGTTCTTTCTGGGCATGGAACAGCACATCTACCACGTCGCCTTCTTTCAGAAATTTACCATTGTCGATCATATTATCCGGAACCGAAATCTGATCGTAGGTTTCCTGATTCATCAGTTGGTAGCCACCGTCTTCCGGGTAGAGGTACTGGAATTTGCGGCGTTCTACGCGCACTTCGGTGATGTTGTGACCGCTTTGGAAGGTGTGTTCGATCACTTTACCGGTAGTGGTGCTTTTTAATTTCGTCCATACTTTGCCACTGCCGCGACCTACCTGAAATTTGGAAAAGTCGATGACTTTCAGGATGTCGTTGTTGAGTTCAATGCACAGGCCGTTTCGGATGTCTGCCGTCGTTGCCATTTTCTGTCGAGTTGTTGAATGATGGAAGATAGGTTTGGTGCTTTTGGGGGTCGCCCGCCAAAAAGGCGCGCAAAAGTAGGTATTTCCGGCAAAGCCTGTGCTACCCGACTTTATTTTTCTTCTGTGAAGGGGCAACGGTACGGCCCTTCCAACGATAGTTTTTCATAAAAAGGCTTCCAGCGCCTACCAGCGGTATGTACAAGGTGTGCAGTAGAAATGCCGTAAAAAAATGCCAGAGCAACTCCCGACGCCTGAAATATCGGCACATTTCCGACAGGAGCAGCCAATCGGAAAGCGCTTTTGCAAATGCCTGAATAACAAATACTTGTAAGAAAATGCCCCAGCCGCTAAACGCTGCTCCAAGGTTGGCCGCCAGGCTCCAGCAAAACAAAAACACCGACAGCAGCACCAAGCGTACGGGCCACTCGGGCAGCCCGGCATTTTTGGTGCCCCAACGCAGGCGTTGTTGTATAAAGGAGGGCACGTCGGCCAGGGCATGTGTACGCACTGCAGCGGCTTCATTTTTCAAAAAAGCCACCTGGCCGGGGTATTGTGCCGCCACTTTCTGGATCAAAAACATGTCGTCGCCCGAGGCCGTGCCCCGGTTGCCTTCATAGCCGTTTACAGACTCAAACACCCATTTGTAGTAGGCGAGGTTGGCGCCATTGCCCATGCGCTGAAACCCGAGGCGTATGCCCGCAGCCGTGATGCCCATGAGGCCCATCATATCGAGCGACTGGAAATATTGCAGCGCATTGCGTTCTTGCTGAAACAGGACAGGGCCGGTGAGCAGCAGCGGCGCCGACGATGTGGGCTGTTTAAGCCTGGAAATTATCATACTCAGCCAAAATTTTCCCATCATGCAATCCGCATCGGTGGTAACGATTATTTCTCCGGAGGCTTGTGCCACACCGTATTCAATGGCGCGTTTTTTATTGGCCTGCAAGGCGTATTCCGGGGGCAGCAGGTCGGCGAGTTGAAGCACGTTTATCTGTGCCTTTTCTGGATTTGACAGCGCAAACTGCGTGGCTACTTGGGCTGTTTCGTCTTCGGAAAAGTCATCCAGCACAATAATTTCCAGCAAATGGGCCGGGTAATTTCCGGATGTAATAGATGTCAGGCAGTTCTGAATATGCAAGGCTTCATTGCGGGCGGGAATCAACACGCTTACTTTCGCTTTCGGCGACCAGTCGGCTGGAATTTCCCATTCAGGAGTTTGTCGCCAACCATACAGGTACACCTGCATGACGACGATGTAGGCAAGGGTGAGGAGGATGGAGAAAACAAGCCAGGCAAACATTTCAGCGGACAAAGCAACGATGTTTTGTGTTTAACCTGTGTTTAAAAAATATTTTGTTGGAAATACTACCTTTGTTCCGCAACAAAACAACCCATCACACCATGTCTGAACCACAGCGTCTCATTACCATCAAAGCCGCTCTTCAGGAAAAACGCCTGCCGCTGTACGAAAAAATCATCCGCTGGACCTGGCGTTTGCTGATCGGCGGTATGATCACCGTAGCCGTTCTCTTTGTAGCCATGAACTTCACGGCTATTCCTTCTTTCCGTGAACTGGAAGACCCTGCGTCGGCAGTAGCCAGTGAGGTACTGGCTGCCGACAATTCGGTGCTGGGCCGTTATTTTATCGAAAACAGGGTGCCTGTGGCGTATGAAGACCTGAGTCCGCACCTCGTAGACGCACTCATTTCCACAGAAGATGTTCGTTTCCGCGAGCACTGCGGCATCGATGCCCGTGCGGTGGGGCGCGTAGTGTTTCGTACCGTGCTGATGGCCGATCAGAGTTCGGGCGGCGGTTCTACCATTACCCAGCAGTTGGCTAAAAACCTGTATTCCGACCGTGATTTTAAAGGGATGGGCAAGATTGAAAAGACGATCAAACTTGTCTACATGAAATTGCGCGAGTGGATAACGGCGGTTAAACTGGAACGTTCCTATACCAAGGAAGAGATTATTGCCATGTATCTGAACCAGTTTAACTTCATCAACAACGCATACGGTATCCATGCGGCGGCGGAAGTATATTTCGGTAAAACACCTGAAAACCTCAGCATCCAGGAATCCGCAGTGCTGGTAGGTATGTTGCAAAACCCCTCGTATTTCAACCCCAATCGTTTTCCCGACCGTACCATTCGGCGCCGCTGGATTGTGCTGGCGCAAATGCGCAACAACGATGTGCTGACCGAAGCGCAATTCGACAGCCTGAAAGTGCTGCCGCTGGACATGAGCCGGTTTAAAAAGGTCAATTTTACCGACGATAAAGCCCCGTATCTGTGTTCTGAACTGAAGAAAGATCTGTATCGCATCCTGAACGAGCCGGAAAGCCGTCGCCCCGACGGCTCCAAATACGACATTTACAAAGACGGTCTGAAAATTTACACCACCATCGATCCAGTGTATCAGCAGTACGCAGAAGCAGCGATGGAGGAGCAAATGAAAAAAGCGCAAAGTCGCTTTTTCGCGGTGTGGAAAGGCCGCGATCCCTGGACGTACCGCAGCGGCGATGCAGGCGCCGAAGAACTGCAAATCAGAAAAGATGCCTTGTGGAAACTCGTCCGCGAAGGCGACCGATTCCAGATGTTGTGGCCCAAATTCTTTGATCAGATTTCGGAAGATGTGCAGGATCGCTACGACTTTGCCCTGCGGGATATCGACATCGAGCGCATGCTGAAAGAAGATGCCAACGAAGGCGCTGTCACTAAAATGCTCACAAACCGCGAAATTACGGTGGAACAGGCGGCTGCCTATCGCAAAATCCTGTCGGGCAGAGAGTGGCCCAAAATCAAAACCCAGTACCAGGCCCTGCGCAGCGCTGTGCAGAAAGAATACGCCCAAAAGACCAAAATGAAGGTCTTTACCTGGAACAACCCGAAACTCGAAAAGGACACGATCATGTCGCCTATGGACAGCCTGCGCTACCACCGCATGTTCCTGCAAACGGGTTTGCTGGCGATGGACCCCACCACGTCCGAGGTAAAAGCCTGGGTGGGCGGCATCAATTTCCGCCATTTCCAGTACGATCACATCCGTACCAACCGCCAGGTGGGTTCTACATTCAAGCCGTTTGTGTACGCCACTGCCATTGCGCAGCAAGGCATCAGCCCTTGTTTTCAGGTGTACGACCAACCTGTAACGATTCCTGCACGGTATCAGAATTTTACCAATGTGGTCGACTGGACGCCGAAAAACTCTTCGGGTTCTTATTCGGGGGCGCGACTCAACCTGAAAGAAGCACTCAAACAATCAGTCAACTCCGTAAGCGCTTATTTGATGAAACAAATGGGCGACACCGAGCCTGTACGCGGTTTGTGCAACAATATGGGCATCGATTCTGCTTCGCGTCGTATCCCGCGCGGCTCGCCTGCTATTTGCCTGGGCGCTGCTGACCTGACTGTGTGGGAAATGACCGGCGCATATTCCACTTTTGCCAATAAAGGCATGTATGGAGCGCCCATCGTCATCAAAAAAATCGAGGATAAAAACGGCCGGGTAATCTTCCGTTCCATGCCGGAAGAACGGGTGGCATTGCCCGCAAATGCTACCTACGTCATGACGCAGATGCTCAAATACAATGTGCAGGGAGCGCCTGTGGTCAACACACTGAAAAGCGACATCGGTGGTAAAACCGGTACCACCAACTTCTATACTGATGCCTGGTTTATGGGGGTCACGCCGCGCCTCGTTGTGGGCACCTGGGTAGGTGGTGAAGACCGCTGGATTCGCTTTTTGAGCCTTGCAGATGGCCAGGGCTCCAAACTGGCTCGCCCCATTGTGGCTTCTTTTTTCCAAAAACTGGAAAAAGACCCGAAATCCGGATACGACTACAATGCCCGTTTTCAACGCCCGCCTGGCGAATTGGGCATTGAAATCAATTGTGCTGCCTATCAGGATGCCACCGGCCCGGTCGGCGACGAAGAAGAATTCTCCCCTGATATTTATGGCGATGAAGCGCCCGAAGATGGAGGCACTACTAGCGACCCAAATGCCAAGAAGTCGCCGGCAAAGAAGCCGGATGCGGGGTTTGGAGACGATAATTGATTTTAGATTACATGATTTTAGATTTTAGATTGGAGGGCATCTCGAATAAATCTAAAATCTAAAATCATGTAATCTAAAATCTTAAATCACAACTTCCTCACTTTCAAATTCTTGAACCAAACCAGGTTGCCGTGATCTTGTAATGCCATACGGCCTTTTGTTTGCAGGCCGAAATCGGGCGCCGGTATTTTCGGAAACTTACTGGCGGCAATCAGATCGAGCCATTGTTTGGTGGGTTTCCCGTTTTCAAACATTTGTACTTCCACTACTTTTCGGTAGTTGAGCCATTGTTCCAGTTTTCCGTTTCGGAAAACAATACTTGCGTGGTTCCACTGTCCTGCCGGTTTTACGGTCACGTATTTGCACTCGATAAAATCGTACAGATCGCCGGCGCGGTGCTTCGGAAACTTGCTGTCGGGGTGGCAGGTATTGTCGAGCACCTGCATTTCCGGGCCAGTCATCCAGCCGTAGGGATATTTGTCGGGCGCTTCCAATACATGGAAGAAAACGCCGGAGTTGCCGCAGGCGCCGATTTTCCAGTCGTATTTAAATTCAAAATCGCCGTATTCCTCGGCTGTAACCAGGTCGCCGCCATCGGCTGTTTGCCAGCCGCCGTCGGGGTTGGGGCGCGCATCGAGGTGGATGGCGTTGTCGCTGATGATCCAGGATTTTCCAATGGTTTTTTTGCCGTAGTTATGCCATTGATCCATGCTTTTGCCGTCGAACAAGAGTGACCAGCCTTCCGCTTTTTCCCGCTCGCTGAGGGTGTTGTCTGCTACCTGCACAGGGGCCGGGCGGGCTTGCACCGTACCAAAATCGGCGGCTGGAATGGCATTCATGGTGTACCAGGCATCGGAAGTCCACAGTCCGTTGCCGTATTCGCTGGCTGGGATTCCGTGCAATTGGATGTGTACCACATGTTGCGGTTGGATTCCTGAAATTTCGAGGAATACTTTTTTGCGATCTGCCGAAACGCTGGCCGATTTTACCGACAGTTCCTGTTCGTCCATTTTGGGGCCGCCGTAATTGTTGGTGGGTTTGTACCACCACTGTTGAACGCCATATTGAGCGGGTTCCCAGCCATCGCCGGGGCGAAGCGGCTCTGTAAATTCAATTTCCACGCCATTGGTTTTAGCGCGTACCGCCAGCATTTCGAACGCCGATTCGCCGTTGTATTTCATGCGTTGCAGGCCGTACCATTGCTTTCCGGTTTGGCTCCAGTTGCCGGGATTTCCGATCATACCAATGTACAAGGCGCTGTCTGGGCCCCACACGAGTCGGTGTGTGCCGCCCTCCAGGCCTTGTGTGAAACGGAACACGCAGCCCTGGTAATCGCCGTTTACTTTCTCCATAAACACCCGCTGCAAACCGCCGTAGCATACGTCGCCGTGTATCAACTGGTTTTTGTACGGACCGTCGTTGAGCACAACGGGTTGGGTAG
Organism: Saprospiraceae bacterium; assembly: GCA_016787415.1. Classification (GTDB taxonomy): domain Bacteria; phylum Bacteroidota; class Bacteroidia; order Chitinophagales; family Saprospiraceae; genus M3007. Next base: position 13,427 of record JAEUUT010000035.1, on the reverse strand, counting down.
GGGAGTTGCCAATTTCATCCTGCGGCAACCAAACGACGGGTTGCTGGATGGGCATTTGCGCCACAGTAGCACTGTCGACGGCAAAGGAGCCAAAAAATGCGCCAGGCTTCAGGTGCAAGATTTTAGACGATGGCAGCCAGTCGCCCTGGTTGTCGGCAATAAATATTTCACCGTCGGGGCCGATACCGATGCCATCGGGCGTGCGCAGTCCGCGTGCCAGGAATTCGATGCTGCCGTCTTTCGCGCTGATGCGCACCACCTTGCCACGGTCAGGGCCTTGCGGACGCGCACTGGCGCCACCGGGCATGATTGCAATGGCCAACGTAGCGTAGAAATAACCGTCCTTATGCACCAGCCCGAATGCAAATTCATGGAAATTGGCGGAGGCGCGCCAGCCTTTGGCAAAGCAATGGTACTCGTCGATGATGTCGTCGCCATCATTGTCGACTAATTTTGTAAGTTCCTGTTTTTGAAGCACATAGATCGTTCCATCTACCACTTTGATACCCAGCGGTTCGGCAAGTCCTTCGGCAATGCGTTTTACCTTGATTTTGGAAGGGTCGCCCGAATCAACATGATCGAGTACGTACACAGCGCCCATGGCATCCCATGTAGACACCACCAGTCGGCCGTCGGGAAGGAAATCCATGCCCGACACTTTCGGCAGGAATTCATCGGGGCGCGCCTGCGTGAGGGTATAGGCGGGGTGTACATCCTGCAAGGGTGCGCCGTCACCCGGCAGCATGGCCGAGCCGCCCATAATGGACTGTGCATCAGCGAGTTCGGCCGATTGCTTGTGGAAAAAAGAGTTTTCCGGTACCACAGTCATTTCGGTATTGCCGAAGCGGGCCCATTTTAACTGAATGCCGCGGCCGCCACCGCCCTGGAAGTATTCCACCCGAAGTGTGTGATACCCTGCGCGCAGGGCCACCTCGGCTTCTTTCGGGTCCATACCGTGCGGGCCGTCGTGATTGATCAATTCCTTGCCGTCGATCAGCAGTCGGCTGCCGTCGTCGCTACCGAGTTGGAAGAGGATATTGTCGTCTTTGTCGAGGAACAAATAGCCCTCTGCTACCAGCGCAAAATTGTCTTTAAACGGGCCGAAATCCGACCCTGAAGCATTGATACTAGACGCTATTGCCGTGAAAGCAGGTTTCCCGTCGAAATTGATTTCTTTCAAGGTCTGGGGCGACTTATTCAAAGTGAAAAGCCGAACGGCCAATCCCGCCGCTACATCGCGGTCGCCCACAGAAACATCGGGGCGCAGCCACGACGATTCGGGAATGTCGCTCAGTTGTTTGCCGCCGCTACTGCCTTCGCCGTCGTCTTCACCTTTATCGAGCGAGAGTACGTAGTTGATCATAGCCGTAGCGTCTACAGGTTGCAGGTCGGGGTGGGCGCTCATGGCGGCTACGCCCCATACGCCGGCGCCGCCTTTGATGACTTTTTGAACGAGTTTTTCCACGATAGGCGGCTCGTTTTTGTAGCGTTCGGCGATCTGGCGAAAACCCGGGCCTACAGTTTGCACCTCCGGGTTGTGGCAGGTACGGCAGTCGCTCTTGGCCATGAGTTTTTCACCGGCACTGATATTGGCAGCGCCCGTTTCGCCTGCTTCCTGCGCCAGTCGGTCGGCGTCGAAGGGATTGGGCACCAGCGGATGGCTGACAAACATCGTCGTCAGTCGGGTAGGGTGGTCGTTTAGCAGCGTCAGGTCGCCTTCGATATGGAGCGCTCGCAGGTTGAATGGATTGTCGACGAGGGTTTCTTTGGTCGACTTCCAGGCGCCATCGGTGGTAATGGCCGACGGATCGGCTACCGACGAAACATCGGTGTGCAGCACGATATTTGCCCCTGCTGGAGCATTTTCAACGGTAAAAGTGCGCTGAAAGCCACGCTGCCGGTCAACTTCCACATAATCGGGGCGTTCGTTGATGCGGATACGCTGTCCGTCGGCGAGTACCAGGTCGTACATGATTTCGGCGCTGCCATCTTTCAGGTAACGGTGGCCTTTATAATCGGTGCGTGGTATTTCAGTTTTGCCGCCTACACTGACTTGCCAGGGCTGCCGGCTTTTACTTTCCATCCAGGCGGCGCCGACGCTCATCGGCTGCGGGCCATGCCGCATGTTGTACACGGCTCCGGTGAAGTCGACGCCGCCCGGCCATGCCTTGTATAGCGAGCAGGAATCGGTAGAGTACGACACCCACAAGTTGTTGTGCAGGGCAAAAGTGATCATACGGGGTTGTTTGTCGATCACGGAGCGAAAAACCCAAGGGTCATTTGGGCGTGCAGGCGCCGATGTATGGCCGCCTCGGCTGGCAAAAAACCACAGCGCCAGCAAACCGGCAATAAGAAGAACGAATAGGTTGATTTTTTTCATGGTGATGTACAGTGCAGCATTTTTGACTGAAGAAGAGGGTATTCAAACCGGTAAAATCTGGACAAGGCGAAGCGAAGGTAAAATTTCAGTGGTTTTCAAAAAATCAAAATTGGTGAAACTGGTTTGAGGCGTACTTTTACGGCATGAAATTCGCGGCATGGCTGCATCAAATCTGTGTACATCCGTTGACTATCCGCGTTATCTGTGTTTCTATGCGCCACTACCTCTCGTTTGCCTTTTTTCTTCTGGTTCTAAGTCCCTCGCATGCACAGGATTTTCGCGTGCAGATTGCGGCATTTGATGAGCCAGCGAAAGCGTCTTATTTTACGGAAAAGGGCGTTGAAGCGTACCTGGAAACCACCGATCAGATGCTGGTGTATCGCTATTTTGCAGGGGCCTATAACACCCGGCAGGAAGCCGAAAAGGTAAAGCAGGAACTGATCGCCAACGGATTTCCGTTCGCTACGGTGATCGACCTGGAAGAGCAGCGTATTTTATGCGAAATCAATTGTCCTTATTTTCGAAACGGCGTGTTGTTTATTCCCGACCCGGATGCCAATGTGCGGAATGTTTATTTCGATTTCGGATTGTCGGCGCTGACTACTGCTACCCGCAGCGAACTTGATAAAGTGGCCTTGAGGCTGATAAAAAACAAGGCGTTCAAACTCAATGTCCTCGGCTACACCGATGGTATTGGCAGCCCGCAGGCGAACGTGGAACTGGCGGCTGCTCGCGCTCGCGCAGCCCGCAACTATTTGATTAACAAAGGTATTCGTGCCGATCGCATGTTCATAAAAGTATTCGGAGAAGCCGACCCTGTAGCACCCAACGGGGAAGACCAGGCCGATGGCACGGTGATCGATTTGCCGGAAAATCGGAAGTGGAATCGACGGGTGGTACTGGTGATAATAGAGTCCTGAGTCGTAAGTCCTGAGTCCTGAGTCCGTAGAGTACACCTTTCTTCCATTGGCATTCATATAAACCAATACCGGGATTAATAAGGCGTACTCAACGGACTCAGGACTTAGGACTCAGGACTCAGGACTTTTCCACACTTTGTTAGTTTTTTAACCACAAAAGACCAGCAAGACAGGTTACATTTGCGCGTTAAAGGCAAAGCCTTTCCAAAACTAAAATCCAATCCTGACGCATGAAATTCAGCGTTTCTTCTACCGAATTACTGAAACAATTGCAAATCGCTTCCGGCGCGATCGGTTCCAATCCGGTGCTGCCTATTCTGGAAGACTTTTTGTTTAAAATTGAAAATAAAAAACTCACCATTGCTGCTACCGACCTCGAAACCAGTATTGCTACAGGTATCGAAGTGCTGGCCGATGATGATTTTTCGGTGGCTATTCCGGCCAAAATCCTGCTGGATACCTTGAAGGCACTGCCCCAACAGCCGATTACCGTGACGGTGCAGCCCGACAACTGGGGCATCGAAATCACTTCTTCCTATGGCAAATATCGCCTGGCAGGAGAAAATGGCAGCGATTTTCCCAATATCCCGGAGCCCGATAGCGTAGATACGGTCAAACTCAACAGCCAGTACCTGCTGGAAGCCATCAACAAAACAGTGTTCGCTACCTCGTCCGACGAACTGCGCCCGGCCATGACCGGCGTGTACTTCCAGGTGGATATGAACAAACTGATTTGTGTGGCTACTGATGCACACAAACTGGTGAAATATACCACCCACCAAATGGCTGGAGAAGTGGCTACTACGTTCATCGTACCGAAAAAGGCGCTCAACCTGCTCAAAAACGCCCTGCCGGCCAACGATGCCGTTACAATTTCGTTCAACAAAGCCAATGCGTTTTTTACCTTCGGCAGCATTCACCTCGTGTGCCGCCTCATCGATGCGCGCTACCCGGACTACAATGCTGTTATCCCGGTGGATAACCCGAACTCAATGACCCTGAGCCGCAGCGATTTCCAAAATTCGCTGAAACGTATTGCTATCTATGCCAACAAAACTACCAACCAGGTGGTGCTGGACGTGAATGATAAAAGCCTGACTGTCAGTGCTCAAGACCTCGATTTTTCCAATGAGGCGACCGAACAACTCGCCTGCAATTTCGATGGCAGCCCGATGAAAATTGCCTTCAACGCCCGCTTCCTGGCCGAAATGCTCGGCGTGCTCGACAGCGAGGAAGTGCGTATGGAATTTTCGACGCCCAGCCGCGCCGGTATCCTGACGCCCGTTGAGGAAAACAATACCGACCGGGAGATATTGATGCTGGTGATGCCAGTGATGCTCAATAACTAGAGGTGAGAAGTGAGAGGTGAGAAGTGAGAGTCCGTAGAGTGTACCGCTCCGCTAAAAAATATCATTTAGCGAAGCGGTACACTCTACGGACTCTCACTTCTCACCTCTCACCTCTCACTTCTCACCTCTATTTCTTGGCTAATAGTATACAGAACACTGCATCCTGCTAAAATTGTGGGTTGTGATGATTATGTTTGTTGCATCCTTCTCTAAAAAGGTGAGTATGATGCAGATAAATCTCAAACCAATCATTCCAGTTGCCTGCTTTCTGTCATGGCTCTTTTTCGTTATTTCCTGTGAGAAGCCGGAGGCTCCTCCTGTAGACCCGCAAAATCCGCAGGACAGTACCGTTGTTGTAAATCCGACCGATACTACTGGAAATCAAACGGATACTACCATAACCGGACCCGTCGATACGATGGTTGTCATTCCTATGGACGATGCTCCTGTAGCCTCTTTTACCTTTACTAATAATAATTGTACGATCGGCATGGCTGTTTGCACAGTACAATTCACCAATACGTCTTTGTATGCCACTTCTTATGTGTGGAAATTTGGTGACAACAGCACCTCCACTGAGGTAAACCCGAATCATTATTTTGGAACGAGTGGGACTTATAAGGTTATATTAACGGCTTATAAGAATAGCCAATTCGATAGCGATACCCAGACTGTAACAATAAATCCTCCAGTCATTCCCAATACCATAGTCTATTCCGGATATCAATCTGGAAATGGGATTCTGCAAACATCTGACGACGGCTACGTGATTGCTGGAACAAGTGCTGTTGCAGGTGCTGGAAAAAACGTTTGTCTGATCAAAACAGACGCGTCCAGAAATGTAATATGGGAAAAATACTTCGGCGGTAGTGGGAACGAAGAAGGAAACGGGATTTGCCAGACCAGTGACGGCGGATTCATTATTGCGGGAACGACTGATAGCGAAGGGGCCGGATTAAAAGATGTTTATCTTATCAAAACGGATGGGGAGGGTAATCTGATCTGGTCGAAAACCTACGGAAGTACGATAGAAGAGGTAGGCATGGCCATAGCGTCGTCGGTGGACGGTGGTTTTGTAATAACAGGCTGGACGGGCTCTTATCAGTCCAACTCCTCAGATTGGGTTAATGTCCTTGTTCTTAAAACAGATGCAAACGGAAATGCCCTGTGGCAAAAAACGTTCGATGCTGCCGATATTGGCTTGGCCATCACATCAACGTCCGACGGGGGGTGTCTTGTCGGGACAAATTACAACACAGCCACCGTTTTATCCGAACATGCTCATTTGATAAAACTCGATGCCGAAGGAAATCTCGTCTGGCAAAAAATCGGCATCTCAGATGTATTTTCAATTTACTCCGTTCGGCAAACCACGGATGGCGGGTATATTCTGGGTGCGAGCGGTTTTGATAATTTCGGCAATCAAAAAAGCATTTACCTGGTCAAGACAGATAATGCAGGGGAAGTTCAATGGATCAATGGCGGACATGATTATGTAAATGGCGTGTTGTATGACGAGATAAGAAGTGTTCGTCAAACTTCGGATGGAGGGTATGTTCTTTGCGGCGCTTCCGATAAGTCAGGATACGATTCTCCGTTAAGAAAAGATGTAATAGTCGTGAAAACGGATGCATCGGGCAACAAAATCTGGACCAGGGGCTATACGGCAGGCGCCAGGTTTGGCATAGGAAATGACTTACAACAAACTTCCGATGGCGGTTATATTGTAGTGGGAAACCTTCAGGTTGAAATTGCGAATGGTAACTTCAATGTTTATCTTTTGAAACTGGATGGTAATGGGAATTTACAGTAAGTGCCTCATTCTCTGAATCCCAGCGCCTTGTTATACCCCTTATTCCCTGTACAATTCTTAAACAAACAATTCTCCAGAAAACCATCCAGCGCCTGTTGGGCTGCCTTTTTATCCACCGGGCTCACCTTGCGGATTTGCTCGTAAGTAGTACGCGTTGTATCGGCAAATGCAATGACCAGGTCATAGTTTTCCGGCCTGGGGAAAGAAACGATACCCCGCGTGTTGTCCATCTTTTTGTAGGGCCAGAAATGCCAGCCAATGTGCTGCTCGTCCAGTAATTTACGGAATTGCAGCACCCATTCGTCGGTGTTTTCACCGGTTTCTCCGCAGTAAATCGGCACCTGGTATTTGTCGCGGTAGTCGATGTAGTCCTGAATGACATCGATGGTGGTAGCCGTCCAGTATTTGTGGAAAGTATACACCAGTTTGGAATCGAAAGGCGGGCCGAAAACCTTGAAATTAGAGTCCCACTGCGCGCCACCAAGAAAAATCAGGTGGTTTTTGTCGACTTCGCGCACGGCTTTTACGAGGCGTTTGTACAAGGGTTCGAGCAGCGGATTCAACACACTGGCGTCGAAGTAGTGTGCGATGGGTTCGTTGAGCAGGTCGTAGCCGAGTACGATGGGTTCGTTTTTGTAATGCCGGGCAATCTTGCGCCAGATGTCGATGGTAAGTTGCTGACTTTCAGCATTTTCAAACAGATACGGATAGCCCCAACTGTCGTCTATGTTATCGCCCGTTTGTCCGCCGGGTGCGCAGTGCATATCGAGTAACACATAGAGGCCTTCCTGTTTGCACCAGCCCACCACACGATCCATGAGTTCGAAGCCGCGTTTTTCGCCGCGGCCGCCGAGGTAGTCTTCGTTGGTAAACAGTTTGTAATGAAAAGGAATGCGGATGGAGTTCATCCCGATCGATTTCAGGTAATGAATGTCTTCGCGGGTAATGTAGTTCTGGAGGTATTTTTTCCAGAAAGCATTGGCGGCATCGGGCCCGACCATTTCATTCAGCACTTCCTGGATGAGTCGGGGCGAACTGCTGTGATTGAATTTGAACATGTATCCTTCTGGAACGAGCCAGTTGCCCAGGTTGGTGCCGCGCATGTGGAATGGTTTTCCATCGACGCCGATGATCTCGGTTTTTCTAACAGAAATAAAACGGGGCGTCTGCGCGGAAATGTGCAGGGAAAGAATGCACAACAGTGTGGAAATCAGCAATTTGCCAGCCATGTCGGGAAGAGGGTAGGTGAAAAGACCCGACAAAATAGTGTCTTTTCGCCGGCTTGCAAACGAGGCCAACCACTAGAAACAAAAATCCCGCATTTTTCAGGATTGAAAAATGCGGGACGTATCTAAACAGTTTGCACGCAAACCATTGTGATCAATCATTATTCCTTGATACCGGATACCAGCAATGAAATTTCATTGTTCAGCATTTCGACGAAACCGCCGTCTACGCTGAAACTCATTTTTTCACCATTGGCTTTCACCACGTTCACTACGCCTTTTACCAGCGAAGAAACGATAGGAGCGTGGTTTTCCAGCATTTGAAAACTACCAAGTTCACCAGGCACCTGAACGGATTTCACGGCGCCGGAGAATATCTCTTGATCGGGAGAAAGAACAATTAGGTTCATAACTAGAAAAGTTATGAGTTATGAGTTATGAGTTATGAGTTATGAGTGTTAAGCACTTTGCTTATGGCTGCTCTTTTGAAGGAGCCGAAAGCAAAGTGCTTAACACTCATAACTCATAACTCATAACTCATAACTCTTATTTAGAGGCTTCTTCGAGCATTTTCTTGCCTTTGGCAATCGCGTCGTCGATGGTGCCGACGAGGTTGAATGCTGCTTCGGGCAAGTTGTCGAGTTCGCCGTCCATGATCATGTTAAATCCGCGGATCGTTTCATCGATCGGAACGAGTACACCTTTCAGGCCGGTGAACTGTTCGGCAACGTGGAACGGCTGCGACAGGAAGCGCTGTACGCGGCGGGCGCGGCCTACCACGAGTTTGTCTTCGTCGGAGAGTTCTTCCATACCGAGGATGGCGATGATATCCTGCAGTTCGTTGTAGCGCTGGAGGATGGCTTTCACGCGCTGAGCGCAGCGGTAGTGTTCGTCACCGATGATCTTTGGATCGAGGATACGCGAGGTAGAGTCGAGCGGGTCAACGGCCGGGTAGATACCCAGGGCGGCGATTTTACGGCTCAATACCGTGGTGGCGTCCAAGTGAGCGAAGGTAGTAGCGGGGGCCGGGTCAGTCAAGTCGTCGGCAGGTACATAAACAGCCTGTACGGATGTGATAGAACCACGTTTGGTAGAGGTGATACGCTCCTGCATGATACCCATTTCAGTAGCCAGTGTTGGCTGGTAACCTACGGCAGACGGCATACGACCGAGCAGAGCGGATACTTCGGAACCTGCCTGCGTGAAACGGAAGATGTTGTCTACGAAGAACAGGATGTCGCGGCCGCCGGATGGGTCGTTGAGGTCGCCATCGCGGAAGTACTCGGCCATGGTCAGACCAGACAGGGCCACACGGGCGCGAGCGCCGGGCGGTTCGTTCATCTGACCGAACACGAGGGTAGCCTGTGATTTGGCCAGTTCGTTTTTGTCTACTTTATCAAGGTCCCAGCCGCCTTCTTCCATCGAGTGTTTGAAATCGTCGCCGTATTTGATTACGTTGGATTCGATCATCTCGCGCAGGAGGTCGTTTCCTTCGCGGGTACGTTCACCTACACCGGCGAATACCGACATACCTTCGTAGGCTTTGGCGATATTGTTGATCAATTCCATGATCAGTACCGTTTTGCCTACACCAGCACCACCAAACAGACCAATTTTACCACCTTTTGCATAAGGCTCGATCAGGTCGATTACTTTGATACCAGTGTACAGGATTTCGCGTTCCGTAGAGAGTTCTTCGTAGGTAGGCGGTTTGCGGTGGATGACATAGGAAGATTTTCCCTTTTCCACTTTACCGATGCCGTCGATGGCCTCACCTACTACGTTGAAGAGGCGGCCGCGTACGACGTCGCCGGTAGGCATGGAGATCGGGCTACCTGTGTCTGCGCATTCCACGCCGCGCATCAGACCGTCGGTCGAGTCCATAGCGATCGTACGAACACCGTTTTCGCCGAGGTGGCGCTGTACTTCAAGAATAAGTTTCGTGCCGTCGGGGCGAGTTACTTCCAGCGCGTTGAGAATTTCCGGTAATTTACTGTCTGGACCGCTGAAGTCAACGTCCACAACAGCGCCGATGATTTGTTTGATACGACCGATATTAGCCATAGAACGAAATGATGTTTGGTTTCAAGCGCCTTTTTACCGCTATTGGCAGAATATTGCAGCAGTGGCGAGCGCCGTCTCTTTAAAAAGCCGCGCAAAAGTAGCAAAGTTTCCGGTAAAACAATCTATCGGACTTACTTTTTCTAAACCGAAATAATATTTTGAAGAAACGGGCTTTTCGGGGCGCAGAGGGCGTAGAATACCTGCTTTTTCGTGCTGGTATGGCTTATTGCGACGATTCGAATACGATTGCATTGGGATCGTCGAGTGTCGCCTGGTCGTTGGCAGAAAGGTCGAGCACTTCTGTCAGGTGCTGACGCGAAGGAAATTGGGTGGCGAAATAAGCGATGGCTACACCCGCCAGGTTCAGGTATTGCTGATTGCCGGTTTCAAAAAATAGCAAAGCACTTATTAAGGTGCCTCCTTCTGTCATAGCCCATTTTTGGATGGATGCTATCCGGTATGTTGCCAGTTTATCGGCGAGTCGGTTTTTTTCATTTGCAGAAGCCAATATGCGGCGATTCAGGAAAAATCCAACTACCATCAAAGCAACCAGGGCGAATGGCCACGCTTTCAGAACCCAATCTTGTTGAAAAGGGCTGATGCCTTCCTGTGGCTGATATACAAAGTATAGTACAGCGCAAATAAGGATTTGGCCTGCCAGCAAGGCAAAAAAGAAGATTTGCAGGTGGCGGAAGTATTGTGCAAAGTTCAAAGGGAGGGCTGGCGTGCTGAAATATTGTTTGAAGTTCATAGCGAGGATTGTAGCAGGATATTTTTGGATGGACTGGATTGGAAGGATTCCCGTTTGGACGCCGAAAAATAATTCCTTTTGAAAAATAATTTGGACATTTTAACGGGAATCCTTCCCCAGGGCGTTGCCCTGGGCTATTGTATACGCCCTTTCAGGGCTGTTCGTGGAGCGTTTATTGTATTGCCAAATGGTGGCAATGAGTGGCCCCTCTCACTCTCTCACCTCTCACCTCTCACCTCTCTCACCTCTCACTCTCTCACCTCTCACCTCTCACTCTCTCACCTCTCACCTCTCACCTCTCACCTCTCACCTCTCACCTCTCACTCTCTAATCATTTGTACGGGTTTTCCTTTTGGGTATTTCACCGAATATGAAAACTGTACTCGTTTACTTTGATTGGCCGGTATTTGCAGTTTCCATTTCAGTTTTCCGAAGGTTTCGTTGTAGTCGGCGCCGTCTTTTTCTTCGAGGCTGACTTCGATTTCCTTTTGTTTGGACACAGGTATTTGGTCGAGGATTTCGATCTGGACAGGCATTGATTTGTTGTTTTTGATAGCGATTTCGAAGGCATACGTTTCCCGGATACTGGAATTGAAACTTTTCCGGCGTTCGGTGAAATCCTTGGGTTGCACGCGTTTGATGGTGATTTGCTCGTCGCGGCCCAGTGAAATCAGGAGCGTATCGGCTACGGTTTGAGGGTTTACAAAAGTTTGGCCTACATAGGTATCCTGATAAAAGATATTGGCCATACCGGGCAGCAGGTTGTATTTTCCATAACCTGCTACTTTAGCAAGCAGAAAAACAGCCGGATCGAGTTTCGGAACGGCATGGTATTCATAACTGGCAGGCATATCCTGTTCGTCGGCAGTAAGAATATTTTCATGGCCATCTGCCAGAATAGTTTGTGGCTTTTCGAGGTCAAAAGTTGTAGTCAGCCCAAAGGTTTCTTCTTCCAGGGGTTCTGCTTGATCGAGCATTAGTTCGTCCTTTTGAACTTCCTCCTGTTTCATCATTATCGGAGCGCTTTGTACTTGTGCCAGGTTGTAGGTATTGGCGCCTGCTTCGGAGTCATTCGATTTATCAAATTTGGTGTAAGCATACATCGGGCGAAAATCTACAAAAACAGGCGTCAAAATGGGGCGGTTGTTGTTGAGCGTGGGGCTGGCGGTGGAGAGATGCAGTTTTATGTTTTTCCAGTCGTACCCCGACTGATTGCGCACATTGGCTTTATATGCCAGCCGAAGCGGCTTGTCGAGGCCATCCGAGCGCAAGTCATATATAGGTGTCCAACTGGCCTGGTCGATGAAATAGATACAAGTAATTTCCAGCGATTGCGCAGTGGCTGCATCAATGCTGAGTACAATTTCGCCGGTTCGATTGCCGGCTCTCGGCTGGAGCAGTTGAAGGGTTTCCTGCGTTTTTTTATATATTTCATTGATTTTCCGCTCTTTGATCGCCAATTCCAGGAGGCGGTTTTTGATTTCCAGTATGCGCTGTCGATAGTAAGTAGTCAGGTCGCGCAGTTCGGCGACCGATAAGGACATGGATGCCGGGTTGCCGGGGGTGTATGTGCCGATTTGTTCGGCCTTACGCGACAATAACATGTTCTCGGTATTGAGCACATCGCGTTCGTCGCGGATACGGGTTAAGTCATCACCCAGCCCTACGAGTGAATCACGCAAGATGGGGTTACGCGGATTTTCCGGGCCAGGGCCGGGCGATTTTATTTGAAAAACGGCGGAATTGAGCGTTGCACTTCCGGCAATTTTTACCTGCAAACTGGCGGAATTAAAAAAAGGAGACAGGTTTTCGAAAACAACCGCCGAATTGCCAGCCGGAACACGTACGCTGGCGACGCTGCTGACCTTGGCGCCCATTCGATAAACGGTCACTTCTGTGATTTGGGGCGTTACCCGATTGTCGGCCCAAAGAGATTTTGAGGCAAATAATAACCCTACAATGAATAAAAAGGCATTGCGCATAGGAAAAGTGTTTACATGTGTTGAATAAATATGCTTAAGATGCTTCGCAGTAAATAATCGCATAACCTCTAACACATAATTTTTTTTAGCAAGTGTTATGTTTTTTCTGAAAGTGGTTTACCTTTGAGTTTCAATTCCATTACATATCCTTCCCGGCTGTATCAGCCACCTAATCATTTCCTTGTTTCCGACATTAAGCATCTGCACTCTGCTATGCCTTCGGGCTTCATTAGCAGTGCGTTTTTTGGCCTGCCCGCCTGGGTTTTCGCCTTGATATTTTTAATCCGTTCAATTTTAAGGTATGGCAAAACCGGCAGCGTAGTAACCCTACTGCCGGTTTTTGTTTTTATGTGCATTCCCATACCACCCTGGAGCAATTAGCAGATCGTCAATTTTGGCCTGGTTTCTTTTTGTGAAATTATTAAATGATAAATAATATTCAATTTTTGTTAGTTGAAATGTAATTTTTAAAAATATTCATTAAAATATTTGCAATAAAAAAGCCAATGCTTTTACCTTTGTCCTGTCAGGAATGCAAAAGAGCACTGTTCTAATTGACATACTGTATTATACTGTGAGGTGATGAAATCAGGCAGCCATGCCCTCCTGTCTCGGGGGTGGGGGAGACGAGAAAAATCCGCGAAAGCGCGACTAATCGCCCCGTGAAGGTTCGAGTCCTTCTCTTACAGCGAAATAACATGCAAATGAGCATGTTCGAATCACTACCATACTGTGAGGTGATGAAATCTGGCAGCCATGCCCTCCTGTCTCGGGGGTAGGGAGTTCAGGATAAACGCAGCATAAAGCCGGCTTCGGCCGACTGGGGTTGACCACCAAATCTTTGTGCTGTCGCTAACTGCCCTGTGAAGGTTCGAGTCCTTCCCTTACAGCAAGCGATGATAAGTACTCCCCGGCCTGCATCATGTATATGGTGCAGGCCTT
>JAEUUT010000028.1 GCA_016787415.1 Saprospiraceae bacterium | reverse complement strand
TATTTCCGGTTGGTGTTGTTCACCAGATAGTCGAACAAGAGCGTATTTTCCAGATAAGGCCTGAATTCATAACCATGCGGGTGGTACAGCAGCCGAAGTCCTTTCTTTTTCAGCGCCTTGCCGGCTGCATTAAAAACTCCGGCGGCTTTTTTCACATCCTCGATGGTAAAATCGGTACCATTGTGCGGAATCCAGGGGCACATAATAAAGGTAGCGCCGAGGGTGCGAGCATTCATAGCGATGGTGTCCCATCTTTCAGGTTTGGCGAGATCATCAAATCCGACGCCCATGCTGACGGCTTTCAGGCCGGCTTTATCGAGCATTTGTCTGGTTTCGGTGGCATTTGTGCCGTTGAAAACACTGGTTTCTACCGTTGTAAGCCCCATTCCTTTCACCATTTTCAACGTACCCTCCAGATCTTTTTTCATTTCATTGCGAAAACTGTACAATTGTACGCCGAGTTCATCAGGTACCTGGGCAGTTATCCATTGCGAACAAGCGCAGATGGTAAGGCAGAGCAGAATGTGTTTGTACATGGATATTTTTTTACAAATGAACAATTCGGGTAAAATAAGGAGGCAATATAATGCCCTGCGTTCAGAATAATTTCAAACATCGCCTAATTTTATGCCCCTTTTCCATGCATAGCCACTACCACCACATGATAAGGTTTATCCTAAACCAGCAATCTGTTTCCACCGACCTGCCCCCTGGCAGTACGGTACTCGATTTTGTCAGGTACCACAAACGGCTTGCGGGTACAAAAATCGGTTGCCGCGAGGGCGACTGCGGCGCCTGCACCGTGCTGGTGGGCGACTTTGAAAACGGGCGCCTCACCTATCGCTCCATGACCTCCTGCCTGATGCCGCTGGCCAATGCCCATGGCAAACACATCGTAACCGTAGAAGGTATCAACGGCGCGCAACTCACCCCCGTGCAGCAGGCCATGGCCGAAACCAACGGCAGCCAGTGCGGCTTTTGTACCATCGGTTTTGTAATGTCGCTGACGGGGTTTGCACTGGCCCCGGGTGCGCATACAGTCGAAAAAGCCATTGCTTCCATCGACGGAAATATTTGCCGCTGCACGGGCTATAAATCCATCGAACGCGCTGCACACGTACTGGTTGATCGGCTTCAAACACTAAGCAGCACCCACCGGCTTGCGGCACTCGTTGAAGCGGGATTTGTGCCTGCCTATTTTTCAGAAATTCCGGCGCGCCTCACGACGCTCAGAGCATCATTGCCGACCATACCGGGCGAAGATGCTCCGGCCGCCGTTCGTATCGGCGGTGGTACCGACCTGCTGGTACAAAAACCGGGAATGATCCGTCATGCCACCCTGCAACCACTCTTCGACCGCGATCCGTTGCGAAAAATCACTTTTCAGGACGGGCAGTTACAGATCGGCGCATCAGTGACGGTTACACAGTTTGCGGAAAACGAGCAGGTGCGGGCATTTTTCCCAAATATGGACAAAATCATTCGGCTGGTGTCGTCGACGCCTATCCGGAATATGGCTACGCTGGGCGGCAACCTGGTGAATGCCTCGCCCATCGGCGATATGAGTGTGCTGCTGCTGGCACTCGACAGTACGCTTACGCTGCGATCGGGTACCGATAGTCGACAGGTGCCCCTGCGTGATTTTTTCCTGTCGTACAAAAAAACGGCCTTACACCCCGGCGAAATCATCGAAACCATTTCATTTGTGCCACCTGCGCCCGACACGTTTTTCAACTTTGAAAAAGTGTGCAAACGCACCCACCTCGACATTGCCAGCGTCAACACCACCTGCCAGTGGTCGATCGGGCCCGACGGCACGATTGCTACCATTCACTTGTCGGCCGGAGGCGTGTGGCCATTCCCGAAATACCTGGAAAAAACCGCTGCGTTTCTGAAAGGCAAGAAACCCTCGGAGGCATTGTGGGCAGAAGCAGAGCCGGTGTTGCAGTCTGAAATAGCACCAATTTCGGATGTGCGCGGCTCGGAAACCTACAAAAGATTGCTGTTGAGCAAGTTATTTCTGGTGCACTTGGTGGATGTTGATGAGGTTGATAAGGGTTGATAAGGTTGATAAGGGTTGATGAGGGTTGATAGTAACCTTATCAGTCCAAGCCGATTGAAGCAAATAAAAACACATTCACCTGATAATGAACAAATTAATCCATTTTTGAGCAGATTGCCAATGTGCGAGTGCTAAAAATTCATCATTCATCATCAGGGGTGTACGAAGGATTAGTTCGGCTACGCCCCTCGTAGCAGGATGGGAACGCGGATGAAGCGGATAAAGCGGATTTAAACAGATTTTTTAGTGGCCTTACGGCCACTTCTTTTTGATTTTTACGGATTTGCCCGCCTTCGGCAGCTGGATACGCATGGTATATACATCAAATGATACAATGGATCGATGTTGATTTTTGCTTGCTTTATAAAAGATTGATTCGATTTACGTCCCGCCGAAGGCGGGCAAATCAGTAAAAATCAAAAAAAGGTGGCCGTAAGGCCACTAAAAATCAGTTTAAATCCGCTTTATCCGCTTCATCCGCGTTCCCATCCTACTACGAGGGGCGTAGCCGAACCAATCCTTCGTACACTCCTGAATCTTAAATCTTAAATCCACTCCCCGCCTGACAGGAAATCACATCGTTTGCACGCCCCGTATTTCTTAAGGAAATCACAAAATCAAGGGCTTATACAAGGACTGCAACGGAAAGAAGCGTTTGAGTATGATCGCAAAGGGCAAGAGGCAAAATGCAAACCGTAAAATTTGCCTCTTGCTTTTTGCCTCTTACTCTTCCGCCTATGTTCTACCCACGCACCTTTGCCCCTTGTTCCCTGCTCGTCGCCTCTTCCCTCTTGCTCTTTTCTTCTTGTCAAAAAGAGGAAACCAGCCCCGAAAACACGACTTCGGAGACTTCCAGCACGTCAGATGAATGCTCGTCTTTTCCTGCATTTCTGCTAATGTCCGAATCGGAACAGGAAGCCCGAAACAATACCCTCTTGCAATATTTTACCCCCGAAGAACTGGCAGATGTGCGCAGCAACGCTTGTCTTGCAAAATCATTGACCGCAGATGAAAGCGGCACAACCGAGCGTGCAGCAGGAGCGAAAGGACGATTTTGGGCGCCTGGGGCCACCATTCGGGTGCGGTTTCTGAACGGCAGCGCCAATTTGCAACAGAAGGTGTTTGCCTGGGCGACTGAATGGGAAAATTATGCGGATGTTGACTTCGTGCAGGTAAGTTCGGGCGCTTCCGAAGTGCGCGTGCTGTTCGGCAACGACGGGCACTGGTCGTACATCGGTACCGATAATGCCAATATTGACGCCTGCGAGGAAACCATGAGCCTGCAACTGACCGACCAGACTGCCACTACGGAAATCCGCCGGGTGGCACTGCATGAATTTGGCCATGTGCTGGGTATGCGCCACGAACACCAGCAGCCTGCGGCGTCCATTCCATGGAATACCAGCGCCGTGTACAATTATTACGCCCAGCAAGGCTGGTCCCGCACAGAAGTAGACGAACAAGTGCTGAATAAAAACAGCGCTGAAACAACCCAATACACCGGATTTGATGCGTCGTCGATCATGGAATACCCTGTTTCGGCCAGCCTTACCACCAATGGATTTTCGAT
>JAEUUT010000021.1 GCA_016787415.1 Saprospiraceae bacterium | reverse complement strand
GTCGATATGGCTTTGAAAGGTGACGCCTTCTTCTTTTATCTTCCGCCGGTGGGCCAGCGAGTGTACCTGGAAGCCGCCGCTGTCGGTCAGGATGGGTTTTTGCCAGCCGTTGAAGCCGTGCAGGCCGCCGGCGTGTTGCAGGATATCCAGTCCGGGGCGCAGGTACAGGTGGTAGGTGTTGCCCAGGATGATTTGGGCGCGGATGTCGTTGGCCAGTTCGTGCTGGTGTACGGCTTTTACAGTGCCGGCCGTGCCCACGGGCATAAAGATGGGCGTTTCGATGACGCCATGGTCCGTGTCGATTAATCCGGCCCTGGCGCTGCTTTGCGGATCGGTATGTTGAAGGGTAAATTGCATGGCAGCAATAAAAAAACCCCGACTGATTGCAGCCGGGGCAACAACTAAAAAATTAAGCTATGAAAACAAAAACTTCTTATGTCGAATTGTTTTGAGCTGCAATTATAAAAAGAAAATGCCGCTTTCGCAAGCAGCATTTTCAAAGTCATTTATTCTTTCACGTCGCGACCGCCCATCAGCACTTCCTGGTACTCTTTCAGTTCTTCAAATTTGCCTTCTGCGGCAAACTTGGCCTGAGCGGGCCAGGTGCTTGGGTCGTGGATTTGGTAGCGAGGGCCTGCAGCGTCCAGAATTTCTTTCAGGCGATCAACCGGAGCCTCGGCCAGTTCAGCCCAGGTGTTGATACCGCCTTCTTTCAGCAGCGTTTCAATTTTCGGGCCGACGCCTTCCACGATTTTCAGGTCGTCGAGTTTCGGGCCTTTTTCTTTTTTAGCAGCAGCCGGTTTTTCTGCTTTTGGAGCAGCAACCGCTTCTGCTACGGGGGCTTCAGCCACTTCAGCGGCTTTTTCCTTTTTAGGAGCAGCAGGTTTTTCTGCTTTTGGAGCGGCAGGCGCTACGGTTTCTTTTACTTGTGTGGCTACCACTGCAGCGGCAGGGATAACACTTACGAAGTTGCGGTCGTGTTTGCCGCGTTTGAAAACTACTACGCCGTCGATTGCAGCGTGCAGCGTATGGTCGCGTCCGATGTACACGTTTTCACCTGCATGGAAGCGGGTGCCGCGTTGGCGAACGAGGATATTACCAGCCAGGGCGGTTTGGCCGCCGAAGAGTTTTACACCGAGGCGCTTACTTTTACTGTCGCGGCCGTTGTCGGTACTACCTACACCTTTTTTATGTGCCATTTTTCAAAGAGTAAATTGTCGTTGAGAAAAAACGGTTTCGTTTGGAGCAGTCCTGCAATGTGTATTACAGTGCGATGGACTCGATTTTGATTTTGGTAAACGACTGGCGGTGGCCGTTTTTCTTGCGGTAGCCTTTACGGCGTTTCTTGTGGAAAACGATCACTTTATCGCCTTTTACGTGGCCCAAAACGCTGGCTTTCACGCTGGCGCCGCGCAGAACGGGCGTGCCCAGGGAAACTTTACCCTCATTCTCTACGAGGTGTACGGCATCGAAGGAAACCGAATCTCCTTCATTCGCTGCCAGCCGGTGGACGAAGATCTGCTGACCTTCCTCAACTTTGAATTGTTGACCGGCGATGGAAACAATTGCGAACATATTGATAATGAAAATTTAGTGAATTAAACCCTTTTATCTAAAAGAGCGCGCAAAGGTACGCCGACACCTGTGAAAAACCAAGGGTTGATTCAAAAAACTTGCTGATAATGGCTGTTCCCAGGCCCTGTAATTCAATTTATCCATATAAGCGGCGCCTCTCTCACCTCTCACCTCTCACCTCTCACCTCTCACCTCTCACCTCTAATCAGTGTAGGTGGTGCCAGGCAAAAAAAGCAAAATACACCAGCGCGGTTGAGAGTTGACAATAAATAAACACGCGATAGGCCATCGTCAGCAGCCTGTACTTGCGCGACAGTGATAGTCCCATCCAGTATAAATCGCGGCTCATAGCCTCGTGTACTGCGTGCTGGTTGTGTTGCAAATCAAAAATGGCTTTGTGAAACTCCTCTACCGAATGGTGTTTGAAACTATCGAAAAAAAACCAGTTTACAGGTTCATGTGCCTTCTTTTTGGTGGATAGAACAGGGCGCGCTACCCGGAGGCATAGCACTATGCTTACCAGACATGAAGCAATGAGCAAGACATTGGGTATTATGTATCCATCCATCCTGGCAAGGATGCCGAGGTGTTTTTTGGTAACAAAAAATGACAACAAAAATAAATTGAGGCCAATCAGAATATGCGCCTTGTGGTCGGCCATTTTGCTCAGACTGAGGTTAGTGGCATAGTTGACATAGTACATCGTACTGGCCGAACGATGCGGCTTACTGCTTGCTGAGTTTTTGTGTATGTGCTCGATACCCACCACCTGTGCTGTTTTGAAGATTGTATGATGACCTGGTTGGATAATTTCCGGGGCAAAAAACGAGCCAAGGGGAAAATGGTCGCAATGCAGGCAAACGTTATCGAGACAACCAGAATCTGCTCATTCAACCCCAAACATAGCGCTCATCATAATCCACCCTGTATTTTCTCAAAAACATCCGATACTCGGTCTTGAAATCTTTGTTACGATGGTGTTCTGCCTGGTTCCGAATATATCGGGCTACGGCCTCTACCAATGTGGGATGAACGGGAAAGGCACCATAACCATCCTGCCAATAGAAATTCTGGTAGTACCCATGCTGTTTTTTCATCCAGATGGAGGATCGTTTTTTGACCTCCTCCAACAGTTTCATCAAACTTATTTTCGGGGAAAGTATACATATAATATGTACGTGGTCGTCATGCCCGCCTACCTCTATGGGGTGACATTCCAGCGCCTGGCAAATACTGCCGAGGCAGGCAAACAAAGCGGGTTTGATGGCGTCGTCAATCAATGGCTGTCGGTGCTTTGTGCTAAAAATCAGGTGCACATACACTTTTGTGAGGGATTGTGGCATAATGAAACGTGTTTGTTAATAAATGAGGATTATTTTGCAAATGTAGGGAATACTTTGATAGATATGGTTGTGTTATTATTGCAAATATTGGTGCTGGTCGCACTTCCCACCTCTCACTTCTAACTAACCTGCACTACCATGCCGGAAATACAAACAAAGCCTTACTTTTGCCACCCATAACCCGATACTCCGATTGGCATGGCAGCAAAAAAGCGTGGACAACTCAGTATGAACTTCGACGGTGAAAGGGTCTCGAAATTAATCGGGATTTTTTCGCTGTTCCTGTCGTTCTACCTGTTTATAGCGTTCACCTCTTATTTCTTTACCTGGAAAAACGACCACGATATTGTTTTTCGGTTTTCCTGGGATGTTTTCTGGGACGACCTGCCGGTAGA
>JAEUUT010000264.1 GCA_016787415.1 Saprospiraceae bacterium | reverse complement strand
GTCTTCGTTGGTTGTTCCGTTCAGGTCAGTTGCTCCAATGGCTTCCAGCGCCTGAAAGTAATCAGTGTTGAAGTGCTCCGAGCCGTTGAACATGAGGTGTTCGAACAAGTGGGCGAAACCCGATTTGCCGGGCTTTTCATTTTTTGATCCTACATGGTACCAGATATTGACGGCTACTATAGGCGCTTTGTGGTCTTCGTGAACGATGAGCCGCAGGCCGTTGGGCAGCGTAAATTTGGTGTAGGGTACGTCAATGGAATTCGGGTCATATACCGGGTATTCCTGTGCATTGACAGCGTTGATTCCTGCGAACAGCGTTAATAATAGTAGAAGGGCAAATGCTCGTTGCATACCTGTGTGAATAATTTTTGGTGAGCAAATAATCTGAAGCGTCGAAACGCCCACCAAGGTTTGTTATTTCACAGTGTATACTCAAAAGAGTTGGATGAAAGAATGCAGAATTGCTATAAACGGCAAAACTCACGCTCCCGGTTGCTGCCACAATTCGATTTTGTTGCCGTCTGGATCCAAAACCCAGGCAAATTTTCCATACTCACCGTCTTGCGGTTCGCCAATCAATTCTACTCCTTCGTTTTTCAAGGCTTGCACCAGCGCATCCAGGTCGTGCACCCGCAGGTTTAACATGCATGAGGTGCTGGAAGGATTGAAATATTCGCTCTCTTGTTTGAAAAAACTCAACAGATTGTAGGCGTCCGGATTGGGATCGTCTTTGAAATTGAATTGTGCCCCCCAGGATTCCATGGAGATGCCCAGGTGGGTGGAATACCATTGTCGGCTGCGTTCTGTATCCTGGCAACGCAAAAAGATGCCGCCGATACCGATGACTCGTTTCATGCTTAAAATTGTTGTAGTTGGAAAAAAAGAGCCGCTTGCGGATGTAGTCGCAAGCGGCTCTGGAGTAATTTGTTTGCTCAAAAATTATTGCCTGATTCCGCCATTTTGCTGACAAATACTAAAACTGCCACCAGCATGATGAGATAAAGTGCAATGAATGTAATAGTTAGAATGCCGTACAACCTGAAATGGTTGCGCAGGTTGCGCCAGGCAGTTGAAAACGCGTTCTGGTCAGTAAAGTTCAGGGCCCGGTTGATACTGTTTGAAAACCGGAGGTGGTACAAGGCCAGGAAAAAAACACATGCCAATGCACCCAGGTACAAGAGCACAAAAACCCAGGAAAAAGAGCCGATCAGAGAGTTGACAGGTTCGGGTATGGTACCCATGGCCGCCATCATACGCAAGGCAGGGATAATGGCCATGGCCGACAATAAATACAAACCTGCCATGATGAAGCCCATGACGGCAAAAAACATAGCCCATTTTGAGGTGATGCGCCAGTTGGTTTCCATACCTGGCGTGACGCGCAAATCGCTGTTATTTATATTGGATTCCATATTGACAAGGAAAATTGAGTTTGTTAGGTTTTAGATTGTACTGCGCATATTGGCCAGCATAGCGACGCCAAAAATGAGGAATAGGACATACAGGGCGATAATTGTGATTATCAGGATGCCAACAAACCTGTAAAAACGTTTCAGGTAGTCGAACCCGTCTTCGAGGGCATTGTTGTCGCCGGTATTGATGGCCTGTTTCGTCAGCGTCGAAAATTTATAGTAATACCAGGCAGGAAAGAAAAGCAGGGCTGCATACAGGAAAAAGAGTGCGACAAGCAAAATACCTCCTGCGGCGCCAGAATTGACGCTCATTAGTCCGCCGAAGAACATACCGAGCAACATAAATCCAAGCCCTATGAACATGAGCACCGCGAGAAACAAGGCCCAGTTGGCAGTTTGTTGCCAGTATTGGCGAATATCATCGGTAATTTTAAGACCCTCGTCGGAAGCATCCGCTCCGAGGCCGGCATCGAGGGGTTGATTCAGGTCTTCCATGTAGATTGTTTTTCGTTAAAAAGTTTTTGATGTTGTGTAGCGAAGGTAAGTGCTGCCTTCTATTTTTAGATACTTTGTTGATGTAATTTTGAGCCTCCTGCTGAAACAACGATGAATCAATGAATATTCTAATACATACCATAGATTTTGGCACTCCGGAATACGACGAAGCGGTTCGCCTGCGGTTCGACGTGCTGCGAGCGCCACTTGGTCTGAACTACACACCCGAACAACTGGCCGAAGAATACGACCAGGTTCACCTGGCCGGATTTGACCGGAAAGGCGCCATGGTCGCATACCTCAACCTTACACCTGCAAGTGAAGGCGTTGTAAAAATGCGGCAAGTGGCCGTTGCACCGGCATGGCATGGCAAGGGAGTTGGCAGCATGCTGGTAGCCGAGTCTGAAAAAACGGCTCTCAGCCTCGGCTTTTCAATTATGACCTTGCATGCCCGCGAAACAGCCGTGTCATTTTATGAACGATTGGGCTATAGCAGGGTAGGAGAGCGATTTGAAGAAGTGACCATACCTCATTTTAAAATGGAAAAGACGCTGGGGCGGTAATGGACGACCCTGAAACACATGCGCAAAAAAATCAGGCATGTGTTTCACCTTCCAGAAATAATTTCAACAGGTGTTTCAGGCGCGAAGTCTCTGTTTGCCAGGCTTGATGCCCCTTGTCGGATTGTATTTCCCGGAAAATAGCCCCGGGTATTTTTTCTGCCAGATAACGTTGTTCAGAAACCGGGAACAAGTGGTCGGAATTGATACCAATCACCATCGTTCGGGCCTGAATTTCAGACAACGCTGCGGCAATACTGCCCCTTTTGCGGCCAATATGATGGGTATCAGCAGTTTTCGACAATGCCACCATAGAAAAAGCATTACAGGCGACGGCTCTTTGCAGGCTGTTTTCCCGCTGATAAGTTGCAGCGTGGTGTATTTCAGCCAAGCCTTCCTGATCGGAAGATAAGGTTTCATAGGCTGTGTGACACCTCTCTTGCAGAAAGGCCAGCGCTTCAGCGGCCCTCAACCCAGCCATACCGGCATCCGGGTGACTTTTCTTCCAGGTAATGTCGGCTTCAATCGCCAGACGCCGCGATTCATTGATAGCAATAGCCCAGGGCGACTGCCGGGCGTTGGTTGCAATGAGTGCCAGGTTTTCAATAGCGGAAGGTTCTTTGATGGCCCACTCCAGGGCTTGTTGACCGCCGCTTCCCGGGCCTATAAGCAAATGGATACGTTCTATTTTTAATCGTTTTCTGAGCGATTCATAGGCGTCTGCCTGGTCGCGGATACTGATCAGGGGAAAATCATGGTAATAAATGGCCCGACCTTGAGCCGGGTTTTCTGACAAGGGCTGTGTACTGCCATGACAGGAGCCGAGCGCATTGGCACAAACAATAAAATATTTGTCGGGTGTAAAATACCCGTCGGGGCCAAAAAGACCAGGCCACCACTGCGCCACATCCGAACCAGTATGAAAAGGATGGCATACCCAAACGACCGGGTTGGATGGTTTGCCGTAAGTATGGTAGGCAATGGCAGGATGGCTGAGTGATCCTCCATTTTCGAGCGCAAATACTGCAGGAATGCGAAATTGATTCATTATATGTGAGCATGTTTATATGGTAAAAACAAAAAAGACCTTTCGGCACGAGGCCAAAAGGTCTTTTACACACACGGATCAGGAAATCTTAGAACCTGACCGCTTGAGTACACAAAACACCCTTACGGCTCGCACCATTGTTGCGGGAGCATCGGTACAGGGGATGGATATAATTTCCAAAAGTACCCGGGTTGATATTTGTGTAATTGATTTTCATGCCGCAAATTTCATTCTTTTTTCTTCAATTTCTCCGCTTCTTCTTTCAATTGTTTTAGTTGGGCTTCTGCCTTCTGAATGTCGGATTGCAATTGAGTGAGTTTTTGATTTTCCGCAGCGATGGTTTGAGCCGTTTCGGTCTTGATACGGTTAATTTCTTCGGCGCTTTGGGCCTTGGTATCGGCAATAGATTTGGATTCGTTTTCGCGGGTCTGTGCGATGGCGGCGGCCGCTTCCTGCCGGGCTTTTTGAACGCCTTCTGCTGCTTCTTTTTGTGCGAGGCCTATTTCATCGGTCGATTTTTTGCGCGCTTCGGCAGTTTCATTTGCATACTGGGTGCGTTTGTCGTTGGCATCCTTACGTGCTGCTGCCACTTCTTTTGCTGCATTTTCACGAGCGGCGCTTACTTCCTGCCTGGAACGATCCTGGGCTTCGATGACTTCTTTTGCAAAAGCCGCCTTTTTATCGTCCGATTCTTTTTTGGCGAGTGAAATAGCCTCCAGCGCCTGCTGTTTGGCGGTAGCCACTTCGCGGGCTGCATTTTCGCGGGCGCTTGCAACGAGGTTAGCCGATTCTTCGCGGGCTTTTCCGATGGCTTCTGCGCTGATTTGTTTTTCGCGCGCAGCATTTTCGCGCGCCGTTTTTACATCGTTGGCTGCCTGCTGATTGGCGCTGGCTATTTCAGAAGCGGCTTTTTGTCTTGCATCGGCTACATCATTTGCCAGGCGCTGACGTTCTTTGGAGGAGTTTTCACGGGCAAGTCTAATGCTGTCTGCTTCGGCTGTTTTAATAGCCAGTAGCACCTGCGAACTTTGCCGTTTGGTTTCGGCGATATTATTGGCGCTTTCCTGTTGGGCGCGTACGGCGGCTTCGCGGGCTGCGGCTACTTCATTGGCGGCTTTTTCCTTGGCATTGGCAATTTCCGCTGCGGCGCGCTCCCGGGAAGATGCCACTTCTGTTGCGGAGATAGCGGCTGTTTCCTGTTGTTTTTTCTTTGCTTCTGCAATCGTAGCGGCTGCCTCAGACTGGATTTGTTTTATTTTTTCATCAGAATTTTGCTTGGAAGTAGCGACCTCACCAGCATAGGTTTTTTGCGCCTGATCTGCTTTCTGATTGGCTTCCTGAACTTTCAAACGCGCCTCCTCCTGTGCTTTTGCCACTTCCTGCTGGCTGCGTTCGCGGGCTTTGGCTACTTCATTGGCGCTTTGTTGCTTGATTTTTTCTTCCTGTTCTTTTGCCGCTGAAATGGATTTGGCCAGTTCCTGCTGTATTCTGGTGATTTCTTCTTCCGCTTTTTTACGCGAACTGGCTACCTCCGTTGCAATACTGTCGCGCTGGGTTTTCGAACGGAGTTGGGAATCGGCGATAGCCTTGTTGGCTTCTTCCTGAACCTGTTGCACGGTTTGAGCGGCTTTCTGTTTGCTTTCGACTACTTGTTGCACGATGGCGGCTTTTTCGTCGTCTGCCTGTTTTTGCTGATTGGCTACTTCGCTGCGGATACGGGAAATTTCCTCGGAGGCTCGTTTTTTGGCATCTGCAACTTCCGTTGCGGAAAGTTCCTTTTGGCGGGCTACATTTTCCTTGATTTCGGATATTTCGTTGGCACTGTTTTGTTGTACCAGCGCTTTCTCTTCGGCTACTTTTCTCCGGCTTTCTGCCAGTTCGGAGGCTAATCTTTGTTTTTCAAGCACGGCATTTTCGCGCGACTGGGCAATTTCATTCGCCGACTGTTCCCTGATTTTGAGAATTTGTTCGGCCGCTGATTTTTTGGTGATTACTACATCCTCTGTAGTTTTATTTTGTTCGCTTAGCGCTTTTTCGCGGGCATCAGCAATCATGTGGGCATTTTCATCCCGAATGCGTTTGAGTTCATCGTCAGCGTTGGTACGAGCCGTAGAAATTTCGTCCGCGTATTGCAGTTTGGCCTGTTCAAGTTTTTCTTTGGCGGCGGCCACTTCTTTGGCGGCATTTTCGCGGGTGCGCTGCACTTCTTCGGCCGATGATACGCGGGCGCGTTGAATTTCTTCACCGGCCTGGCGTCGGGCTTCTTCCACATTCAGGTTGATACGGGTGACGGCAGAATCGGCTTTGTTTCGGCTGATGGTAATATAGTCTTTGGCTTCTGCCTTCGCTTTTTCGATTTCCGCAAGGCTGGCTTTTCGCGCTTCCAGTACCTCGTTGGAATATTCCAGTTTTTTCTGGTTGGCGGCTTCACGTGCTGCTGCTACATCCTGCTGCAATTGGGCTTTGATGGCATCGGCCCGGTCTTTTTCGGCTTTTATTTCGTTGCGCAGGCGCTCCTTGGTTTTTTCCAGTTCATTGCGCAAGGCTACTACCTCATTGTCGGTATTGGTACCGCTGGGCTTTGCGGTGCTATTGCCCGTTGTAGAGCCAGGTTTGGCTCCGGGTGTTGTTTTCGAACCTGTGTTTGACCCCGGTTTGCCGGTAGTAGGAGTGATGGCAACCGGTTCGGGTTTGGCAACGGCTGCTCCGGGCGTATCCACCACTGCACCGCGTTCCAGAATAGAATTAAAGCAGGTAATGAGCGCTTTCAGTTCACTTTGCCGTTCGGCATTGATCGTGAATTTGTATTTCTGGCGGTCTACAAAATTGATGAAGTTGATACCGGTCAGGTTGGCATCGGCAAGCCATTGCATGGCATCCAGGTCGAGGCGAAGGTTGTTGCGGTGGGTTGGAACAGCCCCCGTTAACAGTTCGTCCATACCAATAAATTTGTAAGCCTGTTCCTTTCCACTTCCATCAATGAACACAACCTGATCGTCCTGGTTAAATTCGATGCCCCCTACAGAGGTCATTCTCGCAAAAATTCCTTTTTCGTTCGTGAAAAATTCGATGGAGTAATTGTACCCACCCCGAACTACGACCGTAAGGGAAGAGGTGTTGGCAATCTGAATTCCACTGATTTTTTTATTTTCCTTGATGACGTTGCTGCAATCCTGAGCAGTCGATGAAAGAAAAGAAAGACATAGAAGACACGGTATGATGAGGCAAAGGCGAAGGTTTACAGAATGCATAGTATGGCTTATATGTGAATGATTTGACGCGGCAATTTAGAATTTTCCCGACTGGAAACGAAAGATGCATCGAACAACTGCGATGTTGCCCGAATTTTAAGAAATGATTAGCGTTTGCAGCCGTAGTTTTTTTGGAAATGAATGATCGAATGGCTAAACAAAGATGCGATAGAAATCGAAATTACACACGAAAAGTGTCCGACGGTTTTCAGGGTTTTACTTTTGGTATATCTCGCCCCAAACAGTTGCACTGCGCCGGCTCCAGATCAATTTCCAGTGTTGCTGTAAGTATACACGCTCTTCTTTGGATACGTCATTGAATACATTTGAAATGAAAACAAACCGGTTTTTTGCTGTGTCGAGCGGTTCAAAACTGTCTTCATTGCCATCCAGTGCAATATCTTCTCCAGTGTTGATATTGGGGAATGCAGTGCCTGTTTCGGAAACAGGAATATGTTTTTCTTTCAAGAATTCCAGTCCTTTTGCCCTGATTTCATGGTAAGGCAGGTGGGCCAGCGTTGCATCCCAATCCATGGAAATACCATGCGGATACACCTGAAAATTGCTGCATGCAAATAGAGTACAAATGCCTGCCAGTATCCATTTTCTGGTTTTTTCTTCCCAGTAATTATTTCTTGCAATCCATTGAAAGAAAAGGATATGGAAAGTGAGGAACAAGGGTAAAAAATACCGGTGAGCACTCAGGTTGTGATAACGAACGGCCGAAATGTCGAGCAACACCAACAGGCAAACAAACAATACCGTCAAAGACCTGCTCAGCGGAAAAGCAGTTGCATGTTGCCTGCTTTTGGAGGCCATCCACAGCATTACGCCTGCACACATCCATTCTGAAAATCTTCCAAAATCCAGCCACCTCCACACAATGATGGCAATATTGCGCAGCATGCCGCTTATTCCGGCAGGCTGAAACGCCGGCGCCCAGGGTGATCCTGCATGGTATCCAATCCAGCCGGTAGCATGCCAGTGCCAGAACAGGAATATGGTGGCCAGAATGATTCCCGGCAAAAATGTTTTCCACGCATGTTGCCACAGGTAGCGCCTGTCGACCCAGAAAAATGTCGCAAAAAAAGTCGCTGCACACATCATCCCGCGCATGCTTACCAAGCACAATCCGACGAGTCCGAGGCAAAACTGGACATTATGACGGCCCAGAAAAGCATCGATACAGCAAAGAAAAAAAGCCGCCAGCATCAGGTCGGGGCTCACCAGGGCGCTTTGTCCAAGCATTACCGGATCGAGTAATACCAGGGCGACCAGCCAAAAAGCCCACTCGCTTCCCCCTGTTTTTTTGCCGATGCGATATGTCATCCAGATGATTAACCATAAAAAGGGCAACATGCCCCAATGGCTCACCGGCAATGTTTTTCCAAACAAAACCCATAGAGAAGCCACATAGTAACCAATCAGTGGCGGATGCCCGGAATCGATCTCCGCTGGCAATGGCGCCCACTGGAGTTGGCGTCCGTAAAAAAAATGCGCGTGTTTGGATGCCAACTGAATGGTATCCCAGAAAAACGGGTCGTTCTGTATCAACCAGACAAACCCCGCAGCAGCAAGCAGGAAAAAGGCCAGTGGCGCCTCCAAACGGGTAAGCGCGCGGGTCATTTCACTTCCAGAAATTCATACGATGCGCGTTCAGGATAGGTCAGCGCTGCCTCATCGCTCTCTGCCAAAAAATAATACTGGGTTGCTTCAACGGCTTTTACACGAGCAGTATAAATGCCATCGCCCGCTGTAGCATCTCCATTGGCGCCATCATCTGTCATGGCTACTCGCTTGAAGGAGACCGCTTTGGTGCTTCGGAAACACAGGTATCCTGCCTTGGCATTGCCTAATTTGGCGGTAAATACAACCTGTTCCCCGCTTTTCTCGTGGTGCGTATCGGCAATAGTGGGCTTTACTTTGTTGAGCAATGGGTGCTTCTGTAGATACAAAGTGCGTTTTTCCAGCAGTTGGCGGATACCGATGACGTTGTCGGGCCCGTCTTTCATGGTTTTGTCGAGCGACTGCTGAAAATCGGTATAGGAATACAGTTTGAGTGTATCCTGTTTTACCATCGGATCAATTTCCTTCATCATAGCCTGTGCACGGTTAACGATGGCGCCGGAAACGAGTTGATCGTTAACGATCGTACCCAGGTGTGCCAGGTATATTTTGCGGTACAAAGGGTTTTTCAGTAGTCTGGAAATGAGCGGACGTTTGGCATTGTCGATTTCTGCAAGTGGCTGATACTGAATAAGTTCCTCGTCTTTCATTTCCACGAAACTGAAATTGCGCCGCCAGCCGCCAAAAGACATGTTGAGGTCCCAAATCAAGGGGTGCGCTACATTGGTCGAATCGAACCACAGGTAATAATTGTGCGAAAGCGAGCCGTTGTAACTGTCGAGGTTGACCATGGCATTGTTCAGGGCCAGCATCCACAGGGTTTGGTCAACATCCAGCACGGTTTCAATTTTATCTGGCGTTTTGTTGAGGATTTTGATGAGGTTGAGCAGCACTTTCCAGGCTGCGGGGTCTTCCACTTCATAAAAGGCATCGTAGCATCCCGGGCTGTCGTTTAGATAAGCCAGCGAGGCATTTTCACCTTTGGGGCATCCGCTCTGGCTTCTTACACGCTGCCAGTTGTCGGGGTCGCATTTCACGAGGTGGCCGTTGTTGGTTCCGAAATGTTTTTTGATAAAAGTCTGGTCGATAGATTCCGTATTGATGTACAAGCCGAAATACCTGCCATTCATATAGACTTTGGAAAAATTGCATTGCGGTGCAGGCATGTACTTTCTTACCACTTCATACGAAAGCGGATCCCGAACAAATGCCGGATCGAGGAACGCATTGGATAGTTTGACGGTCGAGTACCCGTTTTTTAGCCTCTGGGTTTTATTTTTGAAATCAAGTTTGACGTTGATCGGCAGTTTTTTGGCTGTTTCGTTGCGCGAGCGGAAGTAGGAACTGTTGCCTTTGTAGCGCACCCCGACACTGTCGTATTTTGATCCATTGACAGTTATAGATCCCAATAATCGTGCTTCCGGATTGGCTTTTTTCAGCGAATCGAGTTTTACATCCCAGTTTTTATACGGCAAATCAATGCGGATATCCTGAACGCCTGAGCCGTAAAAATCCTGTGCATAACTTCTTGTTAAGCAAGTAAATAATAAGAAAAGGAGCGTGCCTGAAAAGCAGAAATTCTTCATGGTATGTGGTGAGAACAAAGTGTAAGGAGCGGCGAATTAACATAAAAACCACCGGCCGGCAAAACGCCAACCCGGTGGTTTTTATTTTGAACTGGATGGAATAGAGGGGCAGAATGCCATTCCTCAGTGTAATTTACTGTCAATCAGCCGCAAAAATTCGTTGCGTGTTTCGGCCTTCCTGAACTCGCCGGTGAACGCGGAAGTAGTGGTCACGGAGTTCTGTTTTTGTACGCCCCGCATCATCATGCACATATGCCTGGCTTCAATTACGACTGCCACGCCAAGCGGTTGCAGGGTTTCCTGTATCACGTCGCGTACTTCCAGGGTAAGGCGCTCCTGCACTTGTAGCCTGCGCGAGAACACATCTACGATACGTGGTATCTTGCTCAGCCCCACGATGTATCCATTCGGGATATATGCCACGTGGGCTTTGCCAAAAAACGGCAGCATATGGTGTTCACAAAGCGAATAAAGTTCGATGTCTTTCACAAGCACCATTTCGCTGTAATCT
>JAEUUT010000130.1 GCA_016787415.1 Saprospiraceae bacterium | reverse complement strand
GATCCTGCCACTGCCTGGGGTGTAAGCGTATCGCCCAATCCGGGGGCGGGTCTGTTCAATATTCGCTTGGCCAATGCACCCGATCACCTGTTGGGTGAAATAAGTGATATGACCGGCCGTAGCCTGCGTAGCCTCGAATTCCATCCGGGGCAAGGGGCGTTCCACACCCAGATCGATCTGCAAAACCTGCCCCAGGGCGTGTATGTGCTTCGATTGACGGATGGGAAGCAGACAGGCGCTGTGCGGCTGAGTGTGACGAGGTAGTCCTGAGTCCTGAGTCGTAAGTCCTGAGTCGCGTCGTAAGTCCTGAGTCTGTTATCATTTTGTAAAAGACTTAGGACTTACGACTCAGGACTTACGACTTTATTATTTACTTTTGTGGGCACATGAGCAACTTCATTGTTTCAGCCCGAAAGTATCGCCCTCAACGTTTTGAAGACGTGGTGGGGCAGCAACATGTAGCCGGCACCCTCAAAAATGCGCTGGCTACCGACCACGTTGCACACGCCTTCCTCTTCACCGGTCCGCGGGGGGTGGGAAAAACCACCTGTGCGCGTATTTTGGCCAAAGTGCTGAACTGCGAAAACCGCACAGCCGACTACGAAGCCTGCAATGAATGTTCTTCCTGCAAGTCGTTTAATGAAAATGCGTCGTTCAATATCATCGAACTCGACGCCGCCTCCAACAACTCCGTTGAGCACATCCGGGCGCTGACCGAACAGGTGCGCTTCCAGCCGCAGCAGGGCCGTTACAAGGTGTTTATCATCGACGAGGTGCACATGCTCTCCAACCAGGCCTTCAATGCCTTTCTGAAAACCCTGGAAGAGCCGCCGCCGTACGCCATTTTCATCCTGGCTACGACGGAAAAGCACAAGATTATCCCGACGATTCTGTCACGCTGCCAGATTTTTGATTTCCGCCGAATTACGGTGGCCGATATGGTGCTGCATTTGAAAGAAATATGCCACAAGGAAGGCATCGATGCCGAGGAAGACGCCCTGCACATCATTGGCCAGAAAGCGGATGGCGCCCTGCGCGATGCGCTGTCTATTTTTGACCGGATCATCAGTTTTTCGGGAAAAAAAGTGCGCTACGACGATGTTATCGAAAATCTGAACGTACTCGATTACGACTATTATTTCCAGATCACCGATGCGCTGCTGGCCGAAGATGCGCCGGCTATCCTCAACTTGTTCGATCAGATTCTGCGCAAGGGTTTTGAAGCGGATATTTTTATCAGTGGCCTGGCCGAGCACCTGCGCAACATCCTCGTTTGCAAGGACGCTACCACGCTCGACCTGCTGGAAGTGGGCGAATCGCTGCGCGAACGCTACCGGAAACAAGCCTCGCTGGCACCTTCCTCCTTCCTGCTGACGGCGCTGAACCTTTGCAACGACTGCGATATCAATTTCAAAATGGCGCGCAACAAACGCTTGCATGTGGAAATGGCGCTGCTGAAAATGTGCTACATCCATCGCGCCGCGCCTGCCGGAGTGCAGGAAAAAAAAACGACTGACCTGAGCGCGGCCCCCAAACCCGCCACTTCTGCGCCGCCCACGCCAGAGGCCGTACCACCTGCAAAAACGGGCAACGCACAGCCGCTCGATCGAACGGAAATGATCGCCCTGGCATCGGGCCTCCGACAAGGCGTCAAAAAAGCGGAAAACATCCCGCTCCGCCTTGATGCCTACGACCAGGCAGTGGAAGTGGAAGAAGCGCGTAAGGCGAGTTTACAAAGCCGCCTGTCGCTGGAAAATGTAAAAACGGAATGGGCTGCCTATGCTGCTTCTGTAGAGTCGAATCTGGTGCGCATTGCCTTCAACAGTGCGGAACTACGCCTCGACGAACATATTCTCACCGCTACTGTTTCAAGCGTCATTGATCGCAACCACATTCAGGGCGAACTCATGCGCCTGCTGGATATGCTGCGCCAGCGCCTGCACGATATGCGCCTGAAAATTGAACTGGCCATCGACGATACCAAAGTGCGCGAACAACAGCCCGTACGCCCGGCGCGCCCCCTTACCTCCAAGGAGAAACTGGACCGGCTGAAAGAGTCCAACCCAATGGTGGATGAATTGCTGCGGCGCTTTGAGTTGAAAATGGACGAGTAGTTATTGGTTATCTGTTATCAGTTATTGGTTATCAGGGTGATAAGGAGGCATTTCTGGTTTCTCCCGCGCCCTCTCACTTCTCACTTCTCACTTCTCTCACTCTCTCACCTCTGTCTATGCTTTGGCATCTCGAAAACATCGACGTTACCCATCTTCTCTGTCCGCTCAAACTCGGCGATGATGAACGCATGTCGAGACACACCCGCCAGGTATTCAAAAAAGGCGATCCGGTGTATGTGCCCAGCGAACTGGCCGACCGTATTTTTTTTATCGATCAGGGGCGTATCAAAATATCGGTGATGAATGAGGAGGGCAAGGAAATTACCAAAGCCATCCTTGGCCGAGGCGAGGTGTTTGGCGAACTGGCCCTGCTGGGCGAGGAACAACGCCACGACTTCGCCACTGCTCTTGAAGACACGACAGCCTGTGTGGTGACGCTCGACGAACTGCGCAGCCTCATGCGCGAGCGCAGCGAACTCAACCTGTTTTTTATGCGCATGTTTGGCGCCCGCCAGTTGGAAATGGAACGCCGCCTCGAATCGCTCGTTTTCCGCGACAGCCGCAGCCGCATTGTGGAATTTCTGGTATCAATGGTAAAAAACAAGGGCCAGCGCGTGGGCTATGAGTGGGTGGTGCGCCAATTTCTTACCCACCAGGAAATAGCCAACCTGACCGCCACCAGCCGCCAGACGGTGACGACTACGCTGAATGATTTGCGGTTTAAAAAACTGCTGACGTTTAATAGATCGAGGTTGCTGGTGCGGGATTTGGACAAACTGGAGAAAGAAGTGCGCCCTGCATGAAAGACAACTTCTCCACCCAGTCCGCCGCCTACGCCCGCTTCCGCCCCGGCTACCCCACAGCCTTGCTGGAGCATCTTTGCCGCATTTCCCCTGCTCTGGACACGGCCTGGGACTGCGCTACCGGCAACGGACAGATTGCCGCTGTGCTGGCTGAACATTTCCGGCAGGTAGAAGCCACCGACATCAGCGAAAATCAGTTGAAAAATGCCATTCAGCAGCCCAATATCCGTTACCAGGTAGGGGCGGCTGAAACCACCTCATTTCCCGATCGGAGTTTCGACCTCATCACCGTAGGGCAGGCGGCGCACTGGTTCGATCTGGATCGGTTTTATGCCGAAACCCGGCGGCTGCTCAAGCCGGGCGGCGTGCTGGCCCTGATCGGGTACAATTTACTGACCGTTGCCCCGGCCGTCGATGCCCTCGTGCTGCATTTGTACCGCGATGTGCTGGGGTCGTATTGGGACGCCGAGCGTCGGCTCGTGGAGCAAGCCTATGCCACGCTGTCGTTTCCATTTGAGGAAATGGCATTTCCCGAAACCGTCATGGCGTACACCTGGAAACGGGATGACCTCATTGGCTACCTGAACACCTGGTCGGCCTTGCAGCATTTTGTAAAAGAAAAAGGAGTATCGCCCATTACACCGGCGTTTTTGCAGGAACTGGAAGCCGGATGGCCGGATGGAATAGAAAAAACGGTGCGGTTTCCGATTTTTGGGAGGATTGGGGTGTTCGGCTTCGCCTCACAGAGAACTTGGGATTTTGCGGATCAAGCGGATTAAATGGATTTTTTGTGGCCTGACGGCCACTTTTGATTATTTTTATTCCCTCCTCCTCTTTTATCAACGCCGAAGGCGGAAAATCAGAAAAGTGGCCGTCAGGCCACAAAAAATCCATTTCATCCGCTTGATCCGTAAAATCCCCAGTCCCCTGTGAGGCGAAGCCGAACATCAAAAAAGCGAAGCCAAACATCCCATCCCAATCTCGCCTCATCTGTTTACACTAAACTGCCGCAGCACACGCCCTTCCCCCATCTGCAAGTACATCCAGTACGTCCCGGCGCTCCAGTTGGCGAGCGATAGAACGGCATACTGGCGGCCGCTTCCCGTTTTTTCAGCCTGAAAATGGAATACTGCCTGTCCCAGTGCATTGTACACCGTTCCATGGGCAGTTTCATCGGGCATATTCCATTCCAGAAACAACTGATCGGAAGCGGGGTTGGGGTACATTTCCAGATCGAAAGACTCCGAATTTTCCTGCACACCTACCGAAGCCGACAACGCCCCAAAGCCGCGGTCGTCGTAGGCGCCAAACGCATCACCCGTCATGATAGGGATAACCGGATTGTCGATATTGTACAGTTTGTAGTAGCCATTTCCAAAACCACAGCACATGCCGTCGCCGTAGGCATCCACAAAATGGAGCGAATAACAGCCGCCTTCAGGCAGGTGGAGCGTATCCTTGATGAGCGCATTGTTGGGGTAAGTGCCTACGCCCGGCGTCAGGTCGAAAATGACATTGCCGCCATTGGGTCCTACGTTTTCATTGCCACCATGGTCGAGCACCGTGCCCAGGTCGTCGCGCAGTTCCCAGTACGTTTCCATGGCGTAGTTATCAGTGCGGATTTTTAGCACCACCTGCTGGCTGTTAAACTCAGGGGCAACAGAGAAGTTGTTGATTTTCACATTGTTGGAAAAGTCATCGTCGCCGCCGTTGTTGACCGATGTCACCTGTGTTTTCAAGACGCCAGCACCGCTCACGGGCCAGTTGTCGAGCGATACAGGCGCTTCGGCGTAGCGAGGCAGGTCGCCGTACCATTGAAGGGTTTGCACCGTTGTGTTTTCCCATTGCAATTCGATGGTGGCCGATTGAAGGTTGGCCGAACCGAGGTTGACGAGGTTGAAAGCGGGCGCCAGCGCTGTGGTGCCGCACATTTCACGCAAAGGTGTGCCGGGATTGTACTCGAAAATACCTGCGTTGTTGGTACCAAAGGCAATGGGGCATTCCTGGGCTTTCTCCCACAAGGCTTCCGGGCCGACAGGATTTACCTCGTACACTTTTTTATTAGGGCAAATGATCAATACGGTAGGGAAATAAACAATCTGAAAGGAATCGGCAATGGCCGCGTTGTCGAAAATCGGGTATTCGACGCCCTCCACATAATTTCCGGGAGAATAATCATTACAACCTGGCAGCCCATGCAGGCAATCGAGGTTGGTTTGCGGATCGCCTTCTACGAACATTACCTGAAGCCGGTTGTCGCCTTCGGGGCCATGTTCGGCATACAAATCCTGCATGGCGCCGCTGTTGTGGTAGGCCCAGCAGGGCGGGCACCAGGTGGCGCTCACTTCCAGCACCACGATTTTGTCCTGGGCCAGTATGTCGTACAAATGCCAGGTTTGTCCGTTGATGTCGGTGGCTGTAAAATCCGGCGCTTGCGATCCGGAAGGTAATTGAGCCGACAAAGGCAGCACAAAAACCAATGCCCAAACAAGCAGCCTATATTTTTTCATGGTTATATTTGCTAAAATTATCCAATGAGGTTTACCTCTACAAAAATAAATAGGGGATTCGGGCTTCTCGCCTATCTTTGTTTAAAATTACTCAAACCTGCTAATCAGAGACAAATTCATGATGAAAAATTTGTTTACACTTGTTGCCCTGCTTGGTTTCACCCAACTTTTCGGTCAGGCTACGTTCAATATTGCGCCACTTAACCCTTCTGAGGTATACGGACCAGACTCCGACGACCTGAAAGCGGAGAACCACATCACCAACCTCACCGATCAGGTAAAAACCATTCGCTGGGAGCGTACGGAAATCGCGCTGACGCCCGATTGCCTGACTCAGGTTTGCGACCTGATCTATTGCTATTCGCCAACCGTATCCACCAAAACATTCGAACTGGGCCCGAACGAAAACGGCCCGCTGAGCGTACACCTGCTGCTACCCGATGTAATCGAGGCAAATGCTGTTGTTCGTGTGAAATACTACGATGTGAACAACCCTGCCGACTCGATTGTGTCGGTGTACACCATTTCTACGCTAGTTACCGGCACGGAGGAGGAAGCAGCAGCGGCCAATATCCGCCTGTTCCCCAACCCGACTGTGGAATCGTTCACGTTAGACAATGCCGATCAGGTGGCCGCCGTGCGCATTTTCACGCTGGATGGCCGTCAGGTAGCACGTATGAATGCCGAACCCAGCCAGGTATATTCACTGGCAGGCCAGCCAGCCGGTTCGTACATCGTGGCTTTGGAAAACGCCAAAGGCCGGGTAGTACGGGCTATGGAAGTGCGGAAGCAGTAGGAGGAAGTGCAAGGGGCAATTAAACAATAGATTGCCAATGAAATGAAGGGCGGTAGAATGCCTTGCTTGCTGAAGGTGCAATTGCCATTTGTGTCATTATTGAAATACCCCGAATTTTGGTCGACGCCAGGATTCGGTTTTTTTTTGTGGGTATTTCCCGTAGAGTATTTCCCGCAGAGAGTAATTTCCCGCAGATCTCGCAGAATACACGCAGATTTTCGCAGAACGTAGCGTACACAACAACATTAATAGAAAATAGTAGGCGTACTCTACGTTCTGCGAAAATCTGCGTGTATTCTGCGATATCTGCGGGAAATTACTCTACGGAAGAATCTGCGGGAAATTACCCGCCAGGGAACTACTCACCAGGAAATATGCCACATATTACACCACACTTTTTGTTTTAAAAATTTGTCCCTACTTTTGCCGTTTCCCGCAACCCAACCCCCTCCTGTTTGTTTCAGGGCAGAGACATGGCAAAAGCAAAAACAACATCCTTCGATCAGGCGGCTGCTGAACAGCCTCTTCCTACCACCGACCCCAATGGCTACATCGACGTCGTAGGCGCCCGTGCGCACAACCTGAAAAATGTGGATGTGCGGATTCCACGAAACCGCCTGGTGGTCGTCACCGGCGTGAGCGGTTCGGGCAAAAGTTCCCTGGCATTCGATACCATTTATGCAGAAGGGCAGCGTCGTTTTATGGAAACGCTCAGCAGTTATGCCCGCCAGTTTATCGGTGAAATGGAGCGCCCCGATGTGGAGCAAATCACCGGCCTCAGCCCTGTTATTTCTATCGAACAAAAAACCACCGGCCGCAATCCGCGCTCCACAGTAGGTACCGTTACGGAAGTGTACGACTTCCTGCGCCTCCTATTTGCCCGCGCCGGCGAGGCCTATTCCTGGGCAACCGGGAAAAAAATGGTGAAATACACCGAGGAGCAAATCATCCAGAGTATTCAGGAACGTTTTCCTGATCGGCGCATTGCTGTACTGGCGCCCATTGTGCGTTCGCGCAAAGGTCATTACCGCGAACTCTTTGAACAAATCCGCAAACAGGGCTATGCCAAAGTGCGCATCGACGGCGAGATCGTCGACATCACCCCGGGTATGCAGGTCGACCGTTACAAAATCCACGACATTGAAACCGTCATCGATCGCCTGAAAGTGGGCGACGACCGCGGCGAACGGCTCTCCGAAAGCGTACGGATGGGCATGCGCATGGGCGATGGCATTGTGCAAATACTCGACCTCGACGATAGCGCGCTGGCCAATTACTCCAAAAACCTGATGTGCGAAGACACGGGGCTTTCCTACGAAGAGCCTTCGCCCAATACCTTTTCCTTCAACTCGCCCTACGGCATGTGTCCGCATTGCAAAGGACTGGGGGAGGTGCATGAAGTGGATATGGCGCGTGTCATTCCCGACGACACCAAAAGTATCAACGATGTAGGGATTGTGCCGCTGGGCGAAGTGCGCGAAAACATGATGTTCAAACAACTGCGCGAACTCACCAAAAAACACAAGTTTTCTTTCAGCACCCCGGTAAAAGACATCCCGCCTGCTGCCATGCAAACCCTGCTACATGGCGGCGACGAAGACCTGAAAGTCGACATGACCTGGGGCGGCGAAGAATGGACCTACAACCTCGCCTACGACGGCCTGGTAAACATGCTCAAACGCTGGTATGCCGACAGCACCAGCGAAAAAATACGACAGTGGGCCGAAGATTTTATGACCGTGGCGCTCTGCCCCGAATGCAATGGCACCCGCCTGCGCAAGGAAAGCCTTTGGTTCAAAATCAGCGATTTCAACATCGCCCAACTGTCGGACATGGACCTCACAGAACTGAGCAGCGCACTCTCCAATGTGGAGCAGCGTATGAGCGAGCGCCAACAGGCCATTGCGCGTGATGTGCTCAAGGAAATCCGTTTCAGACTTAAATTTCTGCTACAGGTCGGCCTCGATTACCTGGCGCTCAACCGGCCTGCCCGCACCTTGTCGGGCGGAGAAAGCCAGCGCATACGACTGGCTACCCAGATCGGTTCACAATTGACAGGCATCACATATATTCTGGACGAGCCCAGCATCGGACTGCACCAGCGCGACAACATGCGCCTCATTGAAGCGCTGAAAAACCTGCGCGATATCGGCAACAGCGTACTTGTGGTGGAACACGACCGCGACATTATGCTACAATCCGATTACCTGATCGACCTGGGCCCCGGCGCAGGAAAACACGGCGGACAAATCGTCGACATCGGTACGCCTGCCGATTTTTTGAAAAACCCGACCAAAACATCCGATTACTTAGCCGGCCGCACCCACCTGGATATTCCCGCCGTACGCCGTACAGGCAATGGTAAATGGCTCGAACTGGTGGATTGCAGCGGCCACAACCTCAAAAATGTGACCCTGCGCCTGCCTCTCGGTACTTTTATTTGTGTGACGGGCGTGAGTGGTTCGGGCAAATCGTCGCTTATCAACGAAACGCTCTACCCCATCCTGCAAAGCCATTTTTACAACAGCCTCAAACGGCCGCTGCCATACAAGGAAATTCTCGGGCTGGAACACCTCGACAAAGTCATCGAAATCGACCAAAGCCCTATTGGTCGGACGCCGCGTTCCAATCCTGCTACTTATACTAATGTTTTTGGCGACATCCGAAAAATGTTTGCCGATACGCCGGAAGCCAAAATCAGGGGCTACAACTCGGGGCGTTTCTCCTTTAATGTTAAGGGCGGCCGCTGCGAAGTGTGCGAAGGCGCG
The DNA here is from genome assembly GCA_016787415.1 of Saprospiraceae bacterium. Classification (GTDB taxonomy): domain Bacteria; phylum Bacteroidota; class Bacteroidia; order Chitinophagales; family Saprospiraceae; genus M3007. Next base: position 7,564 of record JAEUUT010000130.1, on the reverse strand, counting down.
GGCTTGCGCACCATCGAAATGAATTTCCTGCCCGATGTGCAGGTACACTGCGAGCGTTGTCAGGGCCGACGCTACAACCGCGAAACGCTGGAAGTGCTGTACAAAGGCAAATCCATTTCCGATGTGCTGGATATGACCATCAATGAGGCTGCCGAGTTTTTTGCACCTATTCCTTCTATTTATCGGAAAATCAACACGTTGCAGGAAGTAGGCCTGGGCTACATCACACTGGGGCAGCAGGCCACTACCCTTTCCGGCGGCGAAGCCCAGCGCGTAAAACTGGCCGAAGAACTGTCCAAAAAAGACACGGGCCGCACCATATACATCCTCGACGAACCTACTACGGGGCTGCATTTTGAAGATATTCGCCAATTATTGTCGGTTTTGAACCGACTGGTGGAAAAGGGCAATACCGTCGTAGTCATAGAACACAACCTCGATGTCATCAAGATGGCCGATCATATTGTCGACATCGGCCCGGAAGGTGGTATGCGTGGCGGAAATATTGTTTCCGCAGGCACGCCTGAGGATGTAGCGAAGGTGAAAGAAAGTTGGACAGGTGTGTTTCTGGATAAAGAATTCCAGTAAAACCCTGGACTCAGGACTTATTAAAGACTTCCACCCGATACCCTTCTTTCCTCAACAACGCCACTACGCCGCCCGGACCGCCGAGGTGGCCTGCGCCGACGGCGAAAATGGTTGGTTTTTCACGCATCATACGGCCCATGACCGGAATCCAGTTGCGGTTGCGTTTGTTGAGCAGGATTTCTTCGTAGTTGCTCATACCGTATTGCGTATCCGATATCATAGACTGCATGGCGCTAATATCCTGATCGCGATATAGTTGAATCATATTGTCGAGTTCGCTTTTCCCATCGTTCGATGCGCCTGTTTCCCGAAGTCCGTCTACCAGCATTTTGGCCTGGGCTTCATAAGGAATGCTGTCGAAAATGGACATTTGATAGGCAGCTGTTTCGAGACCGGCAGATTCGAGTTTGCGTTTGCGCGACAGGCGGCATAGTTCCATTTCCACGGAAGTCATATTTCCGGTAGCGGCGCTGGGGCTTTCGTCGCCATTGGTGACGAGCGTACTCAGGAACATGGGTTTCATACGTTCGAACATACCAGATGGAAGGCCTTTTTCTTCCATTTTTGCCTTTACGAGGGCATAATCTTCTGGTGAGAGCAGATCTTTGAGCGTTTTACCACCAGCCATAAAGGATTTGGTAATCAGGCTCATTTGTGTGCGGATGTTGGTCATTTCCTTCATGTCGATCTCAAAAGCCACCCGTTTACTATCGTTCATGGCATTGGTAACGGCAGCAGGCAATTTGAAACCATCCTTCGGAATAAGGTGTATGGTGCCATAGAGGTAGGAAGGTTTTTTCAGGCCGTTTCCACTTATTTTCCAAAAAACAGATTTTTCTGTAGGAACGATCTTTTCAGGCGCGTACACCACCTTGCCGCCCGACTTGCAACTGCCAAGTGCGACGACGAATGTCAGCAGCCAGAACCATAATTGTTTCATATCAAGTTATTTGTTAGCCGAATGTCCGAACTGCTCCGATACCCGGTTTATGGAAGTAATGAATGACAAACCAAATGAGTAGTCAAAAGTTGGCAGGGTTGCCTGTTCGGTTTGTCAAAGTTTTGCAAAGGTAAAACACCCTCGTTCAGTAATATGCTTTAGTTTGCAGCCTTGTTCCATTTAATGTGCGTGTGTAATTACTGCAATCACATGAAAAAAACGTTTCTTCTGTTTTCGACTTTTTTACTTGTAAATGGCGCCATGATGGCCCAAAATCTGCCCACCGATACCACGCTAAAAGTGGTGCAGATTCGGGAAACGGTCGTCTCAGCCACCCGCAGCAAGCAGGCCCGCAGCGCTGTGGCGCAGCAGGTACTCCTTGTACGAAAGCCGGAAATAGAGCAGATGAATGCCCAGACCACGGCCGACCTCATTCAACAATCCGGCGCCGCGTTCGTACAACGAAGCCAGCAAGGTGGCGGCAGCCCCGTATTGCGCGGTTTTGAAGCCAGCCGTGTATTGCTGGTGGTAGATGGTATTCGCATGAACAATGCTATTTACAGGGCCGGGCACCTCCAAAATATCCTGACCATCGACAATGCCATGCTGGATCGGGCCGAAGTACTGTACGGCCCCTCCACCACCGTGTATGGCACCGATGCGCTGGGAGGCGCCCTTTGCTTTTTTACCAAAAATCCGGTGTTTTCGCAAAGCCGCAAACTGAAAACTGTCGGTAGCGCTTTTGTCCGGTACGGAACGGTGAATGAGGAAAAAACCGCGCATGCCGATGTAAGCCTGGGCGGAAAAAAGATCGCCGGTATCCTGTCGATGACGTACAGCGACTTCGGCGACTTGCGTATGGGTAAAAATCCGGGCTCCGAAGGACGCTTCGGCGAACGGCCCACCTATGTGGCGCGCATCAACGGCCGCGATTCCATCATTGCTAATTCCGACCCCTACGTTCAAAAATTCAGTGCTTACCAGCAAATGGATATGATGGGCAAAGTTGTTTTCCGCCCGAATGCCCATGCCATGCACACCCTCAACGTACAACTCAGCACTTCCTCGGATATTCCGCGCTACGACCGCCTGACTGATAAGGGGGCGGGCGGAAACGGCTTCGCTTCTGCAGAATGGTACTACGGGCCGCAGGATCGCCGCATGGTAGCCTACAAACTGGAAAAACAGCAAGTGGGCTGGTTTGATGAATTTCAGACTACCGTCAACTGGCAAGGCATCGAAGAAAGTCGCCACAACCGCAACTTCGGCGCTACGCGCCGAACCGACCGCGTGGAAGCGCTGAACGTATTCGGTATCGTGTCCGAACTGGGTAAAACATGGGGCAACCAGGCACTTCGCCTGGGCCTCGATGCTCAATACAACGACGTGAAATCTACGGCCAGGCGCGTTGATGTAAACACGGGCGCCGAAAGCGCACAAAGTACCCGTTACCCGGACGGCGGCAGCCAGACGCTGCACATCGCAGCATTTGCCACACACCAGTGGCAACGCAAAAATTGGTCGTTCAGCGAGGGTCTGCGCGCTGGTTTTGCCGCCCTGGATGCCCGTTTTGACAACAAGGACTTTTACCCTTTCCCGTTTGACAAAGCACAGCAACGTACGCCCGTCGTCTCGGGGCATGCCGGCGCGGTGTGGAACGGACCTGGCAAGTGGCGTTTTGCTGTCAATGCCTCCACCGGATTTCGCGTGCCGAATGTAGACGACCTGGCGAAAGTGTTCGATTCCGCCGTCGGTAATGTGGTGGTGCCCAACCCCGACCTGAAGCCTGAAAAAACGTTCAACCTGGATGTCAACCTCAGCAGGAATATCACCAATCGACTCCGCTGGGAAAATGTGCTGTGGGGTACGCTCCTGCAAGATGCCATCATAACGGACGTGTACACGTTCAACGGGCAGGATTCCATCCTGTACGACGGTATGAACAGCCGCGTACTGGCCAATCAGAATGCACGCAAGGCGAGGCTGTTCGGTTTTTCAAGCGGCCTCGATGCGGATTTGAGCGCGCAATGGGCTGTTTATGCTTCCGTCTCCTACACCAAAGGGGAAATTATCGAATCGGAAAACAACAAGCCGCTCGATCACATTCCGCCACTTTACGGCCGGGCCGGACTGCGCTGGCACACGCCGAAAGCGGTTGTGGAAACCTGGACCTTGTTCAATACAAAAAAGACGATTGACCAGTACAACAACGAAGGAGAAGACAATGCGCAATACGCTCCTCCCGGCGGTATGCCGGGCTGGTTTACCCTGAATTTGCGCGCGACGTACCGTTTTTCACAGGTTTTTGCCTTGCAAACAGGGCTTGAAAATATACTGGATCGTCAGTACCGCAATTTTGCTTCGGGTATCAATGCACCGGGCCGAAATGTGTGGGTGACGCTGAGGGTAAACTGGTAACACGGATTGCGCGGATGGGAATACGGATTTACACGGATTGTATCTGTGGTAATAAGATATGGATAACAACACATAAGCCTCGCTACCACGAATACAATCCGTGTAAATCCGTATTCCCATCCGCGCAATCCGTGTTGCTCACTCTACTTTCACCACGCTCCGTTCCACCACTTCCTCATAATACGCTTCGTAGTCGGGCAGGATATTGTTGATGTCGAAACGGCGGGCCTGAGCGAGCGCATTGGCACGAAAGCGGGTCAGCATTTCTTCGTTGGAGAGCAGGTCGATGGCAAAACGCGCCATTTCTGCCACATTGCCTGCATCACTCATGAAGCCGGTTTCGCCGTGGATGTTCACTTCGGGCAGGCCGCCGCTATTGGAGGAAATAACCGGCACTTCACAGGCCATGGCTTCGAGTGCCGCGAGGCCGAAACTTTCGCTTTCAGACGGGATAATAAACAGGTCGCAGATAGCCAGCAGTTCTTCGATAGCGTCTTGTTTGCCGAGGAAACGAATTTCGTCGCAAAGGCCCAATTCGCGGCAGAGTCGTTCGGTATTTTGCCGTTCGGGGCCGTCGCCAATCATCAGCAGTTTGGAGGGCACCTTTTCGAACACCTTTTTAAAAATCAGGATAACGTCTTCCACCCTTTTTACTTTCCGGAAATTGGAGGTGTGGGCCAGGATGCGTTCGCCATTGGGCGCTATGATTTTTTTGAAATGCTCCTTGTCGGTTTTTCGAAAACGATCAAAATCGATAAAATTGTAAATCACCCGAATATCGCGATGGATATCGAATAATTTCTCCGTGTCGTTTTTCAGGCTTTGTGACACGGCGGTTACGCCGTCGCTTTTGTTGATGCTGAATTCGACAACCGGCGCGAAAGCACGGTTGTTTCCTACCAGCGTAATGTCGGTACCGTGGAGGGTGGTGACTACCGGCACGTACCGGCCTTGTGCCAGCAGAATTTTTTTAGCCATGTATGCTACTGCGGCATGCGGAATGGCATAATGCACATGGAGCAGGTCGAGGTTCTGGTATTTCACCACATCCACAATTTTGGAAGCAAGCGCCGTATCGTAAGGCGGATATTCAAACAGCGGGTAATCTTCGCTGTCTACTTCATGGTAAAATACGTTGGCGTCAAAATGCGCCAATCGAACCGGGCGGCGGTAGGTAATAAAGTGAATTTCATGGCCCCGACGGGCAAGTCCGAGTCCAAGTTCCGTGGCTACTACGCCCGAACCTCCATAGGTGGGGTAACAAACAATACCTATTTTCATATATGCAATTCAGGTTTTTAGTGCGAGAACAGGATGCCCCGATGCCCGCTTTCCCTGCTGTTTCAGGTGCTAAACAAAGAATCTCCGTTTGGGTTGGCAGATGCTTCAACGAACAAGACTTACATCTCCTGATTTTACAAAAAAAACATCCCGGTCGCCGGAGTTTAAATTCATCCGCAGTTGGTAAACGTACACGCCGGGCGTAAGTAATTTTCCATTAGAATCTCCATTCCAGGTATCATTGGGGTCATGGCTTTCATACACCCGGGCGCCCCATCGGTCGTACACTTTCAAATCGAACCCGCTTATCATACACGCCGTAAATACTTGAAACCCGCTTCCTGAACCCGGCCGAAAAACGCTCGGAATATACACAGAACAGTCGGGACAGGCTACAATTTCGACCTGCAACGCTTCGGAATGCTCGCAAAACCCATCTGAGGCTACGACGGTAAACAGTCCACTTTGCCCAACCGCTATTTCAGCCGTCGTATCGCCCGTATTCCAGGTAAAAAAATGCAGGTTGTCTCCCATCGCTTCCAGCCTGCGCGGCCCACATTCATAAGGATCGGCAGCATAGATGGAGACATTGGGGACAGGCTTTTCAACGATGGTCACACTATCCACGACCAGGCAATTATCGGGTGATGTGGCTTCCAGGGAATACGTACCCGGCTCGGAAAATGTCCGCGTGGCCTCCTCAAAACCATCTGCCCAGTTCACTTGCCAGCCGGGCGCGACCTGTAAAGTCAGCGAAACAGGCTCCTGGTTGCAAAAGAAGGTATCCCTGGGCGCTGTTTCTTCCGGCAAGGCCACCGCCGATACCGAAATGCTGCTGCTGCTGCTGCACCCGAAGACATTGGTAACAGTGAGGGCGTAGTCGCCGGCTGATTCGACAGATATGGACGGCAGTGTCGAACCGTCGTTCCATTTGTACGATAGTGCGGGGTTGTATGGCAGGTTGATGAAAAACGATTGCCCAGTACACAACACGGTATCTGCCGGCAAATCTAAGGTTGGAAAGTCAGCCACCTGCACATTCAGGCTGGCGGTGTCGAGGCAGCCGGCCTGATTCAGTACATGCCGTATCGTGTACTGGCCTGCGCCAGGAAAAAATACCTTGGGCGGCTCGGGCCCCGTAAAACTGGAAGGCGATGCGCCCGGGAATGTCCACAACGAAAGACCAGTAGCACCCTCTGCCCTGTTGAAGGTAAAAGGTTCGCTGCCGCAGGTAGCCGAGTCGATGGCCGTGATCGAAGCATCCAGCAGTGGGAGTGGTTTGCAATAATCGGCAACAGTTATATTTTTTGAAACTTGCTGGGCCATTCCAGGTATTATCCGGGAAACAGGCGTGATATCCCAGGAGGCTACCGTAGTGCTTGGAAAAAATGTATCCCGCACGCTCAATTGGCAAATCTCTCCAATGGGGCAGTTGCCCAGCCGCCCCTGCGGGTCGGTTTTGGCGAGTATAAATGAGTTGAGCCCGCCTGCTTGCGGATCAGCCGATAGCCATGCAAACCCGTCGTCTGCTGAAGGTGTAATTTCATTGTTTAGCACCACTTCAGAAGGAATGTAATGTGCCGACCCGAAGTTGCCATTCAAGTCAAACCTGAACCAGTAGCGCTGCGCTTCCAGAAAAGAGCCACGAAACGTCAGCGTGAGGCTGTCTTTAGCAGCGCTGAGTGCGAGCAAGCCACCGTAATAAAAATCGAGTGGCAGGTCGAGCACCTTCATATACTGCACCTGACCATTGATAGAAGCCCCGAGGATGACCTGATTTTTCAGGTTGATCGAGTCGAGCGTACGCGCCATAAAAAACAGTCGGCCATCGGGGTGCTCGTCTACACCCATCAGGGAAAGATTGGGCAGGGATAAAAGCGGGACGAGCGAGCCGTTGGGGTCCAGGCGTACAATATGACTGATCTGGGACTGTATATTGCTCTCCGACATCAGCAGCAGGATACGCCCGTCGGGCAGCACGCGCATGTTTGTGCTCACGATATTGTTGAGGTGCGGCTGAATATTGAATTCCCAGATCGGATTGCCATTGTTGTCGAGGCAGGCCATATACGGGCGGCTGTCGAATGACCAGTATCGTGCCTGAATATAAATGCGGTCGCCGCTGTATGCCAGCAGGTCTTCTACTGAGCCAATGCCCGCCATGTAACGCGTCCAGAGAATATTCCCGTCGGCCGATAGTTTTACAATGGCCCAACCTTGCCCGGTGGTAATCAGGCTTTTGGATACCAGCATGACGCAGCCATTGTCGGCCGTCGCCATGATGGGCGTTTTTTTGATGCCCTCACTGGCAAAGTCGCCGTTGAAATGTGCGCGAAT
>JAEUUT010000005.1 GCA_016787415.1 Saprospiraceae bacterium | reverse complement strand
ACGGGATGATACAATTAATAAAATTGAAGTAGAAATGTAAATACTTACGCTCCAATCAAATGGAATTAATTGGGAGAATTGTATCATCCCGTCGGGAATCCTTCTAATCCTTTAAATCCCAAAAATCCTGATTCAAACACCTTCTCACCTCTCACTTCTATTTTTTAAGCCGCTTTCAACCGCCCCAACTGCGAGCGATTCAATTTATCTTGCGCGTAGGCTCGGTCGACCACAAATTTGCGTTTGGTCTCCTTGCCGCCTTTTACACCTGTTGGCAATTCGAACATGGCATCGGTCAATATCGCCTCGCAGAGCGAGCGCAGTCCTCGGGCGCCGAGTTTGTAGTCGAGCGCTTTTTCGGCGATCAATTCCACCGCATCGGGTTCCATGATGAGTTCGATGCCTTCATAGGCAAACAGTTTTTCATACTGACGCAGCAGCGCATTGCGTGGTTCGGTAAGGATGCGGCGCAGCGCCTCCGTATCGAGCGGTTCGAGGTGAACGACCACCGGCAGGCGGCCTACGAGTTCGGGGATGAGTCCGAAGTTTTTTACATCCTGGTGCGTGATGTATTGCAGCAGGTTTTCCTTGTCGACACGTTCAATTTCTTTTTTATTGTACCCGATTACCTGGGTGTTGACCCTGCGGGCGATGATTTTTTCGATGCCGTCAAAAGCGCCACCGCAGATAAACAGGATATTCTGGGTGTTGACTTTTACCAGTTTCTGCTCGGGGTGTTTGCGCCCGCCCTGGGGAGGCACCTGCACTTCGGCGCCTTCCAGCATTTTCAGCATGCCTTGCTGTACGCCTTCGCCCGATACGTCGCGGGTGATAGACGGATTGTCCTGTTTGCGGGCAATTTTATCAATTTCATCAATGTAAACGATACCACGTTCGGCGGCTTCCACGTCGTAGTCGCACACTTGCAGCAGGCGCGACAGAATGCTCTCCACATCTTCACCTACATAACCTGCTTCTGTAAATACCGTGGCATCTACGATGGTAAACGGCACATTGAGGAGTTTGGCAATGCTTTTGGCCATCAGCGTTTTGCCGGTACCCGTTTGTCCGACAAACAGTACATTCGATTTTTCAATTTCCACATCGTCAGATGTTACCCGTGCGCTTTGTTGCAGGCGTTTGTAGTGGTTGTACACCGCCACAGACAACACTTTTTTGGCAGAATCCTGCCCGATCACATACTGATCCAGGAAAGTTTTGAGTTCGCGTGGCGGTATCAGGTGGATAGGGCCGCTGTATTTCTGGCTTTTGGGCGCATTTTCGTCGTTGCGCTCGGGCTGAACACCTGCTTTACGCAACTCCTGGTCGATGATTTCCTGTGCCTTTTCCGTACACAATTCGCATATCTGGCCATCCATTCCGGATACCAGTATCATAACTTCCTGTTCGCTGCGGCCGCAAAAAGAGCAGCGATGTTGGGTAGGTTTACCGCGCTTGATCATAGTGAAGTAGTAGAGTGGTTTTTGGGAAGAGCAATGGAGAAAGTTGAGTAGTTGAAAAGTTGAGGGTAGATTCCTGTA
>JAEUUT010000284.1 GCA_016787415.1 Saprospiraceae bacterium | reverse complement strand
TTTTCTAATCGCTTTTTATACCATATCAAATTTTCGGAAGTCGCAAAAAGTGCACCCATCGCTCCGGTGATGAATGTCTTTTTCGCGGCTTTTTTATTGCGCCCAATTTGCTCCAGGGGCGTCTGGTGAAGTGATTTTTTTAATCGCTTCGTGTATTTCTCCGCAAGGGTACTATTGCTTTTCTCCTGCGCGTATTGCATTTACACATACTACACCATTTCAAATTTTTTTTGAAGTCACTGCGAAAGGACAGTTCCCATTGTCGGGAGGCTGCTTCGTGCGTGGCTTTTTTTTACGCACCTCCAGCCGGCCTGGCAATGCTTCCTTATTTAGTTTCAATCCTTTACTGGTTAGAACAAAATCACATTTTCGTTCACTTAAACTATCTAAATTATGAAGCAATTGCTAACAACCCTACTACTGATGCTGGTAGTTTGCGGGACCATGATGGCCCAGCGCAAGATATCCGGCATGGTAACTGGTGATGATGGAGAATCCCTCATCGGAGCAACCGTAGCAATCAAAGGCGCCGCAAAAGGCACCTTAACCGACGTAACCGGCAAGTATTCCCTCGAGGTGCCGAATGGCGCCACCACCCTCGTGGTATCCTACACCGGTTACAAAACCCAGGAGTTGCCCATCGGAGCATCCAATGCCATTGACGTGGTACTGGAATCGGGCGCTAACCTGAGCGAGGTGGTTATTACAGCCACCGGCTTGACCCGCAACAAAAGCGATGTGGTATATGCCAACCAAACCGTCAACTCGGAAGACCTGAATTCGGTTACCAACAAGAGTGTGCTCAATGCGCTCCAGGGTAAAGTAGCCGGCGTAAAAATCTCTTCCGGTTCGGGCGCTGTTGGGGCTTCCACACGCGTGGTACTGCGCGGGGAAACCTCGCTCACACAGGGCAACAACGCCCTGATCGTGGTAGACGGCGTGCCTGTCAACAACTCTGCCGCATCGGCCGGCAGCGGTTCTGAAACAGTAGCAGGTGCTACAGGTAAAGCAGGTGACCGCGACAACTATGTCGACTTCGGTAACCGCGGCAACGACATCAACCCCGATGATATTGAATCGGTCACTGTACTGAAAGGCCCGGCTGCCACTACACTGTATGGCTCACGCGGGGGGTCAGGGGTTATCCTGATTACTACGAAAAAAGGTAAAGCCAACGACAAACCCAGAATCTCCTTTTCTTCTTCTTACAGCGTAGAGGAAGCGTATATCCTGTACAAAAACCAGGAGCGTTTCGGTTCAGGCTATGCTACCTGCGGTGGCTGCGGTGGCGGTATCGACATCTTTATGGGTGAAAACTTCGCATGGGGCGCCGAATTCAATGGTCAGATGATTCCCTGGACGGCAGTGCCTGCCGATGCGGATGGCAACCTCGTCCCGCTGAACAACGGTAAAATCGATCAACTCGTGCGCCCATACAGCGCTATCAAAAACAACGTACAGAGTTTCTTCGACATCGGTAATACCGCCCGTAACAGCCTTTCCATTTCCGGCGGTTCCGACAAGTACACCTACTATGTTTCGTACACCAATTTCAACAATGAAGGTATTGTACACAACACCAAACTCAACAAGCACAACCTGCTTCTGAATGTCGGTTCGCAATTCTCTACAAAACTGCGCTCCGATTTCTCGATGAGTTATTCCAAACTCAACCAGCGCGGCGCTACCGAAGGCGGATATCCGTTCGGTTACTCTTCCGGTACCCCGGCGATGGCATTTGCAACACAGACGCCGTCGAACATTCCGTTTACCGAACTGCGCGACTATAACAGCCCGTATCACGACTTCAAAGGTTTCTACGGCCAGTACTCGATCAACCCATACTATATCCTGGACAAACAGGAGGTTAGAAACACGGTTGACAATATCGTATCGAGTGTATCGCTGTCTTTCTCACCCATTCCGTCGCTGACTTTTGTGGGTAAAGTGAGCACCAACTTCATTACCAGCAACGTAACGGAAAAGAATCCAAAATTCCGCTATGAGCGCGCCCTGTCCTGGTCGGATGGCGAACTCAGCGACTTCGAAAGCCCGAGAAGCGGCAGTACGTTCAGTCTGGGTTCTTACAAGGAAGGTACCAACCGTATTATCAGCCTGATCTATGACGCGTATGGTACGTTCTCTAAACAACTGAACGACGATTTCAAACTGACGACTACCTTGGGATTCAACTCAATCGACAATGCGAATCGTTATGTTGGCGGCCTCACCGTTGGCGGCCTGGTTATCCCGGAATTCTACGACCTGAGCAACTCGTCTCAGTCTCCACGTTCCAGTGCATACTCTTCTCAGTATCGTATTTTTGGTGTGTACTCGAACACTTCTGTTGGTTACAAAAACTGGCTGTTTGCTGAATATTCCGCTCGCAACGACTTTTCTTCTACACTGCCTAAAGGAAACCGTGGGTTCTTCTACCAGGGTGGCGGTCTGTCTATCGTTCCGACCAACCTGCCTGATTTCGAAGCCGGCCCGCTGTCTTTCCTGAAATTCCGTGGCGGACTCGGTTCTGCTGGTAAAGATGCGCCGCTGTACCGCCTGAATTCTTTCTTTGGCTTTAATCCAGGCATCCTGGTTGGCCTGGGCGACGACTACGATATTCGCTTCCCGTTCAATGGCGTAGCGGGTGCGCGCAGGCTCAATATCATTGGCAACCCGGATCTGAAACCGGAACTTTCGGTTACTTCGGAAGCAGGTGTTGACCTTGGTTTCTTCAAGGGTCGTATCGAACTCGAGTACACGTACTACAATATCAATTCGAAAAATCAGATCGTGGATGCCAATATCCCCTGGTCGTCCGGTTACAACCTGGTTCCACTCAACATCGGTCGTATGGTCAACTCCGGTCACGAACTGGCGTTCCGCCTGAATCCGGTGAAAACCAAAAAGTTTGACTGGAGACTGTACGGTTCGTGGTCGAAAAACAAAAACATCGTTAAGGAAATCATCAAAAACGACAGCGATAGCGACGAACTGACGATTATCTCCAACTTCCTGCACTTTGCCGGACACGGCGACCTCAACCTGATTGCAGCAGAAGGCCTGCCATTCGGTACGTTTAAAGGCACTACGTACGAGTACGACGCTCAAGGTCGTATCATCGTAGACGCTCAAGGCAACCCGAAACACAGCGCTGAATCGCAATACCTGGGTAGTTACCAGCCCGACTTCCTGGCTTCGCTGGGCACCGAACTGACTATCAACAAACGCCTCTCCATCCGCGCACTGCTCGATGGCAAAAAAGGCGGCCTGTTCTATTCCGGCACCAAACTCAGCACCGAAAACAATGGTACGGCGCTTACAACCCTGCTGAACGATCGTCAGCCGTTTGTAGTGGAAAACAGCGTAAATACAGACGGTAGCGCCAACACAACCGAAACCGATGCTTACCACTACTTCCACGACCAGGTGGCCGGCTCTTACCTGCTGGATGCATCGTATCTGAAACTGCGCGAAGTAGCCGTTTCCTACAACATCCCGACCGGTAAAATAGGCGCGTTCAAAGGCATTACAATCGGTGTATTTGCTAAAAACCTGAAATACTGGGTAGCGAAAGAAAACACTTTTGCCGATCCGGAAGTAGGTGGTGTAGGCGCTGCATCCGACGCGGTAGGCCTGGAAACCACTACCACGCCAACTGCAAAAAGTTTCGGCGCAGAGCTGAGACTTAATTTCTAATCAAACAAAAAGAAACAGCAATGAATACGCATAAATTCAAATTCATATTCCTGCTGGTGTTGGCGCTGGGTACTCCTTTCTATTCTTGCAAGGACTATCTGGATGTAAATACCAACCCAAATCAGTCAATTGTGTCACGAATCGATTTGCAATTATCGACTTCTATTGTAGGTATGGCTGTCGGAATTGGTCAGCGCATTTATCCGGAAATGGGCGTGTGGGCACAGTTCCAGACGGGCGGCCCGGGTGTAGCCCTGAGCGAGTGGGACCAACATAAACTGAGTTCTTCCGAAACAGACGAAATTTTCAGGGAATTGTATCGTGCCAACTTGAACCTGAACTACATCGTCCAAAATTCAACGGAAAACAACTACACCGCTATTGCTAAAATCCTGCGCTCTTACAATTTCCAGGTATGCGCCGACCTTTTTGGTGATATTCCATACACAGAGGCATCGAAAGGCGATATTTTAGATGGTTCTATCCTGCACCCGAAATACGACAGTGCGAAAGACGTAGTGTATCCGGGTATCGAAAATGAACTGCGCGAAGCCATCGACCTGATTGAACGCGGTGGTACAACGCTACCAGGTTCCGACGACCTGATTTACCAGGGAGACATGGATAAATGGAGCAAATTTGCCCACTCACTCCTGCTGAAAGTGTACCTCCGCCAGGGCGCCAGCGGACAGGCCAAAGCGGCTCAGTTGTATAGCAGCGATGATGATTTTATCCTGACCAACGACGAGGCTGCATTTCTGCCATTTTCCGGCGCAGTAGGCAACACCAACCCTTTTTGGAGCAATGCCAAAAGTTCGGCACTGGGCAACTACTATGTAGTAACGACCACTTTGCTCGATCTCCTGACGGCAACCGGCGACCCACGGGTAGATGCGTTTTTCGACCCTACTCCCAATGGCACGCACAAAGGACTGTATCCCGGCGATGTGCAAAACCAGTCATCCAATGCCACTTTCTCGCGTCCTGCTGGCGCTTTGGCGCCCAATGGCGGTCTGATGTTCAGCCCTTCCACGCCTCAGTTTTTCCTTTCTGCCTGGGAAAGCAACCTGTTGCTGGCAGAAGCCGCTGCACGTGGCTGGATTACTACAGATGCCAAGGCTCGCTACGATGCAGCCGTTCATGCCAGTTTTGAATACCTGCAACTCGACGCTGCCGATGCAGATGCATACCTGGCTGCCGGTGGCGCTTACGACGCTGCCAATGCGATCAAATCGATTGCACTGCAAAAATGGGTGTGTATGAATGGTACACAACCTGTCGAAGCATGGATTGAAACCCGCCGTTTCGACAGCCCGGCTACACCTATTTTCGCTTCACCCGGTGGTATTTTCAAGTCACCTACTGAAAATGCTATGGGAGCAGGCAATTTCCCCAGCATTCTGGTGTATCCGGAAGATGAAGAAAGCCTGAACCAGAGTTTCCCGGGACAGCACCCGTTATCAGCCAAGGTATTCTGGGACAACTAACACTCATTCGTTCATGAAGGCAAGGCAGGGGGCACAAATTTTTGGCGCCATCTGCTTTGCCATTTTTGGATGCAGTCAATTAAACATCAATCGATTATGAAAAATAAAATTCTGATTCTATCTTCCTTTTTGGCTGCTTGCATCTTGATGGTGGCAGCCTGCAAGAAAATTGAAGACGCTGATTCCACCGTTATCAGCACCTCCATCCCGTTTCTGTATGAAGTCAATATCAATGACGCATACGTGTACGGACAGGGCCAAACGCACATCTTCACCGATCTGCCGGATGTAATTGCTATCGCCGTAGACACCATCGTCGGTTTTGAAGGCGGTTACGGCGGTCATACCGGCGCCGATACCGTAAAAATTCTGAAAAGCGACATCACAGGCTGGCCTGATACGGCTGGAATTGGTGGTAAAAGCGTCACTTTTGTGAAGTTCAACAAAGCCAACTACAAGGTAGCCCTTACCAGCAACATCGTTATTGCCGGCGCGATCCCGAACCCTGGCCCAACAGCGATGGAAGGCACCTACAAAAGACCTGCTAACGGTGTGTTGATCGAAA
>JAEUUT010000279.1 GCA_016787415.1 Saprospiraceae bacterium | reverse complement strand
CTGATAACTAATAACCGATAACGGATAACTAAAATTTGCAATGCTACGCAACCCCCACAACCCAATCTCCGTATGGTACAACAAAGCAATTTCGCTTGGTACCAACATCTTTCTAATTACCAGTTTTCATGAAACAAACCTTGTTTTTTGTCGCCGTACTGGCTTTGATCGCTTACTCCTGCCAAAAGGAAACTTTTTACCCAACTGAACTCTCCGGCACTGCTGTTTCATATGCTACTTCCGAGCGTGGCGACAGCACACACGTCCATCATTGCGATTCGCTGGGACACCACCCGCTGGACAGCCTGGGCCACCAGCACCTGGATAGCCTGTGGCACGATAGCCTGGGTCACCACAATCATCCGCATTTCCCGATGGACAGCCTGGGTCACCAGCACCCGGATTCGCTGGGTCACGTACCACATGATACCATTCCACACGGTGGCCCACATGGCGGCCAACAAGGTGGCGGTCACGGTGGTCATGGCGGCCATGGTGGTGGTCACTAATCACGACGGGTAATTGATACTCCATTCATTACAGTGCCTCTGTTGCCTTGGTTGACAGAGGCACTGTTTTTTTCATTACGGCCATAAGTGTCGTATCCTGACCATACAGTTCTATTATCTAACTGTAATTTTGTAACTCTAAACCATTTGTCCCGACAAACGTCTAATCGGGTTGATTCCCTCTTAATTGTTCATTTTCCAATACCATGAAAGAAATCTGTACCTTTTTTACTGCGTTGCTCTTGTTTGCATCACCGCTGTTTGCACAGGATGTGCCGCCTACCATGCATGCTTCAGAAGCCGATCATTTGATGATTACCGATGGCAATGCCACAGTAGGATTGTTTGACGAGGCAATCATTCGAACCTACGAATTGTGGTTTTCTCAAAGCAATTACTGGCAGCAAATGACCGCGAACTACAGTTCCCACACCGATATTCCGGCTACCTTGATTGTAGATGGAGATACATTTCCGGATGTAGGCGTTCGTTTTAAAGGACAGACTTCCTATTCGCAGAGTGGTACCTCACAAAAAAAATCGTTCAACATCACGCTCGATTACCTGCACCCTGATCAAAACCTGATGGGGTATAGCACGGTCAACCTCAACAACTGTTTTCAGGATGCCTCTTTTATGCGGGAAGTGGCGTATCTGCACCAGATTCGCCGGCATGTTCCCGCAGCCAAAGCCTCGTATGTACACCTGTTTATCAATGGCGAAAGTTGGGGCATTTATCCGCAGGTACAGCAACTCGATTCGGATTATCTGAAAGAATGGTTTTTCAGCAATGACGGTGCGCGCTGGCGTGCCGACAAGCCCGATGGCGTTACAGGTGGCGGCCCAGGTGGCGGCGGCGGCCCTATGTGGGGCGACGGTACTGCGGCTATTAACTACCTCGGTTCGGATACCAGCGAATACCAGCAATATTACACGCTCAAATCATCAGACGTCGAAGATCCGTGGAGCAAACTCGTCCATGTGTGCGATGTGCTCAACAACACACCGCTCGACAGCCTCGAAGCCCGCGTCCGGGAAGTGCTCGACCTGGATCGCACGTTGTGGTTCCTGGCTACGGAAATCGCTTTTTCCGACGACGACAGTTACATATTTAAAGGTAAAATGGACTATTACATTTACTGGGATCCCGAAACCGGACGCCTGACGCCGCTGGAAGTCGACGGCAACAGTGTTATGACCACCAATGCAGCCAACTGGGGCCCGTTTTACAACGCCAACAAAGTCAATTATCCCCTGCTCAATCGCCTGTTGGCCGTGCCCTCTATCCGCCAGCGCTACCTTGCACACTTCAGAACGCTGTTACAGGATGCGCTCAATCCGGCCTCGTTCAATCCGCTTATCGACCAGTACGATGCACTGATCAATGCCGGCGTTCAGGCCGATACCAAGAAACTGTATTCTTTTAACCAGTACACCACGGAAAAAAACACCCTGCGCAATTTCGTGCTCAACCACCGCAATACCCTGCAAGCCAATACCGAAATGGCTGCCGTGGGTCCCGTGGTGTCGAATGCCACTTTGAAAAGTGCGGGCGGCGACTGGGTAAATCCACTTTCAGGTGAAGCATCCACGGTGAATGTGTCTGCTGGCAGCAATACCGCTGCCGTTTGGCTGTACTATGCTCCGCAAGCATACGGCAATTTTGAAAAAACGGAAATGTTTGACGATGGGCAGCACAACGACGGCGCTGCCAGCGATGGCGTGTATGGCGCGCAAATGCCCGGATTTCAGGCCGGTTCGTTGGTGCGTTTTTATATGGAAGCCATCGCCAACAACACTGCCGGAACCCGTACCTACCTGCCTGTTGGCGCAGAGCACGATGTGTTTTATTTCGGCGTAGATGCCGCCAACTCCTCCAGTCCGGTGGTCATCAACGAACTTATGGCCTCCAACACCACAACGGCCAGCGACGAAAATGGCGATTTTGACGACTGGATTGAACTTTACAACACCAGCGGCGCTGCTGTCGACCTGAGCGGTTATTTTTTGAGCGACAACCCTGCCAACCTCACCAAGTGGACATTCCCGGCAGGCACGAGTATCGCCGCCAATGGCTACCTGATCCTGTGGGCCGATGAAGAACAGGAACAAGGCCCTTTGCATACCAATTTCAAACTCTCCGCTTCGGGCGAACAATTGTACCTGCTCGACGCACAATCGCAATGGGTTGATACGCTGCATTTCGAACTGCAGACCACCGATCAGGGCTATGCCCGCGTACCAAATGGCACCGGCCCGTTTGTGATTCAGTCGCCTACTTTCAATGCCACTAACAATGTAACAGCCACCGAATCGCCTGAAAATGGCGTCGTTTTATTGGATATTTCGCCCAACCCGGCCTCCGGGAAAGTGCAGATTCGCATGGAAGAACCCGTACGTGGTACACGGCTCAGCATCAGCAGTATCGATGGAAAATTGATGCTGGAAACACCGGCAACCACGTACCATTCCATCGATGTGACGGGCTGGCCAGCGGGGCTGTATATTGCCCGGGCAGGGAATGCATTTGCCAAAATGATGGTGACGAGATAAGGGCGTGGGCAGTGCCTTGCCGTCTTTTGCTGTGCGATGTAGTGTGTGATAGGGTGCATTTCAAATTGTTGCTCAGGTTTCCAGAGCAGGCTGATATTTCGATATTCGGTGTTCGATATTCGGTGTTCGGTGTTTTTCTTATTTCTAATATCGAACGCCGAACACCGAATATCGAACACCGAAGTAAAGTATAAATAATTAAAAATGAAAAGTTTATAAGCCGGAAATCTAATTCAAAATATGATCTTGAAGATGGGGGTGGCCGGAGGCTTACTTTTTTGAATACAAAATTAGAAAATTGCAGTATCAAGCGACAATTTGAAATACACCCTGTGTGATACCACAATGGCCAAGGGTACCACGCAGATAGACATT
>JAEUUT010000258.1 GCA_016787415.1 Saprospiraceae bacterium | reverse complement strand
TTCAGGAATTCGAGCAGCACAGTGGTGATAGCGCCCATTCCACTTTCAAATACGGCACAGTCGTCGGCCTTGTCCCAGAGGCATAGCCTATTTTCAAGAATTTCCAGGTCGGGGTTGTTGATGCGGCTGTAAATCAACCCAGACCGTTCGCCTTCGCGCCGGTCGCGCAGGCCATAGGCTACTTCAAAATGCGCCTTGCCTTCTTCGGCCGACGGAAACACAAAAGTGGAGGTCTGAAAAATGGGGCATTTGATGGCGCCTTCCGACCATTCGGGCCGGTATCCGTACGACATCATGAGACTTTCCGGATGAAAGGAATGATTTTGCATGGTCAGGTATTTTCTACAAAAATGGCGCGTTCAACATATTCATTCTATTATTTTAATGAACAACAGAAAATAAATCTACTATTGTGGAATAATTAGAAAAAACATCTAAAACACAGGATGCCATCTCCACCTTTTCAGAAAAATATTCTTTCCTCCGATATGGCTGTTTCCACTTCTCTGTTCGATTCCACCGATATGACCATCTTGCGGCTCTTGCAAACAGATGCTTTTCTGACCCACAAGGAAATTGCCGCCCAACTCAATCTGTCTACCACGCCTGTGTACGAAAGAATCCGTCGGCTGGAGCGGGCCGGCATTATTCGGGGTTATGTAGCCCTGGTGGATCGAACAAAAGTGGATAAATCACTGTTGGTGATGTGCGCTGTTTCATTGAAAGAGCATGCCCTCGACCGGCTCAAACAATTCGAACAAGCCGTTTGCGCCCTTCCTGAAGTGACGGAAGTGCTGCATATCGCCGGCGGTTTTGATTACCTGTTAAAAGTAGTGGTGCGTGATATGGCTGAATATCAACACTTTATCGTCGACAAACTGGCCCGGCTCGACAATGTAGGAAATGCGCAAAGTTCGTTTGTACTGACAGAATTGAAATATGAAACGGCGGTGCCGTTTTGATTTTAGATTTTAGATTACATGATTTTAGATTTTAGATTGGATGGGAGATTCAGGATTAAGGGTTGTACAAAGGATTGGTTCGGCTACGCCCCTCGTGGCAGGATGGGAACGCGGATAAAGCGGATAAAGCGGATTTAAACGGATTTTTTGGTGGCCTGGCGGCCACTTCTTTTTGATTTTTACGGATTTGACCGCCTTCGGCGGGTGGATAGGCATGGCATACACATGAAATGATACAAGGGATCGATGTTGATTTTTGCTTGCATTAAAAAAGATTGATTCGGTATACGCCGTAAAAATCAAAAAGTAGTGGCCGCCAGGCCACCAAAAAATCCGTTTAAATCCGCTTTATCCGCTTCATCCGCGTTCCCATCCCTCTAAAAGGGGCGTAGCCGAACCAATCCTTCGTACAACCCTTAATCCAGAATCTCCCATCCAATCTAAAATCTGAAATCATGTAATCTTAAATCTAAAATCAAAACTCCCCTATCTTTGCAAAAAAAACAGCCCAGTCCACCTATGTCTGCCACCACGCACTCACTCGAAGCCGAATTTCAGGCCAAAATAGATGCCGATGTACGCATCGAGCCCAAAGACTGGATGCCTGATGCCTACCGCAAAACGCTGGTTCGCCAGATCAGCCAGCACGCGCACTCCGAAATCGTCGGGATGTTGCCGGAGGGCAACTGGATTTCGCGGGCGCCCTCGCTCAAACGAAAAGCCATTTTGCTGGCAAAAGTGCAGGACGAGGCAGGACATGGACTGTATCTGTATTCGGCAGCCGAAACGCTGGGCGTTAGTCGCGACGAAATGATTGCCGACCTGCATTCCGGCAAAGCAAAATACTCTTCCATTTTCAACTACCCGACCATTTCCTGGGCCGACATGGGCGCTATCGGCTGGCTGGTCGACGGCGCAGCCATCCTCAATCAGGTGCCTATTTGCCGCTGTTCGTACGGGCCATATGCCCGCGCCATGGTGCGCATTTGCAAGGAAGAAAGTTTCCACCAGCGACAGGGATTTGAAATACTGCTGACGCTGGCCAATGGTTCGCCTGACCAGCGCGCCATGGCGCAAGACGCTATCAACCGCTGGTATTGGCCGGCGGTCATGATGTTCGGCCCTTCCGACGATGCTTCGCCCAACAGCGCACAAAGCATGAAATGGAAAATTAAACGCTTCAGCAATGATGAACTGCGCCAGCGCTTTGTCGACATGATTGCAGAACAGGTGAAAGTGCTGGGGCTCGCTATTCCCGACCCGGATTTGCGCTGGAACGAAGAACGCGGGCACTACGACTTTGGCGCCATCGACTGGGAAGAATTCTGGAATGTGGTGAACGGCAATGGCCCCTGCAACCGCCAACGCCTGCGCACACGCGTACAAGCGCATGAGGAAGGCGCATGGGTGCGGGATGCGGCGCTGGCCTATGCCGAAAAGAAACGCCGGCGAGAAGCGCAAACGAAAGCAGCGTAAGGGATATTCTGTTCGGCTTCGCCTCACGAATACAGACTTGGGATTGGGCGGATGAAGCCGAACAGAATACGTCAAAGAATCATATCACATCAGCGTTTTTCCAGTCCTCAAAAACAGAATTGTCGCTGGTTGGCCTTAAAAAAAATCAAACGAGTACCTTTATTGCCATGAGAGTTCCGAATTTTGTGCGACCAACTATAACTCATCTGTGATGTCCTGCAAACAAATCATCCTTTCTACAGCCTTGCTATATGTATGCTCGGCTACGCAAGCCCAGCAATTGAATAACAACTGGTGCGGAAACGCTGAAGTAAGCCCCTGGATGGAATGGTACAAAGACCACCGCCATGAGATTACCTCTTCGCGCTCGGATGAAACGCTGTACGTGCCTGTTACCGTACACATTATCGGCACCGATCAGGGCACCAACCTGTTTTCATTCGACAAGGCAGTGCGAGCGATTTGCAGGATGAATGAATTATACACCGACGCCAATATTCAATTCTACCTGATGCCCGGCGACCCGGTGCGCTTTATCAATAATTCTGCCTGGTATGAGCACGATTTCTGGCCTGGTGGCGCCGAGATGATAGATCAGAATAAAATTCCCGGCCGTCTGAATGCATTTGTAGTAGGCGATCCTGCCGGAAATTGCGGCTATTCGTGGAGAGATGCGATCGTGCTGGGCACTGGCTTTGGCTGTTCCAGCGAAAACAATACCACCTGGTCGCATGAAGCAGGCCACCATTTTTCACTTCCGCACCCTTTTTCAGGATGGGAAGGTACGGAGTGGGACTATTCACAACCGGCTCCCAATACACTGGGCAACAATCAGGTGGAACGCACCGATGGCTCCAATTGCGAAAATGCGGGCGACTTTTTCTGCGATACAGCGCCCGACTACCTGAATGACCGCTGGCAATGTAACGACGATCATGAAAGCGAACAATTGCAACACGATCCCAACAATGTGCCATTCCGTTCAGACGCTACCCTGATTATGGGATATGCTTCCGACGTGTGCGCCTCGCGTTTTTCGCCCGAACAGATCGCTGCCATGCGCGCCAACCTGCAAACGGAACACGACAGTTATTTGCAGGTAACGGAACCGGGCATCGGCATCGACGACGACCTGGCAACCGAACTGGTAAGCCCGATCGACTCGCACATCGTTCAATACAACAACTTCGAACTGGTGTGGAATCAGGTGCCCAATGCCACGATCTATGTCGTGGAAGTGTTCTTTACTCCTTCCATGAGCGTGATGAATCGTTTGTTTTACAAAACCTTGTACAACGAAACGAGTATAACGGTAACGCAACCCATGCCCAACAACCGCACCCTGTACTGGCGCGTGCGGACGTACAACGAATGGGATGTTTGCAACCCCAATGAGAACACCCAGGTGGGCATTCTCAAAACCCGCAATATTTCCGCTACCAACGAACTGGAGCGTTCGGTCACGGCTGAACTGGCGCCCAACCCGGTAGCAGGAGGCCAGCCGGCTATTCTCAATATCAGTTCAGACGAATCGCTTTTTGCCAAACTCAGCGTCACCGATGCCGCCGGGCGTGTTTGTATCCAACGCGACCTGCGCATTTACCCGGGTGACAACCGACTGGAAATTGAAACGGACGCACTGGAAGCAGGTATTTATATTATTTCTCTGCAAAACGAGAAAGGGGTGCTGCTGAAGAGAATGGCGGTAACAGAGTAAAGTCCACAGTCCTGAGTCCGGAGTCCTGAGTCCGAAGTCCTGAGTCGTAAGTTATGAAGTTTGAAGTATAATGGGGGTAATAAGGCGCCAAACAATGAAGTATTCGATTGTCAACCTGGCAGGGTTGATGATAGGCGCTGTAAGTACCTTCTTTGTGTATCCGCATGCCCTGGTGGCCTACGGGTTATTTCAGGTGCTGCAATCGGTAGGCATGATCGGCATGCCGCTGCTAACGTTTGGCGCCAACACCGTTGCCATCCGTTTTTTTCCCCGTTTTCAGGATAAACCCTCCGGGCACCACGGATTTGTGGTGGTGCTGGCATTGTTGTGTGGCGTTGGCATATTGCTCAGCACCACGGTCGTCAGCATTTTCTGGAATGAAATCCTGCATTTTATGCAGACAAGGGCCAAAGACGGCGCCGACGCATTGCTGCCTACCTATTTCTGGCTCGCGCTGCCTCTGGCCTTTTTTTATTCGATCGGGCTGGTGCTGAGTGTGTACTCCTCCAATTTCAAGCGGATTGTCATTCCTTCCCTGCTGCTTGATTTTTCGCAAAAAATCATTGCGCCGCTGTTGCTCATTGCCGTTTGGCAGCAATGGATTTCCCTTGAAACAGCCTTGTACGGACTGGTGGCGCACTCGATGCTGGTGATGTTCAGCCTTGTTTTTTACCTGCGCTGGCTGAAAGAATGGCACTGGAGTCCGCAGCCCGCTTTTTTTACACCTGCCTTGCGAAAGGAGTTGTTACAGTTTATCCTGTTTGGTGCAGTAGGCGGTTTTGCCTTGCAACTGGCATCCAAAGTGGATGTGTTCATGGTAGGCTCCATGAGTGCGCTGAAGGATGCGGGCGTGTACTCTATTGCCGGTTATATTGCTGCAGGCATCGATATTCCGACCAAGGGGCTGTACGCTGCGAGTGCTTCATCTGTGGCGCAATACCTGGCGAAAGACGACCGGCAGGAACTGGAAAATTTGTATAAAAAGGTGTCTATCAACCTGTTGGTAGCAGGTTTTTTGCTTTTTGGCGCGGCCTGGACTTCTGTTGACGAACTATTCCAAATCATGCCGAACGGCAAGGAGGTGTCTTCCGGGAAATTCGTTATCCTCTTTATTGGTATATCCAGGCTGGTGGAAATGGGCACCGGGCTGAACAATTACCTGATGTATTACTCCAAATACTATTTGTATGCGCTGGTGTCGCTCAGCATACTGGCGGTAGCCAATATTTCGCTCAATTTGTGGCTGGTGCCACGTATGGGGATCAATGGCGCGGCCATCGCCACGCTCATTTCCGTGAGTTCGTACAACCTGATCAGTTTAGTGCTGGTGTGGTATAAGTTCAGGTTGCAGCCCTTCACTGTCAAAACAGTCGGGGTGATCGCTTCGGGTTTGCTGGCGTACTGGCTGGTATTTTTTATTCCGAAAACAGGTGTCGACCTGCTGGATATTATCATCCGCTCCGGATTGTATGCCCTGATTTTTGGCACACTGGCTTTTTATTTCCGCTTATCTGCCGACCTCAACGACCTGCTGCGTATGCTCGCTGCCAAACTCAAACGCTAACCCCCTCTCACCTCTCACCTCTCACCTCTCACTTCTGTGTAAACACCAGCACCAGCGTGCTCTCGTCCGGGCTCACTACACGGTCGACGCGGACAAAGATGCCGGGCTCCATTTCACGGTCTTCCCCCAGGCGCATTTCGTTGCGGCGTTGTTCGATCACATCGGCCCAGGTTTTCAGGGCAGACTGTTTGGCGGAAAAAGTGCTCAGGAACACCAACTGTCGGGAGGCTTCCCGCAGCCAGAGTGAGTCGGGAAATTGGGTGTAGTTGCCTTTTACATTAAAGCGATACTCCTGGCGGGATTCATTACATATATCCTGGTCGATCTCCAGCAACACGCCGGTATCGAGCAGCAGGCTTTCCAGTGATTTGTTGCCCTGCTTTTGAAAATCGTATTGGGTAACGTGCGGCAGCCCGGCTTCAAAAATGGGTGATGGCTTGTATTTGCAGGTAGTTTCCGTTTTGCAGCCGAATACAGTAAAAAACACGCCTCCCAGCAGCGCCGCAAATAAACCCTCCTGGATATTTTTCGATAAAGTTTTGATTTTCATTGCCTTAAAAAATGAATTGAACATGGTATCACAATGACCGGCCAAAAGTAAATAGTTTTGCCGCTCTAACGAAAACACCCCGACCAAATTGCCCTTTCCCCCTTGCCTCTTGCCCCTTGCCTTTTGCCCCTTGCCCCTTGTTCATTGCCCATTGCCCCTTGCCCCTTATCTTCACTTGCCTTATAAAAAAAACACCATGTCCACCCTGCTCGTACGCCATATCAAAACGCTGGTTCAAGCCGAAACAACACGCCGCTCCGTGGTAAAAGGTGCGGAGATGGCCGATTTGCCCGTACTGCACGACGCTTACCTGTTGGCAAAAGACGGCATCATCGAGGCATTCGGCCCCATGTCGGAGTGCCCTGCTGCTGCCGATACGGTACTGGACGCTACCGGGCGCATGGTATTTCCGGGCTGGTGCGATTCGCACACGCACATTGTTTTTGCAGCCAGTCGGGAAGAGGAATTTGTGAGCCGCATACGTGGACTGAGTTACGAGGAAATAGCGCGGCAGGGCGGAGGCATCCTGAATTCGGCGCGGCGCCTGCAGGCGGCCTCGGAAGACCAGTTGTATGAAGATGCCTGGCAGCGGTTACAGGAAGTAATCGGCTACGGCACGGCTGCCATCGAGATCAAGAGCGGGTACGGATTGAGCCTGGACAGCGAACTGAAAATGCTGCGCGTCATTCGGCGGCTCAAGGCAGTCAGTCCGATTCCTATCAAAGCCACTTTTCTGGGCGCGCATGCCGTTCCGGCCGAATACAAAGATCGGAGAGACGATTATATTGATTTGATAATCAAGGAAATGCTTCCTGCTGTGGCAGCCGAAAACCTGGCAGATTATTGCGATGTTTTTTGCGACCAGGGTTTTTTCACGGTAGAGGAAACGGCCCGAATCCTGCAAGCGGCGGCGCAATATGGCCTCAAAGCCAAAATACACGCCAACGAACTGGGCTATACGGGAGGCGTTCAGGCGGGCATTGCGGCAGGCGCCATTTCCGTAGATCACCTGGAATACACCGGAGAAGCAGAAATTGAAGCCCTGCAAAAAAGCGAAACCCTGCCCACCCTGTTGCCTTCCTGCGCATTTTTTCTGGGCATTCCGTATGCACCGGCCCGGCGCATGATTGATGCGGGTTTGCCGGTGGTATTGGCCACCGATTTCAATCCGGGTTCATCGCCTTCAGGGCGTATGTCGCTGGTGGTAGCCCTGGCTTGCATCAAAATGAAAATGCTGCCCGAGGAAGCCATCCAGGCGGCTACGCTCAATGGCGCACGGGCTATGGAACTGGAAAATACGCACGGCAGCATCGCCCGGGGCAAAGCAGCCAGTTTTTTTATAACCCGGCCTATGCCCTCTCTTGCCTACCTGCCTTACGCCTTCGGCACCGACGTTGTGGATACAATTGTGCTCAACGGAAAGGTATGGGAAGGCCCAAACAGCAATAAAAAAAGTTAAGGTCGCGTTTTGTCGCGTCATTCAAAACGGGCAATACACATATTATTGAAATATTTGTATTGAATTTGATATGTTAGATACCTGTCAAATGTCTACTTTTGCGGCCATTCTGCGCGTACATGGCACCCTTATTGTGGGCCGCCTGTGTCCCGCCGATACGTTAAAGTTGTGCGTTTTGAACAACGTTTTTTCCCAGCACTGTATCTTATTTTGCGCAATTCCCCGCTTTTTGTTAACACATCCACCTATACTTTGTCAAATTCTTACACATCACGCATGTACAAACTGCTAATCCCGTTGCTCGTATGTCTGTTTGGCACGACAACGATCCTTCATGCCCAGGTTCCTAAGAACATCTCAGTTCCGACCCGTGTAATTCCTGTCTATCACCC
>JAEUUT010000185.1 GCA_016787415.1 Saprospiraceae bacterium | reverse complement strand
TTTTTAGTGTTTTTGGGTGCTCCGCTTTTGGCATGGGATTTTATTTGCCCAATTCATTTCTAATACAGAAAGCGAAGTACCCCTAAAACACAAAAAAACCAAAACACAAAAACACAAAAACGCTCTTAAATTTGCGGCGTTCTTACCAATCATTTCCTACCATGAAAATACTGAAATACCTCCTGTACACGGCGCTTGGACTGGCCGTGCTGATTGCGTTGCTGGGCTTTTTTGCCAAAAAAACCTATCATATTGAACGAAGCATCGACATTGAAGCGCCTCGTTCTATGGTGTTTGAAGCCGTCAGCCAGTTCAAAAACATGGAAAAATGGTCGCCCTGGACCGAATTCGACCCATCCATGAAAAAATCATACAGCGGTACCGACGGTACAGTGGGCGCCACTTTTACCTGGGAGGGAAATGAAGACGTTGGGAGCGGCACCCAGACCTTGCAGGCGATCAGCCCCGATCGCATCGACTACCGAATGAATATCAGCGAGCCGTTTAAATCTGATTTCCCGGTCAGTTTTTTGCTTTCCGGCGACGACAAAATGACGCATGTGACGTGGATGCTCGACCCTGTTCTGCCATTTCCGATCAATGTGTGGGCTATGTTCACCGATGTGGATGAGGCGATGGGCAAAGACTACGAGCGCGGCCTCGGCAATTTGAAAAAACATATCGACGCTATTCTGCACCCCAAATACCGCGGCTTTGATATTGTGGAGGCTAAACGCCCGCTCATGTTTTACCTCGGAAAACGGGAAGTAGTCGACACTGCCGATATTCAGCCTTACTACGCTGCCAACATCGTAAAGGCTATGGAGGCGCTCAAAAAGGCTAATGTAAAGCCGTTCGGCCCGCCATCGGGTTTGTACTGGACCTGGGACACCACCACCGATATGGCAGCCGCTATCGCGATTGAAAAAGAACAGGTGTTCGACAGCCTGCAGGTGTTTCGTATCGACAGCAGCCTGGCACTGGTGATCAATTACACCGGCGCTTACGGCGGTATGGCCGAAGCGCACGGGGCGATGGACGACTACATGAAAAAGTTCAACCTGGAAAATATTCCTCCGGTGATTGAAGAATATGTGACAGCCCCGGCCAGCGAACCCGATAGCACCAAATGGCTGACCAGGGTGGTGTATATGGTAAAACCAAGAACGGAGGCAGCGCCAGCGAAAAAGTGAGCGCTGGTTGGATGGTAAACGCTCGACGTCACATCAGCCACTTATTGGCTGCCGGTAATTTGCTCATGACATAAATGGTTCCATACGACAAGGCCAGCACCAGCAAGGCCTGTGGAACAGCCCCGACCAGCGGATTCACCGGATGGTTAAAAAACATTTCCGTGGTGGTATGCCATTGGGCGATGTATCCGTTTTTTAAAATATCCAGCATCAGCGCATGAATGAAGTAAACGCCAAAACTCAGCGCCGCAAAATGATGGATAAACCGGTCGAAACGAGGAAACCTGTCGGCAAAAGCCGACCAGTCGCGCCATCGGAGCCAACTGAAAAAAGCAACCACCATGATGACTACGTTGGGGCTGAAATAGATGTACATGGACTGGTCGTGCGCCCCTTTTTTTACCGATAACATCCAGGTGCCAATGGCCGTAACGATCGGCATCAACAAGGCCAGCGCATAAATCCTTTTTTCCAGGCGCTCGGGCAGCCGGTAAGTACTGAGGTAATACCCCAGCACGTAAAAACCGATGTAGCCGAGCCAGCCCACGTATTCCACGATAAAAAAGCCGGGAAACAGGTGCTGCATAGCGGTGATAAAAAACGCGATACCCAAAAAATACTCGATTTCCTGTCGATGCGCGTGCCGGATAAAAATGCGAAAAATGGGTGTAAGCAGGTACAGACTGACAATCATGGGTACAAACCAGAGGTGGTAGTACACATCTTCGAAAAAAATCCGATTGAACACCTCTTTCCATCCGGGCCATTGTCCGCTGAAAAATGATTCGCGGTATTGGTACAGCGTATACACCACCGTCCAGAAAGCAAAAGGCAGCAGCACCCGTGAAATTCGTTTTTTCAAAAACGGCGCCGTCGATTCATGGCGACCGGGATCCAGCAAAAAACCGCCGCTCAACAGAATAAAAAAAGGCGTGGCCCAGCGCAACAGGCTGCAATAAATATTGCCTGTCCACCAGTGAACGTCCAAATTGTCGGCCGGGTTAAAAGCAGTCAGGTAAGAGCCCGTAGAATGAATGGTCACCACCGCCATGGCTGCAAACGAACGAATATAATCGGCGTACAGGCGCGTGAATTTTCGGGGAGATTCCGATGTTTTTAACGAATCAGGCATCTATTGAACATTCTAAGCGGTCTGAAGGGGCTGTCAGTTATTTGGTTTCAACGAGCCGCCTGTACTACACCGCTTACCTCGCCGAACCCGATGCGAATACCGTCTTTTTCGGCCGCCGCGCGCATCACCAATCGGTCGCCGTCTTGCAGGAACGTACGCGTAACGCCACCAGGCAATTGCAGGGGCTCTTTGCCACCCCAGGTGAGTTCTAGCAAGGAGCCATAACTGCCCGGCACAGGGCCGCTGATGGTACCCGAGGCCATGAGGTCGCCCACCTGCACATTGCAACCGTTGACGGTGTGGTGCGCCAGTTGTTGCGCCATCGACCAGTAGAGGTAACGCGTATTCGAGCGGGAAATGACCGTTTCGGACGCGCTGCCTGCTGCCAGGGCTACTTCCAGTTGAATATCGTATTGTTGTTTGCCTTTTTGCTCCAGGTATTCGAGCGGGGCAGGGGTTTGTTTAGGGCCTTTCACCCGGAATGGTTTCAGGGCTTCGAGCGGTACAATCCAGGGGGAGATACTCGATCCGAAGTTTTTGCCCAGAAAGGGGCCAAGGGGTACGTACTCCCAGCGCTGTATGTCGCGTGCGCTCCAGTCGTTGAACAGCACCAGTCCGAAAATGTATTCGTCGGCTTGATCTATGGATATGGGCGTTCCGAGCGCGCTGTTTTTGCCGATGACAAACGCCATTTCCAGTTCGAAATCCAGTTGCTGCGAAGGCGCGTATACCGGCGTCTCCAGCCCTTTGGGCACTATTTGTCCCCAGGGGCGCCGAATCGGCGAACCACTTGCCACAATTGACGAAGCGCGCCCGTGGTAGCCCACCGGCAGCCAGCGCCAGTTGGGCAGCAGCGGGTTGTCGGGGCGAAACATTTTGCCTACATTGGTGGCATGTTCTATGCTGCTGTAAAAATCAGTGTAGTTGGGCACCTGAATCGGCATCAGCATGATGGCCGTTTGCCGGTCGGCGAGCAGATGCTCGGCATTGGCCGGGCGTTCGGGCTGCTGTAGCCAGGCTTGTACTTTTTTGCGGATGCGCTGCGTAACGGGTTTGCCCAATCCGATAAATTCATTCAGGGTAGACTGACTGA
>JAEUUT010000166.1 GCA_016787415.1 Saprospiraceae bacterium | reverse complement strand
GAAGAAAAGCGAAAAGATGAGGTTTCTCATGTGTCAGTTCGAGTTTTTGAGTGTGCGGTACACTTTCGCAGGTATTGCGCAAAAGTAAACGCGTTTCGGAAAAATCTATTCTGTTTATTCAATACATATACGCGTTTAGGGAAGTAAACATACGCAGTAACGCATGCGGCCGAAAGAAAAACACACATCAGGGTTGTCAATTTAAAAAACAGTTCGATTTTTGCACAAACTTGATACCATGAAAACACCACTCCTGACTGCACTGCGCAGCGCTTTCCAACTGGCCCGATTTGCCCAGACTCATCCTGATCTCTCCACAGAAGACGTACTTGCGCAACGCGAGCAAGCCTTTCTTTCCCGTAGAAAATTTTTAAAAACCGGCGCCCAGGCGGGCATGCTGCTGGGGCTCGGCGGCAACGCCCTGGCTGGCGATATTTTGACCACAGGTTTTGGCCGTAAATACAAAGTGGCTATCGTCGGCGCGGGCATTTCCGGACTCACTGCCGGGTATGTGCTGCAAAAAAAAGGCATACGCGCTACCCTGTTTGAAGCCGATAAACGTGTGGGTGGCCGTATGAAAAGCGCCCGAATATTTGCCGATGGCGCTATCAACACGGAAATCGGTGCAGAATTTATCGACACCGTGCACGAAGATATGTTCTGGCTGATCGACGAACTTGGTTTGCGCCCTCAATTGATGGATATGGAGGCCGACCATTTCGGTAAACGCGACGCATTTTTTATTGAAAACAAGCACTACCAGTTGAGCGATGTGTTGCAAGAATTCAAAGCGGCATTGCCACGCATACAGACCGATCAAAAAGCCTCCGGCGGCAAACAGGCCGATTTCTTCGACCGCATGTCGATGGCTGAATACATCGAAAAAATGCCGGTAAGCGCCTGGGTGAAAAAAATGCTCGACGCCGCTTATGTGGGAGAAAACGGCCTTGAAACGGCCGAACAAAGCGCTGCCAACCTGCTCAGCATTTTTTCTATTCACGAGGGGCATTTCCTGCCGTTTGGCGAGAGCGACGAGCGTTTTAAAATTTCCGGAGGGAATGAACAAATTCCGCAGGGGCTGGCCAAAAAACTCGGCGACCAGATCCGTTTCGAACACAAACTACAAGCCATCCGCGAAAACAGCAACGGCAGCATGACGCTCGTTTTTTCGGAAAACGGCACCACCCGCGAAGAAACTTTCGACATCGTGATCATGACCGTGCCGTTTACCGTTTTGCGCGACATCGATATCCAGATGGAACTTCCGGCACACAAACGCAAGGTTATTCAGGAACTGGGCTACGGCACCAACGCCAAATTTATCCTCGAAACCAAATCGCGCCCCTGGCGCCAGAACGGCTATCAAGGGTATCTATTCAACGAACACATTCACAACGGCTGGGACAGCGCCCAGATGCAACTCAACAACGAAGGTTTCGGCACATTTACCTGCTACTTTGGTGGCGAACGTGGTAAAACTGCCGCCCGGGGTACCGAACAACAACAACTTCAATACGTATTGCCTACGCTGGAAGCGGCCTTCCCGGGCGCACGCGCTGCCCTCACCGGAAAAATGGAAATCGCACACTGGACCGGCAATCCGTTTATCAAATGCAGTTATTCCTGCCTCAAACCCGGTCAGGTCACTGGCTTCGAAGGGGCCGCCTTTGAGCCTGTGCGCCGCCTGTATTTCGCCGGCGAACATTGCAGCACCGACTTCTGGGGCTTTATGAACGGCGGCGCAGAAACCGGCAGAAGGGTGGCGGCGAAGGTGGGGAAAAAAACGAGAAAGTGAAGGATGAGTTATGAGTTATGAGTTATGAGTGTTACGTACGTTGCTTTTGGCCACTCTATTATTGAAGCCAAAAGCAACGTACGTAACACTCATAACTCATAACTCCCTCACTCATCCTTCAAACTCTCCACCGGATTCGTCATCGCTGCCCTTACGCCCTGATAACTCACCGTCAGCAGGGCAATAGCGAGGGCAGCAACACCGGCCGAGGCAAAAATCCACCAGTACAGGTCGATGCGGTATTCAAAGCGATTCAGGAGTTTTTGCATGGCCCAGCCCGCCAGCGGCGCGGCGAGTACAAACGCCAGCAGCACAGGCTGTAGAAAATCTTTTGACAGGGCAAACCAGATACTACTGATCGTAGCGCCCAGCACCTTGCGGATGCCGATTTCCTTGTTGCGTCGTTCGGCCACAAAAGCCGACAGGCCGAATAGCCCGAGGCAACTGATGAAAATGGCCAGCCCGCCGAAGACATTGGCTAATTGGCCCACCGAACGGATTTCATCAAAATTGCGCTGGTATTCTTCTTTGGTGAATGTGAATTCAAAAGGATAGGTCGGGTTTTGTTTTTTCACTACCTGCTCAATTTGAGCGAGGCTTTCCCGCCATTTCTCATCATTGCGAATGCGGACAAAAAAATGATCCATACTGCCGGTGCCCAGGAAAATAGCCATAGGCATAGGCGCTGAAAACGGATCGTTGTACACAAAATCTTCTACCACGCCGATGATCGTTCGTGTCGTGTCGTATTGAATCGTGGAACCAATAACAGGTTCTTTGAGTCCCATACGCTGCACGGCCATCCGGTTGAGGAGGCAGCACATGGTATCTGCTCCGAATTGTGGACTAAAATCGCGCCCTTCTGCCAGTTTGATGCCCGTTGTTTGCGCCCAGTCATAACTCACTTCGGTAATGGAAACCAGAAAATCCTGATCGGCCGTTTTTCCTGGCCATTCAATGCCTGAGGTATTGCTGCCGAACTGGATCAGGTCATGACTGCCTGCCGATACACTCATTACGCCAGGTACCTGGGCAAGTTCGTTTTTCAGTACCCCGAAGTGATCGCGCATGGTGCCTCGTGCCGGAATTTCAATGAGATTTTCGACCTCATATCCCAGCGGACGATTTTGTGCATGATCGATTTGCTTGTAAATGGCAATGGTGGCGATGATTAGGAAAATGGAAATGACAAACTGGAATGTGACCAGTCCTTTCCGCAAGCGGCCATTGCCTTTGCCACCTCCAATCATTCCTTTTAGCACCCGCACAGGCTGGAATTTGCTCAGGTAAAACGAAGGGTAACTGCCGGCAACGATCCCCGTACCTACGCCCAGCGAAAGCAGCGAGGCCCATACCTGCCAGTTGGAGCCGCTCAGTGACAGTGTTTTATCAAAAAAACGATTGAATACAGGCAAGGTCAGTTGTGTCATCAACAGGCTGAGTATCAGCGCTATGAACGTCAGGAGCAGCGCCTCGCTTAAAAATTGCCTGATGATCAGGCTGCGCGGAGCGCCCACAACTTTCCGCACGCCCACCTCGCGGGCTCGCCGTTCGGAACGAGCAGTAGCCAGGTTCATAAAGTTGATACAGGCAATGAGCAATACAAACAAGCCGATGATACCCAGCATCATGACCACATCGATGCGGCCGCCGCTTTGTTTGCCGTTTTCAAATTGTCCGTAAAGCCGCCATTTCGAGAGCGGATAAGCAAAAATATGCGCAGAGGCTTCCGGCATTTTACCCTGAATATAGTTTTCCAGTTTCTGGTTGAGTCGACCCAGATCCGTTCCAGTCTGCAGGCTTACCCAGGTGGGCACGGCATTGTCGCCCCAGTTGGCCATCCACTCCTGGTTCTGAAGTTCGAAAAGGCGAAATGGAAGCAGCACATCGTATCGAATGCTGCTGTTGGATGGCAAATCAGCCACCACGGCGCCTACTTTCAGGTCGCGTTCGTTGTTGTGGCGCAACACCTGCCCAATAGGGTCTTCATTGCCAAAAAACTTTTTGGCCGTGCGTTCGGTAATCACGATTGAGCCTGCATCTTCCAGTGCTGCCACCGGGTCGCCTTTCAGCACAGGCAAGGAAAAAATGCGGAAAAAATCCGGCTCTGCATACACGCCACGCTCATACGTGCTTTTGTCGCCCCGATTGAGCAAAAACTGGCCCGGCCAACTGGTGCGCGCTGCCCGTTCTATTTCAGGCATTTCCGTTCGCAGGGCAGGCGCCAGTGGGGCAGGTGTGCTTTGAAAAGTGTACGTTTCTCCGCCCTGCGTCTGGTTTTGTAGTATCAGGTGAATGCCCGATAGATTGGGAATAAAGCGGTTGTAACTAAATTCATCGGCTACCCAGAGCATGACCAGCGTGCCGGCCGCAAGACCAACCGCCAGTCCGGCAATGTTGAGAAACGTATACAGAGGGTTTCTGAGCAGGTTGCGAAAAGCGATTTTCAGATAATTGCTGAGCATGGCGACAAGTTTACTGAAGAGTGTGGGAAGTTTTGTGTGCCTGTTTGCAGAGAGTCCGCTCAAGGCAAGTTGTCCCACAACTTGTGCCGGTTTTTTAATGCATTGAAAATCAGTGAAATGGAAAAATTTGACAGCGGGTGATGCGTTCGTTTTCGGACACAGCGTGTGCGCTGCCGGACTGGGCGTCGATTTTCAACGCACCAGAAAACT
Organism: Saprospiraceae bacterium; assembly: GCA_016787415.1. Classification (GTDB taxonomy): domain Bacteria; phylum Bacteroidota; class Bacteroidia; order Chitinophagales; family Saprospiraceae; genus M3007. Next base: position 32,057 of record JAEUUT010000166.1, on the reverse strand, counting down.
ACGCCCGGCTGTTACTTCCTCCGCCAGCGTTTGAACCGTCTTGGTAGACAGGGAATGGATCATTTCATTCCGGCAGGCCGCAAAATCATCGTGCAGGGGGCATGGATGATCTGCGTTACAGCGCTTGATGCCCAGGGCGCACTGGTCGAATACCAGATTGCCATCCGTTATTTTCAGGATGTTTGTCAGGGGAGTATCGGCTGTGTGTTCATTGGGGAAAAAACCGCCGCTCGGCCCTTTGGTAGAATCAAAAATGCCATGCCGAACCAGATCCTGCATGATTTTTCCCAGGAAATAATGTGGTATGCCGAGCCCATCGGATATTTCCTGCAAGCCCACCTTTTTATCGATGCTGCCATGAACGGTTACATAAACCGTAGCCCGCAATGCATATCCAAACGTTTTTGAAAACATGGCGCAAAGATATTAAGCCCTTCCACATTCACTGCACTGACGAAAGTTACATCGAATGATGACCGCGCTCATCTCTACCCGGAGAGAGGGGGAAATACATTTGCCAATAAAAAGAGTTAAAACTCTTTAATTATTTTATCAAGCAAATCTCTAACATGGTTTACAAACTGATTATCCCGGCAATGTTTCTGGCCACTGTTTTTCTGGCCTGTACTACGCGGCAGGAAGCAGACAATGCCGCCAAAAACTCACCCACTCCTTCCGAACTCGCGGCCAATCAGCCCGAAACACATGGCACAGCCGTCAGCAGCGTAGAATTGACACACCCTTTGAACGCTGCATGGGTTACCGCAGGTCAGGCCATTTACGATGCCAAATGCCTGGCATGTCACAAACTGACCGACGAAAAACTCGTAGGCCCAGGCTGGGCAGGTGTAACCAAACGGCGCGAACCCACCTGGATAATAAATATGGTTACCAATGTGGAGATGATGCTCGAAAAAGATGCTGAAGCGCAAAAACTGCTCGAACAGTGCCTCGTACGTATGCCCAACCAGAATGTTACCCAGGATGATGCCCGGAAAATTCTGGAGTTCATGCGTAAAAACGACGGGGAAAAATAACCGCTCGAGGCTCGAATTTCTTCTTTTCATTTTTCAACTCCCTTTCCTGGTATGAAAAATCAACACCTAATTTCATTCATTACTGCTGTACTGTGCCTGCCTTTGCTGTTTGGCGCCTCGGGTTGCAAACCCAAAAACATCGGGAGTGCTGTGGAAGGCGATGCTGCACAGAAAGTGTACGTTGCACCCGGCAAGTACGATGAATTTTACAACTTTGTTTCCGGCGGTTTCAACGGTCAGATTTCCGTATACGGCATCCCTTCAGGTCGTTTGCTGCGCATTATTCCTGTTTTTTCCCAATTTGCCGAAAATGGCTGGGGGTACAGCGAGGAAACCAAGCCGATGCTGAATACCTCCCACGGTTTTGTTCCCTGGGACGATTCGCACCACGTTGCCCTTTCCACCACCAACGGCGAACACGACGGCCGCTGGGCATTTATCAACGGCAACAACACGCCGCGCATCGCCCGAATAGACCTAAAAACGTTCCGGACGACAGAGATCATGGAAATTCCCAACAGTTCGGGCAATCACTCCTCTCCGTTCCTGACAGAAAATACGGAGTATGCCGTGGCTGGCACACGTTTCAGTTACCCGCTCGACGACGCCAGTTCCAACCCCGACGTTGCCATCAATACCTACAAACAGAATTTTAAAGGCACCGTATCCTTCGTAGGCATCGACCCGCAAAGTGGCCGTATGTCGCTCAGTTTTCAGGTGTTGCTGCCAGGTTTCAACTTCGACCTGAGCCGCTGTGGACGCGGACCGTCGCACGACTGGTTTTTCTTCTCCTGCTACAACACAGAACAGGCCAATACCCTGCTCGAAGTGAATGCTTCCCAGAAAGACAAAGACTTTATCATGGCTGTCAACTGGAAAAAATGTGAGGAATATGTAAAAGCAGGTAAAGGCAAAAAATCGAAAGTGCGCTTTGCCCACAATGTGTACGACGAAAAAACGCACTCGGCCACCTCGACCATCGAAAGTGAAACGGTAGTACTGGATCCGAAAGAACTGAAAGACATCGTGTATTTCATGCCTTGTCCGAAATCGCCGCATGGCTGCGATGTCGACCCGACGGGCGAATACATCTGCGGCTCGGGCAAACTGGCTGCGGTTATTCCTGTGTTTTCCTTTAGCAAAATCCAGAAAGCCATTGCCGATCAGAACTACGACGGTGATTTCGAAGGCATTCCGGTGCTGAAATACGATGCAGTGCTACACGGTGAAGTGAAAAAGCCTGGCTTGGGCCCCTTGCACACCGAATTTGACGGGAAAGGTTTTGCCTACACCTCCTTCTTCGTGTCTTCCGAAATTGTGAAATGGAATATCGAAAAACTGGAAGTGGTCGACCGCGTGCCTACCTATTATTCCATCGGTCACCTGTGCGTTCCCGGCGGCCCTACCCGCAAACCGCATGGAAAATATGTGATTGCTTACAACAAGATTACCAAAGACCGTTACCTGCCCACGGGCCCGGAACTGACGCAATCGGCCCAGTTGTATGATATTTCAGGCGATAAAATGAAATTGCTGCTCGACTTCCCCACCACAGGTGAGCCGCACTATGCCGAAGCCATTCCTGCCAGCCTCATTCAGCCTCAGTCCACCAAGTTTTTCAAAATCGAGGAAAATCAGCACCCTTATGCCGCCAGAGGCGAGAAGGAAGCCAAAGCATTCCGGGAAGGCAACAAAGTGCATATCAACATGACGTCCATTCGTTCGCACTTTACGCCGGATAATATTGAAGGGGTGAAAATGGGCGACGAGGTGTATTTCCACGTCACCAACCTGGAACAGGACTGGGATGTACCGCACGGATTTGCGGTAAAAGGCGCCAACAATGCCGAAATTCTCATTATGCCCGGCGAAACCTGCACCCTCAAATGGGTGCCCGATCGGGTAGGTGTTTTCCCGATTTACTGCACCGACTTCTGTTCGGCGCTGCACCAGGAAATGCAGGGTTACGTACGGGTATCGCCCAAAGGTTCGAGCGTGCCGCTCACATTTAGCACTGGCAACAAAGCCGAACCCACTGGCGAAGCCAAATAATACCACTTCGCCACACGCACTTTTTCTATCCTGCCGATCGATGGTTCAGGTGGGTAAAGCACCTGCCGCACCACCTGAACTGTCGATCTGCACGATTCATTTTTTGAAATCCTTCGATTATGCAAACGCTTGGCAAAGCATCGCGTATCCTGCTTGGCATAGCCAGCCTGTCGCTGGTGCTGACCTATTTCGTGCCCCTCTGGCAAATTTTGCTCTGGGCGCCACAATACCCGGAAGGCTTGTCCATGAAAATCTGGTCGAACCGACTAGCGGGCGACATCGACATCATCAACGGGCTCAACCACTACATCGGTATGAAGCATATCAGTGTGGAGATGTTTCCGGAATTCCACTATATCGGTATCCTTATTGGTATCCTCATCGCCGTTGGCGTACTGGCTGCGCTGACAGGCAAACCGCGTATACTGTTCTTTTTCACGCTGTTATCATATGTGTATGGCGTGGCGGCGCTCTGGGATTTCTGGCGCTGGGGCTACGATTACGGCCACAACCTCGATCCGAATGCAGCCATCAAGGTGCCCGATATGTCGTACCAACCACCGTTGATAGGATATAAAAACCTGCTCAATTTCACTTCCTACTCCGGCCCCGACACAGGCGCATGGATGATCATCGGCGTGTGCCTGCTGGCAACGGCCATGTGGTGGTGGTGGTTTTTATCGGGCCGAAAAACAGCCTCGAAAAAAATAGCAGGTGTAACATCAAGTGCTCTTTTTCTGGTGCTTTCTACCCTTTTTCTGGGGGCCTGCTCATCCGGCCCCGAGCCCATCCGCTACGGCAAAGATGAATGTGCGCACTGCAAAATGACGCTGACCGACAAACGATTCGGCGCTGAAATCATCACGGACAAAGGCAAGGTGTTCAAATTCGACGACCTGAATTGTCTGACGGACTACCTGAAATCGGGTGAAGTGCAGCAGGCTGCTGTGGCACAAATGGTGTCGGTTGATTTTAAAAACAGCCCTGCTTTTGTCGATGTAAAAAAGGCGTTTTTCCTGCAAAACGAAGTCGTCAAAAGCCCCATGCGCGGAGACGTAGCCACTTTTTCCTCGCAGGCCGATCTGGAGTCCGTTCAGAAAGAACTGGGCGGCGGAAAGGCGCTCACCTGGGAGGAAGTGCTGCGTGCATTCTAAGAAGTTGTTTGAGTTAATTTATCGAGGGCAGAAAGAGCGGATTTTGTTGACAGGCAAGGCTTATTTTGGAGGGAATAGCCGGAGGCTATTGCCGAGAAAATAGCCGCAGCATGCCGACAAAAGACGGTTTTCTGCTCCGATGAAATTAACTCAAACAACTTCTAAAATTCCACATTTTTTACTAAGATCATTTGAATGCCATGTCTATGAAAAAAATGCTATTAATGCTGTGTATGTTGCTGGCAATGTTGCCTTTACGTGCGCGTACACTACACGCAGGGCCCGGATTTGCCAATACGACTTTTTCCAGCGCGTTGTTGCAAGCCCATGCCGGTGATACGATTTTCGTTCACCCGGGTGTGTATGCCGAGGGCAATATCTCCATCAACCTGCCGCTGACGCTCATCGGGATCGATTATCCGGTGCTGGATGGCCGGCATATCGACGAAATCATCACGGTCAACAGCAGCCACGTGACCATTCGCGGGTTTGAAATTCGCAACAGCGGCCAGCGCAGCACCATCGACATTGCAGGTATCAAAGTGCTGTCGTCCGATTCGGTGACGCTGGAAAACAACCGGCTGCGGGATTGCAATTTTGGCATTTATCTGTCGAATACGATCGGTTGCAGGGTCATTCACAACGACGTACAGGGCGTTATCAAAGAAGAGCAGAACAGCGGAAACGGCATTCATGTGTGGAAGGGTTCGGGCCATGTTATCGTCGAAAATCACCTGACCGGGCACCGCGACGGCATTTATTTCGAGTTCGTGACCGATTCTGAAATTCGGGAAAATCTCAGCGAACAGAACCTCCGCTACGGGCTGCATTTTATGTTTTCGCACAACGACCATTACCACCACAACACCTTCCGCAACAATGGCGCAGGCGTGGCGGTCATGTATTCGCGGCAGGTAAAAATGACGGAAAACTACTTCGGCTACAACTGGGGGAGTTCGGCGTACGGCATTTTGCTGAAAGACATTTCCGATAGCCATATCTGGAAAAATAATTTTGAACACAACTCGGCAGGTGTGTACATGGAAGGCGCCAGCCGGATTATTCTGGAAGAAAACCAGTTTCGCGAAAACGGCTGGGCGCTGCGTGTACAGGCCAGTTGCGATGCCAATGTGGTGCGACGCAACAACTTTTTCGGCAACTCTTTTGACGTAGCCACCAACGGCAACCTGGTGCTCAACACCTTCGACGGCAACTACTGGGATAAATATGAAGGATACGACCTCGACCACGATGGCATTGGCGACCTGCCTTTCCGCCCGGTCAGTCTGTATGCCGTAGTGGTGGAACGCATGCCGCATGCCCTGATGCTGATGCGCAGTTTTATCGTGTATCTGATGGACAAGGCTGAGAAAATTATCCCTTCTCTGACGCCCGAACAATTGATGGATCAACAACCGGCCATGCATCCGCTGACTTGAACGCTGTGAGAAAAAGCGGGCTGGAACCCGTGTTAGCCTATTGACAACAGACCTGTTTGTTCATCCTATTAACAATACCATTTTATGAAAATCAACTTTTTATTCCGCATAACACTAGCCATTTGCGTGCTTTTTACCCTGCATGCCTGCAATGGCGCCGGCACCGCTCCATCTGCCAGCCAGGCTGCTGCGTCTGCCGACGGCGGACAGTCTACCGTTCAGGACGACCTGTCGCAGAAAGATGTGGTGAAAGTGGCCGTCGGCAGCCCCGACCACACGACGCTCGTGACGGCTGTTAAAGCCGCCGAACTGGTGGATGTGCTTTCCAATGCAGGCCCGTTCACGGTATTTGCACCTACCAATGCTGCATTCGACAAACTGCCTGCCGGAACAGTCACCGACCTGCTCAAACCCGATAAAAAAGAAACACTACAGGATATTTTGCAGTACCACGTGGCCGTGGCGGTGTACAAACCCGAGATGTTTCAGGACGGCCAGGTCATCAATATGGCTAATGGCGGCAACGTGACCATCGGCGTGAAAGACGGAAAAGTAACCGTCAATGGCGCTCACTTGCTGGCCTCCGTTCCGGCTTCCAATGGCATTGTGCATGTAATTGATGAAGTGTTACTTCCGAAATAGTTATCAGTTATCCGTTATCAGTTATCAGGGGTGGTAAGGAGACCGTCTGTGGATTTGTTTGGCATCCATATTAACGTGGCTATACAATTGTAGAGACGGTCTCCTTACCACCCCCGATAACCGATAACAGATAACCGATAACAAAAAATAAAAAACGATGCTGGAATCTATTCAACTCTCCAAATCATTTGGCAAACTCAAAGTTCTGAAAGACATGAGTGTCCAGATGCGCGCCGGTCAGACGATATCGCTGATCGGGCCCAACGGTTCGGGAAAAACGACCTTTATCAAATGCCTGTTGGGACTTGTTATTCCCGATAGTGGCAGCATTCATTTATATGGAAACAATGTGTTGGGCGACTGGGATTATCGGCGGTACATTGGTTACATGCCCCAAATTGGGCGTTATCCCGACAATATTCGCATTGGACAATTGTTCGATATGGTGCAGGAAATTCGCCGCGGAACCTACCAGCGCACCGATGATGACCTGCTGCGGGCATTCGACCTGCCCAAACTGGCACACAAAACCATGCGAACCCTCTCGGGAGGCACCCGACAAAAAGTAAGCGCTTGCCTGGCTTTTCTGTTCGATCCGGATGTGCTGATTCTTGACGAACCCACCGCTGGCCTGGATCCCGTGGCCTCCGAAATACTCAAGGAAAAAGTATTGGCTGAAAAAGCCAAGGGCAAACTCACTTTGCTCACTTCGCATATCCTCAGCGACCTCGATGAACTGACTACCGACGTGATGTACCTGATGGACGGGCAGTTGCAGTTTTACCAGTCCATACAAGCCTTGAAAGAACAAACCGGCGAAGAAAAACTGCACCGCGCTATCGCAAACGTTATGAAACAACATCCTGCTGCATGAAAACCGCTACCTCTTCCATGTCTGCCGCCTTGCGGTTGGCGACCGATACAGACACCTCTACCCGGGTCACTACCGTGAATCCAATCGGGCGCATCATAAAATACGTGTTGTTCGATATCCTCCAAAACCGGATTGTGATCGGCTACACTTTGTTTCTGCTGGCCGTGTCGCTGGGCTTGTTCGGTTTGAGCGACGACCCCACCAAAGGGCTGATCAGTCTGCTCAATATCGTGCTCATCGTAACGCCGCTGGTGAGCGCCGTTTTTGCCACCATACATTTTTACAACTCATACGAATTTATTGAACTGCTGGCAGCGCAACCTGTACGCCGGGGAATCATCGTGTGGGGGCAGTTTTGGGGGCTGGTGCTGGCCCTGGAAACCGCAGTTTGCGTCGGTATCGGTATTCCCGTAGCCATTTATGCACCTACTGCTACAGGTTTGGTACTACTCCTGGCTGCCGCCGGGCTTACGCTTGTATTCATTGCGCTGGCCATGCTGGCCTCCGTTTTTACCCGCGATAAAGCAAAAGGTATTGGCCTGGCGCTGCTTCTGTGGTTTTATTTTACGCTGTTGTACGACGCATTGGTGCTGTTCATCATGTTTTCCTTTGCCGATTATCCGCTGGAAAAAGCCACGCTGGTGATGGCGGCGCTCAACCCGATTGATCTGGCGCGGGTAATTGTGTTGTTGCAAATGGATATTTCAGCACTCATGGGCTACACAGGCGCCCTGTTTCGGGAATGGCTGGGCACGGGGGCTGGCATTACAACGGCAATCGTTGTGTTGCTGCTCTGGGCAATGATACCCATGCTGCTGGCGGTTCGTATTTTCCGGAAAAAGGATTTGTGAGTTGGCTATTTGACTGAAAATCAATAAATTTTGAATTCCACCCTTCGGTTTTTTACGTTGCCGGAAGCAATGGTCTGCAAGGGGCGTGTATCGCCGTAACCTTCCGATTTGATTCGATTGCTTTGTACCCCTTTGCGCGCCAGGTAATCGGCCACCACCCCGGCCCGTTCTTTGGAAAGAATCAGGTTTTTGGCGGAGTCGCCATGATTATCCGTGTGGCCTTCCACACTCAGGCGCAGGGCCGGATTACGCACCAGAAAACCGGCCAGGCGATCCAGTTCGGGCTCCGACTGGGCGAGCATGATACTTTTGCTTTGTACAAACAGGATATTTTTGGGCAAATACTTTTCAAGGGTATCTGCCGGCACATCGGAGGCTTGTGCAAAAGTGCGTACGACGGGTTTGGCGGGCGTGGGCTTTGGCGCCGCGGGTTTGTTGTCCACCGGTTTTGGCCTGGATGTATTTACCGGAGGGGTGTTTGTTTTGGGTTTGTTCGCCAAAACCTGATTGGGCGCAACAGGTTTCGTGGACGGCGGCTGGTAAAAGAATTTACTATCGATCACCTTGTCGTTGTATCCAAAAGCGCCCCCAAAAACCGGTTTTTGACTGGGCAATTGCCAGTACAATTGGATTTCTCCTTCCAGCAGCCCGTTGAAATAGTCGACCTGCAAATCGTAGTATTGATTGGCTTCCAGGTAAATGGTACCTGAAAAAGGCTCCGAATCGTGCATACCCCAGGCGTTGATGACCATTTTATCGCCTACTTTTACCCGAATACCATCGTCGACATGCGCGCGAAATCGATACTCGCCTGATTCAGGCGTTTTGATGCGACCTTTCCACCTGACGGAGAAATCGGCCGGATCCATGCCTGCTGCGGGCGCTACGTTGTTCCACACAAATTCAATTTTGGCATCGGTACGCGTCATGATTTTCCGATCGAAATTGCGGCCGTCATAATATTCACCGACCAGGCCCTGTTGGGCATACACGCAGATATTACCCAAAATGAAAAGGGCAGTCAAAAATGTTTTCGTCATAGCATCTGAATGTTTAGTGGGACCAAAACGATACTGCACCAGAAAAAATTCTATTGTGCGGTGCGCTTATTTTGGGGGAGAGTCGAATCAGGATTTTGGAGATTTTAAGGATTAGAAGGATTCCCGTTGCGACGTCGACAATTTTTTTTAATTTTTCAAATTAGTCGACGTCGCAACGGGAATCCTTCTAATCCTTAAAATCCCCAAAATCCTGATTCATTCCTGCCATTAGACATCCACAAACGCCAACTTGTTACAAAACCTGTCAAGAAAAATCACCTTCTTTTGTTCGGATGTTTTCCACTGCCAGCATTCCTCCTGTCAGGTTGTACAAATTTTCAAAACCAAACTGTTCTTCCAGCAGGCGTATAGCCTGTGCGCTGCGGGCGCCCGAGCGGCAGTGCACGACCACGGGTAGTGTGCGGGAAATACGACTGACCTGTTGAGCAACTTCAGCCAGCGGAATCAGGTCGCCGCCCAGGTTGTGTTCGGCGTATTCGTGCGCTTCCCGCACGTCGATGAGTTGAAATATTTCGCCCGACTGCCGCCATGCAAGGAATTGATGTGCTGAAATTTCTTTAAGCGCGTGTTCTTTTATTGAGTTTGATAGACCACAAAAAGCCTCATAATCAATAAGTTCTGTAATTGTTGGCGCTATGCCGGTCAAAGGATTATCCTCTCGGCTTCGTATACGGAAACGGCGCGTTTCAAACTTCAGGGCATCGAGCACAAACAAATAGCCGCTCAGGGTTGTACCCGTTTCGCTGATGATTTTCAATGCCTCCAGTGCCTGCATGCTACCGATGATACCCGGTAAAACGCCCAGCACACCCCCTTCCGAGCAGTCGGGCACCGAGCCTGGCGGTGGCGGCACAGGAAACAGGTCGCGGTAATTGGGGCCGCCCGCCCCGCCCTGCATCCAATTAAACACAGATACCTGTCCTTCAAACTGCGACACAGCGCCATACACCAGCGGCTTCCCAGCCAGTACACAAGCGTCGTTCACGAGGTAGCGGGTCGGGAAATTGTCAGAACCGTCGGCCACTACGTCGTACTGGCCAATGATGTCGAGTGCATTGTCAGAACGCAGAAAAACGGGGTGCAACTGAATTTGTACGTGCGGATTCAGCGCTTGAAGCCGTTCGGCAGCGGCATCCGTTTTTGCCCGGCCGATGTCATGTTCATCAAACAAAACCTGCCGCTGGAGGTTGCTGCGGTCGACCACATCACCATCCACTATACCAATCACGCCTACGCCAGCCGCAGCGAGGTATTGCAGTAAAGGGCTGCCCAGTCCGCCGGCACCAATGACAAGGACGCGCGCTGCCTTTAGCCGCTGCTGCGCTTCCATACCAAATTGTGGTAATTTGAAATGGCGGTCGTATCGCTGGAGTTCGGAGGGAGAGAAAAACATAGAGGAGTGATGAGTTATTAGTGATGAGTTATGAGTGTTACGTACTTTGCTTGAGTGTTTGAACTGTATGCTTGGCCATGTTATCAGAAAAACCACAAGTACAGCACAAACACTCATAACTCATAACTCCAAAAACCCCCATCTTTGTCCCATGCTTTTCGACAACCACGGTCGCCCGATTCATTACCTGCGCCTGGCTGTGACCGACCGTTGCAACCTGCGCTGTCATTATTGTATGCCCGAACATGGGTTGCAATGGTTGTCGCGTGCTGAATTGTTGAGTTATGAGGAAATGCTGCGACTTTGCACTCTGCTGGTGCGCATGGGCGTTACAAAAATACGCATTACTGGTGGAGAGCCATTCGTCCGGAAAGATATGATGAAATTGTTGCGGTCGCTGGCAGCAATTGACGGGCTGGAACAGATTCACCTCACCACCAATGGCGTGGCAACGGCAGGGTTTGTGCCCGAACTAAAACAACTGGGCATTCGCAGCGTCAACCTCAGCCTCGACACCCTCGACAGAGAACGTTTTTTTCAGATCACCCGGCGCGACGAACTGCCGCGCGTGCTGGATACCATGCATGCCTTGCTGGATCACGACATCAGCGTAAAAGTGAATGCAGTAGTGATGGACGGTCAAAACACCGACGACCTGATTCCGCTGGCTGCCTTGAGCCGCGAGGTGCCGGTGGATGTGCGCTTTATCGAGGAAATGCCGTTCAATGGCGGCGATCATATTACGGGGCGGCCACTTTGGGATCATGTACGTATTCTCGACACTTTGCGGGCAGAATGGCCCGCGCTGGAAAAAACGCCCGATGCTCCGTTTTCTACTTCCATGAATTATCAAATTCCGGGTTTTCAAGGGAAAACTGGAATTATTGCTGCCTGGTCGCGCACGTTCTGCGGCGCCTGCAACCGCATCCGGGTGACGCCTAAAGGTGTGTTAAAAACCTGCCTCTACGACCAGGGCGTATTGCAATTGCGCGATCTGATGCGCACGGGCCTCGACGACGAAGCACTGAAGGCGCATCTGCTGGCTGCTTTTGCCCAGCGCCCTGCCAATGGTTGGGAAGCCGCCGCTGCGCGTGTCGACAGTCCGCTCGAAGAATCCATGGCTACCATCGGAGGGTAAGAAACCATATTGTTGGCGACGACAATAAAAAAATCCCGAATCCTGGCGTTCGCCAAAATTCGGGATGTATATCTGTTAAACCGGGCTTTTGCCTACGGTACTACTTTACTGTCAGTTGATTCGGTCGTGTGGCCGTGCGTTTTGTATTGCACGCCATTGATTTTTTGCATCAGGCTGTCGCGCACCACTTTGAAATCTTCAAATGCCTGGCCTGTGATCGGTTGTGGCTGTGGCAGGTTAAGTCGCAGGTGGTCTACCTGTTTGCCATTTTTCCAGAAACGGAAACAAACGTGCGGGCCGGTAGCAAGGCCTGTAGAACCCACGTAACCAATCGTTTGGCCTTGTGCCACGCGGGCACCGGCACGAATACCTTTGGCAAAACCGCTCATGTGCAGGTACTGCGATTCGTAGGTCTGGTCGTGGCGGATTTTTACAAACAGGCCGTTTCCACCGCGACGGGTGGCTTCTTCTACCACACCTTCTGCAACTGTCATAATCGGCGTGCCATGCGGCGCGGCATAGTCGGTACCAAAATGCGCTTTATGATAGCCAAGAATCGGGTGGAGGCGGTTGAGGTTGTAACGGCTGCTGATGCGGCTGAATTTCACAGGCGATTTCAGGAAAGCCTTGCGGGCCGGGCGGCCGTCGTAGTCGAAGTAGTTGGTTTTTTCTCCGGGGCGCTCAAAATTGAAAGCGTAGGATTCCTTGCCTTCGCGTTCGTACATGGCAGCGATGATTTTGCCGGTACCTACTGCCTGGCCTTCCACAAAATGCTGCTCATACACTACTTTGAAACGGTCGCCCTGTTTCTGGTGGTAAAAGTCTACGGAAGAAGCCAGAATATCGATCATGCCGTCGGCCAGTTCGTCGCTGAGTCCGTTGTCGGTAAGTGCCTGCCAAAAACTGGTTTCCAGCACGCCTGATGCGGCTACTACTTCCGTTTTTACATCGCGTTTCACCAGATTTACTTCATACGGTGCGCGGAGATTGAACACTACGTATTCGTAAGGCGAAGGTTCGTACACCATGAAATCGGGCTGGGCGCCTGTTTGTTTGGACAGGAAGTGCAAAGCATGGCCGATACGCATGGAAGAGATATTGAACTTGCCTTTGCTCTGCTCAACGATGCTGTTGACCTGTGGATAGGTTAGACCTTTTGCCATCAGGAGTTCGCCAAGTACATCGCCGGAAGCGAGTTTTGTTTCTGCCAACTGAAATTCATCCAGCGCAAAACCCCAGCGCATATTGTGTGGAATGACAGACAATTCTCCCAGCGTGGGAGGCGCCAGCAACATGGCGGCAGACTGTCGATCGGAGGTAAGTTGGAGGGTGGCAGCAAATAAGCCCAATGAAACAGCCACCCCTGACGCGACCATGAATTTTTTATTTTTACAGGTCTTGGTCAGGCGCCGCAACCACTGTTGCGGCTTCGAATTGTTAGTGTTCACGATGTGTGTAAGATTAGAACTGGTTATTAAAATCAAGCCCGGTCGTTGCGAACACTCATGCTACGCTCCAAAGGCGGAGGATGAGTGTCAGCCTGGTCTCTGGCGGGGATTCGACCAACTGGCTTAGCGGCAAAAATAGAATTGCATTCCGGTTTTTTACCAATTGTTGCCGGAAAATTAACTAAACGCCCGTTCCTTCAATGAATGTGCAAGCCTGATTCTTCGATTAAAAACAAGAATTAAAGCACTGACAATTAATTGTTTACATGTAAAACTTGCCTGTATCTATTCGTTTTTACAAAATGTAAAAAAATTATATGCGATTTCACACAATATGCCAAAACAGGTCTGAAACCGCGATTTTATCCCCAACAGCGCATGAAGCCTGTACATTTGTGCTGTTTTACGATCCACCTTGCCGATGCGATTTTTGCTTCTGTACGCCTGCATGGCGCTTGCATACACCCTTCCTGCCCAAAGCAGTACCTTCGATACCAACAATGAAAATTGGGGCGCTGAAGGTGATCCTGCCAGTACCATCGCGGGCTGGGCGCCCACAGGTGGTATGCCAGGCGGGCATATCAGGGTAGCGGATGCAGCCACAGGCGGTATCTGGTATTTTACTGCGCCAGCCAAATTCAGGGGGAACAAATGCGGCGCTTACGACCGTTGGCTGCGCTACGATCAGTTTACCAGCGACACCCTCAACCAGATATTCTCTACCGACCCGGGCGATGTGGAGATATGGGGCAACGGCACAAAACTGGTCTTCGACAATGCCCAAAACCCGGGCCTCGCCTGGACACACTACGACATCCAGTTGCGCGAGGATGCGGGCTGGCGGCTCGAAAGTTCCAACGGCGCCGTCCCGACCGAGGCAGAATTTCGAGCCATCCTGTCCAATTTGACCAAAATCCGCTTTAAAGGCGAGTACCGCCCAGCGGCCGATTTTGGCGGCCTCGACAATGTTATCCTGGAAAATGACTTTGAATTTGACCTCGACGGCGACGACAGCAGCGGCGCTGTCGGAGAGGATTTCCGTTCGGATACCTTGTGCATGGCGGAAAGCCGTGTAGCAGACACCGATGCCCTGCTGGTGTCTGAACGCCCTATCGATTCTTTGGTGGTGCGCGTTCTCGGCCTCACGGCTACCGAGCAGTTGAGTGCGGGTGTATTGCCTCCACAAATTACCGTGTCTCCTGCCTCCTCGCCCGGGCGGCTGGTGCTGGTAAACAGCGGCAATGCTTCCGCTTCCGATTTTATTCAGGCCTTGCTGGAGGTGTTGTACCAGGATTTTGCTGTGCCGCCTGTGCGCAGCGAACGGCTGCTGGGTGTACAGGTGTTCACCGATTGTGGCGACATGGGCATTCGCTTTGTGTATCTGCCTGTTTTCCCTACGCCGAATGCAGGCCCGGATGCCGACACCGTGGTGTGCGCCAACAGCCAGCCGCTCGATCTTCGGCCCGTGGTAAATGGCGCTCCGGTAGCGGGTGGGTACTGGTCGCCTGTGCTGATTGGCAATTATGCCCTCTTCGATCCGCAAAGAGATGCCCCAGGCGTTTATCAGTATATTTTAGCGGGGGCCGGGCAATGTCCGGGTGATACCGCTCTGGTTCGGGTCGAGGTGGAACAACTGCCCGTTTGGCAAACCGATACGACCCTTTGTTATCAAGATACTTTTACGCTTTCTGTGCCGGAAGGACTTGCCAACTGGCAGTGGATAGATGGCGGACATGAGCGCGAACGGGATATTCATTTTCCCGGCATATATGGATTATCAGGAAATACGGAGAACTGCCTGTTTTCGGACAGCGTTCAGGTCGATTTTTATACTTGCGAGCCCTGCCAATGGTATGCACCCAATGTTTTTTCTCCGGATGATGACGGCCGCAATGACGGCTGGCACATTTTTATCCCTTGTTTGTGGCAACGGTATCGCCTGGAAATTTTCGATCGATGGGGTAGTTTGGTCTTCGCTGCCGACGATCCGGAAACGGAATGGGATGGTTATGACAAACGGGGAATGATCGTTCCCGGCGTGTATATCTGGCGCCTCGAATGGGTGGGCGAACTTTTGGGAGTACCCTACACGTACAGGGCAGCGGGTGACGTCACGATCGTCCGATAAAACATTGTTTGGAGGTCGATTTTGATTTTTGTAATTTTTTAAAATGTAAATTTGGTTTTTTTGAAAATAAAAGCAATATATTTAGCCTCTCCTTTGTCTATGGAATATTAATTGTTTTACCCCCTTCGGCACGTAACCTGCCGGCAGGATTTAACCAATCAAAGCCTATGCTACATGTTCGCCAATTACTTTCCGGAAAGCCCCACAATACTGTGTACTCCGTTCGGCCCGATCAAATGGTGATCGAAGCGCTCGAACTCATGGCATCTAAAAATATCGGCGCTGTATTAGTCATGGATGGCTCGCACCTGGCTGGAATTTTTTCTGAACGCGACTATGCACGGAAAGGAATTTTACAAGGCCGTAAAGCAAAAAGCACTCCCGTCACAGAGGTTATGACACACGGCGTTTTTGTGGTAGACATTAGCAAAAACATCGATGACTGTATGAAAATCATGTCGGAAAAACACATCCGCCACTTGCCGGTCGTCGACGACGGACGTGTAGTTGGCATCTTGAGCGTGAGCGATATTGTAACGGCGATTATGCACGAGCAGGAAAATCGTATTCAAAGCCTGGAGCAGTACATCACCGGGTATTGATCGTTGAACATCTACCGGGTTTGTATGTTAAACGTGGAACGTCGGCAGCGCTTCAAGCGCTGCCGACGTTTGTTGTTCATAAACAGATGATTTCCAATGCGTTATATTTTTATTTTCCTTTTCGTTGGAATATGTTCGTTCCCTAATGCGCGTGCGCAAGGATTTTACTTTGGCGCTGACCTCTCCTACGTCAACGAAATGGAAGACTGCGGCGTGGTGTACAAGGAACAAGGCGCCCCGAAAGACCCTTACCAGATTTTTGCCGACCACCAGTGCAACCTCGTGCGACTGCGGCTCTGGCACTCGCCCGCCTGGTATGATGCCTTGAATGCCGGTAACCGCTATTCCGACTTCCAGGATGTGCGCCGCAGCATCATGCGGGCCAAGGCGGCGGGCATGCAGGTGTTGCTCGATTTTCACCTGTCCGACAACTGGGCCGATCCCTCCAAACAACGCGTGCCGGCCGCCTGGGAAGGTGTGGTGAACAACCTGCCGGTACTAAAGGATTCACTTTACAACTACATTTCCTCCACCCTGCTGGCCCTGAACAGCGAAGACTTGCTGCCCGATATGGTGCAAATCGGCAACGAAACCAACAAGGGCATCATGCTCTCGCCTGCCGTAGACGCCGCCGGTTGGTCGCTCGACTGGAACCGCAACAGCCAGTTGTTCAAACGCGCCATTCAGGCGGTGCGGGATGTGGAAACGGCCTCCGGCAAAAACATCAAGGTGGCGCTGCACATCGCAGGCCCTGCTGAAGCAGGATGGCTCATGCAGGGATTCTGGAGCAATGGCGTGACCGATTTTGATGTCATCGGGCTGTCGTACTACTGGGCCTGGCACCAGCCGACCACCATCGCCAATACGGGGAGTATCATTACCCAGTTGAAACAATTGTATCCGGGCAAGGAGGTGATGATTTTTGAAACGGGGTATATCTGGACTACCCAAAGCAACGACAACGCCAACAACATCATCAGTGCCGTACAACAGGGTTACTCGCCTGCCAGCCCGGACAATCAGCGCAAATGGCTCGTCGACCTCACGCAGGAAGTGATCAACAAAGGCGGCAGCGGCGTTATTTACTGGGAACCCGCCTGGGTTTCGTCGTCCTGCTGGACGCAGTGGGGGCAAGGCTCGCACCAGGAGCATGCCGCGTATTTTGATTTCAACAGCAACTTGCTCGTCGGTGGCGGTATGGATTTTATGACGCACACGTACGACAACCTGGTAGCGGTCAAAACGCCCGAAAATCTGACTAAAATGGAAGTCTGGCAGAACAGCGCCGAAAGCCTGACCATTCAACTGGAAGGTTTTGCCGGAGATAGCAGCCTGCAATTGAATTTGATGAGCAGTAATGGAAAGATAGTAGCCTCCCGACAATTTAAAACTACGGGAACGGAAAAGACCAATTTCCAATTTGTGCTGCCATCCGGCCTTCCAGCGGGGGTGTATTACCTGTCTGTGTATGAAGGTAAGCGGTTTGGGAGCGTGAAGGGGGTCGTGTTGAAATGATAGAGGTGAGAAGTGAGAGGTGAGAAGCGAGAATCCGTAGAGTGTACCGCTTCGCTAACAAGATTTTTGTAGCGAAGCGGTACACTCTACGGATTCTCACCTCTCACTTCTCACCTCTCACTTCTAATAACCAGGATTCTGCTGCAGCCCCGGATTCACCCCAATATCCTGTGTCGGGATATGGAAAATATTCCGGTAACTGGGCACGCTGGCGCCTTCTTTCACGCCACCTTTCCAGGTCCATTTGTAGGAGCCATCAGAGAACTGACCGAAACGAACCAGGTCGGTTCTGCGGTGGCCTTCCCAGTAGAGTTCGCGGGCGCGCTCGTCCAGGATAACGTCCAGCGTCAGGTTGGCAGGCGTGTAATTACCGGCCGTACCGGTGTAGGCACGCGTTCTGACCGCATTGGCGTATTGCGCTGCTTTCACTTTGTCGCCGCCGCCTGCACCACGCAGAATGGCTTCAGCAGCCATCAGGTACACATCTGCCAGGCGGAACATCGGAAAGTCGGTGTCCGGGAAATCAGTATCCGAACCAGGCATTCCGGTAGAAGTCACATTTTTAAACTTCTGAACGGCATAACCTTGTGTAGCCAGCGTCAGGTCGTCGATGTCGAGGCTCTGGCCATCGGTATAGAACAGGCCGCGGTGGTCGAAACTCGTCAATTTGATCTGATAAGTATAATCCGGGCGGTCGATATCCAGGTAAATCCTGTAACTACCGGATTGGTCGATGGTGATAGGATCGCCATCGGTTTCGAGCAGGCCGTCAAACCCGGTATCGCCAAAATTGATGGATGCGTCGTTGTTGGCCACGAAGCGGAAAGTCCCGATTTCGAGATTGGGTACGTTGGCATACAGTTGGTGCAGCGCGGTATCGTACTGCATCGGAATAGAAATGCCGTTGGTAGAGGTGCCTACAATAGCCCAGTCGCGTTTCTGAATCGAATACACCTTGGTATTCAGGTTGACTTTGATAAAGTGCAGACCAGCTTGTGGAACCACAATTTTCGCACCGTTGGTTTCCAGTACGCCGTCCGGACCATTATCGCCGTAGCGTGGCGGGCCGGAGTTAGACGGAACGGTGGTAAACTGAATTTCAGAATTGGCAGTAGGCAGGTAAACGTGGCCTTCATACAGTTTTTCGTGTGGAGCAAAAGCAGAGGTATCGGCAATACGTACCGCTGTTGGTGCATCGAAATTGTTGTAAGTGCCGGGCACATACAAAGAAGGGTGCTTAACCGTCAGACCTTCGTTAAAATCCACTTTAATACCCGTCAAGTCGGTCGGGAATTTGGCAATAAATTCCTTGGTTGTCCGAGTACCGCCCCAGCCGCTGGCCACACCGGATGCCGAAGGGCTCATGCTACCCACTACACCTGCACGGATGATAAACGTCATGCCGCCCCAGGTACGGGTATGCACACCGTCAAAAGCAACCGGGAAAATGATTTCGTTGGACAGGTGGTTGTCGGCCAGGAACAGTTTCTGATAGTCGGGCTCCAGTTGGTAGCCTGCTGCCAGAATCTTTTCACAGTACGTCAGGCATTCGTTGTATTTGGCTTGTCCTGTGTATACTTCTGCATTGAGGTACAGTTTGGCCAGCAGCATCCACGCGGCGGCTTTGTCGGCGCGCGCATACTCGTTGGTTCTCGGTTCGGCCAGGTCGCCGTCGATGGCTTTCAGTTCCGATTCGATGAAGTTGAACAGATCGCTGGCATTGGTTTGCTTCGGCGTTTGGCCTACCACAGCATCTTCGATAGCGAAGGGCGGGTTGCGAAACACGTCGAGTGCATGCCAATAACTGAGTGCGCGCAAAAAACGCGCTTCTGCACGATAGCGGCGCACTTCATTTTTCAGGGCATCATCAGCGCCGCGTTCGGTCAGTTTGGCTTCGGTTGTTTCACGAATAAACTCGTTGGCAACGGAAATCTGAACAAAAATACGGCTGTAGAAAGCATACGTAAATGCGTCGCCCGTAGTCCAGGTCTGTGCATGGAAGTCCTTGATCGTCTGGTCATTCCAACCGATGACGGCTTCGTCGGTAGTCAGTTCCTGGTGGTACCAGAAGCCGCGGAGGTATTGTCCGAAACCTTCGTCGATATCGGAAATATCAGAATCGCCGGCAGGGCCCTGTTGTCCAGACACGGCCAGACCTGCATAAATTTTAGCCAGCACCTTGCGGTACGACGCCGGGTCTTTGTACACATTTGAGGCCGACTGGAAGTCGGTATCGAGTGGTACGGTGTCGAGGTCTTTGAAGCAACCCGTAGCACCCAACATAAACAGGATGAGTGCAGTGCCTATTTTAAAAGGTGATTTCATATCTGTTTTTTTTAGATGTTAGAAGTTGACGCCGAAACCGAGCAGGTACGTGCGTGGTTTTGGGTAAATATTGTTGTCGATACCGTTGGAGATTTCCGGGTCGAGGCCTTCGTACTTGGTCACTACCAGCGGGTTCTGCACGGTTACATACACGTTGAAATATTTGCCGATCACATTGTTGAAAGAATACCCTGCCGTCACGTGGTCGAGGCGGAAGAAGGATGCTTCTGTTACAAAGTGGTCGCTGAAGGTGAGGCTCGACTGCTTGCTCACATTCAGGTCTACCGCCGACTGATTTACATTAGCGAGGTAGCCTGTGGTGCCGTACAGTCGATCGAGGTAGCCCATATCGGTCTGCACATTGTTGTACACGTAGTTGCCGATGTGTGCGCGGCCTGCAAACGAGAACGTGAAAGCGCCGATACTCAGGCTGCTCGTGAGGCCGAGTGTAACCGGAGGCGCCGGATTTTTGTAACGGTATTTGTCCAGATCGTCTACTTTACCATCGCCGTTGCGGTCTACAAACTGGTTTTCCAGGATGTTGCCGTTTTCGTCGTACAGTTGTTCTTTCACATAAAACGAACTGGGCGCGTAGCCTGTGTAGTGGTTCTGAATATTACTGCCTACGCCGCCAGCAATGCCGCCAACGAGTACACCGATGTACTTGGGATCGTTGCTGGTGGTCAGTTTGGTAATTTTGGAATTGTTGTAAGCAAAGTTGGTGCTCAGATCCCAGCGCACCTTACGTGTAACCACCGGCGACAGGTTCAGGCTCAGTTCCACCCCCTTGGTTTCCATCGTACCAATGTTGTCAATCGCGAAGTTGGACAGGTTGGAAAGGGCCGGCACCGGAATGCGGTTCAGCAGGTCGCGGGTATTACGCTGATAAATATCCAGCGAACCAGAAAGGCGATCGGTCATGATGGTAAAGTCAAGACCAGCGTTGTATGTCGTCGTTTCTTCCCATTGAATATCAGCCACATACGCGTTCGGACGTAAAGTATTTACGTACTCGTCGCCAAACTGATACTGCGCATTGGGCATGCCCACCTGGTATTGTGCGAGGTAAGCGTAGTAATCCACCAAGCGGCCGCCGATGTCCTGCTGACCCGTGATACCCCAACTCAGGCGGAGTTTCATGTTGCTGAAATACTTGGTGTTCTGATCCAGAATTTTGACAGCAAAAGCCGCAGCCGGGAAAAGACCCCAACGGTAATCAGGCGAGAAACGCGAGGTGCCGTCTCTTCTCAACGAGCCGGTGAACAGGTATTTGCCATTGAAATCATAATTCACACGACCGTACATCGACAGCAAGTAGTACTCTGCTGGGTCCTGTCCGGTAGATATTTCCGATGGCGTACCTGCCGTATCGGAGTTTTTGTAGTAATTGCTCACCTCGAAATGCTGCCAGGAGTAACCGCCCATGAGTTCCAGTCCGTGGCGGCCGAAGGTTTTTTTGTAATTCAGGTAGGCTTCCAGCAGGGAGTTTGTTTTGGTCTGCTCGTAGTAATTGTTTACACCACCGCCTGTGATGGCGTCGAAAGCGAATGCAGCGTAGTTGGGCACTACAACGGTACCGGAGCCTTTGGCGCGGTCATAACCGAGGTTCAGGTTGGCGCGCAAATCAGGCAGAAACGCAAAACGGTAGTCGAACGAAGCGTTCGTGATGTACTGTTTTACGGTAGAGTTATCGTCTCTGAGTTCGAGCAATGCTACCGGATTGGTGGTCGCCAGTCCGTTCGGGTTGCCATTGGCAATTTTCCAGGTAGTAAAACCGCCGTAGCGCGTGCTGGTGTCGCGTACCGGCTTGGTCGGGTCAAAACTCAGGGCATTTCCAATAGCGCCGCGGTCGGCAAAGTGGTTGTCGGACACCATGCCTTTGAACGACAGATTGACCTGCAGGCGGTTGTTTAGGAATTTTGGATTGACATTAATAGCGGAAGAATACCGTTTGAATTCATCCGTTTTCAGCAAACCGTTTTTCTGGGTAAAGCCCAGCGAAACCCGGTATGGAAATATACCGAAGCCCCCGGAAGCATTGAGGTTGTGGTCATGCCCGAATGCCGACTGGTAAATCTGATCCTGCCAGTTTGTATTTTCCGTGCCCAGCAAAGCCAGCGACGGGTGGTTGGGATTGGCAACGCCGTAGTGCGACTGAACGGCTGCACGGAATTCGTCGGCCGTCAGCACATCCACGCGGTTGGCGGTTTGAGCCACCGATACGTTGCCATTGTAGCCTACCGTGATTTTTTTGCCTAATTTACCCTTTTTCGTGGTAATGATAATAACGCCGCCGGAAGCACGGTTGCCATAAATGGCTGCTGCGGAAGCGTCTTTCAGTACCGTGAACGTCTCGATGTCGTTCGGGTTGATCACGTTCAACTGGTTGCGGCTGCCCGATACGCCGCCGTTGTCGAGCGGAACACCGTCTACCACAATCAGCGGGTTATTGGACGCCGAGAGCGACGACTCGCCCCGAATGCGGATCTGGGAGCCGCCGCCTGGCGAACCGTCGGAAATGATCGTCACACCGGCCACCTTGCCCGCAAGCAGGTCTTGCGGGCCCGTGATAGCGCCCTTGTTGAATTTGTCCGTCGACACGGATTGTACAAGGCCTGTGGCATCTTCCCGTTTTACGGTACCGTAGCCGATCACCAGCACCTCGCTGAGTTCCTTGCCAGCAGAAAGTGTGACGACGATGTCATTGACACCGACAATACTTTGCTCGGTGGATTCATAACCGGTGTAGTTAAAAATGAGGGCAGTGGAATTGTCGCCAACGTTCAGGCGGAATTTTCCATCAAAATCGGAAGCAACACCGTGTGCCCGATTCTCCTTTTCAATGACCGTTACGCCGATCAATGGCTCGCCGGTCTCACGGTCTGTAATCGTTCCCGTCACAGTTCTCTGTGCAGAAACCGTCAGGTGCGTACCCAGCATCACCAGTGCCGGAACGACGATCCGCAGGAGTACGCTTTTGGTAAAAATATTCATACGAATGTGGTTCAAGTTTTAGAATAGAAAAGTGAACAAAGCGGATTATTCATCTGGTGCAAACCAGGATTTTTTTTCCGGAGCGGGTAAAAAAATTTAAGACTAAGGTCTGAAAAACTGTTCGTGGCCCTTCCGGTAAAATATTTTTTCAGGCTCTGATTTTAAACATTGAAATTTCTGGAAAAATACAACAGATCGTTTTTGCCGAATTATTGTACAACGCAATCGTTTGCGGAAGAGGTTTCATGAAAGACGCGTCGCAAAAATAAAAATGTAAACGCGCTGCAAAATTAAAAAAAGAATAATACTGTCGTCGTTTTACATAAATTTTTCGAAGGTCAGTTTTTTCAGAATTAAAAAACAAATTAACTTTGTGATGATTTTAGCGAAACTTTCAGTTTAATAATTCAAATACTCATAACGATGAAGTTACGATTACTTTTTTCCCTTCTCTTCGGAGCCCTGCTGATGACTGGTTTCAGCCAAACCTCCGTAGGTATTATTGGCAGTGCTACTCCCACTGGTTGGGACTCTGACACTGACATGGTACCTGATCCTGACAGCGCTGGCCTTTGGTCGATTGTGATCAACCTGACAGAAGGTGCTGTCAAATTCCGCCAGGACAATGACTGGGCGGTCAACTGGGGTTCCAATACCTTCCCTTCCGGGATCGGCACGCAGGATGGCCCTGATATTCCGATTCCTGCTGCGGGTGAATTTACCGTTACGTTCAATGCGAACAACGGCGAATACCACTTCACGGTAACCTCCGATATTGGTATCATCGGAAATGCTACGCCGGGTGGCTGGGACAACGACACCAACATGTTCCTGGACCCGCTCGATTCCAATGAGTACTTCCTTACCGTTCCGCTTACTGTGGGTGAAGTGAAATTCCGCGCCAATGACGGCTGGGCTGTCAACTGGGGTGCTGTGGATTTCCCAAGCGGTGTTGGTGTTCAAGACGGTCCGAACATTCCGATCGCTACTGCTGGCAAATACCTCGTTCATTTCAACAAGGTAACCGGCGCGTACAGTTTCGAGGAGGTGATCGAATTCAATACCATCAGCATCATCGGCGACGCTACTGCCGGCGGATGGGATACGGATACGCACCTGACGAAAGACAACGGCAATCCTGATCTTTGGAAAGGCAACGTATCGCTGACCAACGGTACGCTGAAATTCCGCGCCAACGACGCTTGGACCCTCAACTGGGGCGGTACTGACTTCCCGATTGGTGTGGGCGTTCCTGGTGGCGACAATATCCCGGTCGATTCCGGCGATTATCAGGTGACGTTCAACACTTCTACACTCGAGTACACATTCCTGGAGATCATTCCTTTCACTACCATCGGTATCATCGGCGACGCCACTCCGGGCGGCTGGGATGCAGATACAGACATGGAACAAGATCCGACTACTCCGAATATCTGGAGAAAACGCCTGATCCTGACCGACGGCGAAGCCAAATTCCGCGCTGAAAACGACTGGACGTTCAACTGGGGCGCAGGCGATTTCCCGACTGGCGTAGGCGTACAGGACGGCGCTAACATTCCTGTGCTGGCTGGTGAGTACAAAATCACCTTCAACTCCATCACCGGCGAGTACAGTTTCGAAGAACTCATCATCTTCAGCACAGTTGGTATCATCGGTACCGCAACGCCTGATGCCTGGAACTCCGACGTGGATATGACCAAAGACGCTGTCGACGAATCGTTCTGGTACATCAACTCGATGGACCTGACCGACGGCGAAGCCAAATTCCGCGCTGAAAATGCCTGGGCGGTCAACTGGGGCGCTACCACATGGCCTACAGGTGTTGGCACGCAAGACGGTCCGAACATTCCGGTCACCGGCGGTACCTACCGTATCACCATCAACACCGGCACCGGCGAATACGCTTTCTCCGATCCTTCTTCTACGGTCAACCTGCTCGACCAAAACAGCATCCGCATCGCGCCAAACCCGGCTAAAAGCATGCTGAACATCGAAGTAAACGTAGCAGAAATGCAGGGCGAAACCCGCATCGTGCTGTTCAACACCACCGGCCAACAAGTGCTGGCTACCAATGTGAACATCCAGAACCGCGTTTCCATCCCGGTTGTGAACCTGATGCCAGGCCAGTACACCATGCAAATGACGAATGGCAAGAACATCGTGGCCAAACAGGTGGTGATTGTGAAGTAATTCTGACCATCATAGATAGTAAGGGAAGCCCCGCCGGAGCGATTCGGCGGGGCTTCTTTTTTATTTGGCGTGGCAGGATGGGAGAACGGATGAAACGGATTTTTTCGGATGAGAACGGATTTTTTACCATTGTTGACGCCCATACCAAAATTACAAGATTTGCCAAGCGTACTTCAGGCGGTGGTATGGGCTTTAGCCCGTCGGGACAGCGCCATTTATGGCGCTTGCAACTAAATAAAATTATGCGCCTTAAAAGGCGCTATCCCGACGCGCTAAAGCGCGTGGTACCGCCTGAAGAACGCTTGGCAAATCTCGTGATTTTGATGAGGGCGACAACAATGGTAAAAAATCCGTTCCCATCCGAAAAAATCCGTTTCATCCGTTCTCCCCTCCTCCTCCAACAGCCCTCCCCAAACAAATGCTCCCTCCAACTCAAAAATAATCCCTACTTTTCCCACTTCAAACCCCTGCGACCACCCTTTCCAAACAAATACGCTGTATGAAAATCAAGTTTTGCGGCGCCGCCCGCGAAGTCACCGGCTCCACCCACCTCCTCATACTGGAAGACAACACCAAAATCCTGCTCGATTGCGGACTATATCAGGGCGGCGGCGACGACGACGGGCAGGCCGGTGAAGGCGGCAATCCGCTGGCCGGATTCAATGAAAAATGGATGTTCAATCCCGAGGAAATCGACTGCCTTGTGCTCAGCCACGCCCACATCGACCATACGGGGCGTGTGCCCAAACTCGTGCGCGACGGATTCCGAGGTACCATCTACAGCACCCACGCCACCCGCGACCTATGCGCCATTATGCTACTCGACAGCGCCAAAATACAGGAGTCGGACACCGAGCGCCACAACCGCAAAAAAGCCTTTGCCGACCCGGAGCGCAAGCCCCTCTACGAGGTGGAAGACGTGACGCAGGCCATCGAGCAATTCGTCAGTTACAACTACGAGCAGTGGTTTGAGATTCATCCGAATGTGCGGGTGATGTACCGCGACGCAGGCCACATCCTCGGCAGCGCTTCGGTGAGCCTCGAAATAAAGGAAGGCGACCGCGTTGTTCGCCTGGCGTTTACCGGCGACATCGGTCGGCCCGGCCGGCCTATTCTGGGCGACCCGCTGCCCATGCCCACTGCCGATTATATCATTTGCGAAAGCACCTATGGCGACCGCGACCACGAAGCGGCGCCCAGCGAATTCGAGCATTTTCTCCAGATCGTACACCATACCTGTGTGGAGAAAAAAGGAAAACTCATTATCCCCGCGTTTTCCGTGGGCCGCACGCAGGAAATCGTGTACATGCTCGATCAGTTGTGGAACATGGGCCGACTGCCTAAAGTGCCGGTGTACGTAGATAGTCCGCTGGCGGTGAATGCCACCGAGGTGTTTGTAAACCACCCCGAATGCTTCGACGCCGATATTCACCGATATATGCTGGACGATGAAAACCCTTTCGGTTTCAATGAGTTGTTCTACATGCGTAGCACGGAGGCGTCGAAAAAACTCAACGATAACCACCAGCCCTGTATCATCATTTCGGCTTCGGGTATGATGAATGCCGGTCGCATCCGGCACCACCTGCTCAACAACATCGAAAACAAACGCAATACCTTCCTCATTGTGGGTTATTGCGCGCCCAATACGCCCGGCGGCCAACTACGGGCAGGTGCGAAAAGCCTGTACATTATGGGGCAAAACAAACAGGTGATTGCCGATATAGAAATCATGGACTCGTTTTCGGCCCACGGCGACCGCGGCGAGATGTACGATTTTCTGAAAAATCAGATCGATTCCTGCCGGAAAATCTGGCTTGTACACGGCACACTTGACCGCCAGGAAAAATGGCGCGATTATTTGCTGGAAAAAGGATTCCGCGCGGTGGATATTCCGCAACTGGGAGAAGTGGTGGAGTTGTAGAATCGCACACTATTTGATGGCTTACAAAACGCTACAGCCTATGAACGCATCAAAATGGGCGCTCACCACGCGCAAAAAAATCCAACTCATGCTGGTCATGGTACTGCTCGCCGGCTTGTTCTTCATCGCCAAAGTGTACGAAAAAGAGCAGGTGGCCGACATCGACCAGTCCTTCCTGTCCATTTACGAAGACAGGCTGGTACCGGCTGTTTCCATTTTTGAAATCCGGGAATTGCTGTACCGCAAACGCGAACTCCTGCGCGACATGCTGCCTTCCGATAATACGGCTGTAGTGCAACAACGCATCGACTCCTGCAATCAGGCCATTTCTGTATTGATTGCAGACTATAAAAAGACCTATTTTCAGGGAAATGAAACAGATTACCTGAAAGGGTTTGAGTCGAGCCTCCAGGCGTATGACAAATTTGAACGCGAAGCCTTGCAACGGGCACTGGCTGGGAATACCGCGCTTGCGTTGCAGCAGTTTAACGAAAACACTGCGCCTCATTTCAAATCGGCCGTGCTGAAACTCTCCGAACTGAACCATATCCAGTCGGAAATCGGTAAAGGCATGTTGTCCGATTCCAAAAAGTCGATGGCGAGTTACCTCGTTTTGTCGAATCTGGAAACGGCGCTCATTGTGCTGTTCAGCGTATTGGCGCATATTTTGATCTATGCTACGCAGTCGATCATTCGGCGTAAAAAAATGGAACCGTTTAACATGAATTAAAACACTTGTCAAATGCGCCAACATCCATCTTTCCTGATCTGCTTTTTGCTGCTGCCTTTTTTATCATATGCGCAGCCCGATTGCCACAATGTGCTTTCTGCTGGTCTGGTTGCAGAGAATCAGACGATTTGTGCAGGTGAAATGCCTCAAATGCTGATTGAAAGTGAGGCGCCGTCTGGAGGAGCAGGCGCGCTGGAGTATGGATGGGTTCAATTACACTCAAACCCCAATGGTATACCACAGTGGGAAATAATAACAGGGGCCAACGGTGCGTCTTATCAACCCCAGAATCTATCTGTTACTTCCTTCTTTATTCGGGAAGCACGCCGGGCAGGGTGTATCAACTGGCTTTCAGGCAATGTAATTGTGGTGAATGTTCTGCCTGCCGGCGACCCTGCCTGTGCAGCAGTCACTGGTGTTCAGGAACAATCTGACGGCCGCCTGGAAACTGTAAAGTGTTTTCCCGATCCTTTTGTGGAACAATTGAATATACAAAACACGGCAGAAAGGCCAGTTTCATTGCAGGTGTTTAATTTTTCCGGAACAAAAATGGCAGAAAAAGAGGTGCCTGCGGGCGCATCTACAAACCTTGACACCTCATCGTGGCCCTCGGGTTTGTACGTGGTGAAAATGGTAGATGATCGGGGTGGGAAACGCACGTTGCCGCTGGTAAAACGCTAGTTCGTGCAAGATGTAACAATGTGGGGCGTAATTTCCCGTAGAGTAATTTCCCGCGGAACTCGCAGATTTTCCCGCAGAATTCGCAGAACGTAGAGTACACCTTATTTCGATATACGTCTACTCTACGTTCTGCGAATTCTGCGGGAAAATCTGCGAGTTCCGCGGGAAATTACTCTACGAAAAACTATCCACGACCCAAAAATATGGGATAACGCATGCCCTACACCACCACGGGCGCACTACCAGCCTTTTTTCCAATCTCCAGCACATACACCACGCCGCTGAACACCAGCAGGAGTACTGCGCGGACGCCCCATAACACGATCGGCATGCCGGAAAGCAAGGGTTGAAGCACCTGCTCCAGTCCCCAAAGCCCCAGCACCAGGACTACATACATCAGCATTCTGCCCATTTCATACGGCACAGGATAGTGCTTTTGTCCCGTGTACCAGGTGGCGGCGCTCATAAAGAGGTAGCAGACCAGCGTCACCCACGATGCGCCCGTGTATCCATAGGATGGAATCAGGATAATATTCAGAATGATGGTAATGAGCGCTCCGATTACCGAAATCCACGCGCCCAGCGCCGTGCGGTCTTTCAGTCGATACCAGATGGAAAAGTTGTAATACACGCCCAGCAGCAGGTTGGCCGCCAGCAAAACAGGCACCACGTGCAGGCCGCCCCAGTATTTCGGGGCAATAAAGTGCTTGACAATATCCAGAAAAAGCAGAATCGCCAGCATGCCAGCTGCCGAGGTAATAGTAAACCACTTGGTCACCTGCGCCTGTGTGCGCATGGCATCGGTGTCTGCCGCATGCCGGAAGAAAAACGGCTCTGCTGCGTATCGGTAGGCTTGTGTGAACAAGGTAATCAGCGCCGCCAGTTTGTAATTCGCGCCAAAAATACCCACCTGTCCCAGGTTTTCCTGCGGCGTTCCGGGTAGCAGGTATTTCAGCATGGAACGGCTGAACATTTCATTGGCAATACCTGCCAGGCTAACGATGATGAGCGGGGAGGCATAGGCGATCATTTTCGACCACAAAGCCCGGTCGAAAGCGCCGCGCAAGCCGCGGAGTTGCGGACTCAACATAGCCAGCGTAACAATACTAGCCAGTAAATTGGACAGGAAAATATAGCCCACACCCAGTCCCGGCGCCCAAACGGCGTGTACCCAGTTCATACCGTGCTTGGCTGCCCAGGGGCAAAATACCAGCCAGAACAGGTTCATGCCGATATTGACACCTATATTAATAAGTTTGATCGCGACGAAACGCTTTGGGCGTTGTTCGAGCCGCAGCCTTGCAAAAGGCAGTTCGGCTAAGCAATCAAAAGCGAGGATGAGGGTAAACCAGCGGATGTACTCCGGGTGCTGTGGGTATTCCAGCAGATCGGCTACCGGCTGTGCAAAAACCATCAGGAGCAGGGTAATAACTACCGTACTGGCAAGCAGGGAAATCATGCCTGAACCGTATGCGCGCTGACGGTCGTCGGCAGGTGTGCCATACCGGAAAAAAGCCGATTCCATCCGGTAGGAAAAAAACACCATAATAAAGGCGGAGGTGGCATAGAGGTCGATGACGGCCCCGTATTCGTTGGTGGTGTTGAGCACCCGGGTATAAAACGGAACGAGCAGCATATTCAGCAAACGGCCGATTATGCTGCTCAATCCGTACAATACCGTTTCACCGGCAAGTTTTTTGACTAGTGACATCCCGCGAAGTGCTTATCATTCCATTTCCTGCACAACTTCCTGCACTTCAGGCACCATGCGTTTCAGCATACCTTCAATGCCCGATTTGAGCGTCACGGTAGAGGAGGGACAGCCGCTGCACGAGCCTTGCATGATGACGTACACCGTGCCTTTTTCGTAGGCTTTGAACTCGATGTTGCCACCGTCGCCTTCTACGGCGGGTTTGACATACATATCGATGAGTTCCTTGATTTTGCGGGCTACTTCGCCTTCTTCGCCGCTAAACTGGCTGGCATTCAGGTCGGCCTGCACTTTTTCACTGTATTCGGCAAAGCCTTCTTTCACGATAACGCCGCCGTTTTCAATATAGGATTTGATGAATTCCTTCAGGCGCAGCATCACTTCTGCCCAGTCGTAGTTGAATTCCTTGGTGACCGTTACGTAGTTGTTGTTGAAATACACGCTTTTCACGTAGGGCAGTTCCATCAGGCTGTTGGCCATCGGGCTCCATTCGGCTGCCAGGTCTTTTTCCTTGAAATCGGCGATACCCCGGTACAACATCCGGTTGGTCACATATTTCAGCGCTTCGGGGTTGGGCGTTTCTTCCGTATACAGCATTACGGGAGATTTCGATATAGTCGCTTCCATCTTCTATTTGTTTCGTTGTAAAAATCGATGCGAAGATAACAGTAATCGGAGGGATTGGTTTATCTTTTTACATTTCAAAAAACAAGGAACCGTCATCCAGCATCCAGATTCGGATAGTTGGGAAATGAAACATCACATTGGAAAACACGATGTGAAAATCATCCGTGACAATTCCGCCTGCTTCTTCGGGCTGCCTGTAGAGCCTGGTCATACGTAGCAGCACAGACTCGGACACACCTATATTATAGGCGAGTGTGCGCAGCGACACCCGGAATTCGGACTGCTCCAGGTGTTGTATATAAGACTCCAGCAGGTGCGACAGGAATATTCTATTGCGCAAACGTCGGGGGTACAATCGTTTCATGGCCTGCTGTTCAGATAGATGCAATGGCGATAGTAGCCATGCTGAGTCGGGTGCCGGGAATGGCGAGCAGTGTCTGGCCACAAATTTCCAGCGTGGCTCCGGTAGTCAGCACATCGTCTACTAATAATAGGTGTCGGCCTTCGAGGAGGGCGGGTTTCTTCACGGAAAACACCTGTTCCACATTCTGAAAACGTTCAATGCGTTTTTTGCGGGTTTGCGACTCGGTGTATCGGTTGCGTACGAGCGCCGAATCGGAGAAGGGCACATCCATAGATTCCGACAAGCCCTGTGCGAACATCCGGCTTTGGTTGTAGCCTCGGAGCCGTTCCTTGCGCGGGTGCAAGGGAACCGGAATAATCATATTGACCGATCGAAATGCTTCAGCCTCCCGGAGCCTCCGACCGAAATCGCGCCCGATCTGAACGCCGATATCCGGTTTGTTGTGATACTTCAAATGGTGCAGCGCCCGCTGGATAGGGCTTTTGCGGGTGAAATAGTACAGGGCGGCTCCTGACTGTAAAGGCAACCTACCCCAGAAACGATCGGTGAATTCGTTCTCTGCGGAGCGATACATATCGGAAGGGGCGAGGGCAAACTGGCATTTCAGACAGAAACAACTTTTGGTAGCCGGTAAATCCTGTCCGCAAGCCACACAAATCTCCGGAAACAGCAAATGGATAAAGCCTTGCCACAGTTCCGGAATACTCGGAAAAGATAAATGAAGCGCCATAAAAAATTTTATACTTGGATTAATGCGTGAATCGATGCTCAAAAATATTCCCAAACCTTCATATTACCAACCTATCCGTTTGCTCTTTTTCAGTTTCCCCAAAAGAAAAAAAATGGAGCAGGGGGCCTTGAGAAAAAAATTTTGGTGGGGGTATTGGTGGAATAAAATGTTGCCATATCTTTGCGGCCGCTTTGGTTGAGAGGGGGATGATTAAGAGGCAATAAGAGAAGAGGAAGGAGGCAAAAGTGGAGGAGTGGGGAGAAAAAAAGCAAAAAAGATTGCTTGAAAAGTTTGGTTGGATGGTTTGAGAGTTTGTAACTTTGCAGCCCGTTTTACGGGGCATAAAAAATTGGAATTGATATTAAGATACCTGAAGAGGTATTGCAGATATAAAAAAGTTCATTGACAGAAAGGTAGCGAGAAGAGGTAAAGGGAAGAATAGAGGGA
>JAEUUT010000261.1 GCA_016787415.1 Saprospiraceae bacterium | reverse complement strand
TGAACGGATTTTTAGTGGCCTTGCGGCCACTTCTTTTTGATTTTTACGGATTTGCCCGCCTTCGGCGAGACGCATATCGAATCAATCTTTTGTAAAGCAAGCAAAAATCAATACCGATCCCTTGTTTCATTTCATGTGTATGCCAAGCGTATCCAGCCGCCGAAGGCGGTTTTAATCCGAAAAAATTAAAAGAAGTGGCCGCAAGGCCACTAAAAATCCGTTCAAATCCGCTTTATCCGCTTTATCCGCTTCATCCGCTTCATCCGCGTTCCCATCCTTCTAAAAGGGGC
Source organism: Saprospiraceae bacterium (assembly GCA_016787415.1). Taxonomy (GTDB): domain Bacteria; phylum Bacteroidota; class Bacteroidia; order Chitinophagales; family Saprospiraceae; genus M3007. Next base: position 2,222 of record JAEUUT010000261.1, on the reverse strand, counting down.
GTAGCCGAACAAATCCTTCGTACATCTCTAACACCACATCGGGAATCCTTTTAATCCTGAAAAAAAACCAAAATCCTGATTCACCCTCCTCATCCACCCTCATCCATCCAATCCTCATGCAGCAACTCATCATCAAAATCATCGGCCTGGGACTCAACCTGTGGTCGCTCGTAGCGCCCAAACAGGCTGCCCGAATGGCCGTGCAGGTGTTTTCGCGCCCGCCCAAGCCGCATGTACGTGCAAAAGAACGCGCATTTCTGCAAACTGCCCGACAAGTGCGCCGCAAAGTAGCCGGACAAGACATCATGGAATATCACTGGGGCGCCGATGACGCGCCGCTGGTGGTAGTGAGTTATGGCTGGGGATATAATGCCGGACGCTGGCGCTATTTTGTACCGGACCTACTACAAGCCGGGTACCGCGTGTTGGCATACGACCCGCCAGGGCACGGACTGGCGCCATCTGGCACCCTGAATATCCCGGCCAATGCGGCCATTCTGAAGGAATTGCTGGAAACCTACGGCCCTGCCGAAGCCCTGGTGGGGCACTCCTTTGGCGGAAGCAGCCTGGTATATGCCCTTCATGAACTGCCCCGTGCGCTGCACCCCAAACGTATGGTCGTCATGGCTTCGTTCAGTTATGCACCCAGGGTATTTCTGGAATACAAAAAGACGCTGGGGCTTTGGGGGCCTTTGTTCTGGAGCATGGTTCGTATGTTCGAAAAGCGGGTAGGCAAAACGCTCGATTACTACGATTTTGCTGTTATGACTTCTGCATTTGAGCACATACACGGACTGCTCATTCATTCACCTTCCGATGCAGTGACGCCCTATGCGGAAGCTGTACGCTACCACAATTTCTGGCCGGGCAGCCATTTGTACAGCCCGAATGAAGGCGGGCACCACCTTGGCACATCAGGTATCACACAAGCCGTTATGCAGTTCGTACGCGAAGGACAAGTTCCTGCACCCGCGCAGCGACAGGAGCGGCCCATGGTAGCGGAGCACGAACTGGTGCAGCACTTTGCGGGGCTGTAAAGGAATGATGAATGATGAATGATTATTTCACAAATCCATCCCAAGCATCACCCCGACTTTTTCATATTTCTGTCCGTAAAATCCGGTAATGACATCGACCCGGAATAAACGCGCGACTCCGAACCCGAGGTTTTCGAGCCCAAAATTCAGTTCCCAGTAAGGCAGGCTTTTGGTATAAGTCGGGTCGGCTGAGGGGCGATCGGTGTAGTAAAAATTGGCGCCGATAACCTCTTTGAGGTTCAGTTTGCGGATGCCCGGAATTTTATCAAACAGCCAGCCTTGCAGGTGGTGTTGCCAGTGCGCATCTACATAGGGTTTGTCGGTGGCATAGGCGTAGTAGGGCAACATGAAAAAACTGCGGGTATAGTTTTTGGGCTCGCCAAAATTTGTCTGATTGCCCCGTGGGTGGTACAAATCCATAAAACCGAGCGTTTTGTTGCGTAAAAATGCGCCAGCAGTAATGCGAATATCGGAATACCCTGCCAGCCCCCACGACAACTCATTTTCACTTAACTGCACCTGTACCATATCAAAATCGGCCGCACTGCCGGCTACGCCCGGTATGGCTTTCCGATAACGCAGGTAGATGCTCGGCCATTTGGAAGAATCGTAGGAACGAAACGTAGGATAACTACTGTAGGTCTGCCCGAACCTGAACCGGAACTCGGCATTGATGGCAAACAGGTCGGGAAACAACCTGTCGGCCGGCTCTGGCTGCACGGGGTAGTTGGGCGTGTATTCCCGGTCGTCCTTTTTGCTCCAGGAATAATCAGTATGGTTGTCCAGCCATTTGCGTTGCGCCCATTCGGCCGAAGCACGCATATAAAGCCAGGGCAGGAGAAACTGCTTCCATTCGGCTTTTACGAACGTTTTTTCATACAATTTCATAAAATTCTGCTTCCTGAACAAGGAGTAAGAAGTGTTTATGATTGTATTGATCGGGTTCTGATCATTGAACTGCACGGGGTTTACGCCGCCTGCGACCGACAGGGTGGAGTATCGGATACTTTCGAATTTGCGCTCCAGTTCGAGTGCGCCGCGCAGGCGTGTTTCGCTAAAACCGTAGTTGATATTACCGCCCACGCGCCAGTATTTTTCCGAGCGTTCGGTGTAATGCGTGAAAGTAGGATTGACATCGAATACCAGCCCTTGCACCGTATTGAACTGCACCCATTGCACAGCGCC
>JAEUUT010000093.1 GCA_016787415.1 Saprospiraceae bacterium | reverse complement strand
TTTGACGGAGCGGGTGTACAGTTTCCCGTCGGAGTAAGTGCCTGCCCCACCCTCGCCGAAGCAGTAGTTGGAATGCGGGTTTACAATACCGAATTGCTGGATGGCGCGGAGGTCGCGGCGGCGGCTTTGCGCATCCTTGCCGCGGTCGAGTACAATGGGTTGAATGCCCAGTTCGAGGAGTTCGAGCGCGGCAAAATACCCTGCCGGTCCGGCTCCCACAATAATCACCTTGCGTTTGCCATCTACGGGTTTAAAACCGTCGAGAATGGCCGGTTCGGGTGTAAAAATTTCACCCGGGCCGTATGCTTCCACCCGCAGGCGGTACACGGCCTGGCGGGAGCGAGCATCGAGGGATGATTTCAGGATTTCGATGTGCGACAACTGATCGGGGCGGAGTCCCGTTTGTCGGGCCACTTTTTCCCGCAACAAGGAAGTATTTTGGCGTTCATGAGGAAGCAGAACGACTTCAACGAGTTGTGGCATACGTCAAATTCAGCGTCGCAGCACTGTATTTATTGGTAATTGACAAAGGCTGTCAGCAAAGCCAGCAAGGTAAACACAGGCACATACGAGCGCATGACGTCGTTCAGGCCTGCATTTTCCTTTTTCCAGAAAATGGCCTTTTCTGGGTTTACAAAAGCGAAAATGGTGGCAATAAATACGATCAGGGTCAATCCGTTCAGAAAGTAGATCATAATGGCAAATGGTTTATTATCTTATTGATTCTCACGCTTGCCTTTATCCTTCTCTTCTTTTTTATTAAAAAGACGCTGGAGGATATTCTTTTTGTCTTTCTGGCTGTCGTCCTTATTCTCGCCGTCGGGTGTATCGTCGCCGTCGTCTTCTCCTCCGGGGGTTTTGGCATCCGGCCCCGAACGGGTACTGGCAGAGCGAACTGAGTCGCGGTACACTGAATCCTGCATCAGCAAATTGAACGAATCGGGTTTGATACCGATCCAGGGATAACAGCCCAGGTTATTGAGTACTTCCGGAGCAGGGGTCGGGAATTTTTCGAGTACCAGTCGGCCGAGTTTTTTATCATTGGCCACTTTATGCCAGAACCAGGCCACAATGGGCAGGGCCATGGCCGAGCCTTGCCCGAGATCCATGGAGCGGAAACGCACGGCCGGACTGGGTGCGCCTACCCAGGCGCCTGTGACCAACTGCGGGTTGAAGCAGATGAACCAGCCGTCGGACTGGTTCTGCGTAGTACCGGTTTTGCCTGCAAAATCGCCCTGAATGCCATAGCCGCGGCGCAAGCGGGAGCCCGTACCGTAGTCGATTACATTTTGAAGCATCTTGGTCATGGTTGCCGCCTGGTTGGGCGTGAGGGCGCGTTCGTACGGGCCCATCTGAGGGTTTTGCGCCAGTTCGTCCTTGTAATCGTACAGCACCTCTCCATTGCGATTCATCACTTTCAGTACAGCCACCGGTTCGGGGCGAACGCCCTGATTGGCGATGGTGCCGTACACTTTCATCATATCGTACAGCGCCACATCGGCAGCGCCGAGGCTGATGCCGTATTCGCGGGGCAGTTTGGACGTAACGCCCATTTTGGCTGCCAGGTCGATGGTTCTCTGGATGCCGACTTTTTCAATTAATTGAGCCGCAACGACATTGACAGATTTGGTCAGCGCACCGGCCATGGAATACCAGCCGCCATATCGTTCGTCGGCGTTGTGCGGCTCCCAGTCAATGATTTTTTTGATCTGATTGGGGAAATACTGGCAAGGCTTGATGCTGTCCTGAAGCGCTGCCGCATACACGATGGGTTTGAAAGTAGAACCCACCTGACGACGGCTGAGGATGTGGTCGAACTTGAATTGTCTGAAATTGGTACCGCCTACCCAGGCGCGGATATAGCCATTGCGGTGATCCATGGCCATAAATCCGCAGTTGAGCATACAGAAATAATACCGAACCGAGTCGATAGGCGTCATGGTAGTATCCTGCTCGCCGCCGCCGTTTCTCCAGGAGAAAATGGTCATTTTAACGGGCTTCTCAAACTCGGCCACTGCATCTTCCTTGCTCATGCCGTTTTCCAGGCAGGTTTCCCAGCGGTCGCTGCGGCGCACCTGCTCATCGATCCATTTGTCGTCGCCCCAGGGTTTTTCTTTCTTGTAGTTTTTCCAGTGCTGATCGAAGCGTTTTTGCAGATCCTGCATGTGTTTTTGCACGGCTTCTTCGGCATACTGCTGCATTTTGGAGTGCAGGGTGGTATATATTTTCAGTCCGTCGGTGTAGAGGTTATAGCCGCTACCGTCTTCTTTGGTGATGTTTTTCAGCAGTTTGGGCATCACTGCGGTGCGCAGGTATTCGCGGAAATAGGTGCCGAGACCGTCGTTGTTGCTGTCTACGTTGTAGCGTTTGGCGCCCACAGGTTTTTTACTCAGTTCGTCGTATTCGGCCTGTGAAAGGTCGCCATTGCGGACCATTTGCACGAGTACTACATTGCGGCGTTTTTTGGCATTTTCGGGGTTCCGGACAGGGTTGTACAGCGTGGTTCCCTTGAGCATGCCGACCAGTGTAGCGGCCTGGTCTACTGTCAGGTCTTTTGGTTTTTTATTGAAATATTGTCGGGAAGCCACACTGATGCCGAAAGCATCGCCGCCGAAGGGTACGGTATTGAGGTACAGGTTGAGCAGTTGCTGTTTGTCGTACACCTTTTCCAGGCGGATGGAGGTGAAATTTTCCCGTATCTTGTTGATTATCAGGCTCACTCCCGGTATGTGGTAATTTCGCCGCGGGTAAAGATTCTTGGCCAGTTGCTGGCTGAGGGTAGAGCCGCCGCCGAGTCCTTCAGAGCCGGTGGCCATACCTTTTACCACGCGCAGCCAACTCATGAAGTCGATACCGCTGTGTTCCAGAAAACGCCTGTCTTCGGTAGCGATCAGGGCATTGATAATGAACGGCGACACCTTATCGAGCGAAACGGCTGTTCTGTTTTCAATAAAATATTTACCGATCAATACGCTGTCGATGGTGTAAATTTCGGTAGAGTTGGCCGTTTCCACACTTTTTAGTTCTTCCATCGAAGGAAGGCGACCAAAAAGTCCGATCCATACGCCGAAGATGAGGAACAGCAGCAGGTTGAAGCCCCATTTCATGAAGGTACCCAACCAACCCAACACAAAACCCGGCGCCGGGTGGCGTTGCCGAAACTGTGCCCAGCGATCCCGGAGCGGAGCAGTCAGCCGGCGCCAGGGGCCGGTGACAGGTGCGAAAAACGCCGCGACCGGGGCAGTAACCCTGCTCCATGCAGCACGAATCGGCGCCGTTTTTTCGGCAACCCATGTTTTCGCAGTGTGTAAGATTTGATTAAGAGACTTCAACAATTCGCTCATATACTTTTTCAAAATCAAAAAAGGTGGGCGAAGGTAGATATTTTTTT
>JAEUUT010000018.1 GCA_016787415.1 Saprospiraceae bacterium | reverse complement strand
TTCAGGCTGCTTTTCCCAGCCGCTCTTTTACAATCGCTACCATGAAATCGCGTACATCAGGCGAGCGCTTTACCAGATCATACGGCAGGCGAATAGTATAATAGTGTGTACCTTCCTCATCAATCCATTCATCTTCTTCCTGGTCATCCTGCGTACAAAGGAATGTAATACACACGTCATCTACATGCTGGAATTGCGCAGACACATATTGTGTGTCAATTTTATCAGCAACTTCCCGTTCTACAATTTTTACTACTTCCATTGGCTAAGTTTTGTCAAAGTTAAGGAGTGAAATGAAAAGATGCAATTCCTATTTGTAAACAGGATTATTGGGCGGTCGTAAAAGCCGCATTTCTTCTGGTCTTGCCAGGTTTTCAGGAAGAATAGGGTATGAAAAAAGTTTCATTTGTTCTTGTTGCATGCATTCTCCCATAGAACCCCTGAATTCAATGATGTATGAAACTGCATTTTTTTTCAAAAATTGGGATGTATATCGCCCTCGTTGTCCTTTGGTAGTCACACCATATTTCCAGACTTCGCCTACATGGAGAAAATATAAAGCATGGCCGCTATGGAGACAAGGATAAAAACCATCCTTTGTTGCCACCAGCGCATACTGCTCCCCTTCTTCCAGTTCATCCATTTTCTTTTGTAACTGCTGTTGGTGCTTGGCCGTCAGGCGGGGTTCATCATCAATATATTCGATTACATCGCTCCACTGAAGCGCGCATACAATCAATGTAGCAATAACTGCCAATACATAAGGTAAAAACCGGCCGGGTTTTTTATCCGGTGATGGAACAGGTGGGTGAGGGGCATTGGCTCCCATGACATAAAATTGAAGGTGTTGAAAAAAGGATTAAATGAAAAGCAGGGCAAAATAAGGGGATTTCCGTTATCAGATAAAATGAATTCCGACTTCCGGATTTCCCTCGCTCCAGGTGGCTGTGCGCTGAGGCCATTTTCGGGGTGATTTCCAATTTCCCCCCTAAATGCAACATAAGCGAACCTTAATGCAACGTGCGTGAACCTCGTTTTGCCTCGATACACCTGAATTTTGCAGCCACCATTTCAACTCATCGCTCCTTACATTTCTCTTTTTTATACAGTTTTCATGAAGCGCATATTCTCTCTTTTCCATTCGACCGCATTCCGTTTTACGTTTTCTTTTTTCATGGTATGGCTTGCAGGTAGCAGCGCCAGCCTTTTTGCTCAGCAGCCATTTATCACTACCTGGAACACCAATAACCTGGGCCCTTCTGGTAGTACCTCCATTACTATCCCGACATCGGGCACAGGATACAACTATGATGTAGACTGGAACAACGACGGCACATACGATCAGTTTGGTATTACAGGAAATGTTACCCATAACTTTGGAACTGCGGGCACATACACAATACGGATACGGGGCGCATTCCCAAGAATTGCATTTGTAAATAGCACCACAGATCAGTACAAACTGATAGATGTGGTACAGTGGGGCGATATAGCCTGGACGTCCATGCAGAATGCATTTTCAGGGTGCACCCAACTCAACATCAGCGCAACCGATGTACCCAATTTGAGCGGCGTCGCCAGTTTGCGGTTAATGTTTTTCGGTTGTACCAATTTGAACAGCCCAGCCAACATAGGCACCTGGAATACTTCCACGATCGTGGATATGACGAGCATGTTCGAAGGAGCCAGCCAGTTTAATCAGCCTGTCGGGGGCTGGAACACCGGCTTGGTGCAGTTCATGAACAGTATGTTTAGAAGCGCTGCTGCTTTTAATCAACCCATCGGAACCTGGAATACCGCTTCGGTGAAAAATATGAGCAGAATGTTCGATGGCGCCGCTATGTTCGACCAGCCCATCGGTACCTGGAATACTGTGGCGGTCACCAACATGAGTTACATGTTTAATAACGCCAGCAGGTTCAATCAGAATATTGGAAGTTGGAATACCGGCGCTGTGACGAACATGAGCAACCTGTTTTATGGGACCAGTATGTTCAATCAGCCGCTTGCCAACTGGAATACAGCCGCTGTCACCAACATGAGTGGTATGTTCACTTACGCTGTGGTGTTCAATCAGCCGATCGGTTCCTGGAATACGGCTGCCGTGACAGATATGTCGAACATGTTCAACAGAGCGGATGTATTCAATCAGCCCCTCAGTACCTGGAGCACCAGCGCTGTGACGAACATGAGTGGCATGTTTGCAGGCGCCGCCCAGTTCAACCAGCCTATTGGTAACTGGAACACCGCTTTGGTAACCAATATGAGTAGCATGTTTGTTAACGCTACCGTATTCAATCAACCGCTCGACAACTGGAATACGGCCTCCGTAACGGATATGGGTCTTATGTTTCAGAATGCCGATGCATTTAATAAACCGATCGGTAACTGGAATACTTCCTCGGTAACCACCATGGCGCAAATGTTTTACCTGTCAAATACTTTTAATCAGCCGCTCGACAACTGGGATGTTTCTTCCGTGACCAACATGAATTATCTGTTTGCTCAAAGCAATTCCTTTAACCAATCGCTTGGATCGTGGACCCTCAACCCGAGCGTAAACATCAATCTTATCGTAAACTCTGCAGCCGGAATGAATTGTATCAACTACAGTTCCACCCTGATCGGCTGGGCTGCCAATGCTGCCACGCCCAGCGGCCGTACCATGAACGCTCAGGGCCGTCAGTACGGTACCAGCGCTGTGTCGGCACGTAATTATCTTGTCAATACCAAGGGCTGGACGATTACAAACGATAGCCCCAATGCAGGAACATGCAGCGCCGTACTGCCCGTAGAGTTGCTTTCTTTTACCGGCGAACAACAGGAAATCGGCGTACTGCTCGCCTGGCGAACTGCCACAGAACAAGGCAATGCAGGCTTCTATGTCGAACGCAGCATGGATGGCCGCGACTGGAACCAACTGGGTTTCGTGCCTGCACAAAATATGGATGGCGTGCAGGACTACCATTTCCTCGACAAAGACGCACCGGGCGTATGCTCGTCCGACTGCTCCATATTCTACCGGCTGCGCCAAATGGATATGAACGGAGACGAAGATATATCGGAAATAGTACGCATTAAAATAGTGACTGACGGCAGTAAATCAGGTATTCGGGTGTTCCCCAACCCTGGTAGCGGCGTATTCTATTTGCCTGATTTTGATGCAGATAAATCGACGTTCAGAATTTTAAATGCTTTCGGCGCCAACGTGGAAACCGCTATCCAGAACGGCCGCCTCGACCTGAGCAGCCAGCCTTCGGGATTGTATTATTTGTGGGTAGATGGTGTGGTGACGACGCTGGTGAAACAGTGAAAATTCTGCTGCGTTCGGGTGTCGGTAGTACGGGCTTTTAGCCCGTCTGGAAGAGGTCCTTCTGAGCCGCCAATACGAATTAGTGTGTATTCCTCCGGCCTCTGGCGCACCTCCATTGGGAAATATGCCAGGGCAAACGCATCAAAATTTAATGATTTAAGATCTCCGATTACATGATGTAATTAGGGGTGTACGAAGGATTTGTTCGGCTACGAAGGGCGTAGCCGAACAAATCCTTCGTACACCCCTAATCATGTAATCTAAAATCTAAAATCAAAAGGCCAATTGCCCGAAGAACGAACAATTGGCCTGGGTTATGGATTGTCTTTTTTGAGGTTCAGGCTGCTTTTCCCAGCCGCTCTTTTACGATCGCGACCATGAAATCGCGCACATCAGGCGAACGCTTTACCAAATCATACGGCAGCCGAATAATAAATTGGTGACGACCTTTTTCGTCTACCCATTCATCCTCCTCCTGATCGGTTTCGTCTTCCGTACACAAGAAGGTAATACCTACGTTTGGCAGGTGCGGGAATTGTGCCGCGACGTATTGCGTGTCTACTTTATCGGCAATTTCCTGTTCTACAATTTTTACTACGATCATGGTTGGCTGATCAGGCTACTTCGCCCAGTTTGTTTTTAACCATTGTTACCGTAAGATCACGAATGTCAGGCGAGTTTTTTACCAGATCATAAGGTAAACAAATGATGAACTGATGTTTTCCTTGACTATCAAACCATTCGTCTTCTTCCTGGTCATCATCGTCCAGACATAAAAACGTAATGTCCACATCCTGGCGGTGCGGGAACTGCGCAGAGACATATTGCGTATCAATCTTTTCGGAAACGTCCTGATCGACAATTTTTGTAACTTCCATGGATTGTCTTTTTTGAGGTTCAGGCAGCTTTTTCCAGCCGCTCTTTTACGATCGCGACCATGAAGGCACGAATGTCATTGGAGTGTTTTACCATATCATAAGGTAGCCTGATAATGTAGTGCTGCCTGCCTTTATCGTCCACCCATTCGTCTTCTTCCTGATCATCCAGTGTACACAAGAAAGTAACCCCGACGTTTTCCACATGGGAAAATTGTGCGGAAACGTACTGGGTGTCGATTTTATCGGCCACTTCTTTTTCAGCAATCTTTACAACAATCATGGGTTAAAATTTTTGTCAAAGTTAAGTGTAGGATGGAAAAGATGCAATCTATCATTTATAAACAGGGTTATTTGGTGGGCGAAGCAGTCGCATCTCCTGAGGTCGGGCCAGGTTTTCTGGAAGAATGGGATAAGAGAAAAGTTTAATTTGTTCCTGCTTCAAACATTCTCCCATCGTTCCCCTGAATTCAACTATATAAGAAACGGCATTATCTTCAAAGAATTGAGAACTGTATCGGCCGCGCTGCCCTTTTATGGTAGTACCGTACTTCCAAACCTCGCCGACGCGCAGAAAATATAAGGAATGGCCGTTGTGTACGCAGGGATACATCCGATTTGTCGTAGCCACCAGCGCATACTGCTCCCCTTCATCCAGTTCCTCCATTTTCTTTTGTAACTGTTTCTGGTGTTTGGCAGTCAGATGCGGTTCACCATTGATGTATTCTATCACGTCGCTCCATTGAAGCGCGCACACAATCAATACAGCAATACCTGCCAAAATGTAGGGTAAAAACCTGCCGGGTCTGCTATCCGGCGATGGAATAGGTGGGCGAGGGGCATTGGCTCCCATGACATAAAGTTAAGCGTGTTGAAAATAAGGATTATTGGAAAAGCAGCACAAGATAAACAGAATTACAATTGCTGGTAATATGAATGTAGAAAATGAACAATACCCTTGCCAGCCTCGCCCAATCAAAAATCTAAAATCAAAAGGCCAATTGCCCGAAAAACGAACAATTGGCCTGTGTTGTGGAGCTGGCGGGAGTAGAACGTAATTTTACAATCAATTGGTTATCAATTAATTGTATTTATTTTTCGTTATGGTGGTGTAAAAAGTGGTGTAAAAAAAGAGGGTTTTGCCCGTTTTCAGGCCGCTTTGCTCAATCGCTCTTTTACAATCGCTACCATAAAATCGCGAACGTCGGCAGAACGTTTCACCATATCGTAAGGCAAACGAATGATAAATTGATGCCGCCCTTTTTCGTCTACCCATTCATCCTCTTCCTGATCGGTTTCGTCTTCCGTACACAGAAAAGTGATACCCACGTTCGGCAGGTCCGGGAATTGTGCGGCGACATATTGCGTATCTACTTTATCGGCAATTTCTTGTTCGACAATTTTTACGACGATCATGGTCTGAAAATTTTCGTCAAAGTTAGTGTCAGGTTTCAAATATTGCAAATGTTACTTCAAAACCGGGTTGTACGGCGGCCGCAACAGCCGATCAATTTTCAACCTTGCCAGGTTTTCGGGTAGCAACGGGTAAGCAAAAAGTTTGCGTTGCTCTTCCTGCAAACATTCTGTTACGGTCCCTTTGAACTGAATAACATACAAAACCCCGTTGTCCTGCAAAAAACGGCTTGTGTAGCGCCCCCGTTCGCCTTTGGTCGTAATCCCGTATTTCCAGACTTCGCCGGTATGCAGGTAATACAACGCCCGGCCGCTGTGTAAACATGGGTACCAACCGTCTGACATTGCAACCAGGCAGTACTGTTCACCGGCTTCCAGGTCATCCAGTTTTTTCTGTAACTGGTTTTGGTGTTTGGCGGTTAGTTTGGGTTCGCCGTCGATGTATTCGATTACATCGGACCATTCGAGCGCGCACACGATCAGGATTGCAACGCCGCCAATGATAAACGGCAGCAGGCTTTTCTTTTTAGGTTCAGGCGGTTGAAATTGCGGTTGCTGTAAATCTGCCCCCATAGGTTTTGCATTCGGCGTTGATGGAAGGTATCATAATAAAGTGACCGCACCGCCGCTGCAAAAAGTTGACGATAACAGACAGGCGACACGGTCACGACAAAGATAAAAATTCTACCAATTGGTTTTTATCTGTGCAGGTAGTTTTTAAACGAATACTTACCACCCCATCTGCCACAACTCCACCGCCGCCAAATACATTTCCTTCTCCAGCAGCAGCGCCTTATCAGCCAGGGCATAAAATTGCAGCGCGTCCAGATAGTATTCCGTTGCCGAAATCTGACCGGCACGCAGGGCTTTTTCCAGTAACGGCAGGTTATTGGTCGAAGCCAGCAACGCCTGATAATCGGAAAGCGTTTGGCGCAAACCGGTATATCGTTCGTATGCCTGTTTGATCCGGTAGTAATGTTCGTTGCGGTGCGCTGCGATTTCGCTCTGCACTGCCAGCGTTTCCAACTGCCGTTGCTGCACGGTGTTTTTCTTCTCCCACAGCGGCACGGACATACCGACGTGCAACCCGTGGAAGCGTTGACCCAATATGCCTTGGTAGTGGTAGCCCGCTTCCAGACGTGGCAACAAGAGTGCCTTTGCTATGCTCACTTCCTGCATAGCCATACGTTCTTCCGCTTGTATCGCTTTCAGCATAGGGTCTATGCTTTCCAGCCTCGTTTCCAGCGAATCGAATTCAGGCAACGAGGGCAGCATAGGGTATAGCGTATCGGCATAGGCTATGGCACGACCGCCGGATAGCATAGCCAATTGTTCCCTATACTGCGAACGTCGGCTTTCCAGTAGTTGACGTTCATTCTGTAAAGCCAGCCATTGCAATTTTGCTTTGTTGGCGTCCAGAATGTTGCCTTCCCCTTCATTCATTTTTCGTTCGAGCATCCGGTACACCTGTTCTGCCTGCGCAATGCGCCGTACCCATTCCGCATTCATTTTATTGGCATAGGTAAGTTCTACCAGCGTGCGCCGGGCTTCCAGCAGCACTTCCTGACGGCGTGCCGCGACGGCATACGTGCTGCCTGATTCAGCCATGGCGGCCAATGCCCGTTTTTTGGCATAAACACTTGGAAAATCAAAAGACTGAACAGCCAGGAAATCGGCCTGGTTGCCACCTGCACGAGGAAAACCGATCAGGTAATCGAATGACAACGTGGGGTCATACGGTGTTATGCCTGTACGATATGCGGATATGCGGGCATCCTGTGCCTGCTGCCGTGCCCGTACATCGGGATTGTTGTCAGAAATATCGGTCAGAATATTCTGGAATGACGATTGAGCGCCGACCTGAAACGTCAGAATAAGCACCCACGTAAAAAACAAGACCTTTTTCATATGCGGGCGTTTTTTCGGTTAACCAATAAATACACAATAGGAATGACAAAAAGATTCAGCAGCGTGGAAGTAAGCAGCCCACCCAAAATAACTTTTGCCATAGGGCTTTGAATTTCATTGCCGGGCAAGTCGCCACCGAGTGCAAGTGGAACGAGCGCGAGACCAGCCGTTAGTGCCGTCATTAAAATAGGACTCAGCCGGTCCTTCGAGCCTCGACGTACCGCCTCGTTTAAGGGCAGCCCTTCCACCGTTTGCAGATATTCATAGCGCGAAACCAGCAAAATACCGTTTCGGGTAGCGATACCGAACAGGGTAATGAAACCGATGATAGCGGGAATACTGATAATGCCGGACGTCAGCGAAATACTCATGACGCCGCCGATCAGCGCCAACGGCAGATTGAGCAGGATCACCGTAGCGAGCGGTACGCTGCCAAATTCGGTATACAGCAACAGGAAAACAATCATTAAGGACAACAGTGACGCCATGAGCAAGGTGCGCGACGCTTCGGCTTCCGATTCAAACTGTCCGCCATATTCTATCCGGTAGCCTTCCGGCAGTTGCACCGATTGTCCGATAGCCGCCTGAATATCGGCAACGGCGCTTTTCTGGTCACGACCGGAAACGTTGACGGATACCACTACTTTTCGCTGCACATTTTCCCGGTTAATGGTATTCGGCCCGGACGTGGAAACGATGTTGGCTACATACGTCAGCGGTATTTTCTGCCCGTTCCCGGCGTCGATCAGCGTGTTTCGCATGTTTTCCATTGCGCCCTGATTTTGTGGATCGTAGCGTACCACCAGGTCAAAACTTTGTGCGCCTTCGTACACTTCGCCTACCTTTTCCCCTGCAAAAGCCACATCCACAAATTCGGTAAAATCGCCAACCGAAATGCCATAACGTGCCAGCATTTCGCGTTTCGCTTTGATCTGGATTTGCGGTATTTCTATTTGCTGTTCTACGCCAATGTCTACCAGACCGGGAATGTCTGAAATAGCCGTTTTAATACCGTTGGCGAGGGTGAACATCCGGTTCAGATCAGGTCCGAAAACTTTGATCGCGATATTCGCCCGCGTACCGGAAAGCATGTGGTCGATGCGGTGCCCGATGGGTTGCCCGATGGTAATATTCGCCGTCGTGATGCCTGCCAGTTTTTGCCGCACTTCTTCCATGAATTCGGTACGTGAACGGGCATCCAGTAGAAACGGCGCATCTATTTCGGCGGCATTCACCCCTTGTGCGTGTTCATCCTGTTCTGCGCGACCTGTCCGGCGTGTAACCACTTTGATTTCCGGAATAGTCAGCAGCGTTTTTTCTATCTGTGTTCCGATCTTGTTGCTTTCCTCCAATGAAATACCCGGCAAACTCACGGCACTGATAACCAGCGAACCTTCATTAAATTCAGGCAGGAAACTTCGACCGGCACGCGTCAACAGAAAAGCGGCTACGGCAAACAGCACGACCGCCGCAGCGATAATAACCGGTTTCCATCGCAGTGCCAGGGCCAGCGCTTTTTCGTACCCGGCATTCAGGTTGCGCACTACCCAACTTTCCCCGTGTTGTCGCTGCAACATCTTTTCATCGGTCAACAGCAAACCGCACAGAACCGGCGTCAGCGTGACGGCTACGATCAGCGAAGCGAACAGTGCTACAATGAATGCAATGCCCAATGGTGCCAGCAGTCGGCCTTCCATACCCGACAGGAAAAACAGCGGTACGAACGCGGCAATAATGATAAAGGTAGCATTGATCACCGAAGCCCGCACTTCTACCGAAGCCTCATATATGACTTCCAGGGTAGCACGTCTTTCTGCCTGTGGGCGCTGTGCATTTTCTTTCAAGCGGCGAAACACGTTTTCCACGTCAATAATCGCATCATCTACCAGGCTGCCGATAGCGATAGCCATACCGCCCAAACTCATTGTGTTGATGGTAAACCCCAACCATTTCAAAGTCAGAATGGCGACCACCAGCGAAATAGGGATTGCCAGCAGCGAGATAAACGTAGCACGCAAATTTGCCAGAAACACCAACAGTACGACGATCACGAAAATCATTCCTTCGTACAGCGTCTTTTGAATGTTGCCAATAGATGCCTCGATAAAATCAGCCTGCCGGAAAATCTGCGTATTGACTTTTACACCTGCCGGTAATTGCCCGGAGAGAACCGATAAAGATCGTTCGATTTGTTCCGTCAATGCCAGCGTGTTGGTGTTCGGCTGCTTCATGACGGTCATAATCACGGCGGGCGTTCCGTTCATGGACCCTTCGCCGATCTTCACCGCCGATCCGATTTTTACTTCCGCTACGTCGGCTATGGTAACGGGTAAATCATTGACCGTTTTTACCACAGATTTGCCGATTTCGGCAGGGTCACTGGTACGGGCAACGCCGGTTACGATATATTCATTCCCGTATTCGCGCAGGAAACCACCGGCGGCATTCCGGTTGCTTCCACGTGCCGCTTCGATCAGTTCCGGCAAAGTGACGCTGTAATGCAGCATTCGTTGAGGTGAAGCCAGGATATGAAACTGTTTGTATTCGCCGCCGATGACCACTACCTGCGAAACGCCGCCGATAGCCAGCAGGCGCGGGCGAATGCTCCAGTCGGCGACCGTGCGCAGGTCTATCGGTGTCACACTGTCGGACGTCACACTGATCAGCATAATTTCCCCCATGATCGACGATTGCGGAGCAAGAGTAGGGGCACCGACACCTTCCGGCAGCCGTTCCGCTACCGTCGCCATTTTTTCAGTAACGATCTGACGTGCCCGGAACACATCCGACCCCCATTCAAATTCTACCCAGACAATGGAAATACCGGCAGCCGTGGAAGACCGTACCCGGCGTACACCGGTGCTGCCGTTGACGGCCGTTTCAATCGGGAATGTGACCAAACGTTCTGCTTCTTCCGGAGCCATACCGTGCGCTTCCGTCAGTACGACGACGGTAGGCGCAGTGAGGTCCGGAAACACGTCTACCTCCATTCGTAGCGCGGTGTAACTTCCCCAAATCAGCAACAACGCCGATGCTGCCAGTATGAGCAGGCGGTTTTGCAGGGAATATTTTATAATTCTGTTTAACATGATAACAGGCGCAGTTTAGAATGAAGAAATTAGTGTTCGTGGCCATGCGCAGGCATCGTGCCTGACATAGACGACAATTTGATCTGGTAAGCGCCTTTGGAAACGACCCGTTCGCCGGGTGTCAGCCCGGACAGAATTTGTACGTTCACCCCGTCATTCGCACCGGTTTTCACCTCTCTTTTCTGGAAACTTTCTCCTTCCGTCTGCACGTACACGTAAAAGATGCCCTGTTCTTCTATCAGTGCCGATTTAGGCACGGTCAACGCCTGCTGGCTGGTTGCAGTGCGCAAATACGTGTCCACATATGCGCCTGGCAGGAAACCAGGCTGTGCATCCATTTCAAAGAAAACAGGGATGAACGGACTGCCAAGAGCAGCGGATTTTGCGGAAGCAGCCAGGCGACCGCGCAAGGCTTCGAGCGACCAGGAATGACCATCGGGGAGCGTAAAATTGGCCGAACGAATGGAAGCGATTTTGTCGGCATACTGCTGCGAAACGTCGGCACGGATTGTGAGCCGTTTGTTTTTCACCAATGTAGCCAACGGCTGACCGGCCTGCACGTATTGACCCGGTGTAACGTGCAGCGTTTGAATATAGCCGCTGATCGGTGCGCCGATCCTTACGCCACCTTTCCCGTAGTTTTTGGTCAACGCCTGTACATGCTGTTGCGCCAACTCGAAACGATTTTTGGCTTCCAGGTATTCGCGCTGACTGACGATTTTGTCCTGTGCCAAAGGACCGAGCCGGTCATAATCTGCTTTCGCTTTTGCATACTGTGTCTGCGCTTCCTGAATGCGGGCGTCGAGGCTACCGTCATTGATGGTGCGACCGGATACCGTGAATAAAGCGCTGCCGGATTTTACCGCCTGACCGGCTAATAGTTTGTCTCCACTGAATTGCACCATACCGTCTGCCGGTGCGGACACTACGGCTTCATCGCCGGGCGCAAAAAGGATCTGTCCGGTAGCGCGGATCACTTCGGCGAACGGATGCGGTTGCACTTCCACGTTGGCGAAATCGGTTTTCCATGCCTGTTCTTTCAGATAGGTAATGTCGTTTGTCGCCTTTTCAGGTTCCTGTTCTGCCAGTGCGGCGGCTTCATCGGGCCATACCGAAACGTCAGGAATTACAATCTTATCAGTGAAGTTTTTGGTCACGATGTCGAAGGTCAGCGTTGCCTTTTGAGTGGGAACGGCCGGTGTAAGGCGCAAGCGGAAAATGCCGGGTTGCGCTGCCGAATCTACCGCGTGGCTGCCGTTGCCGGAAAGGCTTACAGTCACTTTGCCTTCGGAAAGCGCTGTGAATTGTTCGCCTAAAACCGTCAGGTGCGCCGCAAAGCGGGATTCCTGACCGACTACCAGCGGTTTGAATTCCACAAATAGTTCTGCATGTGTTGTATAAAGGGTATATGCAAGCGGTTCGAGGCCCGGCGCTTCCGGGGCAGGGTGGCTGCCGTCGGGGTTATGTGCGTGACCGTTTTCGGTATCGTGGCTATGCGAATGGCAAGCCCACGCAGATAGTAGGCATACCACTGCTGCAAAGAGCAAGGTCTTGTTCATGTTGTTGAAAATGAAATCTTTGGAAAAATGAATCAGCCCGTGTGGTTTGGCACACAGGCATTTTGCAAAACCCGGATCGGATCAAGCATGAAAACAGGAAGGGAAATCAGGCAAGTTTAGGAGGCTGCCAAAAAGTAGAGGAAAATTGAGAATTCCAAGTTTTGACCAGGCAAACCAGCGGGTTTTCCGGCAACGCAGACAAATTGATCAGCGGGTATTTCAGGTCTAAAACTGTCAGGAACGGTTGCACCGGTTCCTTCATTCCATCGGAATGATGCCCGCTGAATGGCAGCCGGTGGTGCGCCTGGTGATCCGACGAATCCTGATCGTGGTGATCGTGTGAACCGTAATGTTCAGCCAGGAAGCCGAAAACGCCGGTATGATCTTCCGCGTGGCAATGGTGCAGGTAATGACCGACCAAAGCAGGCAGTTTGAACAGCTCCGCTACCGTGTCGCCGGACAAGAGCAGGCGCAGGCATAAAAGCAGGATCAATGTCTTTCGGAACGTATTCACGGGGGCAAAGGTAGAATAACGCACTGGAAGAAAGTCTATTTTTGCGCATTCAAAAATCATCTGCATGAAATGGATCACCCGTGAACGCCCCAAAATCGACCGTATCGCCTGCCCGTGGCTGATTAAAAACTTTGTTGACAAAGCGGCGGTGTTCATTTACGTGCCAGCCGATCAAGTACGACAGAAAGCGGAAGAACTGGACGCCATTCCTTTTGACGTACCAGACGTCGAGTATTCCCACGACGGCGAATTCTGCACCTTCGACTTCATTTTACAGAAGCATGAATTGACTGATCCGGCACTGCTACAAATGGCTGTTATTGTCCGGGGTGCCGATACCGACCGTTTCCACCTTGCACCACAAGCGGCGGGCTTGTGGGCCATTTCAGCGGGACTTTCCTACAATTTTCGAGACGATCATAAAATGCTGGAAATGGGTATGGTCATTTACGATGCACTGTATAGTTGGACGCAATTTCTGCAACAGGAAAAGCATACGGAAAGTCCGGTGGAGCAATTGCTTCTACACATGGTGAACAAGTTCATTACGGAAAAGTCAGGATCGAAAAAGCGTGTTCCAGGTTGGGCCAAAGAATTGAAAGGCATCATTCAGGACTATATAGATACCAACTTCAGTTTGAATCTTCAGGAAATTTCCAAAGAACTGGACATTCACCCGGCCTACCTGTCGAGGGCATTCTCCAAATACTTCGATAACCTGTCTTTCGGTGAATACATCCGGAAAATGCGGATTGAAAAAGCCATTGACCTGATCAAACAGGATCAGTATTCACTGACGGAAGTCGCCTATCTGACGGGCTTTTCCGATCAAAGCCATTTCAACCGGATCTTCAAAAAACATACGGGCGTTCAGCCGTCGGCGTACCGGAAAAACCTGGAAAAAGGTAAAAAGGATACTACGGATTAAATCCGTTCTATGTTGACGGGGCGGCATCCTGCAATATTGTGGCGAAATCGCTTTCCGCAATATGACGCCATCTTATTCTCTGGTTGATCTGGTTCTGTATTTTTTCCGGCTCGGTACGGTCGGCTTCGGTGGTCCGGTGGCCCTGGTAGGCTATATGCACCGTGACCTGGTCATAGATCGACGATGGATCAGCGAAGAAGATTACCGGGAAGGTATGGCGCTGGCTCAACTTTCGCCCGGTCCGCTGGCAGCCCAATTGGGTATTTATTTGGGGTATGTTCATTACGGCATTTTAGGTGCTACCCTGACGGGTCTGGCATTCGTCATACCTTCTTTTTTCATGGTGCTGATTATCAGCATCGCATACGGCCTGTACGGTGGACTGCCCTGGATGCAGGCGATTTTTTACGGTGTGGGCGCTTCGGTTATCGGCATCATTGCCGTCAGTGCATGGAAGTTGACCGTTAAATCCGTCGGGCAAATCAATGTGGAAGGTCTGCGGAAGAACTGGTTGCTGTGGTTGTTTTACCTGGTTGCCGGGCTTTATACCTTTATCAGCGAACGGGAAGAAGTATGGGTTTTTGTAGCCGCCGGATTAATATATATGTTTGTCAAAGCGCCGCCGCGCTGGTTTTCAGCCGGGAAATCGTCGATGGTTTTCCTGTTCTTTGGTGGCGTGGTGTGGTCGGGTGAACCGGGTATTTTGTGGAAAATCGCTTTGTTTTTCACCGAAGCGGGCGCTTTCGTATTTGGTAGCGGCTTGGCTATTGTACCGTTTTTACACGGCGGGGTCGTACAGGAATTCGGCTGGCTGACTGAAAAGGAATTTCTGGATGCGGTAGCAGTCGCCATGATCACGCCGGGGCCGGTCGTGATCACTGTTGGATTCATCGGCTATCTGGTTGCCGGGGTTTCCGGTGCTTGCGTGGCAGCGGTAGCGACCTTTTTACCTTGCTATTTGTTTACCGTTCTACCTGCACCGTATTTTAAAAAGTATGCAAAAGACACTTCTATAAAAGCCTTTGTGGACGGTATAACGGCAGCCGTGATCGGAGCGCTTACCGGGGCTGTGGTGGTCATTGCTTCGCGTTCTATTATAGACATACCGACGGCGGGCATCGCTCTTTGTACTGCTTTGGCGCTGGTATATTTAAAAAAAGTGCCTGAATACTATTTTGTGCTTGCCAGTGCCGCTATCGGTTTTTTGATCAAAACCGTATAAATGAAACCTGGCAATCAATCTAAAAACCTAAACACAATAACATGAACAGAAAAGAATTTCTCCGCAATTCCGTCTTGCTTGGTAGTACCCTGGCATTTTCGGAACAAAGTGCTTTTGCCGGAAATCTGGTTAACAATCCTATCGACCGGCTGGCTGACGAACAAGGCAACTTTGTACACCAGGCGTTACCGTTCGCTGAAAATGCGCTGGAGCCGCACATGGACGCCGAAACGGTGCATTTGCATTACACTTTCCATCACGGCAACGCTGTAAAAGCCGCCAATAAATTTCAGGGAAAAATCCGGGAAGCGATGGATAAAGGTGAATTCGAGAACGTGGATTTTTATACCAAAAAACTGATCTTACAATCTTCCAGCCATATCCTGCATTCGATCTTTTGGACAAACCTTTCCATTCAACCGACCCAACCCAAAGGTGAACTGTTGCGTCGGATAGAACAGCAATACGGGTCTTATGACAAAATGCAGCAACTACTGGCATACCTGTCCAAAAATGTGGACGGCAACGGCTGGGGTATTCTCGGCTACCAGCCATATTTCGACCGGCTCACCGTACTGCAATGCGAGAATCACGAAAAACTGACACAGTGGGGTGTGGTGCCGCTGCTGGTCATCGACGTATGGGAACATGCCTACTATCTGAAATGGCGGAACAAACGCGACGGTTTTGTAGATAGTCTGTTTGCGTTGATCAATTGGGATAATGTGGCGGAAAGGTTGGAACAGGCGGTGAAATTGAAATGAAAACAGGGCCGGGATATTTTAGGATATTATCCCGGCCCTGTTTTACCGCTGATTGCATTCTTTATTCAACAAATTTTCCTGTCACTTTAATTTCTTGCCTTTCTCCTTCATTATTCCATATAATACCTTTAAAACCATCTCCTTCCGCATTCAATTCTAAATCAAATCCTAAAAGATTGTATGGTGGGTTGTTGTGCATACCAAGCGACCCATTTACATGGGAATATGAATCAATGAATTTTATATACTGAAGGTTGCCAATAGTTGTACGTTTATCTGTTTTCAAATAGCCAATCAGGTTTCCAGATTTTTTTATGTATTTATCTTCATCGGTTGAAATTTTAAAATGAATCATGCAGTCTTTCCGGGGTAGAATATCACCATTGTATTTTATCAACCATTTTCCAATCCATGGTTGTTTTACTCCATTGCACGCCCCCGCCAAGCGCCCTTTACAGGAATGCCCGGCACCCAATACTATTAAGGAAATAATTATGAAACCAACGCCTACGTATCGAAGAAAGTCCCTCGATTTTAGACTGCGTGAAAAATTGCCTTTAAACCATTCGCCGGGAAATAGGCTAACATTGGTCATTGCATAAGCCAGGGTGAACAGGAAACCAATCACAATACCGACGAAAGCGACAATAGTCCAACCGTTATGAATGACTATATCGTGAAAAATATTTAGATAAATCATAATTTGTAATAATAACTAATTTGTAAATACTGCACTTATACCACCCCGATTTTATCCACCTCACCCATAAGCCTATCCGTTTCGATCAACGCCGCAATGATGCGCCGATAATGCGCCACGTCTTCAAAATCCAGGGTCCTATCCTTCCGGTCTTTCAACCATTTTTGCGCGGGCTGGTAGCCGCCGATATAAAATTCCCATGCAAGCGGCGGCACGTTGGCGAAGTACTGCGTATCGTTTATATACACGTTTCCGGCTTCGTATTTTATCTTCCTGACTACGTTGTCCCCGTCTTCCGGGTATTGGGTCAG
>JAEUUT010000277.1 GCA_016787415.1 Saprospiraceae bacterium | reverse complement strand
GACTTCGGCTCTACGGTCGCCAGCCAATTCAATGGGGGCTTCGCCATCAGCATTACGAACAGCCCTTCGGGCTCCGTCACATTCAGCAACCTGAACATTCCGAATGTAGGCAACGGCTTCGGGTTGACCGCCAACAACGGCGGTACAATTAACATCGGGGGTACAAGCAGTACCATCACGGCCAAGACAGCGCTCAACATTACCAATACTTCCTTCGGTGCCGGCGCTACCTTTGCCTCGATAACGGCTACGAATTTTTTTGGTACGCCGGGGGTTAACCTCAACAACGTCAGCGGTGGCGCGCTGCTCATCAACGGAGGCAGCATAACTGCCACATTGTCCATAGGCAATGCTTTCAATGTGAACGGCGGATCGAGCGACATCACCTACGCAGGCACGATCTCTTACACAGGCACTTCTACGGACCGGCCAGTGCAAGTGACCGCACGCACGGGCGGCACGGTGACTTTATCAGGAAATATTACTGCCAGTGCCGGTACAGGCATCAACGTAGCAAACAACACCGGCGGCACGGTTGTTTTCAGCGGGTCTTCCAAAAACCTGAACATGGGCTCCAGCACCGCAGTTACGCTTACGAACAATACTGGTGCAACCATCAACTTTAGTGGCGGCGGGTTGGTGCTGACTACCACTTCCGGCACGGGATTCAGCGCCACGGGCGGCGGCACGGTGACGGTGACGGGAACTGGCAATACAATCAACAGCACTGCTGCTACTGCCTTTAATATGACGAGCACCACCATTGGAGCATCAGGAATTACTTTTCAAAGTATATCCTCCGCAGGGACAAGCAAAGGCATTGTTGTGAATACAAGCGGTTCGGGGGCATTTACAGTGACAGGGGTAGGCACAACCGATGGGAGTGGAGGAACCATCCAAAATATCACTACTAGAGGGGCGGAATTCATAAGTGCTCAGAACATTACGTTGAAAAACATGGATTTTACCAATGCCTGTACGGCCGATTTTCCAGCCGCACCCACCGGATTGTCATTGGGAAACAACACTGCTGATAATGCCAGCATTCATTTGCAGAGTGTAACCAACGCCGTACTGGATAATCTCAATATCACCACCAGTGCAGAACAAGGCATTAATGGGCATAATGTAAATGGATTTACCCTTAGCAACAGTGTGTTGTTCGGCTTAGGTAATGGCCCGGATGAGGACGGTCTTCATTTTTACAATATGGTTGGCACCTGCGCCATTACGAATACCAGCATCACGAGTAGCGGCGATGACAATGTCAATATTCAGAACAACACTACGCCTATAGCCCCTCCGACATCGGTAGGTACCATTACCGTTACAGGCGGCAGTTTCAATACGGGCGTTCTGGGAAGCGGGGTGCTTTTGGGTATCAGAGGAACCAGCAACACGACAATCGATATTTCTGGAGTCACTATCAATGATAATTTTAGTGGAGGCGTGGTAGCAGATTGTTTTGACAATGCTTCGATGGACATAGAAGTGTCGACTACAACGATCACCAACAACAACGATGCTATCTCATTAACTAGTCATAATGGGAATACAAAATTCGATATCCATGATAATTCCAACATCAGCGGTCAGGACGCGGTCAATATTTCTATTCAGAAATCGGCATTTTCGACAACCGGCACCCTGGAAGGCAGGATACGAAATAACGCTATTACCACAGAAAATGGCCATACAGCAGATGGCATCTTTGTATTTAATTCCGGAGGCAGTACCCTTGCTATTGCTATTACAAACAACAACATCAATTATGCAGGAACACAACGGGCCATCAACCTGCAGGGAGGGCAGGATGGCGCTTCCATTTTGGAAGCCACACTCACAGGCAATATGATAGATATTAAACTGGACGGGATGGGCAATGCAGTTAATGCGATATTGGCAAATAGTCAGGTAGCCGATCCTTCCGGGGCCGGCTCCAGCCTCTGTGTAAATATTGGCGGAGCAGGTGCGTTGGCCAACACCATTACACACTCGTTGGGTGGCGCGATTGCTGGTGGCGATATTCGTGTGAGACAGCGTTTTTCAGCAAATGTAAAACTGCCTGGCTATGCAGGTGGTGCTACCGATACAGCGGCCGTGGGTACCTACCTGGATGGACGAAACAGTGTGATAAGTTCTTCTACGGCTTCCTTTTCTACGGGTACTTTTTTGGGTGGGGCCGCCTGTTTGCAACCAACCAATTAAAATTGTACAAAGAAATCATCTTATCAGAACCCGGCAAAAAATCGCAAACATGCTCTGATCGCGACGACATTCAGTGGAAACAGCGCACAGGGCGGAATAGTGTCAGGGCCGTTTTACCTTAATCCGCCTGTCAATTTTACGGGAAATGATACCTTTACTTACCCTGTTACAGACCGTGAAATGCAAACCAATATGGCAACTGTGCGTATTTGTGTGCAGTGATGTTTTTAAGTGAAATAATCCAGTCGCCCGGTTGTTCCATGCACTATCGGGTACAGGCGCCCAACCCAATCATTCTTCTGTACGGCTTAAATTCTTTACATGAGCAAGAAAATAACAGGATGAGGGTTTATTTTTAATAATATCTACAACGGCTTACAGGCCCGATGATACACATGAGAAGTTTTTTCAAAGTCAGTTTATCGATCGCAACCCTACTGCTGGTTTGTCACGCCATGTTGCATGCCCAAATCATCGTGCCTACCCAAACCGAAGAGATCATCATCGACAACGGCACTTCCGGCAAAGCCGACCCGGGCGATCGTATCCGCTATAAAGTGACTATTCAGAATACGGGTGGCCCGAACGGCACGAACACCCAACTGAACGTAGTGCCCGACCCGCGCACTACCTTTGCAGCGGGCACTTTCAAATCCAGTCCGCTGGCCTTGCCCGATGCCTATACCTGCACGGGGAACGTTCCGATTTTCGTGGCAGCGCCCGGTGTCAAAGGCAATGACTTCGACGAAGGCGCCCCCGCCTCGCTTTCCATCACTATTGCGACCAACCAGGCGACACTTCGGGGCGGCTCCGTGGATATATTTGCTGACGGCAGTTTTGAATACACCCCGCCTGCCGGCTACGAAGGCGACGACAGTTTTACCTATACCCTCAACGACGCGACGCAGGCAGGCCCCGGCGCTCCCGTCACTGATGTAGGTACGGTGACGATCACTATTTCCGGCATGATCTGGTTCATCAACAACGCTGCAGCAGCGGGCGACGGGCGGCTTTCTTCGCCCTTTAATTCATTGGGCGCTTTCAATACGGCCAACGGCGGTATGACGATGAACAACGGCGACGTGGTGAACCCCGAGGTCAACGAGACCATTTTCCTGTACACCGGCGGCGGTAACTATACCGGCGGCATTACCCTGCTCACTGGGCAGCGGCTGTTCGGGCAGGGCGCTTCCACGGCCAACCTCGGCACACTCACAGGCATTACATTTAACCCGAACAGCCTTACACTGCCGATGGCGGGCGGTACACGCCCGGTGATCACCAACGCTGCAGGTGACGGCATCCTGCTGGGTTCCGGAAATACGGTCCGCGGATTGAATATCGGCGTCTGCTCCGATTTCGGTATAGACGACAACGGAACAGTCGGCACCCTGACGATCAGCGAAGTAGACATTAACACCACGGGCGGCGGCTTCCGAACGGATAACGGCGGCACCCTGGCCGTCACCCTCGGCGCTGTCACTGCGGGCGGAGTACGGGGAATTCATTTAGCCGGAACAGCGGGCTCTTTCAGCGTAAGCGGCGCCACCACCACTTCCGGCACGGTAAATCAGGGAATCTGGATAGATAATACGTCTACGAATGTAAGTTTTGCCGCTATTACGATCAGTTCTACCGGCAGTGGCTCAAACGCGTTTGAATTGTCGGGCAACTCAGGCACTTTTAATGCAAGCGGCACCACCACCATCAATGCTCCGGTTGCGGGCGGCAGCGTCAGTCTGTTGGTTTCAGGCGGTACCGGCGGTATCACTTTTGCCAACATTGATATCAACGGACGCAGGGATATCGGCTTCCATATCAGCGGCGGTTCCCGCGACATCACGACCGGAACCCTGGACATTGATAATTCCAATTCAGTGGCGTCAGCGAATGCTTTTCAAACGAGCACTGTCACGGGCGGAACCATGAGTTTTGGCGCTACCACCATAAATGCAAACGCCACTAACTCCCATTGCATGTCCATCAACAACACGGCCGCTGCCATCACCTTCGCTGCGGGTAGCGCAGTGAACAACAGCAATGTGTCTGAAATTGAAATTGTCGGAGGTAATGGCAATGTCACCTACAATGGTACGGTCAACAGCACAGCCGGGCAGGCGGTAGCAGTAGGAGTCCACACCGGAGGCACCGTGGAATTCACCGGAAACATCACGGCCAACGGCGGGAATACCGGTATTTTATTGAGCCAGAACAACGGCGGTACCATCATTTTTAGCGGCGCGAGCAAAAGCCTGACCAGCCTCACTACAGTGGGTGTCAGTATGTTTAATTGCATAGGCACGACGGTCAACTTCACTAATGGTGGGCTGGTCATCAA
>JAEUUT010000265.1 GCA_016787415.1 Saprospiraceae bacterium | reverse complement strand
CTGATGACTGGCAAGATCGATGAGGAGGAGTTGGTCGGGGCGCTGCACCCAGATATGCCTTGCATCGAACATTTGAGCGGGCGAATAATTATTAATGGGCGTCAGTCGATACGGGATTGTATCGGATTTTCCGGTTTTTGGGTCGTACACGAAAAAAAACTGATGGTTCCACTGCCAGTACTTTCCAGCAGCGAAGGCAGTGTTGTATGGATTATCTTGCATCTGTAATGGCAATGACTCCGCCTCCCCTTTCCACACGTGATAAAAAGCATTCTCCTTGTACAGCAGGGCATTGGCATCATTTATCCTCCGGTACCCCTGGAATTCGTATTTACCTGCAAAATAGCCTTTTACGAACCGTTGCGACCGAAGGAAGAACGTGTATTGCCGTTCCAGTATCAGCGTGGTGTCGTCTACAACCTCACAGGTTTGAATATACTGGAGCGGGTTGTTGGGCACTTGATGAAGGCTGCGCGACTTCCTGTCCCAGTAACAGACCTGATGAAACGCGATGAAGTAAACCCTGTCTGGTTCGGCGATAATTCTATGCACATAGTTTACCGGCAGTTCTTCCACCTTTTGGGTCTTGCTATCGTAAAAAACCACATTGCGATTGGGGCCGCCTACCCACAGCAACGAGTCGTACGGATCGGTGGTGTAATACTCGGGATACTGATAAAAAAAGTTTTGAAACAAGCCGTTCAAGGGCTTTTGCCGGCCGGTTGGGATATCCAGTTCGAATATGCGGCGGTTGGTTTGCACCCAAATTTTACCCGGCTCAAAGGGCAACACCTTGATGCCGGTAATCGTGTCGTTGGGGAAATTCAGGGTTTGAGGTTCCGAAATGGCATCACAAGGGATGTCGTGTTCTGTTCGGCAGGAAAAGAGCAGAGCGGCAAGCAGCAGGGTGCTCGTCCATGTGCAGGTCAAATTTTTAAAGGCAGGTTTCATATGCTGGTGCTTATGGTGGATCAAATACAGCATAAAAGTATGCCCGAAGGAAAGTAGATATGACCCGGCTTTAGAATGCGTGGGCTGCGAACAAGAATTTGTCGGAACAGCCGGGAGTACAAGCACTACCCACTTGTTGGAAGTTGTCAAATTCCGGTTTTTTCATGCCAAAGAAGGTAGTTATATAAAAAATTTTACAAATGTTATGTTTAGAATAAAAAACTACATTATTTAGCATATTCAATATACAATCTTAAGAAATCAAACTTTCACCATAAATTTTATTATTATGTCAAAACTCTTCTCATTGTTTGTTTTAATCCTCTTGTTCTGCATGACCACCCTGCATGCCCAGTTTTTCTGCCTGAATGAAGACCAGAATCCTTTTTTGTCATCCAATAGCCTTGGAATGGAAACGGGCGAGCGATCCGTATGCGACCCGTTCAAATGCAACGGCGCGGTGGTCAACGTGAAGTTTCACGTGCTGCACATGGACAATGGAACAGATGGTTACTCCGACTTCGACGTCACTTCCTGCAAAAGCCTGCTTGATGCTGCCTACGGACCCAGAGGGATTACGTTCAACTACCAGACCACACACCACTGGAACAAATCGTTTTATCTGACTCAGACCAGCCTGGCGATCCTGTCTATTTTTTCAGACGTGGATAACCAGCGCACCAGCGACGCTGTACATATCTACCTGATCAAAAATCCGCAACTCGGCGCTGGAAAAGCCGATGGCATTCCGTCAAATGCCTGTTTTATGGGTGGTTCGGCTACCTACAACGGAGTCACTTACCAACTGGTGCCCTCGCATGTCGTGACGCATGAAGTGGGC
>JAEUUT010000033.1 GCA_016787415.1 Saprospiraceae bacterium | reverse complement strand
GCTTTTTGCGTGTATTCCAGCACCCGGGGATTGGTTTCCCGGAACATTTTTTCATCGAAGGTTTCGCCAAAACGTTTCGCCGCTTTTTCCACTTCCTTATCGGCCTTGGCGATCATTTTGTCAATTTCCGTTTCGATCAGCACGTCGGCACGGAAACGTTTTTTGGAGTCCTTGTTGTCCACCAGCGGGTCGTTGAACGCATCGACGTGACCCGAGGCTTTCCATATTTTGGGGTGCATGAAAATCGCAGAGTCCAGCCCGACAATGTTGTCGTGCATTTGCACCATCGCTTTCCACCAGTAGTCCTTGATGTTGTTTTTCAATTCAACGCCCATCGGACCGTAGTCGTACACACCGTTCAGTCCTTCATACACTTCCGAGGAGGGGTAAATAAATCCGTATTCCTTACAATGCGAAACAAGCCGTTTAAATAAATCTTCTGACATGGATAGAGGTGAGAAGTGAGAAGTGAGAGGTGAGATAGAGGTGAGAAGTGAGAGGTGAGAAGTGAGATACGCAGGGTACACCATGTGTGCTACGTATCTCACCTCTCGCTTCTCACCTCTCACCTCTAAAAAACCGCGCAAAGGTGGCAAAAACCTCTGAAAAAATGAAAAAAGATGGTCGCCAGGCCACAAAAAATCAGTTTTTATCCGCCCAAATCCGTATCATCCGTTTTCCCATCCTTTTACGAGCGGCGTAGCCGAACAAATATTCCCAAAAATGGGGGGCAATTCTATCTCGCATACGCATTCAGCCACATACATTCCTTGACAATGTTGTCGTAAAATGTAGTGTTAGCATATTTGGTCATTAGCAGGTTGTAATACTCGAAATACTGGGCCGGCAGGGTTGGAATCAGTTTGCTGCCCGGTCGATAGGGCGTGTCCTTGTAGCAGAAATACATTTTTTGCTGGCAGCGGGCGGCCATAAAAGCCGTGCGGGCGGCAAATTCGTCGTCGGTAGCGGCCAGCAAGGCTTTTTCAAAGTAGTTCAGCGCCAGACTCAGGTCGATGTTTTCGCGGTTGCCGTCAGGCGTTCCATACATAGAAAATACGGGGCCTTGCGCCAGCCGCATCTGGTTGTAACCGCTTCTGTAATAATCTGTTACCTCCCATTCGTAGCCGAAATACGACATATTGTAATAGGCAATGCCGATCTGGTACCAGTAGCGCGCCGCATTGGGGTCGTTGGTAGCGAGGGCGGCTTTGGCTTTGAATTCGAGGTCGACAATACGTCGGGCGATGTCGCGGCGGTTCAACTGGATAGAGTCGGCTACCTGGCGGTGGATTTTCTCCCCGAATTTTTCCCGAAAAGGGCTGAAACGCACCATTTTGGCTGCTTCTGACGGCAGAATTTTATCCATCACCGCCATCGCGGCCTCCGGCTGCCCGATGCTGAGCAGGTAAGCGCCTTTGCGTTCGAGCAATTGAGCGCGTATGTATTCCGGGTTGGTATCCATCTGCATGGTGCGTTCCAGCAGGATAGGATCGTCTTCATCCAGCAGTTTCAGCAGGTCGTCCAGTATTTCCAGGTTGGGGTTGTAGCCCAGCGCGGATGGCGGATAGGCCGCGAGGATGGCTTTTCCGGGGCGGTTTCCGGCAGCATAACCCGCTGACAACCACTCTTGTAGCAAGGGCTCGAAATACGGATTCTTTTTAAAAGCCGCATAACTCCGGATGCGGAAAGCCAGGTTGTCGGCGCTGGAAGAATTGACGTCGAGGTTGAGGATTTCCAGCAGCACGTACCATATTTCAAGTTGTTCCTTGATTTTTTCGTCACCTTCCTCGTCGTCGTCGAGGTCACCGTCGAGCCGATCCCAGGTTGTGCGCGCAGCATAGCGGTCGCCCGCCAGCAGTTCGAGGTAGCCTTCCATGGCGCGCCAGAGGTGCAGGTTGGCGGCTTTTTTTTCCCGAATGGTGGTGCGCACAAATTTTTGCAGTTCGAGCAAGTGTTTTGAAGCGGCTTCTCGTTTGATGGCGCCCTGGGCAGCGCCCTGCCGACGGTCGGTGACCCAGGTGCGCAGGAATATTTTTTCCAGTTCCTGCACGTCGCTCACCAGCAGCAGGTCGAGTTGGGAATTGCCTTCATCGAGTTGCTGGATGGTTTCCATATCTGATACTGCGAACGTGTGCGAACCGCCTGCCCGCATCAGGTAAAGCGTGCTTTTTTCAACATCCGAAGTACACAATTTAAGCGTGGCCTCCCAGTCTTTGTCGGTGCGGATGACAAAACTTCGGTAGGCCTGTGTGCGTTTGGACAGGCAATTTTTAAAAATCAGGGAATAGCGATAGGCGGCCTCCGGGTATTTGCCAAGTTGCTGCAGCGCCCCGGCCAGGTGCCCCAAAGTCCAGTAGTATATGATGCTGTACCGTTTGCGGTCTACCTTGGGCATCAGGTAGTTGTACAATTCCACGGTGTACTTCCAGTCTTGTGCGTAATGCGCCAGCCGCACGATCTGGTAGGCATAGCGCATCTTGATAAAATGCGATTCCGTGTCGCGAAAACGGCCGATCCCTTCCCGAATGAGCATGTACATGGCGCTGGTATCGCGGTATGCCTCCGTCCAGCCGTCGCTTTGCGACACCACATAAGGCTCGCATTTCTTGGCAAACATGAGATAAGCCACCGCTTCCGTACAACTGTTGTAGGCGATCACCTCGGCAAAAGAGTTTTTGGCCAGGCTGTATGGCAACGGCGTTCCCTTTTTCAGGTCGGCAGTAGCATTGTACAATCCAGCCAGGTCGTTGATGTCCGACTGGTACACCAGCGCTTCCACATCGGCGGCGCTTGCCTTGTCACAGAAACGCTCGCGCCACTCCTGCACATTTTCTTCTTTTTGTAGGTCGAGGTTAAAATAGTAACGATCGTAGTAATCGTCCCATTTCAAAAAATAAGGAGCAAAAACCTCTCTTTTACTCAACAAATCGGGGTTAAGAAAGGTGTACCCTCGAAACGCACCGGTGGTGGGCGAACAGGCTCCGATTGGTGGCGTGTCCGGCCCGGGCGCATCGAACGCCACGGCGGTCCATGCAAACAGGCAGCACAGCACAATGCGCATCCATCGTGTTATCAGTCGCCCTTGAAACCAGTTTTTTGACATAAGGCACGTATCAGTTTGGGAGGATAATTCCGAATGACAGCAGTATCCAGGTAAAAAAACGCCAGCGTGGCATCGTCGGCCAGGTCGGTTTGCGCCGCCAGTTGTGCGGCTTTCATCAATTGTTGTTCCGACAAAGCCTCCACACGCAAATGATCGCCGGGGCGAAGATAATGGCCGGCAAGGAAAGTCGACTGCTTCACTGCATAGCGAAACGTATCGGGCTGAAACATTTCAAAACGGGCGGTGTCTTTCAGGTCGGCCGGCGTACCGTTGATAATTTTCCAGAATTCGCCCTCCCGATATACGAGCGTCCAGGAAAACAGGGGCAGCGCCAGGTCGAGCGGCAGCGGATACTTCGGTGCTGCGCCTTGCACGTATTTTTCGGCGTCTGCTATCTGAAAAATGGAGTTTGAGGTGTTTTCCGATTCAATATCGCCGGTGTTGTAAAACATGAGCATGCCGCGCGAAACGGGTGGCACGCCGGTTTGTTTCGGAAATTTATACTGGTGCAGGCGGATGGTGGCGCTCAGGGATTTGTTGGGCAAAGCCTGTTGTACTTTTTTCAAAAAGAGGAAAAAAGCATCGCGGGAGGAAGCCGTCCAGTCGCAATCGAATTGTATTTCGCGGCTATTTTTTTGAAATGGGAAAGCGGCCAGTGCCTGTATTGTTTTTTGGGCCAGCCAGTCGGCTTTTTCCGTTCCGATGGTTTTAAAAACTGCGTTGGTGATAAAGATGACCGGAACAATTTCCCGGTTTCGGAGGCTGGCTGTATCTCCGGTTTGAAGGCGTGCATAAGGCTCCACAAGGCCGGAAGCCGGATTTACTCCAATATCCAACACCTTGATATACAATTTTTTACACGCCACCGAATCCAGATAAGCCTGCTCTTTCTGATCTATATCCAAACTAGTTTGCCAGTAATAAAACCCGGGCGTAATATGCCGTTCTGCGGGCTGGCAGGCAGCGAACAGGCTACTAATGGCTATCAATGCGTACAATTTGTTCATAATCAGCCTTTTGCAATTCTCATTAAAACACTGGTTACGAATTAGTTGCTAAACACGATTTTACATTTCACAAAACCGTTGTCGAAACGAAGTTCTGCGATATACAAACCGTTGGTCAGGCTGTTGCGCTGCATCAGGAATACATTACTGTCGATGTTGGTGTGCGCTTTTACCAGACGGCCGCTCAGGTCGTACATGTAGATGTGGCGTATGGGCGCTTCTTTCGTGGTGAACGTTACGGCATCGGAACTTGGAACTGGCGCTACTTGCAAACCGAGGTCCTGTTCGTTGAGTTCGTGCGTAGCCGCCCCGAAATTGCAACCCAGACCGAGTGCTACGCAGGCACGTGGAGCGAAGAATGCGATAATCGTGTCGATATAGGCATATGCTGCTGCGCCATTGGTGTTGCAACCTGCAGCAGGTGAAGGAGCCGGAGCAAAGTCTGTTGGTGTCCATTCCCAGGGCGCCGAAGTATTGTTCGGAGTGCCTGTAAATGGATAGAAACCGATGTGTGTACTACTGGAAACAGCGCCAATTGGGTCGAAACCTGCCGGAATCGCATTGAAAACGGTATTCAGGCCCAGGTTATCGGCAATTACCTGCATGTCGCAAGAACCCGAAACTTCCACAACCGGCTGAGGGCCCGTTACAGTTGGCACAATCAGGA
Organism: Saprospiraceae bacterium; assembly: GCA_016787415.1. Classification (GTDB taxonomy): domain Bacteria; phylum Bacteroidota; class Bacteroidia; order Chitinophagales; family Saprospiraceae; genus M3007. Next base: position 13,696 of record JAEUUT010000033.1, on the reverse strand, counting down.
CGTCGGTTCCGCAAGAAGCGAACAGATCGGTAGGAACGTGGAAAGAAATCAGCGGCACATCGCCGGCATCCATCCAGGAACTGTCGCCCAAAGCACCGCCCATATTAACAGCCAACTGGAATTCGGAACTGTAACCCGGGTGGTTTTGTGTGTACAGCGTATCGCCTATTGGTATGCCGGTGATAGCATTGTACGTGGCATCTACTACACCGGGGGCGGCCTGTACGCCCAAGATATCGCCATTGTAAAACTCTTGTACCATCGGGATGAATACGCCGGGCGCTACCGGAAGTTTGAATTTGTTCGGGTCAGCAGTAGTGTAGATTTCTCCAAAAGTGTCGAGATATGCCGTAGCCAGCGACAGATAGCCGCCGGTACCCTGACCCCAAACGACGATTTTGTTCGGGTCGATACCCCATGGGTTACCTGCTTCAGCCACCGATTTGCGGAAATAGCGGATGCAAGTACGCACGTCCTGCACACCACGATATGCAGCATTAATGAGTGTAAAGCGGCGCACCAGTTCCTGCGAAGCGAGGGGGTTCCAGCCGAGGCGGTAGTCGGCAACGGCTACTACATAGCCCATTTTTGCGAGGCGCGTAGCGAAGGTCACATTGGAAGAGTCGTACAGCGTACCACCACAGGAACCGTTTTGAGGATACGGGAAGAAGTTACCTGTGTGCAAGTAAATAATCAGCGGACGTTCCGTTTCGATATCGCCGGCGGGCTGGTACACCTGCATTTGCAGGGGTTGTTTGAGTGTATTTGTGCCTGCCACGAGTGGCAGAACCGTCCAGTTGGCGCCATAAATATCTGTCGTTTTGCTGGCCTGCGAGAACACAGGTTCCAGGTAGCGGTTCTGGGCCGATACCCTTGCTCCGATGGCTATCAACAGGAGGAGAAGGATGGGCAATTTTGATAATTGCATGGTTAAAAAGTTTAGCAGGATAATGATGAAATAGAACGGGAATCCGAAAAAATCCGTTTCATCCGTTTTCCCATCCTGCCACGAGTCAAAAAAATGGGCCATCACCGCTAATCCGGCAATGGCCCATCACTATAAACGGTGGTTATGAATTAGTTGCTAAACACGATTTTGCGTTTCACAAATCCGTTGTCGAAACGAAGCTCTGCGATATACAAACCGTTGGTCAGGCTGTTGCGCTGCATCTGGAACACATTGCTGTCGATGCTGGTATGTGCTTTTACGAGGCGGCCGTTCAGATCGTACACGTAGATGTGGCGAATAGGCGCTTCTTTCGTAGTGAATGTTACGGCGTCAGAACTTGGAACTGGCGCTACTTGCAGACCGAGGTCTTGTTCGTTGAGTTCGTGCGTGGCAACGAAATTGCAACCCAGATTGAGCGCTACGCAGGCACGTGGTGCGAAGAATGCAATAATCGTGTCGATGTAGGCATGTGCTACTGCGCCATCCGTGTTGCAACCTGCAGTAGGTGCAGGAGCCGGAGCGAAGTCTGTTGGCGTCCATTCCCATGGAGCCGAAGTATTGTTCGGCGTACCTACAAACGGATAGAAGCCGCTGTGGGTGCTGCCGGAAACAGCGCCGATCGGGTCAAATCCTGCCGGAATCGTGTTGAAAATATCGTTCAGGCCCAGGTTATCGGCAATAACCTGCATGTCGCAAGAGCCCGAAACTTCCACTACCGGCTGAGGGCCCAATTGCGTTGGAACATTCAGAATGTCTGTTCCACAAGGTGCGAAAGGATCAGAAGGTACGTGGTAAGAAATCAGCGGAATATCGCCTGCATCCATCCAGGAACTGTCGCCCAGTGCACCGCCCATGTTCACAGCCAGTTGGAATTCGGAACTGTAACCCGGGTGGTTTTGTGTGTAAAGGGTATCGCCAAGTGGAATACCTGTGATGGCATTATAGGTAGCATCCACTACGCCAGGTGCTTCCTGCACGCCCATGATGTCGCCATTGTACACTTCCTGCACCATCGGGATGAATACGCCGGGCGCTACTGGAAGTTTGAATTTGTTCGGATCGGCAGTGGTGTAAATTTCACCGAAGACATCCAGGTAAGCAGTCGCCAGCGAGAGGTAACCGCCGGTGCCCTGTCCCCAAACTACAATTTTACTCGGGTCGATACCCCACGGGTTGCCTGCTTCAGCCACCGATTTACGGAAGTAGCGGATACAAGTCCGTACGTCCTGAACACCGCGATAAGCAGCATTGATGAGCGTAAAACGGCGTACGAGTTCCTGCGAAGAGAAAGGGTTCCAGCCAAGGCGATAGTCGGCCACTGCCACTACATACCCCATTTTTGCCAGGCGGGTAGCGAAAGTTACATTGGCGGAGTCGTACAAGGTACCACCGCAGGAGCCGTTTTGCGGATACGGGAAGAAGTTACCTGTGTGCAGGTAGATGATCAGCGGGCGTTCCGTTTCTGTGTCGCCAGATGGTGTGTACACCTGCATTTGCAGGGGTTGTTTGAGCGTATGTGCGCCTGGTACTGCGAGCGGCAGAACCGTCCAGTTGGCGCCGTAGAGGGCTGTCGTTTTGCTGGCCTGCGAGAACACGGGTTCCAGGTAGCGGTTCTGGGCCGATACCCTTGCTCCGATGGCTATCAACAGGAGGAGAAGGATGGGTAATTTTGATAATTGCATGGTTAAAAAGTTTAGCAGGTTAATGATGAAATAGAACGGGAATGAAATATTCGCGAAATGGTTTCATTTCTATCGCATAGTCCGGGGTTATTTCTCGCGAAAATCATACAGGAGCGAAAGGTAAGCCATTCGGCCAATACGCGGCCCCCCGTAGGTTTGAAATTGTTTGTTGTTGAGCACGTTGGATGCACCGAGTTTGATCGTACTGTGAATTTTGGGCATGGTCAGGTTGACCTGGGCATCCAGCAAGTCGTATGATGGAATCAGTCCGGTAAATTGTGGTGATCCTTCAAATGTGAAATTGTCAATCCACTTGTAATTGACGGTAAATCCTAAGGTATTTTTACCCCAGGCAGTGATGTCGCGACCGGAGAAACCAATATTGAATTTATGCTCAGGCGTGTTGAAAGCAGGCACGATCGGGTCAGAGGAGTCTGTTATCAGTTTGTTCCAACTGTAGTTGCCTTGCAGCATGAAATAATCCAGGAAATAGTAATTCAGGCCTATCGCAAATCCCTGAGAAGTAACGCGTTGCGAGGCATTGGCGGCTACGCGGTATACTTTTAAATTATCAAAATCAGGGAAATAGGTGTAAATATCAGGCGGGAACACCAGCACTTTTTCAAATGGCAGCGTGAGGCCGATGTTGTACCCGATGAAGTCGTCGTAGATGTTGTAGTAGTATCCGGCATCTACATAGATGCGTTTGAACAAGGTGGTGCGGTAGCCCAATTCAAATGTTTTCACCTTTTCCGGCTGAATTGGCGCCACGTTCTGATACACCAGCGGTTTGCTGTTGTCGTCGCGATATGCCTGGAAGGATTCCAGTGTAATAAGGCTGTCAAACCCGTTGAGGTTGCCGATCAGGGTGGCCGGGCCTACGTTCAGGTTGAGGTACTGGTCGGTAAGCGTCGGGTTGCGGATAGCGGAAGAGAAAGATACGCGCAGGTAGTTGTTCTCTTTGGGCGTCCACACAATCGACGCGGCCGGTGTGGCGAGGTAGTCGAAATTCTGGTTTTTGTCCACGCGTACAGTAGCCGAAAACTTGAAGTCGCCGACCTGTTTTTCTGCGCCGGTATAAGCGCCCCATTCCGAGTTTTTGATGCGGCTTCCGAGCGAATCGATAAAGATGGTGCCGTCTGAATTGGGGCGGTACATGCGCATGCTGGCGCCCACCACCCAGTCGTTCAGGAAACGGGGTTTGAAATGGTATTCGCCGTGTGCATGGTACAGGGCCGATTTGTCGTAAAACAGGGTACCGTTTTCGCGGCTGTTGTTTTTGCGGCTTACGATGGCATTGAACAACGAATCGAAACGAACAGTACCCGGCTCATAAAATGCGCCCGAATCACTCGGGTGATCGGCTTCATTGGCATACGCCTGTGCCTGTTGGTGATATTGGGCCAACGTAGCGGCATTGTCGCGTTGCCACTGCAACAGGGCTTCGTAGTTGTCGGGCGGGCCGTAGCCAGCATCCTTCATTTTTTTGAAAACCGCACCCAGGTCATTGCGCACCCACCAGAACTCGTAGGCTTGCTGCCATTTTTCGTTGGTTTTGGCGGCTTCTTGCAGTTTCAGTGCCGTAAAGTACGGGTCGTATGATTTGCCGGCATCTTCATTGGTTGCATAAAAGCGCAGGAAAAACTTGTCTTTCTGGCGCAGTTCAAGGCGATTCTGATAAAACTGAATACCGCGCAGGCTGAAACGGTTGTCGCCCTGATACACGGTAGTACCTGTGCCGTAGTTGGAAGCCAGAATCAGTTCGGGCGATTCAAATTCCTTGGCAGGGTTGAGGCGGAAATGCAGCGCGATACCTGCTTTGGCATTTTTGGTATTGTAGTCTACGATATCTTCCTCCTTGTAGCCCTGGCGGTGAAAACTGTTGAGTCCGGCGCGTGCATCATACGTAGACACAAAACGGCCGGAATATTCGTCGCCATAAATATTGACTGCATTCCAGCCGCCCGGGTTTTGCGAGGACGTGAAGACTTGGTTGCCTTCTGCTTCCGTAATCGGGTTGTAGTTATCGGCTACCCAGTCGTTGGCGCGCAAGCCAAAGAAGTTGAGTTTATAGGCCATAAATGGATGGCCAGACTTGTTTTTAATAGCGTCGGCATAGCGAAAAGCGCCTTCCAGCAGGTTGCGCTCGCCCGTTTTGAGCGATACGGCAAGGCCGCGGTTGATAAACGGATTTTTCGACTCCATGGAAATAACGCCATTAAAAGCGTTGGGGCCGTAAAATGCCGAACTGGCGCCCACAATCAGGTCGACCTTGTTCACATCCAGTTCGCTGCAGCCCAGGAAGTTGCCCAGCGAAAAGTTGAGGCCCGGCGCCTGATTGTCTACACCATCGATGATTTGCAGGGAGCGCACGGGGCTGGTGGAGTTGAAGCCGCGCATGTTGATCACCGTAAACCCGAGGCTGGCTGTGGTGAGGTCTACGCCTTTCAGGTTGCCGAGGCCGTTGTAGAAACTGACGGCCGCGGTTTGTTTGATCGCGATCGCATCCAGGTTTTCCACTGTAAGTGGCGCGGCTTTTTGCTTGTCGTCGATGCGCTGACCGCGTACCACGGCTTCGGTAATGACAATAGAACTGGTGCTCAGCCTGACATCCAGTTTCTGGGCCGGGTCCGTTACGTTTATTTCCTGTGCGGTATAACCGGTATAGGACACTTTGAGGGTGACAGGCAGTTTTTCCACTTTTACAGTGAATACACCTTCGTAGTCAGTAACGGCGCCACCGGTAGTTCCCATGATGACTACTGCTGCACCAATGAGTTCTTCTCCGCTTTCGGCATCCACTACCTTTCCACGCAGTGTAGCCTGGGCGCTCAATATGGCAGTTCCCAAACACAGTACGCACAAGATATTGAATTTCAAAAATTTGTACATTTTTTTCATGCGGGTTAGGTCTTGTTTTTCAGAAATAAATTTTCAAAACAGGGTTTCTGTAAAACCTTGTTTGTTTTGCAAAAGAAGAAAGAAAATTTGATTCCAAATGAAAAATACGAACATTCCCGATACGAAGGTGTAAAACCGGATTTTTATCTCAGGTTTTGCCAAAACTGATCAGTTTTGCTCCAGTGCCAACAGGGTATCATCCGCATCCAGCATGCCTAAGTAAAACTTTTTCATTTCCTGAAAATCGCTGTAAGTAATAAACCTCCGCGTGAATTGTACCGAACGATGGATACGAATTCCTGTAGCGGTGGGCTCTACTGTGAGGGAATATTGGCCAAATGGCGACGTGATATGTTTTGGAGCAGGCAGTTCTACCAGTTTATAGGTGCGTGGAAGAACCAGATCGATGGTTTCCTGTACAGGCGCCAGTTCGAACAACTCGTCCATATCCAGGTCATTGTATCGTTTATCGCTGAACAACACCTTCTGGGTAGGCGTACTCAGGGGCAGCGGCAAAGGCAGAATATACAGGCCCCTCACCCGGTCAAGCGGGTTGTACACCGTCATGTGAATGCTGCTTCGAAGCGGCGCATTGATGCTGTCGAGGTTGTCGAATTCAAAACGATCGAGGTTGAGGTAGGTCAGTACGCCGCCGCTGAAATATTCCGACAAAAGTTGGCGACGGTCGGCAGCATTGGCGCGTTTGAGCATTTCGCGCCAGTGGCCTGCTGAAGTACCCCGATGCGTGGCTTTCAGGTCGATTTGCAGGTTATTTTCTGCATCGATAAGGGCTTTTGCCTGAATTTCTATGCCCGTGGTTTGGGGGTCGACGGCGTGGTTGGGCAATCGGCGCAATTCCTTTTCGCCGGGTCGGATAACCAGCGCCCAGGCATCCGAATCGTCGGCGGGCAGTACGCCAGTGGGGAAATAGTCTGTCGTAAGGTCAGCAAATCGCAATTGCCCGTCTTTCAGTTCGTAGGCCACGATAGCATGGTTGAACGCATACACAATAGGGCGAATATTGCGGTTGCTAAAAGTATGGGTGCTTACCAGGGTGTACCAGGCCGGAATGTTGTAGGCCCGCAAGAGCGCGATCATGAGCGTGGCCACGTCTTTGCAGTCGCCCACTTTGCCCGATATGGTTTCGCCAGGCCGCTTGGGCACATAGTTGTTGTTGAGAAACGGCACGTAGGAATAGTTGATTTCCTGCACCACAAAGGTGTGCAGGGCTTCCACGATGTCCGTTTCAGACATGCCCGGATGGATCATTTTGCGGGCTTTTTCCATCACTTCGTAGTTGGGTTCCGTGCGACGGTAGGTCTGGCGTTCGTACCACTGAACGATCGGGCTCCAGTCTTCCATGCTGCCGGTCATCAGCCAGGCAAAATTGTCGTACGTTTCCGGAGCGGCTTCTTCCAATTCTACTTTCGGGACGGATTGCCACTCCCAGGTGTAGAGGCAGAAAGCGCCGGTATCGCGTACGGATACAGGTTCGGAAGAAATCCGATTGGCAGCGAAATACAAGGGCATACCCGCCGGAACGAGCAGTTCTGCGGTCGATCGCATCACCGGGGCCTGCCAGGACGGCACCTGCAAATCCCAGAAATTATCGGAAATCTCATCTGCAACGCCAATTTCCGTGGAGCCTTCCACGAGGATCACGTCGCCGGCCTGCAGGTTTTTAAACACAGCCATCCCGTAGCCTATTTCAGGCGAAGTGGTGCTGCCATCTATTTTCAGCACTTTTGCAGAGGTAATCTGTCCGATTTGCCGGAGGTCGGCTTCCGTCCAGTTTTTGGCGCCTGCATCGCTGAGGATACGGATAACGGCTTTGCGGGCCGATTCAATTCTGTGCTCATCGCGCAGGTAGGTATTTTGCACAGAATAAAACTGCACGACGGCATCTTCATCGACATATTTGTCGAGCCCTTCCGTTTTTTTGGCAATCTGCGGCAGCGATACCTGCCGGAAAAAACCGGAGTATTTTTTGCTATTGTCTAATTTCTCCACTTTTTCGCGGAGGCCCGAATAACGTGCGCTTTCGCCGCCGGTTTTCTCTGCCTGCCGGTAGCGCAGCAAGGCTTCCGCTTCGTTTTTCTGCTCGATGGCAATGTCACCCATCAATTCAAATATGACAGGCGAATAGGGGTATTCCGCAACGAGGCTGTTCAGAAGTTGGAGCGCTTCTACAGGCCGCTCTCTTTCAAACAGATAACGCGCCTTCGACAGGGCATAAGCGCCATTCCAGGGCATGATAGCCATGATCTGGTCGTAGGTAGCCAGCACGTCTTTCTCTTGCTCCCGGTATCTGTAATAGTCTAGTATTTGCTCGTATAAAATCAGGGAAAAATGTTGTTTCAGTTCTTTTCGGGCCGTTTTGAACTTCTTTTCACGTTGTTTATCGGAAACGGGCTTGAAGGTTTCGGGGCGATAACTCTCTTCTTTTAAGTATATTTCCAGTCTTTTTTTCCACTTTTCCGTATTATTATATTTTAAAAAATCATTCACCCAGGTCTTTACCTGTTCTTTTCTGCCTTTTTCTTTTAAAAAGTCGAGGTAGGTATTCACGATTTCCCAGTTGGCCGGCGAAATACCCAGCAGTTGTTCCAGGGCACTCACAAATTTTACTTCCTCCTGCTCCTTGTTTATTTTCTGAAAACGATTGTAATACTCCGCGAATGTGGGAGTAGCCACAGTATCCATTTCACTCAGTAGTGCTTCAGCGCGTTCACCCTTACCATTGGCATCAAAACATTTGGCCAGCAAGTAGCGTGCAAAAGACGAGCCGGGGTGCGCCTCCTTGTAAGCGGCGAACCAGGCCTCGGCTTCTTCGGAAGCGCCCGCGTGCAGGAAGGCTTTCGAAAGGAGATATACGCGCCAGGGGTCGCCGTTAGCAGCCTGTTGCAGGAAATATTGCAGGTAAGGCCTGTTTTCGTATACCACGGCAGCGGGCTGTTGGGCCGGCGTGTATGTCCCCTGAAAAGAAGTGGAAACGTCATTTAACAGTACCCCGGTCGCGGGGTCGGTCAGGCGCAACTGAAACGAAGGTTGAACGCCACCTCCATAGAAATAAGAGGTGATTTCAGACAGATTTTGATAAAAATCTTCCTGTTTGTCGGCTGGCGTTTCTAAAAATTCAAGTGCGAGCGGTGTATTGATTTCATCGTCGGGAAATTCCGAGAGTTTGACCAATAAGTAGTGTGTACCTGCGCTCAGGTCGAATTCCAGGGATTCGCCATCCCATTCATCGGGTGTAAAATCGGGGGCAAGTGTGGCCAGCACCTGATTGTCGAGCCAGATTTTCACTGGCGCATTGCGGCGGATGCCCATTTTTACGCGGCGGGCCGTAGGCGTCTGCAAAAAAGTGCAGGCGTAATACGTGGCTAAGTCGTTGCGGCGTGGCAGCAGTTCGAACGAAACCGGCGAACCCGGCTGGGGTGTTCGGCGCTGTAGCCATTTGAATTCACTCCCGGCACCGTTTTTATAGGTTTTTTCGGGGTCGAACGGGCCAAGTTCCACGGGCGTCGGCTCTACAAAACCGCTGCCTCGCATGTTGTCGAATGGCCCGATCAGCGACCAGTTCCAGTCCGGTAGCGCCGTAGCCATCAATCGCCTGCTTTCCTGTTCCCGATAGTGAAAACGCAGTGAATCCGCTTCCTGGAGCATCATCGGTATACGCAAAGGCATAGGCAGCGCTTGTGCCAGCACTTCTTCGGGTTTGCCTTCGTAGAGGTGTCCGAACAGCCAGTAATACGGCGCCTGCCAACCTGCACGTATAAGCCGAAGGGCGTATTGGGTGTAGCGTTCATCTTCATGTACGGTTTCGGTGCAGAACAACATGCCCGCGAGGGACGCTTCGTCGTCCGGGTTCTGCTGCAACTCTTTTTGAAATGCCGCGCGCGCAGCGATAAAATCATTGGCTTCTATCAATTCCCAACCGGACGACTGAGCGTCTGCACGCAGAGAAAATAACAGTATAAAACAAAAAACTATTCGCATCTGGATGAATATGTATATGACAAGCAAAGAACGCAAAAATGGATGGGTTATTGATTGGGGTGAATACCGCACCCTACAAAATAAAAATTCCAAATCTTTATGCACCTCTTTGCAATAACGTAAAACAAACAATATTTTCGCAGCCAATTAATTCAAATAAAATACCGCCATCGCATGAAAAGATCAACCTTACTCCTCTGTGCATCATTATTCCTAACAGTAAACAGTTGCCGAAAACAGGAAACTTCTGTCTCCACCGACCATCCGGCCATACCCGATCCAACTTCGCTCGACAAGTTTATTCAGGCCAAACTGGAAACGGAAGAACAGTTTCTCTGGGCCTGGGCCAGCGACGATCAAATCTGGACGGCGCTGTCTAATTCCGACTATGTGCTTTCCGTGGGTTACCAGCCTGCCGGATTCAGCAACCTCGACGAAAAAATTCACCTAATCGACCTGCAATCTGCTGAATGGAAAGGCGCTCGGGATGCCGTTTTCCGCATCGTACTCGATTCGGAGCGCAGCCTGAATCCTTCCCTGAAGGCATCTGATTTGCTGGCTTACGAAGAAAATCCGAACCTGCCGGTATTCGATGTGTATGTAAAAAATCCGCAAACAATCACAGCGCTGCGCAATTCCAATCTGCTGCGCTACGCAGAACCGATTGGTTATGAGCCATATATGACAACAGTGTCCGAACGTTCAAGTTCGGGCTGCGGCAGCAACACTGCCCAAACAGGCCTCGTGGCTGGCACCGACTACACGGTCATCACTCCCAACTGCAAACAATCCTGGAACTATTCCTACCACAATATTGCACAAGCATGGGCCAATGGCAACACCGGCGCAGGCGTGACCGTGATGATTGTCGACAGCGGCTGCAGCAGCAGTCAGGAAAACCTCGGTTCGGCCTTTAACCAGGGACAATCGAGTGGCCGCACCGTCACCAAATACTACACGCTGCCCGGCGCTACTTCCGCCAACGACCCTTGTGGCCACGGCACTTCCATGATGGGCACCTGCACCGGCCCGCGTGGCACTGATGGCAATACTGTTGGTGTGGCTTACAACGCTAACCTCGTAGGCGTACGCGCTGCCGACGACGTGTACCTCGACACCAGCAATGAAACGGTGGGCGTTTCCAACGCCTTCACACTGGCTGGCAACACCGCTTCCGTGAAAATCGTGAGCATGAGCATGGGCCGCCTCACTACGGCCAGTCAGATTCGCGACGCCATCATTTATGCCTACAACCAGGGCAAACTGATCTTCTGCGCCGCTGGCACGTCGTTCTCGTGGACGGCCTGGTTCGCGGGCGTCATTTTCCCTGCCACTATGACCCAGGCAGTAGCCGTAACAGGCATTAAAACCAACCTGAGCAGCCGTTGCAGCGCCTGCCACAGCGGCAGTAAAGTGGATTTCGTGGTAGTCATGGAGAAAAATTCCGACGACCACCCGCTGTCGCTGGCTAATTCAGGCGATGCGCCTTCTACGGTTGGCGGTTCTTCGGTTTCCACGGCCACCACAGCCGGTATCGCCGCGCTCGTTTGGGGAAAATACCCTTCCTGGACACGCCAGCAGGTGTTCGACCGCCTGAAAACAAGCGCCAACTACTACCCGAGCCGAAATGGCGAGTTCGGATGGGGAAGAATTAATGCGCAAACGGCAACACAGTAGAGACAAGGCATGCCTTGTCTCTGCGTGGTACAGGACATAAAGATAAAAACAACGTCGGCAGGGTTTAACGTCGGCAGGGTTTTGAACCCTGCCGACGTTGTTTTTAACCCACGCACCCTACGAAGAATGATCCGCCACAATCACCCATTTCCCCTTCATTTTCTTCCACAACAGGGTGTAATGCCCACTCAAATTACCCGCTTTTCGGGTGAGTTCCCATTTCCCGATAACATAAGCGCTGCGTTTGGACAGCCGTTCGACAGAAAGAATAGTAAATTTCAGTTGCCCCATCGCCTCGGCCCCCGGGTAACTTTTTTTGTAATTGTCGAGCGTTTGCTGCCAGCCGTAGGTAAGGCCGCGCGAGCCGATAAACCGCAGGCTATCGGAGTGCCAGTAGCCGTCCATGAAACCTTCGAGGTTGGCGCGGTTCCAGGCGCGTTCCTGCTCGGCCATGATGGAACGGATGGTCTTTTCGGCAGCGGATTGTGCCCGGGTACTGAAGGCGAGGGCGCAAAGGAAGAAGAGGAAGATGTTTTTCATGGACAAGTCGTTTGATTTAAGATTTAAGATTACATGATTTTAGATTTTAGATTTATTCGAGATGCCCTCCAATCTAAAATCTAAAATCATGTAATCTTAAATCTTAAATCCTCAGTGTCGGAAGTGCCGGAAACCCGTCATCACCATCGACATGCCGAATTTGTTGCAGGCATCCACGGAGTCCTGGTCTTTCAGCGAGCCGCCGGGCTGGATGACAGCGGTGATGCCCGCTTCGTGCGCAATTTCCACACAGTCGGGGAACGGGAAAAACGCATCGGAGGCCATGACGGCGCCATTCAGGTCGAACCCAAAAGAGCGGGCCTTGGCAATGGCCTGGCGCAGCGCATCCACGCGACTCGGCTGACCGCAACCCATGCCGATCAACTGGCGCTCTTTCACAAGCGCAATGGCGTTGGACTTGAGGTGTTTGGCGCATTTGGCGGCAAAGATAAGTTCGCCCACTTCCTTGGGCGTTGGCACGCGTTCGGTCACCGTTTTCAGGTCGGCTTCAGTTTCCGTTTTCAGGTCGGCGTCTTGTTCTACCACGCCGTTCAGGAGGCTGCGGAAAGAGCGCTTCTGCACATCAAAAGTTTTGATTTTCAACAGGATACGCTGCTCTTTCTTTTTCAGCAGTTCGAAGGCATCGGGCGCAAAATCGGGTGCAATGAGCACCTCGTAGAAGAGTTTGTTGATTTCCTGCGCGGTAGACAGATCAACCGTGGTATTGCAAATAAAAATACCGCCAAAAGCCGACGTCGAGTCGCAGGCCAGTGCCGCCTGCCAGGCTTCGAGCAGCGTATGTCGGCGGGCTACGCCACAGGCATTGGTATGTTTGAGAATGGCAAAACAGGGTTTTCCGACTTGAAATTCGCGCATCAATTGCACCGCCGCGTCGATGTCGACCAGGTTGTTGTAGGAAATGGCCTTACCGTTGAGTTTGTCGAACACCTTGTCGAAATCGCCAAAGAAAACGCCACTCTGGTGTGGGTTTTCGCCATAGCGAAGGATATCGGAGCGGTGGATGGAGTATTTGAAAGCAATGTCGGTGGTGCCTTCGTTGAACCAGTTGAAAATGGCAATGTCGTAGTTGGAAGTCACCTTAAAGGCCCGGCGCGCGAGTTCGCGGCGGTCGTCGGCGCTGAGTTGGCCATCCTGCGATTCCAGCATATCGAGGAAAAGTTTGTATTCCTCCTTGCTGGCTACTACGGCTACGTCGTTCCAGTTTTTGGCAGCGGCGCGAATGAGCGATACGCCGCCGATGTCGATTTTTTCAATGATTTCTATTTCATCGTGCGTTTTAGCCACTGTATCTTCAAACGGGTACAGGTCGACGATCACGCAGTCGATTTCAGGGATATTGTACTCTTTCAACTGGGCCAGGTGCTCGGGTTCGCGACGGGCAAGCAATCCGCCAAATACCGCCGGGTGCAGCGTTTTTACGCGCCCGTCGAGGATGCTGGGGTAACCCGTGAGGCTTTCCACGGCCGTAACCGGAATGTCGAGTTTTTGAATGTAGGTTTGGGTGCCGCCGGTGCTGTAAAGTTGAACGCCGAGTTCATGCAGGCGACGGATAATAGGCTCCAGGCCGTCTTTGGAATAAACGGAAATAAGTGCGGAACGCAACCGCATGGTTGAAGTAGACATGAAATTGTGGGTATTTGCAGAGAAGCGGCAAAGATACAATTTTGTTATCCGTTATCAGTTATTAGTTATCAGGGTGGTTAAGAGACCATCCGTTGTAGTTATTAGTTATTAGTTATCGGTTATTAGTTATCAGGGTGGTTAAGAGACCATCCGTACAAATGCTTGGCTTGACAATAATCAATGCCAAGCATTTGTACGGATGGTCTCTTAACCACCCTGATAACTAATAACTAATAACTGATAACCGATAACTAAACGATAACTAAACGTATCCCCGTGCCTGCAAACGGAACAACTCCGCGTA
>JAEUUT010000235.1 GCA_016787415.1 Saprospiraceae bacterium | reverse complement strand
TCTCCTTATCCATTGGTTGTCAATCAGTTGTCGGCAGCATCCGCAGAAGAGGCTGCTGCGTACCGACAGCCGCAGATTTTTTTCCTTCAAACGAGTATCAGTGGTTCTGTGACAGAGCCCAATATCAATTTTCAGTTTTTGTACCCTTCTGCTGAAACGCAAAAAAGCCTGGCTGCTACGTTCGGCGCCCAGGAAACCGGCCTGGTGGAAAGCGCGCTGAATACGGTGAACGAAGACAAAAACCAGTTGTCGAAACAGGTGTTTGGCGTGCTGCTCCTGCGCAATTTTATTGCTGAACCCACGCTCAACCTGCCTGGTTCCGGCGGCAATCCGCTGCAATCGGGGCTGAGTAATTTCCTTACCGGGCAACTCAATGCGCTGGCAGATCAGTACTTGACCTGGATAGATGTGGATTTCACGACCACGCAGGGCAATACCAATACGGGCGCTGCGGCGGCGGAAGGCACGACGAATTACCAGTTGCGGCTGCAAAAATCATTTTTCGAAGACCGGCTGGTTTTCCGGCTGTCGGGTGGCACTACGGTAGGCGGCTCCAATGGCGATGCATCGCACAGCGCACTGGAAAATGCTTCGGTAGAATACGCGCTAACCCGCAACGGGAACTTGAAAGTGACGGTGTTTTCGGAAAGAGGTTTTGAACTGCTGAACGCGTCTTCTGCCAATTTGAGGAACTCGGGGGCGGGGGTTATTCTGAGTCGGGAGTTCGGGGGGGATGAGTGAGGTTATAAAAGGATGGCACAAAGTGCACAAAGCGTAGCGTATTCCAACAGCATTTGAAAAACAGGCTTATGCAGCATCTGCAAACACATATACGGCTTATTTCTCTGGCAAAAAACGCAGCATTATTTGTTGCCCTCGTCTCTTTTTTTGCTGCCTGCACCGGCACCGGCCACTTGCAGGAAGGTGAACGCCTGTACGTGAAAGCCAAAACAAAAATCGTCAAGCCCGACAAACACTGGGACACAAAAATCCTCAAAACAGACCTTAAAAAAGCCGTTGTACTGCCGCGGCCCAATCGAAAAATCCTGTGGATGCGGCCTAAACTGGTGATATACAACATGTTCAAAAACAGCCGGGAGAACAGCCTGGGCAGTTTTTTCGCCAATCGGTTAGGTGAACCACCAGTATTGTACGAAGCCAAAGTGGCCAACCGACACCGGGAACTGCTGGCAGAACGCGCCGCCAACGATGGCTTTTTCAAAACAAGTATCGACACCAAAGAAAGAGTACGCAAACACAGCGTCCGGCTTACCCACGAAATCACCGTCAAAACACCCCGCGAGCAAATAGACAATGTTACTTACCCGGCCGATTCCAGCCTGCTTACCCACAGGCTCGCCGCGCTGCGCCCGGGTACGCTGGTGCAACCCGGGCAGTTTTATCACCTGGAAGAAATGATTGCCGAGCGGCAACGCCTGTCGGATACCCTGCGCAACGAAGGCTGGTACTATTTTTCTCCGGACAACCTTGTGTTTGAGGCCGACACCCTGCACCCTGCAGGCGAGGTGAACCTGACACTGCGCGTAAAAAAAGAAACCGGCGAACGCGAACGCAGGCGTTATCGCCTGGCAAATGTGACGGTGTACCCGGACTATGACCTCTCACGCCAGTCGGACAGTACCCATACGTCGTATGACTCCTTGCAATTCAATTGCCTGCAATATGCTTACCACCACATGCCGCTGCGCCCCGAGGTGCTGAATCGCCAGATCACCCTGCGCTGTGGGCGTTTTTACTCCAATCGGGCGTACCAGTCCACCATTTACCGGCTTTTGAACCTGAATGTCTACAAATTTGTCAACATTCGTTTCGAGGTATCTCCACAGGCCGATACCCTGCTGGATGCACGGGTGTATCTTACGCCGTACAAGCCCGAGCGCCTGGAAGGAACTTTGTCGGCAGTGTTTTCGCCCGGATTTTATTCCGGCGCGCGGTTGGGAGGTGCGTATTCACACCGCAATACATTTAGAGGCGCTGAGGCGCTTCGGGTATCCTTCGACGGGGCGTACCTGCGTACCAGCAGGCGCAACTTTGATTTTCAGGATTTTATCGTCAGCAACATTGGCATTCAATTGACTTATCCGAGGTTTTTGTTGTTGCAGGAAAAAAACAGGCGCGCATTCAGCACCACGCGTTTCAAATTGCAGCACGAAACCAACTGGTTCAAATACGATCTGCCCGAAACGGGCGCTTTTCGCCTGAGTTTTCAACGCGTGGGCGCCGAAGCCGGTTATTTATGGAAAAAAAACCGCCGCGGTTCGGTGTTGCAGGAAATCAATCCGCTGAGCCTGGGTTTGCAGTTTTCCACCATCAGCGATCGCGATATTCGCCGTCAGTTGATCGAACAAATTCCACAGGACACGACCGGAGCGGCCCGATCCCTGCTTACGTTTGTAGAATACAAGCCGAACTACACCTTTACTTTCGACGAGCGGCTGGGGCCTGCCAAACAGCACACGCGGTATTTCCGCCAGCGTTTTGCAGCGCAGGTGAGCGGCTATACGGGCAGCAAGTACCTGCCTTCGGGTTATATGCTGGAGAGCCCGCTCAACTTTTTCATTGAATCGGACTATCGGCAATATCAGCGCACCCACGGCCGCAATGTACTGGCAGCGCGTTTTGCCATTGGTGCAGGTATTCCACTGCGCAAAAATGGCAATGTGGCCCTGCTGGATCGTTATGTGGTGGGCGGCGCCTCCAGTGTGCGGGCTTTTGCTCCCCGCACGGTCGGGCCGGGCAGCGTGCCGCGCGAGACCACTGCTTCCGGGCTGACTGTCGGACGTTACACCGGCAATGTTTTGATGGAAAGTAGCATCGAATACCGCATGCCCATCGGCAAATACCCCGAACTGGCTGTTTTTGTAGACGCCGGGAATATCTGGCTTACCAGCGGCACGGATGCCTCAGATGCTTCGCGTTTTCAACTGCATCGTTTTTACCGAGAACTCGCAACGGGCGCCGGTGTGGGGCTGCGTGTCAACCTCGGTTTTTTTGTGCTGCGCCTCGATCTGGGTGTGCCGCTGTCCAAACCTTACTTGCCTGTGGGAGAGCGCTGGGTAGCCGACGACCTGCATTTTGGTGTGCGCCAGTGGCGGAAAGAGAACCTGAACTGGAACTTCTCGTTTGGATACCCTTTTTAGAGGTGAGAGGTGAGAGGTGAGAGAGTGAGAGGTGAGAGAAGTGAGAGGTGAGAGATGGTTTTTCAAGGGATCGTGTGGCTTGTTGATCGAATTTTGGGAAGGAGGGGCTTGCTCGATGGGTAAATTAATCCCATGTATCACTTTAACCTACTGACCGAACAAAATATACACACCATTCATTCAAGGCCCCGCAACTGCCATGCCCTGAATTATTCCGTACTCCACGAAATAGAATTGGCATCCACTTTTCAGGGCTTTACCATCATTTATGTTGCGAAAGGAACGGAGCACCATACCCTCAATGGACGCACCTATGCGGTCGGGGAAGGGCAATACCTGCTGGGCAACCCACATTGTATTTCCAGGGCCCAATTGAAAAGCAGGCAGGCCGTACATGGCCTGTGTATTGGAATACTGCCGGAAATATTTGAAGAAGTTTTGTCCAGTCTTTTGTTGCCACTGGAAATGCAGGGCGACATCGGCTTGACGGCAATGCTCCAAAGTGGTGATTTTCTGGAGCATTACTCCAGTTCCGGGACACAAGGCATGGGGCATTTTCTGAATACGTTTTGCCAACGCATTCGCAACAACGCCCTGGGTTTGCCAGACCTGAACGATATGTTTTTTTACCGACTGGCTGAGTTGTATGTGTCTGATTATAAGGAAATTGTGAAGAGGATTCGCTCGGTACAGGCTGTGAAAACATCCGTTCGAAAAGATATATTACGACTTCTGGCACGCAGCAAAGCATTGATGGATGACTGCTGGGCCGAACCGCTTTCCGTACAGGATATTGCCCGGGCTGGAAATATGTCGAAGTACCACTTTTCGCGGCTATTTCAGTCGGCCTATGGCATGCCGCCACATCGGTATTTGTGGCAAAAGAGGCTGGAGTACGGCCGCGCCATGCTACAGCGTGGCGGACAATCTGCTTTGGACATTTCACTGCAATGCGGGTTTGCCGACCTGGCCAGTTTCAGCAAAGCCTACAAGCAGCACTTTGGCGAGCCGCCTTCCCGTACACTGAAAATTAGCACGATTTGACAAACACCACTTGACGCTCCATCCTCACTTTTGCAACAGCAATAGTACCTATTGAACACGCATGGAGTGTTTACGGCTATGGGCGTCTGGGTACGTCCATAGCCTTGTTTTTAGAGGTGAGAAGTGAGAGGCGAGAAGCGAGAGGTGAGAAGCGAGAGGTGAGAAGCGAGAAAAAGTTGGGAGGATGGAGGAAGGGGAATAAATTGCAGGGGAAAAATATATCCTGCATGAAAAGACACTACATCTTACTCGCCGCTACGTTTGTCTACCTTTCACTTTATGCTCAACCCGTTGCTTTTCAGGCCTGCGCACACCAATGGTGTAGTAGTGCGGGGATCAACGAAACCTCGTTTCTCGTGGAATTTGCGCCGGATGCGCAATCGCCCTTTACCAATGTCAACATGCTGCTTTCTTCCGACAACGGGTGTGTTTTATTCAGTCTGCCCACCACGGGCAATGCCAATGCTCTGGTGCGCATCACACCCACAAAAAACGGGAATCCACTCTCCGATTTTACCATTTTTGACCTCCAGCAGAACCTCGAACGCATTCAGCGGCACATCGACGGCACAGAACCTTTCACGGAAATCTGGCAGTTCCTGGCAGCCGACTGCAATATGGACGGCGCAGTCACACAGGCAGACAAAACTACTTTGCAGGGCTGGCAACTTGGCCTGGAAACGCCTGCCAGTGCCTGGCGTTTTGTACCTGCTTCTTTTCAGTTTATCAATCCTGCTCAACCGCTGATTCCTTCGCCGCCGGGTTTTTTAGTCAAAACGCTGGCCAATTTGAGTTCAATCGAAACATTCCGGGCTGTACGACTCGGGCATGTTATCACCGGCAATGCCTGCGCTGTGAGCAGTACTACATCAGTACCCGATTTTTCGGCCTCGGAAGCCTGGCCGAATCCCTCAAATGGCAGTTTTTCCATTCCAATAAACCTGTATTCGGATGCCGACTTGCAGGGCGAGGTATTCGACGCGAATGGCAGGCGCATAGGGCTGCAAGCGGCCCGGCATTTTAGTGCCGGTGAGGGCGTCTATGCTTTTGAATGTTCAAGTACGCCAGGTGTGTATTTCTGGAAAATAACGGATGCGCAAGGGCGGTACAGGGCAGGGAAGGTGGCGGTGAAGTAAGGTGAGGTCTTCAAACCCTTCCCCCACACCCCCTCACCACCCCTCTGTCGAATTTTCCGCATCCAAAAACGCGCCTGCATCGTTCTTCGGCCCACAAATGATCCGAAAATGATGCAGATACACCTTCGCAGATGGCTTTTACCCCTGATCGTCCTCGCTTGCTTCCAGGCCAACGCCTTTTCCCAAGCCCTCCGCGGCGCCATAACCGATGCCAACGGAAAACCCCTCGAAGCCGCCACCCTCAGCCTCCTGCGCAGCGCCGACAGCACGCTGGTGAAAGTAGAACTCAGCGACGCGGCCGGGCAGTACGAATTCTCCGGGCTGAAGCCCGACACGTACCGCATAGCGGCGTCCTTGCTGGGTTTTGAGCAGCAAATGAGCCGCCCGTTGGAAATAAGCACGGCCGATGTCGCCCTGCCGCCCATCACCCTGCCGGAGTCGGCACAGGCCTTGCAAGAGGTGACTGTGGCAGCGCAGCGGCCTTTCATCGAGCGGCGCAGCGACCGCCTCATCGTCAATGTCGACAACAGCATAATGGCGACGGGCAGCACGGCGTTCGAGATACTGGGCCGTTCGCCGGGCGTGATCGTCAGTGCCAACGACGCCATCACCATCCGCGGGCGGGCGGGCACCATCATTATGATCGACGGAAAACCGACGCCACTGGCCGGGCAAGACCTGGCCAATTACCTGCGCGCCCTGCCCTCGGGCAGCATCGATCGCATCGAGGTTATCACTAATCCTTCGGCGAAGTACGACGCGGCGGGCAATGCGGGCATCATCGACATTCGCCTGAAAAAAGACAAAAGCCTGGGCACCAACGGCTCCGCCAATGCCTACTACAGCCAGGGCGTGTACCCGAAATTTGGGGCGGGATTTACCTTCAACCACCGGCAAAAAAAGTGGAACCTGTTTGGCAACTACAATTACAGCGACCGCGACTGGATGAACGACCTGCAGTTGTATCGCACTTTTTATGAAAACGGGCAGCCTACGGGGGCGTACGACCAGCGCAATTTGCTCATTTTGCCGTTTCATTTTCACAACGGCAGGGTAGGGGCCGATTATTTCCTCAGTCCGTCTACCACGGTCGGGGTGCTGGCCTCCGGTTCGCTGAACCGCTACAATGCCCGCACCAACAATTTTTCCGATGTAGAAAATGGTGCAGGAGAGCGCATCGGCGCGTTCAATACCACTAACGCCGGGCGCGATAAGTGGCCGATGCTGGCCCTGAATGGCAACCTGAAACACAGTTTCCGGCAAAAAGGCCGTGAAATAAGCGTCGATCTTGATTATATCCAGTTTGGAAATACCACGGCCCAGAACTATACCACGCGCTATTTCGATACGGAAGGCGTGGAATACCGGCCGCCGTACCTGCTCGTCGGCGACCTGCATGGCGACCTGAAAATCCGCTCCGCCAAAGCCGATTACACGCATCCGCTGGGCAGCATGGGGAAATTGGAAGCGGGCCTGAAAAGCAGCCTCGTAGACGCCGACAATGAACTGGAGTTTTATGACAAAAGCGACGCCGCGCACCCCATCCTCGATACCACCATCAGCAACCATTTTCTGTATCGCGAAAACATCAACGCGGCGTACCTGAATTACAGCCGCGAATGGGCCAAATTCAGCCTGCAAGCGGGTCTGCGCGCCGAAAACACCGTGGCCAAAGGCAATCAACTCACCACGGGCCAAACTTTCGACCGCAACTACGTCAACTGGTTTCCCAGCACCTTCCTGACGTATCAGTTTTCGGAAAAATATACCATGGGACTCAACATGAGTCGCCGCCTCGACCGGCCTACTTACGACCAACTCAATCCGTTCAAGTCCTTTCTCGATCCCAGCACACTGAAAGTCGGCAATCCGTACCTGAATCCACAATTCACCTGGTCGTTCGAGTGGAACCATACTTTCCGGCAGCGTTACACGGCTACGCTGTCGTATGCGGTTACGGTCGACAATATCACGCAGGTGATCGGGCCGGTGGAAGGACTCGAGCGCGTGACGGCACAAACCGACCGCAACCTGGCCCAGGCCGAATACTACACGCTCAGCCTCAGCGCGCCCCTTCAGCCGTTTAAATGGTGGAACAGTATCAACAGCCTCGATGTGTACCAAGGGCTTTACAAAGGCGATTTTGCCAATACCACCGTCAACGACGGCAATCTGGTGCTGTTTTTCAACAATAACAACACGTTTACCCTAAAAAATGACTGGTCGGCCGAACTCAATTTCCGCTACAAAACCCACGAAGTGTACGGCTTCATGGACATCAACCCGATGTGGGGACTGGGCTTCGGCGTGCAAAAACAGTGCTGGAACCGGCAAGTCACACTCAAATTAGCCTTCACCGATGTGTTCTGGACGGATTTGCCTTCCGCTACCATCCGCTACCGCGACTACACGGAAGTGTTCGACGTGCGCCGCGAAACGCGACTGGCCACCCTTTCCATTTCCTATCGTTTCGGCAGCAACCAGGTGGCACAGGCCCGCAGAAGGAGTGGCGGCGCGGAAGAGGAGCGGCGGAGAGCAGGAGGATCGTAGTTATGAGTTATGAGTTATGAGTTATGGTGCTATGCTCTTGGCATTGGTTGTAAAATGGCTGGAGGAATATTTTTCAGCCCTAAACCTATCCAGCCTCTTAATACAATAACCAATCCCAAGAGTATAGCACCATAACTCATAACTCATAACTCATAACTCATAACTCCTCATTCCTCCCACCCCTCCGGCTCCACCTGCGTCCGATACAACCCCTCAATGCAGGGCGCTGAAGCGAGCGGCAGGCTGGTAAAGGGCAGGTAAAATTTGGAAATGCGCGCATATCGGCCGTCGATGGGTTGGGAGCGGTCGATAATGACTACTTTTTTGCTGTAGGAAAATACGCTGAACACGCCGATGATTTTTTCCCGGGGGTTGTTGACGTTGACAATATTCGGGCTGAAACGGGTTTGCGCAGGGATGTCGAAAACGGAGCCCGTGTTTTGTGTTTGGGTTTCCAGCGATTGCAGGTAGGTAAACACGGTAGGCGTGATGGCGCGTTGCTGTACTTGCAGATAATATCTGTTGGGTGGGTTGGTGAACGGTACGCGTACGATTTTGTGGGCCAGGGGCTGGCCGTCGCGCAACTGGTCGGACTGCACATTTATGCGGGTATTATAGGTAATATTCCAGCAGCCATAAGGGCTGCAAGGGTACAGTACATCCATGCCGTTTTCCTTAAAAACACCGCAGCCAACGGCTTTTTCGTAGTGAATCCAGTCCCACTGGTAGTAGTTGGCCTGCCCCGGAATATCCTGCGTTTTTGCATACACATCGAAGCCATAATAAGAAAAATCTTCCGGCACGCGGTTTCTTTCTTCCGTGTATATCACCTCCAGCGAGTCGAGTGTCGGGCAAGCAGGCATGGTTTCCGGCGTCGATTCGTAGTTATTTCCATCGGCGCTTACAAACAGGCGGTAGGTTTCGCCCACTACGCCGTGAAAATTCGGGTTTCTGCTGCCATCAATAGAAAAAAACGTCGCATTGCCCTGACTATCAACTACATAAGCCGAAGCGTTGGCGGGTGGCGAGGGAAACTGGTAAGCGCCTTGCGAGGTCACTTTATCCAGGGTATAGGTGACCTGTACTTTTCCGTAGTCGGGCGTCAATTCCGCATCGATCACCAGAAAACGCTGCGGATCGGGCAACGTGGAGGTATCTACCGGGTACTGGCAGGCATACGTCAGCAGCATCAAGGCAAGAGCAGTCAGGCAGTTGCGCATGTTATTCGAATTTAAAATTATAAGTCAGGGAAAACAGCGGCGCCGGGAAAACGCTCACTTTAAACGGCTTGAACGAGGCCAGTGCCGGGTTGAAAAAATAGGAAAACGCATTTTTTCGTCCATAAATATTGTACACCGTCACCACCCACGAACTCTCCCAACGCCGGAGTTTCAAAGAAGGGTTGTTGATCGTCCAGGAAACGTCGAGCCGGTGGTAATCCGACACGCGCGCATTGTTCCGATCCGTGTACACCGGGATGATATTCAGTCCGCTCTGGTAAAAACCCACCGGCGCCGTGTACGGTCGGCCAGTGCTGTAAGTGAAGGTAAACGACACAGAATTGTGCCGATCCGACTGGAAATTGAGCAGCATATTCACGGTGTGCGGCTTGTCGATGTTGGTTCGAAACCAGTCGCCGTTGTTCAACTGCTGCAAAGCCGGGAAATCGCCCTGAATTTGTTGCAGGCTGCGGGCGTAGGTGTAACTCACCCAACCGGTCATCACACCTTTCTTTTTGCTCACAAACAATTCGGCGCCATAAGCCCGGGCGCTGCCTTTGAGCAATTGCGTTTCCACCAGCGGATTGATACTCAATTCGGCGCCGCTGAGGTAATCATAAATCGAGCGTTGTCGGCGGTAATAGCCTTCCAGCGACCATTCCCACATGCGGTTTTTGGTATCGCGGAAATACCCGGCCGACACCAGGTCGCTTTGCGCTGGCGGCACGTAGCGGTTCGATGTTTTCCAGCGGGCATTGGGCAGCGGTGTGGTATTGTTGGCGATGATTTGCAGAAACTGGTTCATGCGGTTGTAGCCCACTTTCACCGAACTGTTTTCCGACAGTTTGTAACGCAGCGCCAGGCGTGGTTCGAGCCGACCGTAGGTAGATTCCACTTCGCTGTTGCCCAGTGTCAGGTAATTCAGCACGCTACTGGGCGTCTTAGGGCCTTCTTCCGAAAAAACGGGCACTTGCAGCGGGCCTACATTCCAGTATTGCACATAGCGCAGGCCGGGTTCTACCAGTAGTCGGTCGCCAATTTCATACTCGTCGGAGGCAAAAACGGCGGCTTCCCAGGCCTGTTCGTCGGGCAACAGCACCGAGGCTACGGACGAGCCCTCATGCGGCGCCAGTTTGGCCGGACTGATACCGTATCGGGTGAGTGTAGCGCCCACATTGATGCGTTGTTTCACATCGGGCGCATAGGTCAGTTCGCCTTTCAACTGATGGTAGCGCAAGCGTGTGTCAAAGTCGAAACCCGCCTGTACATCTTCCCCGGTTGTGGTGGTATTGTACAGCGACTGCACGGCCAGCACATTGAGGTTCATCTGATCGGAAATGGAGCGGTTCCAGCGCAGGGCCAGGTTGTTGTGGCCGTATTTCATGGTCGACTGCCGGGGCACGATGCCTGCGATGGCAAACAGCGAATCGACCTGATAGGAGTCGTAACTGATATAACTGGTCAGGGAAATTTGGTCGCGGCTGCTCGGCCTCCAGGTAATTTTATTGGCAAAATCAACAAAAACGGGCTTGTTATTGGGGATACGTTTGTTGACGATGCGGTCGTACAGGATGTTGTTGTAAAATTTGATCAGGTACTCATTCAGGGAAAAACGCGTGGAGGTCATCCAGCCGATTTTGTCTTTCACCAGTGGAATTTCCGCGTGGAACCTGTTGGAAATGAGCCCGATACCGCCGCGCATTTTGAATTTATCGGCGCTGGGTTCGCTCATTTTTACATCCAGCACCCCGGCAGTGCGACCGCCGTAACGCGCCGGAATAGAACCTTTGTAAATCTGCATTTCCCGAATAGCGTCGGTCGGAAACAGGGAAAACAGGCCGAGCAGGTGCGTGGGGTTGAACACTGGCATGTTGTCGAGCAGGATCAGGTTTTGATCGACCGCCCCGCCCCGAATATTGATGCCGTTGGCGCCTTCTCCTACGGCTGAAATGCCAGGCAGTGTTTGAATGCCACGTAGAATATCGACTTCGCCTGCAGCAGGCGGAAGTTTTTGTACGGCTTTCATGCTGAGCATGCTCACGCCCAATGCGGGCGTTTCCATGGTGCGCACACTGCTCTGCGAACTGATGACCACCTCTTCAATTTGTGTGGCGATGTTTTCCATGCTAAATTCCAGCACTTCTTGTCCGCTTATGGTTACTTTCCTGTTAAACGGTTTATAACCAAGCGTTTGCAGGCGGATACTGTGTTCGGAACAGGTAACGGGCATTTTCAGCCGCCCCAATGAATCGCTCGACAGGCCGGTTTCCTTGCCATCCATTTTCAGGGATACGCCTTGCAGCGGCTCTTCGCTTTGGGCGTCGGTGATTCTTGCAACGAAATAACAGGGTGTTTGCGCGAAGAGGGTAAACGAGGCCAGCCAGAGCAGAAATACCAGACCAAAGCCGTAAAGTGATTGCATCATTTATGTTGGAGCAGGAATAAAACGAATATTCAAATTCCGTATTCGCTGTAAAAGACGCAATAATAGAGTAAACTGTTGGACTTATTTGAAAAAATGAAATAAGAGGAAAGGAATGTCGGGATATTGCAAAAGGAAGGATTTTCTGTTACTTCACCAATTCAAATTTGTACTCCACCGATTCAATGCGCGGGTTTCCTTTCTCGTCATTCTGCTTGAATACCACGGTAATGCCGATAGTTTCGTTTTCGTCTTTGTCCTTGCTGTCGAACACCACATCGAGGCGGCCTTTCTGGCCGGGGGCAAATACGCCGCGTGGAAAATCGACCCGCGTGCATTCGCAGGCATCTACGATGTCGATCTGCACGTTTTCGCCGGACGTATTGGTGAATTCAAAAAAAGTAGTGCGCTTTTCACCTTTTTTTACCGGGCCGAGGTCGACCATTTTTTTATCCCAGGTGACAAATGTTGCAGGTTTGGTGGGAGCCGGCGGGGTAGGGGCGACGGCCTGGGCTGTTTGAGCCGAGTGGCAGGAGAGAAGGGTGAAAAAGGAGAGGATGGTGAGTAGATGTTTCATAGTGGAACACGGATTGTAACACGGATTTACACTGATTGGGAGAACACGGATTTCACGGAGAGAACGGATTTTCACAGATTGGTATAGTGGTAATGCATCATTCCTGTTCCCCAATCTGTGAAAATCAGTTCTTTCCGTGAAATCCGTGTTTCAGATTTTTTTCCCTGCCATTGCCGACTGAATATTGATATCCAGTGCCCTATGTGCCAGCGGCGTAGTGTATGCATTCAGCGTTTCAATGGCGCGGTGAATAACGTCCTTATCGTCGGTTTTGGTGGCTGCTTCCAGTTCGTTTAACAAAGCGTTTGTATCGGTTTTTTCTTCTTCCGTTAATATGGCGGCGTTTTGCTGGAGGAATTTGCGGCCCGACAGCAGCATGTTGTTGGCTTCGTTGCGCGCTTCCAGTATGCTGCGGGCTTGCATGTCCGACTGAGCGTGTTGAATGCTGTCGAGCAGCATCATGGCCATTTCTTCTTCGGAAATACCGTAGGTAGGCTTGATTTCCACCTGCGTTTCCAGGTTGCTGCGCAGTTCGCGGGCCCGCACCGTGAGGATACCGTCGGCGTTAATGATAAACTGGATGTCGATTTTGGGCAGTCCGGCAGGCATGGGCGGGATATCGCGCAGGATAAACTCGCCGAGTTTGCGGTTGTGTTCGATCAGGTCGCGTTCGCCCTGAAACACGCTGATTTTCAGGTTTTTCTGTCCGTCGATGCTGGTGGTGTACTGGCGTCCGGCTTTGGACGGAATTTTGGAGTTGCGCGGAATAATCACATCCATCAGTCCGCCCACGGTTTCGATACCAAGTGACAGCGGTGTGACGTCGAGCAGGAGCAGTTCTTTCTGGTTACCGGCCAGAATATCGGCCTGGATAGCGGCGCCGAGGGCCACCACTTCGTCGGGGTTGAGGCTGTCGAACACGGGTTTTCCAAAAAACGTCGCAACCGTATTTTTCACACAAGGCATGCGGGTGCTGCCGCCTACCATAATGACATTGTCTATCTGTTCGGGGCGGAGGCCGGCGTCGCGCAGGGCGTTGTTGCAGCAAGCCATGGTGCGTTCCACCAGCGGCTCTACGAGTCGCTCGAAGCGGCTTTTGCTGAGCGCAACTTTTTTACCCTGGAGGGTGGCCTCAAAAGATTCTGTATCGGAGAGTTGTTTTTTGGCGGCTTCTGCGAGCAATCGAATTTCCTGGCCGAGTTCCTTGTTATCGTTGAGCTCCTGCGTGGTAATGCCGAGTTCCTGTTGCCAGAGATGAACAATGGCGCGGTCGAAATCATCGCCGCCGAGGAAGGTGTCGCCATTGGTAGAAAGCACTTCAAAAATGCCATTTTCGATGCGCAGGATGGAAATGTCGAAGGTGCCACCGCCGAGGTCGTACACGGCAACTGTGCTAGGCGGCGCGTCGGTGCCCTGTCCGAGCCCGTAAGCCAGTGCCGCTGCGGTGGGTTCGTTTACGATGCGCAGCACATCCAGTCCGGCGAGTTTGCCGGCGTCGCGGGTGGCCTGCCGCTGGTTGTCGTTGAAATAGGCCGGTACAGTGATCACAGCCTTGCTGATCGTCGACTGGAGGTTGTGCTCCATACGGGCTTTTAGTTCGCGCAGGATGTGGGCGCTGAGTTCGACGGGCGTGTAAAAATGGTCTTTGACACGGATTTTCACCAACGCTTCGGTATCGTCGTCGATGATCTGGTAGCCGTAAAAACTCTCGGTTCCGTGTACGTCCTTAAACGACTTGCCCATGAGGCGTTTGACGGAGTAAATTGTATTGGACGGATCGGTCACCAGAAAATGCTTTGCTTCGTCGCCTACTGTAATGTGCTCATTATCAGTAAAATGCACTACAGATGGCACCAGCGTACTTTTCCCGTCTGCGCCTTTCACACACTCGGGTTGCCCGTTGTTCATATACGCCACGAGGCTGTTGGTAGTACCCAGGTCGATGCCGACGATGGTTTCGCGGTTGGATTCTACCGTGCCGTCTTTCAGATTTATTGCGAATGTTGCCATAGAGAGAGGAGAGAAGCGAGAAGTGAGAGGTGAATCAGGATTTTTAGGATTTTAATGATTAGAAGGATTCTCGCCGTGATGTCATAAATTTAAAAAATAATGATTCAATTTTGACATCACGGCGAGAATCCTTCTAATCATTAAAATCCTAAAAATCCTGATTCACATCTCACCTCTCACTTCTATTTAAGCCGCGAAGGTAAACATCCGAAAAAAGAATTGGTTGGAAAGAATACCCTAAACCTCGTCGGCGCTTCAAGCGCCACCGACGTTTAGCCGACGTTTTTCGCGCTTGTTCATTTCCCGATTTATTCCAACCTTGCACGAATAAACGAAACCTTCATGCAGTATCAATTCGATTCCAAGCCCAATCGCCTGTGGATTTTACTGGCGGGTATTTTCCTGACCAACGCCATTGTCGCCGAATTCATGGGCGTCAAACTGTTTTCCCTGGAAAAAACATTCGGTTTTCAACCTGTCAATTGGACCATCATGGGCCAGAGCGGCCTGGCCTTTACCCTTTCAGCGGGCGTGTTGCTTTGGCCGATTGTGTTTGTGATGACCGATATTATCAATGAATACTTTGGCCGACGCGGTATTCGCCTGCTTTCCTACATGACGGCGGGGCTGATCGCGTATGGTTTTTTGATGCTCTATTTCGCTATTGGGCTGGAACCGGCCGATTTCTGGCGTACGGCGCATATCAAACCCGGCATGACGCCTGAAGCGCAGGATGCCTTGCGCGCGCAGGTGGGCGACTACAATGCTGCGTTTTCTGTCGTGTTTGGGCAAAGTTTGTGGATTATCGTCGGCTCGCTGGTGGCATTTTTGGTGGCGCAGGTGGTGGATGTGGATATTTTTCACCGCATCAAAAATGCAACGGGTGAAAACCGCATCTGGCTGCGCGCTACCGGCAGTAGCCTGGTGTCGCAGTTTCTCGACAGTTTTGTGGTTGTTTTTATCGCTTTGTACATCGGGCAGCAATTGCCGTTTTTGCAGGTGCTGGCTATTTCCATTATGAGTTACATCTACAAAGCCATCATGGCGGTCGTGCTGACGCCGGTGATTTATCTCGTACATGGCGCTATCGAACGCTACCTGGGCCACGAACTGGCTGCTGAAATGAAGCGCGAAGCACAGCGTTGATTGGGAGAATTGTCCGCTGGCTTTCAAAAAACGCCGGGTACGCTCTACCATAAATCTGTTATTGGCATTGCTTTTGATTTGTCGTTCCAAACGTTAATCAAAGTAGCAATGAGAAAACTTCCTGTACTAACTGTACTGGCGCTCTGCCTATGCCTGCAAGCAGCATCCGCCCAAAACCGAGAATTTCCAAATGCCATTCAAGCAAAACTCAACCTTACTGATTACGGCCTTTTAAATGAAGACGGCCTTAAAATCAGTCAGGGATTCGAACTCGGTTATTCCCGCAATATCGCTCCATTTCTCAATATCGGGTTGCCGTTCAAACTGGGTCTGGCCAAACTGCCCAGCACTACCGGCAATACCGTTACTACCAGCCTCGATCTGGTATTTCGCCTCGAAAACCTCCGCGATGACGCCAAAGTAATACCTTATGTCTTCGGCGGCGCCGGCTACGCTCTGGCAGATTTTAAAGACGGTCATGTGCAATTTCCGTTTGGCGCAGGACTGAATTTCCGGGCCTCCAAATACGCTTTTGTTAACCTGCAAGCCGAATACAGAAAAGCGCAAACCGATAACCGTGATAACCTGCAACTGGGACTGGGCTATCATTACCTGCTTCATAAATCAGACCCCAAACCAATAATGCCTGTCGATACCGATAAAGACGGCGTGGCCGATAATATCGATAAATGCCCTACGGTGCCCGGCCCGGCAACTGCCTTCGGATGCCCAGACCGCGACAACGACGGACTGGCGGATACGCAAGACAACTGCCCCGACGATGCTGGCCCGATCGCTACAAAAGGCTGTCCAGACTACGACAACGACGGCTTTGCCGATCAGGTAGACCAGTGCCCCAATGATCCGGGTACCCTGGATGGCTGCCCGGATACCGACGGCGACGGTGTGGCAGATAAAATGGACCGCTGCCCAAGCGAGGTCGGCCCTGCCAGCAACGACGGTTGCCCGCAAATGGCCGACGCCGATGGTGATGGCATCCCGGATAAAGACGACGAATGCCCCACACAAGCCGGAACGCTCAATGGCTGCCCGGACGGCGACAATGACGGTATTGCCGACAACCTCGACAACTGCCCCACCGAACCAGGACTGCCCAAGAACAACGGCTGCCCTGACACAGATGGCGACGGTATGGTTGACAACCTCGACAAATGTCCCGACCAACCCGGCCCGGTGTCTAATTTCGGTTGCCCAGAAGTGAAAAAAGAAGTGAAAGAACGCCTCGAATTTGCGACCAAAGCCGTACAGTTTGAAACGGGTAAAAATGCCCTCAAACAGGAGTCGTATCCAATTCTGGATGAAATTGTGGCTATTTTGCGTGAATACCCGGCCTACTCGCTGGCTATCACCGGCCATACCGACGACATTGGGCCCAGCGACCGGAACCTGCAACTTTCCATGGATCGCGCCAAAGCATGTATGGATTACCTCGTTTTCCGTGGCATCGATTCCGAACGCCTGCTTGCTACGGGTTATGGAGAGGAAAAACCGATTGCTACCAATCGCACGGCTGAAGGTCGGGAGTTGAATCGGCGCGTGGAGTTTGAGATGAAAATCAAATAACTGCAACACTGCAACACGGATTGCGCGGATAGAGACGGATTTTCACGGAAACACGGATGGCACGGAGAGAACGGATTTTCACGGATTGGGGAAACACGGATGGCACGGAGAGAACGGATTTTCACGGATTGGGGAAACACGGATTGCGCGGGAAGAGACGGATTTTCACGGATTGAGGAAACACGGATGGCACGGAGAGAACGGATTTTCACGGATTGGGGAAACACGGATTGCGCGGATAGAGACGGATTTTCACGGATTGGGGAAACACGGATTGCGCGGATAGAGACGGATTTTCACGGATTGGATCGCAACAGATTCATGATCCATTGCGATCCAATCCGTGAAAATCCGTCTCTATCCGTGTAATCCGTGTTTCAACTTTTTCCCCGTTTTTTTGTCTCCTGCTATGCGCCGACTGTTGACTTCCGACTGTTGACTGTCTACTGTCTACTATTCTCCCATGGATTATTCCCGCATTGAATTATTAAAAACCCGATTATCCCGACCGCTGCCGGGCCGGGAAGCCCAGTATCGTATGGCGAGCATACGCCGTTTGGAAGAACTGGGTTTCAACCCCGTTCCGCCTGAGGATGCCCGTATTGCCTGTGTGCTCAATTTGCTTTCCTGGCAAGACGATGGCTGGCGTACCCTTTTGATTCAGCGTACTCAAAATCCGCACGACCG